>JAAELT010000726.1 GCA_024226315.1 bacterium | reverse complement strand
TGTAGGTCAACATTGAGGAAACGGATATCCTTGATCGCTAGTTCGAATCCTTTTCGATGGAATTATTTTATATTTGATAGAATTAGAAACTATATAAATTCAAAGAGCCAATTTTGTTATAACCAACTCATCAATAGCTTAGTTGGTAGTGCGGAGGACTGTAGGTCAACATTGCAGAAATGGATATCCGTAGGTCGTTGGTTCGAATCCGGCTCGATGGAATTATTTTAGATCTGACAGAATTAGAAACAATATAAATGTAAAGAGCAGATTTCGGTTATAATCAACCCATCAATAGCTTAGTTGGTAGTTCGGAGGACTGTAGGTCAACATTGCAGAAACGGATATCCGTAGGTCGCTGGTTCGAATTCGGCTCGATGGAATTATTTTATATTTGATAGAATTAGAAACTATATAAATTCAAAGAGCCAATTTTTGTAATAATCAACCCATCGATAGCTCAGTTGGTAGAGCGGAGGACTGTAGGTCAACAATGAGGAAACGGAAATCCTTAGGTCGCTGGTTTGAATCCGGCTCGATGGAATTATTTTATATTTGATAGAATTAGAAACTATATAAATTCAAAGAGCCAATTTCT
>JAAELT010000725.1 GCA_024226315.1 bacterium | reverse complement strand
GGGGCTCGCTCGGCGACGCTATGCCTCGCCATTGCCAGCCCCGGGCTTTACGATTCGGCCCCTCCGGGGCCGGGGGAGCGATCTACGAGTCCCGGATCGTCCGAATGCCGGGGTTTCGCACTCTCGGCGAGATACATCTCGTGAGAACCGCGGGATTTCTCACGATCTGACAAAGCCATTGAGTGAGAACACCGGCCGTTCTCACTTTATAAAAAACGCACATCGTGAGAACGGCGGCCGATCTCACACTCTACAAAATGCATATCGTGAGAACGGCGGCCGATCTCCTACTCTACAAAACGCATATCGTGAGAACGGCGGCCGATCTCACTCTTCACAACATGCATTGCGTGAGAAAATCCGGGATCATCACGAAACGCTACGTCCGATTCATGAGAAACCCGGCCACTATCCTGCTCTGAAGAAGCCGGACGGCGCGATCAGAAGACGTTTCGATTCTTCCCCTTCGACGAGGCCTCGTCTTGCACGTCTTCTTCCTCCTCCTCGGCGCGCTTGGCTTCGACCCGGCGCTGGTAGTCTTCCGCGACACGCCGCCGCTGCGCGGCCCTGCGCCGGTTCCGCGCCGGCTTGACGCTGGAGTGATAGCGCTTCTTGGAGCGGGCGCGGATACCGCAGCGGCGGCACCACTTGCGCGGCCGGCCCGGCAGGCGGTCGACCAGGAACAGGCCGCAGCCCTCCGCCGCGCAGACCAGCACCTTGCGGTGGTACCTGGTGGTCAGCACCTCGGCTGCCGACATCAGCACGTGCCACAGCACGCGGTCCAGGTCGTCGCCGCCGCGGTCGCCCCAGCCCCATCGCCAGCCGCTCTCCGCCGGTACCATCCGGCGATTCGCCGTCGCCGCGCCCAGGGCCTGGTTGAACGCCTTCATGTCGTCGGCAGCGGGCGTCCGGCGCTCGACCAGCGCCTGCAGGATCCGCTCGAGCAACGCCCGCGTCTCCCGCGTCTGGCGCTCCACCGCCTCCGCGTCCGCCGGCCGCGCCTCAGCCGCCCGCGCCAGGCGCTCGGCGTCGGCGTCGCCGAGGACGCCGTGGCGCTGCCCCCAGGCCAGCAACTCGCCGTAGGTCGAGATCGATTTGCGCCGGGCGTTGCCGCTGTTCACGAAGACGGCACACAGGCCGCCGTCGTGGCGGACGGTTGCGGACGGAGATTTGCGACGGGGCATGGGGAATCCTCTGGATGGCGGTGTCGTCGAGACCGGAGCGGATTGTAACGCCCCAAGAGCTCGAAGGCTTCGCCCTTTCGACTTCTTGGCCGACCAGCAGACGCGGGCGCTGACCTCGTGCTCGATCTCAGGGCAGATCGCTTCCGGCAGACGGCGACCCCGCCGACTCTCCTTCCGGATAGAGGACCCCGATCACGTAGCGCTCCTCATCGATAAAGAGCCGCGCGGCGCTCCGCAGGCGCTCGACCGTGACCGCGCGGGAGGACTCCTCGAGCTCGAGGATCCAGCGCGGATCGTGGCCGTGGATGTAAGAGCTCCTGAGCTCGTACAGCCAGAAGCTGTTCTCCTTGAGATCGACCTCCCGCTGACGGCGCGCGGCTTCCTTGACCTTGTCGAGATAGCTCTCGTCGATGCCGTTCTCCTGAATCGACCTGAGCTCCGCGAAAAGCACCTCCGTGAGATGGTCGACTTCCTCGGGAGCACAGCCGAAGCCGATCCGGAAGCTGTACTCCTGCTTCGGTCGCAGGCTCAGCGCTCCGCGCACCCACGCTCCGTACGTCACCCCCAGCTTTTCGCGCAGTTCCTCGCGCAGTCGGATGAGAAGCACCTCCGCCAGCGCCTGGATGTCGCTCTGGCTTTCGCGGCTCCACTCGGCCGGACCGTAGAAGTACAACCGCACCAGGCTCTTGGGCTCCAGCCCCTTCGAGACTTCGACGCGCGTCGTCTTCTGGGGCATTTCGACCCCGACGTCGCGCCAGCTTTCCCGGCGTCCGGCCGCCGGCAGCCCGCCCAGCCAAGTCTCGATCAGGGGCCGAATCTCGGCAAGCTGGAAGTTGCCGACGAGAACGAAGGTGAAGTCGGTGGCGTCGGCGAATCGGTCGCGGTAGATCGCGAGCGCTTTTTCGGGATCGATCTCCGAGATGAGCTCCTTGGAGAACGGGCGGCGACGCCGATGTCCCTGGGTCTGGGCCCTTCTCATCTGGTCGGTCCACACTGTCTCCGGCCGGCTGAGCCGGTTCTCGACCCGGATCTGCCAGCGCGTCCTGAGCGACTGGTAGGCCTCCGGATCGAAACGCGGCGCCGTGAACGAGAGGTAAAGCAGCTCGAAGAGGGTTTCCAGGTCCTCGGACGCGGCTCTACCCTGGATACCCTCTTCGCGCTCCGAAATGTAAGCGCTGGCGGCCACCACCTTGCCGGCAAGTGCCTTCCGGAGCTCGATCGAGCTGAAGCTTCCAAAGCCGCTCTCGGCGATGATGTCGGTCGCCACGATCGCCGAGGGGTGGTCCTCGTCGGCGACCAGGGAATGGCCCCCCGGACTGGAGCCGATGAGCAGGATCTGGTCGTTGTGGAAATCCGTCGGCTTCAGCACGACCCGTACCCCATTGGCGAGCCGCCACTCGGTCACCCCGACCTCTTCGATAGTCTTCTCGGAGACGACCTTGCCGGGTTCGGGGGCCTCGGCCACCAACGGTTCGTCGCGTACCTCGTCGATCCAGGGCGCGATGTCGTGCTTCCCGATCGAGTCGAAGACCGCCAACAGGTCGTCCTTCGTGGGCAGGGGAACCCCTGCCTTTTCCGGACCGCTGACCAGGACCACGCGGTTCTCGTCGGTGATCCAGCTCTCCGCCAGACGGTTGACCTCTGCGAGGTCGATGGTCGGCAGGAACCGTCGTACGAGCTCGAGCTCGATCTCGATGCCGGGCATGGACTCCCCCTCCAGGAAGTTGCGCCCGCACTCCGCGGCCAAGGCGGAAGAAGGCTGGCTGTCACGCTCGCGGTAGGCATGCTGGTAGTTGCGCTCCAGATCTCGTTTGGCGCGCTCGAGCTCGGTCGGAGTGAAGCCGTGCCGATCGACCCTCTCCGCCTCGACGAGAACCGCCTCCAGACCGCGCTCCACCCCGCCGTCTTCGACGGTGGCGCTCTGGATGTGGCCCAACCGCGAGCGCGCCAGGTTGTACGTGGCGGAGTAGCCGGAGAGAAAGGGCGGATCGGCCAGCCGGGCGATTTCCCCGAGGCGTTCGTTGAGCATGCTGCTGTAGAGCTTTTCGATCAGCCTGTTGCGGTAGTCGCCGAAGGTGCCCGTTTCCGGCCGGGGCAGCTTGTAGTAGACCGAGACGGAGGTCCTGGTGACCTCCGGATCGGTCGTGAAGCTCCACAGGGTCTCCCGGTGTCCGGGGACGGGCCAGATCTCACGCGGCCGCACCGTCTCGGGCATCCCGATGGCACCGAAGTGTCGACGGATCAGATGCTCGACCTTGTCCGGGTCGAAATCGCCCACCGCCACCACCGCCATCAGGTCGGGACGGTACCAGTCTCCATAGAAGCGTCTCACGGCTTCGTAGGGGGCGTTTTCGAGGACCTCCTTCTTGCCGATGGGCAAGCGCTCGGCGTAGCGCGAGTTTCGGTACAGCACGGGGATCTGCTGGTCGGCGAGCCTCGCTCCGGCGCCACGGCGGATTCTCCACTCCTCGATCAGCACACCACGTTCCGTGTCGATCGCCTGCTCGTCCAGGGTGAGGTTGTGGGCCCAGTCTTCGAGAATCAGGAAGGCCTTGGCCAGAACCTCGCTGTCGTCGGTGGGTACCGTGAGCATGAGGACCGTTTCGTCGTAGGAAGTGTAGGCGTTGATGTCGGCGCCGTAACGCATGCCGATCGTCTCGAGATAGCTGATCAGCTCCTTTTTTTCGAAGTTGAGCGAGCCGTTGAATGCCATGTGCTCCATGAAGTGGGCCAGGCCCTGCTGGTCGTCGTCTTCCTGGAGTGAGCCGACGTTGAGAAAGAAGCGAAGCTCGGCGCGCTTCTCGGGTTTCCGGTTGGCGCGGACGTACCAGGCCAGGCCGTTGTCGAACCGTCCGTGGCGGAGCGCCGGATCGAGCGGTATCTCGGCGTCGAGCGGCGCCGTGTCCGGCGGACGCGTCTCTCGAGCCGCCAGGGTCACGCCGGACGTCGGGGCGCCCTCGCGGATCTCGACCGCGGTGCACCCGGTCAGCAGGAGGGAGATGGCGAGCAGTCGTAGGAAGATCTTCATGATCGGCTTTCTCCGGTTTGGGGCCGGGCAGGTGTCAGGGAGAGTAATGCCGCCAGGCCGGTCAGGGTCAGCACGCTGCTGGCACCGAGGGCGACGGCGACGAGCAGGCCGAGCCGAGCGTTGGCCGGCACCTGGGAGAAGCCCAGCAACCCGAAGCCGAGCGAGATCGCCAGGGTATCGGCAATGATCGCCGGGCTGGTCTCGGCCACCGCTGTGAGCGTCGGCTCCCGGTCTCCCCCGGCCATGGCGCGGCGGTGGCTCTCGAGCAGATGGATGGCGTAGTCGACGCCGATCCCCAGGGTGATGGCGCAAAACATCGAGGTGGCCACGCCCAGGGGTATGCCGAGCCAGCCGATAGCCCCGAAGGTCATCAAGACGGCGAGCGAAACCGGCAGCAGGGCCAAAAGCGCGGTGGTGAACGAGCGGTAGAGCAACCAGACAGTGAGCAGAGCACCCGCCAGCGCCAGCAGCAGAGAGAAGACCTGGGTCTCGACGATGGCGGAGATCATCGTCTGGCTCACCGCCACGTCCCCGGCGAGCTCCAGCCGCCCGTGAACCGGAGCCAGGTGGCGCGAAGCGAGGCGGCGGATCTCCTGCGTCAGCGCCGCCGTGTCCCGGTAATTGGCGTTCTTCAAGAACACCGTGATCACCGTGCGCCGCAGCTCGTCGTCGACGACCTGCCTGCGGCGCTGGAGACCGCGACCGAACTCGAAGCGCTTGACCAGCTTGGCGATCCCCCGGGGGTGTTCCATCAGCCCCTGCTCGTCGACTCGCGCTCGCCACACGTTCTCGATGGCGGAGAAGTGCTGCCGGAGGCCGAGCACGCCGCCGACGCCTGGCAGACCGGCGATGCTCTCTTCGAGCTCGCCGACGGCGGCCAGCGCGGGCGGCGAGAGCAGCGGGCCGCGCAGGCCGAAGGGATCCTCGGGGATCTCCTCTTCGGGAGGCTCGAAGGTCAAATGCGCCAGGAGGAGGTGCGAGCCGTGGAAAGACGCGTTGAAGCGGTCCATGTCGCGCCGGAAGCGGCTGTCGGGAGCAAAGCCGTCGATCCAGCTATCCTGAACATAGACGTACCTCACACCGATGCCGGCGACCAGCGCGGTCGTCGCGATCACCCCCAGAACAGTCCCCCACCGCGCCAGCAGGGGCCTCAGGATCCGCTGGGTCCAGCCGGGCTTCGCAGCCGCCGGAACAGGCCGGCGCAGCCAACGCGCCGGCAACAGGGCCAGGGAGGCCGGAATCGAGGTCAGCGACCACACCATGCAAAAAAGAATGCCTACCGCCGCAAAGGCACCGAAAGCGCGCACCGCGACGAGCGGCGAGGCCAGGAACGAAAGGAAGCCGACACTGGTGGTGAGCGAGGTGAACACCACGGGGCGGCTCATCTTCTTCATCGTGGCGCGGATCGCGGCGGTCGGGCGGGCTCCGGGCATCGCCAGCTCCCGCTGATGACACCAGAAGATGTGGATTTCGTCCGCCAACCCGATCGTCACCAGGATGACCGGCAACACCGCGGTGGGAAGGTAGACGGGTACCCCCAGCCATCCCATCAGGCCGAACGTGAACCCCAGGCAAGCGCCGATCTCGAGCAGGCCGAGCAGGACTCCCCAGGAGCGCCGGCAGCCGAGCCAGAGAACCAGCGCGATGATCGTGATCGACAGCGGCAGCAGCAAGACGAGATCCTCGAGGATGTGGAAGCCGAGCAGCGCCTCGGCCACTGGCGCCCCCACCACCGAGATGGCCAGGCCGTCGCCAGCGAACTGCTCCGCCTCTGCCTCGATGCGACGATAGAGCTCGATACGGTCGATCCCGGGGCCGGGCTCTGCGCCATCCGACGCCGGGACCCCGACGAGGATCGCGGTGGCTCGCCGATCGGCGGAAACCAGGGTGCCGGTGAGGACGGTGATCTCGTCGACGTCGGAGCGGAGCTGCGCCATCAGCTCCTCGGTGTCCGGCAACGGATCGAGGAAGGGCCGAAAGTGGAGGCTCCCCGGGTAGACCCGGTTGCGGGTCTCGGTGGCCAGACTCATGACCTGCCCGGCCTCTATCCCCTCGAGGCCGGCGAGCCGTTCGCTGAGCTCGCGCACCCGGCGCAGCACCCCCAGCTCGAAAATGCCCTCCGGTCGCGAGCTCTCGACCGACACCACGATCGGGTCCCTCAGCTCGAAATGCTGGCGGACCTCGGCGTCGAAGCGCACGGCGGGGCTGTCGGGTGGCACCAGAGCGTGGCCGTCGGTACGCAGCTCCAGCCGGAGGATACCCGGGACAGCCGCCGCGACCAGCGCCACGGCGAACAGGAGGGTGCGGCGCGGGCGCGCCAGCGAAGCCGCCGGCAAAGACGCCATCATCCGCTCCAAGAGCTTCGCCGGAGTCCATCCGGAGAGCCGGAGCCCGCGATCTGTCTTCAGGATCATGGCCACGATTGCAAGATCGTATCCTTGTTTGCGCGACGTGCAATGTTAGATTTTCTTGGTCAGGAAGATTGACTCTTTTGGCCAAGAAGAGTATTATGCTAATGCGTCCATATATTTCGTGTCTACGCACCGGAACCAGGAGGTCATCCATGAAGCTCCAGAAGAACCCCTTTGTAATCGCGGCCGCCGCCACGGTGCTGCTGCTCGTCATCCCGACGATGCTCAGCGCCGAAGCTCTCCCCCGCCCGCTCCAGGAGCGGATCGAGCTCAAGACCCACGGCGGCAAGCTGCAGGGTGTGCTGCCCGGATGCCCGCCCTGCGCGGGCCTCAGCGTGGTGGTGAATGCCCACAACTACTCGCAAGCAGTCGATCTCTACGATGCGAACACCGGCGGCAAGATCGGCCAGATCGTCGAGAGCCGGCACGCCCACCTCACGTGCGCCGAGTCGGGTCAGGTGCCGGATGTGGACACCTGCTTCCAGCAGGGTCTGGACGTGCTCCCCGACACGACCCTCGACCTCACGATCGCTCTGAAGGACGATGACACCGGGGTCGACGCCTTCATCAAGTTCCACGCCACCGGGCCGACCCAGGTGACTCGTTTCGGCGATGGCGACAAGAAGGCCACCACCTCCATGGAGCTGAACAATACGGTGCTCTACGGCGAGACCGATTCCGGTATCCCGGTAACGGTCCGCATCGGCCGCAGCTTCGGTCTCGAGCCCACCATGGGAACGGCGAAACGGATGAAAAAGGCACCGTTCCCCGATTATGTAGCCATGGTGGTGGAGGCCAACGCCCAGTTCACGATCGGCTGGCCTGACGAGGTCTCCCTCGAGGTCGTGCCGCCGGACGAGGATTCCACCTCCGAGGAGGTTGCCGTGACAGTGCTCTCGACCGAGGCTTTCGACGCGCTCGAGCAGGTCGACCGCGAGCATCTGACCTTCGGGCCCACCGGCACCGAGGTGGCGCTGAGCACCTGTGTCGGCAACGATGTCAACAACGACGGCATCCGCGACCTGAGGTGCCAGCTCGGGACCCACGACACCGGTTTCGGTGACGACCAGGGCGTCGTTCACGATGCCGTGGTCCGCGGTTTCACCGCCGAAGGCGAACCGTTCGAAGGACGCGCCTCGTTCAGCTACGGTACTCGGGTCGCTGCTGCCGACAAGTAGTTGCTCTGGCATGAGGTTTCGATGGCCCTTCCCGGGCCATCGAAGCTTCTCGTCGGAAGGGACTCGCGTGAAAGGCGTCTGCTGAGAGTCATCGGCTCGTCTACGCCGAACTGAGGAGTAAATGTACTCAGACCTCCGCCACGCGTTCCGTCTGGCGCTGAAGACTCCGGCTTTCACGGCCGGAGTTTTGCTGATCCTGGCGTTGGCGATCGGTGTCACCACGACGATCTTCAGCCTCGTCAACGGGGTATTGCTGCGTCCGCTACCGTTCGACCGGGCGGAGCAGCTGGTGGAGGTGTGGGAGATCCCTCCCGGACAGACCGAGGGGAAACACGTCGCCGACGCCAACTTCTTCGACATACGGGAGCAGGCGACATCGTTCGAGGACCTGGCCGCCCACGTGAGGTGGTATTTCAACCTCACCGGCGATGCCGGCGCTGAACGGGTGCCTGGCGCCCTGGTCAGCGCCAACCTGTTTGCCGTTTTGCGAGCCAAGGCCGCGCTCGGGCGGGCGTTCGACGTCCAGAGCTTCGAAGGCACCGAGCCGGAGGTCGTGCTCAGCCACCGACTCTGGCAACGCCGATACGGCGGTGACTCGGAGATCGCCGGCAAGACGATCACGGTCGATGGTCAAACGCGCCCCGTCGCCGGGGTGATGCCTCCCGACTTCCGGTTCCCGAATCCACAAGCGGAGCTCTGGTACCGAGTGAGCTGGACGCCCGAAGACGCCGCCAACCGCTCACAGCGCTCCCTGCGGGTGATCGGGCGCCTGCGGCCCTCGCTCACCCTGGCCCAGGCGCGGGCCGAGATGGCGACGATCTCGGCCCGGCTTGCCCAGCAGTATCCCGACAGTAACGAAGGTTGGAGTGTGGGTGTCGAGTCGCTGCACGAGAGTGTGGTCGGCGACAGTCGCGCGAAGTTGCTGGTGCTCCTTGCGGTGGTCGGCTGCGTCCTGCTGGTGGCCTGTCTCAATATCGCCGGCCTGCTCACGGCGCGCGGTGAGGCGCGCGTCCAGGAGTACGCGCTGCGCGCCGCACTGGGAGCCGGCAGGCTGCGACTGCTGCGGGGGGCGGTGACCGAAAGCCTGCTCCTGGCGCTGGCCGGCGGCGCCCTTGGCGTGCTGGTGGCCCGCTGGGGAATCACTTTGCTCACCGGATTGATCCCGCCGACGGACGTGCCGCGCCTCGACGAGGTGACCCTGGACGGCCGCGTGCTCGCCTTCGCCCTGGCCGTCTCGTTGCTGTCGGGGCTCATCGCCGCCGGGTCGTCGGCGCTGCTGGCGGCGCGCCGGCAGCCGGCCGAGGCGATCCAGGCCGGAGGCCTGAGCGCCGCGCCGCGTCGGCGCCGTTATCGGACCGGCGCTCTCCTGGTCGTCGTCGAGGTGGCGCTGTCGCTGATGGTGGTGGTCGCGGCCGGGCTCCTAGCCAAGAGCTTCTGGCGCTTGAGCACGACGGAACCGGGCTTCGACACCGAGAACCTGCTCACCATGAGCCTTTCGATCACCGGCCCGAAATACCGAGAAGACCATGCGGTGGTGCAATTCTATGACGAGGTATTGAGCCGGATCCGTGCCCTCCCCGGCGTGGTCTCGGCAGGCTCGACCGTGGCGCTGCCGCTTTCCGGCGGATGGTGGACGCACGGCCTCCGGGTCGAGGGCTTGCCGGAGCCGGAACCGGAGGATGAGCTCGAAGTCGGCCACAAAGTGATCAGTCACTACCTGGAGACGATGGGCATCCCCCTGCTCGATGGCCGATTCCCGACCGACAGCGACGACGCCGAGGCTCCGCGGGTGATCTTGATCAACGAGTCGCTGGCGCGTCACTTCTTCCCGGATCAGAGTCCCGTCGGCCGGCGGGTCCGAAGACCGGGGGAAGACCGGCCCTGGTTGACAATCATCGGAGTCGTCGGCGATGAGAAGCACTATGGGCTGGACGCCGACGCCGGGCCGGCGATCTACGAGCCTCATCGTCAGCGCCCGTTCCCCTACATGAGCCTGGTGGTTCGTGTCGCCGGTGATGCGAACGGCATCGTGACGCCAGTGCGCAACCTGGTGGCGGAGGTGGATCCTCTCCAACCGGTCTACGGAATCCGTACCATGGAAGAGATGGTGGCCCGCGATCTCGCGCCACAGCGTCTGGCCAGCCTTCTGGTCAGCCTGTTCGCGGGCCTCGCACTTCTGCTCGCGGTGACCGGGCTCGCCAGCGCCACCGCGTTCTCGGTCAACCGCCGTCAACAAGAGATCGGGGTGCGCAGGGCGCTGGGCGCCAAAGACAGCGACGTCCTCAGCCTGATCATGCGTAGAGGGACGTGGGTGGTGTTTCTGGGCGTGGTGGCAGGGGGGGCGGCGAGCCTGGCTCTCAGCCGCTTCCTCGTCGCGATGCTCTTCGAGGTCAGCACCACCGATGCCGGCGTTTTCCTGGTCGCGGCTTTGGCGCTCGTCGCGACCTGCACGCTGGCCAACTACCTGACGGCGCGGCGTAGTACCCGGATCGATCCCACCAAGATGTTGAGGCAGACCTAGCGCCCCACAAACCCAGGCCTGCGGCTTGCCGACGGCACCGTCGCCCGCGTCTCCCGCTCGAGCGCCCGCACCGCGAACGAGCCGACGACGAAGATCGACGACAGGGTCCCCGCCAGGGTGCCGGCGATCATCACCCAGGCGAAACCTTCGAGCGGCCGCAGCCCGACGATCAGGATCGCCAGCGCCGGCACCATGGTGGACAGGCTGGTGAGCAGCGCCCGGCTGAGGATGCCGTCGACGCCGGCGGTCACCAACTCCAGCGCCGAGGCGCTCCTCTTCGCCGCCTGGTGGCGGCCCCGCACGTGGCTCCACAGCACCACCGAGTCGTTCACCGAGTAGCCGACTACCGTCAGGATCGCCGCCACCACCGGCAGCCCGACCTCGATGCGGAACGCCGACAGCACCGCCAGGACCACCCCGACGTCGACGATGACCGCCAGCAGGATGCCGGTGAAGATCAGCAAGCGCGAACCCGGCCGCAGTGGACGCGCCGCACGCGCCGCCAGAGCGCCGTTGATCGGCCCCTGGAGCACCACGAAGTAGAGCGCCAGCAGGAAGAAGGAGAGCACGAACACCGACAGGCTACGCACCAGCCGCTGGCCCGACACCCGGCTGTCGATCGAGCTGACGCTCTTCAGCTCGACCGACTCCGCGGCCAGCAAACGCGACAGCTCGCCGGCGCTGATCGGCCCGGAACCCTCGGCCTGAACCGCGGGTATCTGCCAGTCGATCCCGCCCTGCTGCCCGCCACCTAGCGGAGTCCCGACGGTGATCAGCGCCCGCCCGTCCTCCGGCGCGCCCAGGCTCTGTCGTCGGATCTCGATACCCGGCAGCCGCTCCTCCAACCGCGCCAGCGCCGCGGCGAGCCGCTCCTCGCTCGGGCTCTCCACGATCGCCTGTGTGCCCTCTTCGAAGTCGGCGCCGAGCTCGAAGACGGGCTCCGCCGGGCCGCCGGCCAGGACCAGCGCGCCGGTGACCACCAGGCCGATCGCCACCAGCGCGAAGTACAGACGCCGGAAGCGGAAGATCCCGGGACTTCGATGACGCAACCAGCCGAGCAGATCCACCCCGGAATCGGGCAGCAGGCCGTGGGTCCGCTTCAGGATCTCGCGCGTGGCGAAGATGGTCAGCACCGAGGCGAAGATGCCGGCGAACAGGAACAGCGCGAACGACCGCAGCCGCTCGCCGGTCAACAGCAGCATCAACACCACCGCGGTGGTGGCGTTGGCGTGGAACAGCACCCTGCCCTCCTGGGCAAAGGAGTACAGCCCGCGCACGATGCGGTCGTGATGCTGGCTCAGCTGCTCGGGCGTGAACGCCCCCAGCTTCCTCTCCAGCGCCTCGAAGATCAGCAGGAAGGCGTCCATGCCCATGCCCACCGACAGCACCAGGCCGGCGATGCCCGCCATGTCGAGCGTCAGACCGAAGATGGCCACCGTCCCCGAGATGGCGAGCAGCAGGAAGAAGAGCGACGCCACCCCGGCGATCAGAAACCACGTCCGGTGCAAATAGGCGGCGAGCAGCACGGCGACCAGCATCGCCATGGACAGCGCCAGGGCCGTGAAGCCCAGCTCCCGCACCTCCTGCCCCAGACTCGGTCCGATGCCGCTGACGCTCTCGACTTCGAGCGAGACGGGTAGCGATCCGGAGCGCAGCAGCCTGGCGACGTCGGTCGCCTCTTCCAGCGTGTAGCTGCCGCGCAGCACGCCGCTGCCTTGAATCGCGCTCTCGATCCTTCCCGACCACTCGACCTCGTCGTCGAGCAGGATCGCCAGCTCGCGACCCACGTGCTCGCCGGTGAAGGCGGCGAATGCCTCGTCGTGCGGCGGCCGGAAGCGGAAGCTGACCCGCGGCCTGTCGGCGCCCGGGTCGAGCTCCCCTGTCGGCCCAGTCTCGACCTGGATGTAGCGCTCGTCCAGCATGTCGCCGGAGAGCTCCGCCGGCTCGAGCTCGAGATAACGGTCGCCGTAGCGAAACAGCTCCTGCCCCGTCACCCCGGCGTCATGGGAGGCGGACACCAGACGCAGGGTGAGGCGGTAGGTCTCGCCCATCAGCTCCAGCACCTCGCGATGGTTCTCGACGCCCGGAATCGAGACCACGATCGTCTCGTCGCCGCGCACCACCACGTCGGGCACCGTGCTCAGGGAGCGGTAGAGCCGGCTGGCCAGCGTCTCCTTGGCGAGCGCCAGCAGCTCGGCGTCAGGCGTTTCGGCGTGGCTGTCGAGGCGGGTCGAGAAGTCGGGACGGTAGGTGACGGTCACGCCGCCCGACAGGTCGAGCCCGAATTCGATCGGTGAGGTACCGCGGGCGAGCGGCAGAAACAGGGAGATCGCGAACAGCGCCGCGATCAGGATCAGGACGAAACTCGTTCGATTGTTCTTTCTCATTCTCAGTCTCCTTGCCCGCGATTCCCGCGGGTCCATGGGCGTCCACGCGCCTGAACGGCGCGCGAGCCGGTTGTTCGTGCGTCGGGAAGAGCCGCGCGGCTCTTCGGTCTCGTCAGCGCGCCGGGGCCTCGGTGCCCCGGGGGACGCTCAACAGAGAAAGACGCAGTGACTGAGATAGAGAGGTGTGGAGGGAGCCGGCGGCGCCGCCGCTACGCCCTGGGCGCGGGAGCCCGAATCGCCGTGGGGGCTCCTGAGAGCGGCCGCGTCGAGCACCGCCGCGGCCGAGTGATCCGCCTGGTTGCCAATGCCCACCGGCTCGGCGATCTCGAGCAGGAGGCCGCCGGAGAAGCCGCCTTCGGGGACTCGCGCCGGCTGACACCAGCTGCCGTCCGCGCTCGTGACCGCCCCATGGGCGTCCAGGTCGCCGGTCAGCGACACGCAGAGGAGCACCAGAGCCAGGTAGAGGGGGATGCGGAGCTTGGGCATCGGCAGGGACAACAGGCGAGGCCCACCTACTATTCCGCCGCGGCTTGTTCTCCGGACGAATCGAGTTATAACTTCTGTTATAAGATCGAGTTCGGAGGTTCGTGAATGAAAGCCCTCAAGCTCACCGCCATCGGCAACTCGACCGGCGTCATCCTGCCGCGAGAGATCTTGCAGCGCCTGCGTGTGGACAAAGGCGACCGGCTCTATTTCGTCGAAACGCCGAGAGGAATCGAGCTGACGCCCTACGATCCCGACTTCGCCACGCAGATGGAAGCCGCTGAGAAAGTGATGCGCGAAGACCGCGACGTCTTGCGCAAGCTGGCCGAGTAAATGGGAGAGCCGGTCTGGATCGAGGATCCGGTGGTACTCGCCATTCACTGGCGGCAACTGAGCGAGCACGGTGGCGGTGAAGGCATCCGGGATCAGGGCCTCTTGGATTCGGCCCTCGCCAGGCCGAAGAACCTCCTCGCCTACTCCGAATCAGAGCCCGACCTGGCGGCGCTGGCCGCCTCGTACGCCTTCGGCATCGCCCGCAATCATCCGTTCGTCGACGGCAACAAGCGCACGGCCTACGTCGTCTGCCGAACCTTTCTCCGGCTGAACGGCTCCGACTTCGTCGCCTCCCAGGAGGAGAAGTACTCGACATTCCTCCGGCTCGCCGAGGGTCGGCTCTCCGAGGAGGAGCTGGGCGCTTGGATCCGCGACCACCTGGCGGCAAGTCGACCGTGACTCTGCCGTAGGGGTAGCGGTAGGTCGGGCTGTCCACACAGGACTCCGACCAGGCCGACGGAGCCATACTCCCGCAGTCATGTCGCCCCTGCGCATCGCCGTCGTCGGCGCCGGAGGAGTCGGCGGCTACTTCGGTGCCCGTCTGGCCCGGGCCGGCGAGCGGGTGGTCTTCATCGCCCGCGGCGAGCACCTGCGCTGGCGGTCGGCGGCGATCGCCTGCGGGCCGGCGGGATCGTCCACCGGCAGGGTGGCGGGCGCCGCCGCCCACTCCGGCGAGCGGCGCGCTCACCACCGGCAGGCCGTCGAAATCGATCGCGCGCAGGGTTTCGTCGCCGAAGATCCAGGCCCGGCCGGTGAGCTCGTCGACCGCCACCGCCCGTGCCTCATCGCCGCCCTTTCCGGCCACAGAGTGCGCGGTAGCGCGCACGAGTGCGCGGCAACACGCACGAGTGCGCGGCAACACGCACACTGTGCGCAGGCGATCTTCGAACGGCCACTGCCGGCGGGATCTCCAGAACCGGCGGAAACGCCCGCAGGCTCTGCCTCAACCCGAGACCGGCGTCTCACTTCGCTTCGGGAGAGCTTCTCTGGCACCGCCTTTGCGGTAGAGCCGAGCATGTCCAGAATCCTCTAACTCAGATTTGGGAGCAAGATCATGAGAAAAGCAACCATCATCCTGGCGATCATGATGATCGCAGCACTGCGAGTCGCCGCCCCGGCGTGGGGGCAGAGGGAGCAGCCCGACACGGGCGTCACGAGCACCGAACCGAGCAAGGAGAGGCTCGGCGAACCGACGCAGGACTCGTTGCTCCTCACCGACGGCGACGACTCCATGGAGCTCAGAGTCAACAGCGGCGAGAGCCTGTCGGAAATCATGTGGGGAGACGATCCGGACGATCGCTTCCGGCTCCGGTTCATGGGGCTCGAGGTGATGTCCTGGCTGCCGGACGGCAACGTCGGCATCGGCACCGAGGGGCCCCAGACCCGGCTCGACATCCGGGGCGGCGATCTGCTGCTAGGCGACGCCGAGCACCGCGCGGGCAAGATCCAGCTGTGGCCGGGTAAAGGAGAAGGTACCTCCCCATACGCGATCGGCACCGAAACCGACCACCTCCGCTACGGCCCGGGCCCGACGAGCCCGCAGAGGATCGGGCACAAATTCTACACCGGTAAGGACACCCTCGTCGCCAGGATCGGCGTTGGCGGTAATCCGAGCTGGTGGGCCGACGCGCGGGACTCCTATTTCGCCGGGTCGGTCAGGATCGGCGGCACGGACTCCGACATCGGGCCGGCGGAATCGGAGCTTGCGAGACCAGCCCCAGAGCCTCTGCCGTTCGAAATGCAACCATCCCTCGACGTGCACGGCCTGATCAAGGTCAACGGCAACACCATCGTGAATGGCGGCGGGCAATGGGTCGGCGATCCGACGGGGCTGGTCGGTCCGCGGGGGCCGCGAGGTCCAGTGGGTCCACGTGGTCCTCAGGGACTCCAAGGTCCTCAGGGAGAAAAAGGCGACCAGGGTATCCAGGGTATCCAGGGAGTCAAAGGCGACAAAGGAGACAAGGGAGACAAGGGAGACAAAGGAGACCAGGGTATCCAGGGTGTCCAGGGAGTCAAAGGCGACAAGGGAGACAAAGGAGACCAGGGTATCCAGGGAGTCCAGGGAGTTAAAGGAGACAAGGGAGACAAAGGAGACCAGGGTATCCAGGGTGTCCAGGGAGTCAAGGGCGACAAGGGAGACAAAGGAGACCAGGGTATCCAGGGTATCCAGGGACTCAAAGGCGACAAAGGAGACAAAGGCGACAAAGGAGACCCGGGTATCCAGGGTGTCCAGGGTATCCAGGGAGACCAAGGGGACCCGGGTCCATCGATCACGACGAGTGTGAGTTGCACGAAAGACACCGGGAACAGCCAGTACAACTGCTCTGGGACATGCCCAGATCAGGTTCTGTCGGAGGAATACATCGTGCGCTCCATTTTCAACACGGTGTCGTGCAACGCTGCCTCCGGCAGCCAGAGCTGTTCAAAAACCATCGCACCCGGTGAGAGCGGCCTGACCTGGGCACTTTGCTGTGCATGTGCGGTTCAATTCAACTGAACCATCGCCGATCCCGACTTGCTGGGGCATGGTGCCGGGTGCCAGGTTCTCCATGCCGAAGCCTCAACCCTGGTGCCGGTTCTATCTGTAGGGGACTTCGATAGGGCGGAGCCCGTGCTCCGCCCTATCCCGACCGCCACCCTGCTGAGCCTGGGAAGGAACCGCCGCTCAACCGCCGCCGGGCTTGCCGCCCTTCTTGCTGCCTTGCCCGCCTCCGCCGCCGTCCTGGGAGTTGCCCTGGGCGTTGCCGGGACCGCCCGGCCCCTGGCCTCCTCCACCGCCACGAGGTGGCGGCTGGGCACCTCCACCTCCGCGAGGTGGAGGCTGGCCGCCGACGCCACCTCCGAGATCGGGCGGCTCGAAGCCCTGGAGCTGCGGGCGGCGTTGCGGTTGGTCGCGGCGCACGCACAAGGCTTTCACGGTGGCTCCGTCTCCCGCGAGGGCCTGCTCGGCGCGCTGTCCCTGGCTGAAGTCGAAGGCCCAGGCTTTGCCGGAGCCGCTCTTGCTGGCGCTCCAGGCCAGGCTGACGGGGAAGGTCAGCGCCGCCGATCCGGGCGCACCGGAGCCGGCGCGGTGCAGCTCTTCGAGCTCCTCGATGGTGGGCAGCATCCAGTCTTCCTGGCGGCCGAGCTCGAGCTTTCTACAGTAGCCCTTCGAGGCCTTCCATGCCAGGGCGCTCTCGCTCGGCCTCGTGGTCCAGGTGAGCCCGGCGCGGGTATCCAGCAGGGTGCCGTCGGCACGGTCGGCGAAGCGCGGCGGGCCCGACGCTCGCGGACGAGCGGGTCCCTCCCCGCCGGTGGCTGCCGGCGACGCCTCGGCGGTGGTCGCCGGGGCATCGGCCACCGTGACCTGGATCATCTTCAGGTCGCGATTGCCGGCGGCGTCCCCCCGGCTCCTTGGCCAGGCACTTCTCGAGGAACTTCTCGAGGAATCGCCGAGTCCCCAGCCCCAGCCGGGCCGTGACCTCGGGATCCTGAAACGGGTTCTCGTGGGCGATTTGATAGAGCAGCGAAGTCTGGTCCGAGGAGCGGAACGGCAGCTTGCATATCGCAGATCATCTATACATCGACCCCAGAGCCCATAAACTAGGCTCCATGAAGCATCTGCTCGGGCTTGTGACGCTCGTCTTCCTGACCATCACGGCGCCGTCCACCGCGGCCCTGGCTGCCAGCCCCACGACCGCCGGATCCGCCATCGATCCTCTCGATCAGTGGCCGCAGTGGCGCGGCCCGCTGGCCACGGGCGTGGCGCCGCGAGCCGACCCGCCGGTGAAGTGGTCGGAGGAAGACAACGTCCGCTGGAAGGTCGAACTGCCCGGCAGCGGACACTCCACCCCGATCATCTGGGGCGACCGCGTCTTCCTCACCACCGCCATTCCCCATGGCGAGGCCCTCGCGGCCCCGGAAGAGCACGACCATGGCGCGCACCACAACCTGCCCGCTTCCCGCCGCCAGAAGTTCGTCGTGCTGGCGGTCGATCGCGAGGGCGGCAAGATCTCGTGGCAACGCGCGGTGCGCGACGAGCAGCCGCACGAGGGCACCCACGAGACCGGCACCTGGGCCTCGAGCTCGGCAATCACCGACGGCGAACGCCTCTACGCCTTCTTCGGCTCGCGCGGCCTCCACTGCCTGGGACTCGACGGCGAGCCGGTGTGGAACAAGGACTTCGGCGACATGCTGTCGCGTCACGGCCACGGCGAGGGCTCCTCGCCGGCGCTTCATGGCGATACGGTGGTGGTCAACTGGGATCATCAGGGCGAGTCCTTCGTCGTCGCGCTCGACAAACGCACCGGAAAGGAACGATGGAGAGTCTCGCGCGACGAGATCACTTCCTGGTCGACGCCGCTCATCGTGGAGAACGCCGGCAAGGCGCAGGTGATCGTCAGCGCGACGAAGCGGGTGCGCTCCTACGATCTGGCCACGGGAAAAGTCCTCTGGCAGGCCGCCGGGCTATCGCGCAACGTCGTGGCGTCGCCGGTGGCGGCGGACGGCATGGTCTTCGTCGGCAACAGCTATGACTGGCAGGCGATGCTCGCCATCCGGCTCGAGAAGGCCACGGGCGAAGTGAACGGAACCGACGCGATCGTCTGGACGCGCGATCGCGACACGCCGTACGTGCCCTCGCCCCTGCTCTACGACGGCATGCTGATGTTCCTCAAGCACAGCCAGGGCTTCCTCACCAACCTCGACGCCGCCACCGGCGAGACGCTGTACGGGCCGGTGCGCCTGCCGTCCATGGGCATGATCTTCGCCTCGCCGGTGGGCGCCGCGGGCCGCGTCTACATCGCCAGCCGCAACGGCGCGACCCTGGTCGTCGAGCGTGGGGAGAAGCCCGTGGTGCTGGCCCGCAATCAGCTCGACGACTCGTTCTCGGCGTCGCCGGCGGCGGTCGGCGGCGAGCTCTACCTGCGGGGCGAGAAACATCTGTACTGTCTGGCGAGAGACTCCTGATTGCGCGAGACCTCTGATCAGCCGAAGCGCAGGCGCCTACTCTGGTGGGTGCTGCCGCTCCTGATGCTGCCTTTCCTCTTGAGCTGCTCGACCGTCGGCTACTACGGCCAGGCGGCCTACGGTCAGGCCCGCATCATGCTCCAGCGACGGGATATCGCCAGGCTGGTGACGGACCCGGACACGCCGGAAGACCTTCGCGGTCAACTCGCCGCGGTACAGAACATCCGCGAGTTCGCCAGCGCACGGCTCGGCCTGCCGCCGGGCGGCAGCTACCGCTCCTACGTCGAGCTGCCCCCCGAAGCCGATGGCGGCCGGCGGCGGGCCGTGGTCTGGAACGTCGTGGCGGCGCCGGAGCTCGACGTCACGCCCAAAGTCTGGTGCTTCCCGGTGGCCGGCTGCGTGTCCTACCGCGGCTACTTCTCCGAGGCCCGGGCACGCAAGTTCGCCGGGCGGCTCGCACGCGACGGTTGGGATGTCGACGTCGCCGGCGCCAGCGCCTACTCCACCCTCGGCTGGTTCGACGACCCGGTGCTCTCGACGGTGATCGACTACCCGGAGGTCCACCTCGCCGGCCTCTTGTTCCACGAGCTGGCGCACCAGCTCGTCTACGTCCAGGACGACTCGCGCTTCAACGAATCTTTCGCAAGGACGGTGGAGATCGAGGGCGTGAAGCGCTGGATCGAGGCCACCGGCCAGGACCCGGCGACCCTGGAGGGCTACCTGGACGGCAAGCGCAGGGAGGAAAAGTTCGTGGAGCTCGTTCTCTCCTACCGGGATCGACTGCAGGAGATGTACACGGGCGACGAGTCACCGGACCGGAAGCGTCAGCGCAAGGGCGAGCTCTTCGACGATCTCGCCCGCGACTACCGGCAGCTCCGGTCGTCCTGGGGCGAGGACGAGAACGCGATCGGCTATGACCGCTGGTTCGAGCGCGAGCTCAACAACGCCCGCCTGGTCTCGGTGGGCGTCTACCACGATTTCGTCCCCGGCTTCCAGGCGCTCTTGGAGCAGCACGGCGGCGATCTCGAGAGCTTCTACACCGCCGTCCGCGAACTGGCCGAGCTGCCGCCCGAGGAACGGGAAGCACGGTTGCGCTAGTTCTGTAGGTTCTCGAAGATCCCGGCCGCGCCCATGCCGCCGCCGATGCACATGGTAACCATGCCGTAGCGGCTGCCGCGACGCTTCATCTCGTGAATGATCTGGGTGGTGAGCTTGGCGCCGGTAGCGCCGAGCGGATGACCCAGGGCGATGGCGCCGCCGTTGACGTTGACCTTGTCGGCATCAAGGCCGGCCTCCTGGATCACCGCCACGGCCTGGCAGCCGAACGCCTCGTTGAGCTCCACGACGTCGATGTCGCCGACCTCGAGACCGGCGCGTTTCAGCGCCTTGGGGATCGCCACCACCGGGCCGATGCCCATGACCTCCGGCGGCACGCCGCCGACCGCGAAGCTGACGAAACGCACCAGGGGCGCGAGGCCCAGCTCGTCGGCCTTCTCGCGCGACATCACCACCACGGCGGCCGCGCCGTCCGACATCTGGGAGCTGTTGCCGGCCGTGACCGTGCCCTTGACGTGGAACACCGGCCGCAGCTTGCCCAGCACTTCCGGCGTCGAGCCCGGGCGCGGCCCCTCGTCGACCGAGAAGGTGACCGTGCGCGTTGCCCGGCCGCCGTTACTAAGCTCGGTCTTCTCCACCTCCAGCGGCACGATCTCGTCCGCGAACTTGCCCTCTGAGATCGCCGCCAGGGCGCGCTCGTGGGACCGCGCCGAGAAGTCGTCTGCCTGCTCGCGGCTGATGCCGTATTTGCGGGCGACGTTCTCGGCGGTCAGGCCCATACCGATGTAGGCCTCGGGCCGGTTCTCCACCATCCACGGGTTGGGACGGAAATGGAAGCCGCTCATCGGCACGGCGCTCATCGACTCGGTGCCGCCGGCGACCACAACGTCTCCCATGCCGGCCATGATCTGCTGCGCCCCCAGGGCGATGGTCTGCAGCCCCGACGAGCAGAAGCGGTTGACGGTCTGGGCCGCGACCTCGTTCGGCAGCCCGGCGCGCAGGGCGATGATCCGTGCCATGTTGAGGCCCTGCGAACCTTCCGGCATGGCACAGCCCATGATCAGGTCGTCGATGTCGGCCGGGTCCAGCCCCTCGGCGCGGCGGAGGGCCTCGGCGACGGCGGCGGCCCCCATGTCTTCCGGCCGGTAGTCGGCCAGCGTTCCCTTGTTCGCCCGCCCCACGGCGGTGCGCGCGGCGCTCACGATGACGGCTTCGGTCATGATCGGTCTCCTTTGACCCTCCCCCTTTGCCCCTGCTCCCTTTGAGACGGGGGAGATGGAGGGGGATTCTCTGCTAGTTCCGTAACGGCTTGCCGGTCTCCAGCATGTGCCGGATGCGCGCCTGTGTTTTTTCCGTGGAAACGAGCTCGGCGAACGCTTCGCGCTCGAGCTCGAGAAAGTACTCTTCGCTTGCCCAGGCCGGCGACGAGACGTCGCCGCCGGCGATGACGAAGGCGATCTTGCGCGCCACCAGGGCGTCGTGCTCGCTGGCGTAGCCGGCCTGCTGGAGCGACCACACCATCACCTCGAGCGCCGCCAGCAGATCGCGGCCGCCTGCGTAGACCGCCGCCGGTGGTGGCGCCAGGTAGCCGTCGGCCCCCATCTGCAGCACCTCCTGCTTGGCCTCGTAGAGCAGGTGAGCCCGGTTCATCACGATGCGGTCGTGCGTGCCCAGAAAACCCATCTCGCGGGCCTCGGCGGCGCTGGTCGAGGTCTTGGCCATGGCGACGGTCTCGAGCACCTTCTGGGCAAGGGGCAGAGGATCGCCCTCCTTCAGCTCCATCACCGGCGAGACGATCCGCCGCACCAGTTCCTTGAGCCCGCCACCGGCGGGCAGCAGGCCGACGCCGGCCTCCACCAGGCCGATGTAGCTTTCGGAGTGGGCGACGACGCGCGAGACACCCAGCACGATCTCGGCGCCGCCGCCGAGCGCCATGCCGTGGACGGCGGCCACCACCGGCTTGGAGCCGTAGCGCAGCTCCTGGAGCGCACCCTGAAGCGCGCCCGAAGCCTGCTTGATGCCCTCGAAGTTACCCGCCAGCGCGGCCTCGCCGACCTGCTTCAGATTGGCGCCGACCGAGAAATTGGGGCCGTCGTTGCCGATCACCAGGCCGTAGTAGGCATCGCTGTCTAGCTGCTCGCGGGCCTCGACCATCATGGCCACGAGGCCGTCGTCAATGGCGTTCATCTTGGAGTGGAACTCGAGCAGCAGCACGCCGTCACCCATGTCGTGCAAGCTGGCGGAGCGATTGCTCGCCACCGGCTCGGCGTCGCGACGCAGGGAGTCGACCTCGATCTCGTGCTCTTCGATGTGGATGTCGGCGTAGCTCTTGGTCGCCCAGTCGTAGTAGCCGGTGACCTCGCCATCTTCGACCCGATAGAAGGTCTCGATCTCGGCGAACAGCATCTCCTTGACCCACTCGGCGACCTCGAAACCGCCCTCTTCCATGCGCTCCACGGTGTCGGCGACTCCCAGCCGGTCCCACAGCTCGAACGGCCCGAGCTCGTAGCCGAAGCCCCAGCGCACCGCGTTGTCGATGCTCATGATGTCGTAGGCGATTTCCTCGGCCACCGCCGCCGAGTAGCCCAGGAGCTGGCTGGTGGCGGCCCAGGCCAGGCGGGCGCCTCGGTCCTCGGCGAAGCGCTCGTCGAAGAGAGCGCGCAGACGCTCGCCGACATCCGGAATCCGTCCGACCTCGGCCAGCGCCTCGAGCTCCACCTTCTGCTGCGGCTCGTATTCCAGAGTTTCGCGGTCGAGCACCTCGAAGACCGGCTTGCCGCCCGGTCCCTTGCTCTTGCGATAGAAACCGGCGCGACTCTTGTTGCCCAGGCGGCCGTTCTCGATCAGGGCGCCGATCAGCTTCTCCACGCGCGGCGAGCGCAGCACGTAGCGGTGCTCGTCGTCGGGGATCAGCCCGTGGAGGTTTTGGCCGACGTAGGCGGCGACGTCGATGCCGACCAGGTCCTGCAAGCGAAAGGTGGCGGTCTTGGGGCGCCCGATGAGCGGACCGGTGACGGCGTCGACCTCCTCGAAGCGGTAGTCGTTCTCGAGCGCGTAGTCGATCACGTGGGAGCCGTGGATCGACAGGATCCGGTTGCCGATGAAGTTGGGGGTGTCCCGGGTAAAGACCACGCCCTTGCCGAGCTGACGGTTGGCGAGCTCGGCCAGCGCCGAGACCGCCAGGGGATCCGCCTCGTCACCACGGATGATCTCGAGCAGCTTCATGTAACGCGGCGGATTGAAGAAGTGGGTGCCGAAGAAATGCCGCCGGAAGTCGTCCGAGAGGCCTTCGGCGATCGAGGCGATCGGCAGGCCGGAGGTGTTAGTGGTCACCAGCGTGCCTTCGCCGCGCACGGCGTCGATCCGCGCCATCAGATCGCGCTTGATCTCGAGCTTCTCGACCACCGCCTCGACGATCCAGTCGACGTCAGCGAGGCGCCCCAGGTCGTCCTCCAGGTTGCCCACCGTCACCAGCTTGCGCGCCGCCCGGCTCATGAACGACGCCGGCTTGATCTTTAGGGTGCGCTTCAGTCCCTCTTGAACCAGACGGTTGCGCACCGCGGGGTGCTCCAGGGTCAGCCCCTTCTTCTCTTCCGCCGGGGTCAGCTCCCGGGGAACGATGTCGAGCAGCAGCACCGGCAGGCCGGCGTTGGCCACGTGCGCCGCGATCGCCGCGCCCATGGTGCCGGCACCGATCACCGCGACCCGTTCGATCGGATAGTTCATATGGCCATTGCCTCCTTCGGGCGAGATGTCTTGCTACGTGCTGTCGGGACGGGCCTCGAAGATACCTTCGTCGACCTCGACGCTGAGCGGACAATGATCCGAACCCGTCACTTCCGGGTGAATCGCCGCGCTGCGGACGAAGGGCACCGCCCCCGGTGAAGCCAGAATATAGTCGATCCGCCAACCGATGTTGCGCTCGCGAACCCCGAATCGCTGAGACCACCAGGTGTAATGGCCGCCTTCTTCACAGAAGAGGCGGAACGTGTCGACCCAGCCGTGCCGGAGCCAGCGATCGAGCTCCTCGCGTTCCTCGGTACGAAAGCCGCTGGTCTCTCGGTTCTGTTTGGGACGCGCCAGGTCGATCTCCCGGTGCGCGGTGTTGAAGTCGCCCATCACCAGGATCCGCTCGCCTCGCTGCTTCGACTCCTCCAGCTCGTCGTAGAGCCGGCAGTAGAAGTCGAGCTTGTAGGGAATGCGGCTGAGATCGCGATTCTTGCCGTTGCCGTTCGGGAAGTAGGCGTTCACCAGCCGCAGGCTACCGAAACGCGCGATCTGCAGACGACCCTCGCGGTCGACCTCGGGCTCGCCGATTTCGGAACGGACGGAGTCGGGCGCGCGTCTGGCGAAGAGCGCCACGCCGCTGTAGCCGGGGCGCTCCGCGGACACCAGGTCCAGGTGCCAGCCGTTGCGGTCGCGCAGATCCTCCGGCACCTGCTCCAGCCTGGCCCGCACCTCCTGCACGGCGACGATGCCGGCTTCGCAGCCGTCGAGCCATTCGCCGAGACCCTTGCGGGCACAGGCCCGGATGCCGTTGATGTTCCAAGAAGCGATACGCACGCGCGATTTCCCTCCTGAGTCCAGGTGGTTCGAGAAACGTAATGTCGGCCGTAACGTCGCCCGTCTACAGTCCGGGCATCGGACATCGAACCGGAGTCGATCCGGCCACCATGGGCCGGCTCCAAGCGGAGTGCAACCATGATCTCACGAACCGAACCACGAGGGTGTGACATCAGGGGAGACGAGTCCCGCGCCGGTCACCGCATTCTGGTGACCGAGGACAATCCGATCAACCAGCTCATCGCGCGCAAGCACCTCGAGCTGCTGGGCTACAACGTCGACGTCGCCGACAACGGCGTCGAGGCGCTGGAGGCGATCGCCCGCAACAGCTATGACCTGGTGCTGATGGATTGCCAGATGCCCGAGCTCGACGGCTACGAGGCCACCCGCCGCCTCCGCCGGCAACTCGGCGGGCGCCGGCTGCCGGTCGTGGCGCTCACCGCCCACGTGCTCCACGGCGACCGCGAGAGGTGCCTGGCAGCGGGCATGAACGACTACCTCGCGAAGCCGTTTCATCAAGACAATCTCTGCGCGGTGCTGGAGCGCTGGCTCCCGGCCTGACCCTCGAGGCGACGGCGTCACCGCTCCGCCGAGCAGAAAGGCCCGAACAGATCAGAAGCCGCTTCGATTGTAGCTCAGGATGGCGATGATCGAACGGGTCGACTCGCAGGATCCGCACTGGTAGAGCGGAAAGACGCCTCGCTCCCAGGTACCCGGCTGCAGCCCGATCAGCGCGAAGCGCGTCCGCTTGCCGCAGGCGGGACAGCGGAAATCGGCGCCCGACGGCACCATGGGGCCGTCGCCGACGACCTTCGAGATCATCTTGCCGACCGCGCCGCCGGCCTCCCCGGGCTTCGATTCCTTGATCCGGGTGCCGATGCGGAAGTGGGCGTCGTCGACCTTGTGGCACCAGCGCACCTCGGCCAGGAGCCTCTCGCCATGTCCACCGGCGGGGTCCTCGAGCTGGATGAACAGCTCTTCGCCGGGCTCCATCGGCTCCCTGATGTCGAACGACAGTCCGGATAGGCTGATGTCGAATCCGACGGCCTCGCGCACCAATTTGCCGGCGTTCTGGAGCACCTTGCCGTCGAAGGGCGAATAAAGCACCTCGATGCCGACCATCGGGAAGCGGCGCTCTCCGCGGCGCTCCTCGCCCGATGACAGCTCGGCAGGCGCCCCCACAGTGCCCGGCTCTACAGTGCCTTGTCCCGCTTTCGAACCGTCGTCCGCTTCCGACACGAGCATCTCCCCTGGTTCGCTGTCATGGCTTTCCCGGCCGGACTTTATACCAACCCAGCGGCCACTCCCCATTAACCTCTATTAAGAATCTGCCTCGTGCCGGCCCCGCGATCATCGGCAGCAAAGCCTTCGCGACCTGCCCCTGAGCGCACGATAGAATGGGCCCTCACACGATCGAGGAGGACTCGCCCATGGATTCGTCGAACCCCACCGCCCGCCACAGGGTGCCGCTGCGCGGCGCCGTCAATCCGACCTCGGTCAGCGAAGGCACGACGCCCGGCAGCTTCGCGCTGGCCCCCGACATCGGCGGTCCCAGGACCTACTCCTCTCCCGACACGCCGGGCATGCCGGCGCCGTCCGAGAAAACAGCCCACGACTTCCAGGCCGATCCCCGCGACGCCGCCTCGGCTGTGACCCAGCTCGAGAAGGCGCGGCTCGGCATGGTCACGCCCGAGATGCGGCGGGTGGCCGACCGCGAGCCGCACCTGACGGCCGAGCAGGTGCGGGCCGAAGTGGCCGCCGGGCGGATGATCGTGCCGGCCAACACCGTTCACCTGGGCTACCGGCTCGACCCGATGGCCATCGGCCGCGCCTCGCGCACCAAGATCAACGCCAACATCGGCGCCTCGCCGGTCAGCTCCGGCACCGAAGAAGAGGTCGACAAACTGCGATGGGCGGTGCGCTGGGGCGCCGACACGGTGATGGACCTCTCCACCGGCGGCGACCTCGACGCCTGCCGCGAGGCGATTCTCCGCGACTCGACGGTGCCGATCGGCACCGTACCGCTCTACTCGATGATCCTAGGCCGGCGGATCGAGGATCTGACCCACAACGTCATCCTCGGAACCCTCGAGCACCAGGCGAAGCAGGGAGTCGACTACTTCACGGTCCACGCCGGCGTGCTGCGCCAGCACCTGAAATACGTCGAGAAACGCCTCATCGGCATCGTTTCGCGTGGCGGCTCGCTGCTCGCCAAGTGGATGCTGGTACACGGCCAGCAGAACCCGATGTACGAGATCTTCGACGACATCTGCGATCTGATGCGCGAGTACGACGTCAGCTTTTCGCTCGGCGACGGGCTGCGCCCCGGCGGCCTCTCCGACGCCACCGACGACGCCCAGCTCGCCGAGCTCGAGACCATCGCCGAGCTCACCGAGCGCGCCTGGGCCAAAGGGGTTCAGGTGATGGTCGAGGGCCCGGGCCACATGCCCTTCGACCAGATCGAGTACAACATGAAGCTCGAACGGCGGCTGTGCCACGGCGCGCCCTTCTACGTGCTCGGCCCACTGGTGACCGACGTCTTCCCCGGCTACGACCACATCACCAGCTCGATCGGCGCCACCGCGGCCGCCTACCACGGCGCCAGCATGCTGTGTTACGTGACCCCCAAGGAGCACCTGGGGCTGCCCAAGCAGGAGGACGTCAAGCAGGGCTGCGTCGCCTACAAGATCGCCGCTCACGCCGCCGACGTCGCCCTTGGGATTCCGGGAACGCGCAACTGGGACGACGAGCTGACCAAGGCGCGCGCGGCGCTCAACTGGCAGGAGCACTTCGACCTCGCCTTCGACACCGACACCGCCCGCGCCTTTCACGACGAGGACCTCGACGTCGACACCGACTTCTGCGCCATGTGCGGCCACGACTGGTGCAGCGTGCGGATCTCGAAGGAGATCGTCGAGTTCGCCTCGGGCAAGACGCAAGCCTTCGCCTGGGACAAGCCCAAGTTGAGCGACGCCCTGACCCCCACTCAGCGGCAGATCCTGGAGCAGCGCGGCGTGCTCTCCCCCGAGGAGGTGCATCGCCTGGCCTCCAAGACGCGGCAAGCGGTGGGCGCGGGTGAAGGCGAAAAGGCATCCTGCCACAGCGACAACGTCGACGACGCCGGGGATGCCCAGAGCCTGCAGGAGAGGGAGCTGGTGCAGATCGGGGGATGATCGCGCGGAGGCTGGGCGCCCCCGGCGGAAATATGTCGCGGCGCCGCGCGGTTGTTCCAGGATAAGGAGGGTGACATGAGCAGCAACCCGATGGCCCGCGTGGTCGAGCGGCAGATGCGCAACTGGGAGCTGTCTCGCTCCCAGAGGCTGGCGAAACCGGAACCCAAGCGCCAGGAGGTGGAGGACTTCGTCTGCGTCTCGCGTCGGGTCGCCACGCCCGGTGCCGAGGAGGTGGCGGCCAGGTTGGCCGAGGCGCTCGGCTGGCCGATGTTCGACCGCGAGGTCCTGGAGGCCATGGCCGGAGACGACTTCGTCCGCCAACAGGTCTACGCCAACATGGACCAGCGCGATCTGAGCTGGACCGAAGAGGTGATGCGCGGCTTCTTCGACCGGAAGTTCATCAAGACCGACTACTTCCATCGCCTGTGCGAGACGCTGATCGGGCTCGCCCGCCAGGGCAGCGCGGTATTCTTCGGCCGGGGCGCCGACCTGGTCCTGCCCGCGGACCGCGGCTTCCGGGTGCGGCTGGTCGCCTCGCACGAGGCCCGCATCGACGCGCTGGCCGCCGACCGGGACCTCGGGCGCGTGGCCGCGATCCGTGAGATCCAGCGTCTCGAGGAGGAGCGGGGCGCCTTCTTGAAGCGGCACTTCAAGCTCGATCCGGCCACCTCGGCGCGCTTCGACCTGTCGCTCCACCTGGAACAGTTCGGCGTCGAGCAGGCAGTCGAGGTGATCCTCGCGGCGCGGGCCGTGCGGGTCCAGGCGGCGGCAGAAGCTGCGGCCGCGTCCTGATCCGGATGATCCACCGACGAAAGAGCGGGCTCAGGGCTTGGGTGGCTCTGGCGGCTTGCCCGCCAGTGTCTGCTCGGTCGGCACAGAGCACTGGTGGACAAGCCACCAGTGGCACCCGAGCGAGTTAGCCGAACTTCCGTGCGCTTGCGTCTTTTCTTCCTCTGGCTGCTGGCCTTCACCGGCTCCTGGCTCTATCTGGTCGTCAGCGGCGATCACTGGGAGGCGGTGCGCCAGCACTGGGGGATCGCGGTGGCCATGGCGCTCGGCTCCTATTTCGGCGCCTCGACTCCGATGGGCGGTGGCGCGGTCGGCTTTCCGGTGCTGGTCCTGCTGTTCGACGAGCCCGCCGCGGTCGGCCGCGATTTCAGCTTCGCCATCCAGTCCGCCGGCATGCTGTCGGCCAGCCTGTTCATCTTCGCGACGGGGCGTCCGGTCGCCTGGCCGATCCTCGGCTGGACGCTGGTCGCCGGCGTGATGGTGGTGCCGCTGGCCACGGTGCTGCTGCTGCCGCTGGTGCCGCCGCTGGTGGTCAAGCTACTCTTCGCGGTGATCTGGGCCGCCTTCGGCATTGCCCACTTCGCACACCGCCGGGAGATCGAGGTGCTCCATGGCCCGGGCGCCCACACCGCGGCGCGCGACCTGCGGCTCGGGCTGACGATCGGCGTTGCCGGCGGCCTGGTGACGGCGGCCACCGGCGTCGGCGTCAACATGCTGCTCTACATGGTGCTGGTTATGCTGCTGCGCGGCGACACGAAGATCGCCATTCCGACCTCGGTGATCGCCATGGCGTCGCTGTCGATCGTCGGCCTGGCGACCCGCGCGCTTCTCGGAGACATCCAGCACGAGGTCTACCTGAGCTGGCTGGCGCCGCTGGGGGCGTGGATGGTGCAGGTGCTGCCCCGCGCCCCGACGCTGTGGATCGTCTCCACGCTGTGCCTGGTGCAGTTCGTGTGGACCTGCGTCCACGAGCGGGTGACGGGACTACCACTGGCTCTGGCCGTGGCCGGCGCCGCGGCGTGCGTGCTGGCCTTCGAGGCCCTGCACCGCCGCGGACGCCGGCTGCCCCCTCTACTAGAGGGCCGGCCGTCCTGATGGCCTGCGGGCGGTGCTCAAGCTGGCGCCTGCCCGCGCCCCGGCTCGCCGTTGACCGCGTTGCGCTCCGTCCTCGGCCATCAATCAGGCCGACCGACTCGACGAGGGCGTTAGTCCTGCTCGACCCAGGCGTTGATCGACATCCTCTCGTCCAGAGTGGTGGACCACGAGGTGTCCCGATCGACCCACGGGGTGGCGGCGACCCAGACGTCGGCGTCGACCCACGGGGTGGCATTGGTCCAGACGTCGGCGTCGACCCACGGCGTGGCGTTGGTCCAGACGCTGGAGTCGGCCCAGGGAGTCGTCACGACCCACGCCAGGTCGAAGCCGCCGCCGTAGCTGCCGTCCCAGGCGTAGCCGACGTCCTCGACGTAGAAGCCCTCGGTTTCATCCCAGCGGGCCGGTCCGGAGTAGTGCGCGACGCCGCCCGTGTCGGCCGCCACGTCGAGGCCGGCGTTGGCGCAGGTCAGCGCGGTGGACTGCGACGCGGCCGCCGCCTGCACCAGTCCGGCGCCCTGCTGGAACGGGCTGTAGGCCAGGACACCGGCGGCGTCTACCGCCGGCCGGGCGGAGTCCATCAGGCGGCACTTGAGCTCACCGGGCGTCAACCAGGGGTCCGCCTGCAGCAGCAGGGCCGCGACACCCGAGACCACCGCCGCCGCCTGTGAGGTGCCCGACATCACCAGGTAGGTGCCGTCAAACCACCCGGGATGCTGGCTGGCGAGCTGGCTCTGTGGGTCGAGCAGCCCCAGGATGTGCCCGCCGGGAGCGATCAGGTCCGGCTTGACGAAGCCCTCGGCCGTCGGCCCGGCGGCGGAGTAGATCGACAGACGATCGTCACTCGTATCGACCGGCGTCAGCCCGTCGCTCATACCGCCCACCGTGATCACGTGCGGGTTGTTCCCCGGCACGCCGATGGTCATCGGATCTGGGCCGCCATTGCCGGCGGAGACCACCACCGCGATCCCCTGGTGCCACGCCGCCATCACCGCCTGGTTGAGCGGATCGTCCCAGTAGTAGGAGCTCGGCTCGGCGCTGAGCGACAGGTTCACCACCCGGATCCCGTACTGCTCCCGGTGCTCGAGGATCCAATCGATACCACGGATGATGTCGCCGTACGTGCCCTCGCCGTCCTGGTCGAAGGCCTTGACCACCACCATGTCCGCGTCGGGCGCGACGCCGTTGTAGACGCCCACCGGCTGCAGCGGCTGAGCACTCGAGAAGATGATGCTCGCGACGTGGGTGCCGTGACCGTTCTCGTCGGCACCGAGGTGATCCTGATCGGTGATCGCGTCGTACGCCGCCAGCAAGCGCGAGCCGCCCAGGGTGTCGTGAACGAGCTCGTGCGCGGGCCAGAGACCGGTATCGAGCACCGCCACCGTCACGCCGTCGCCGGTCAGTCCCTGCTGATGAAGAAGGTCGGCGCCGACCAGAGACGGGAACTCGCTGTACGGAGTGTCCACTAAGACATCCCCGCTGGGATCGCCGCCGAGGCCGCCGACCGGGTCACCGCCCACGGGGTCACCGCCACCGCTGTCGCTGCCGCTGTCAGAGTCGCTGCCGCTGTCAGAGTCGCTGCCGCTGTCAGAGTCGTCGCTGTCGTCACTGTCCGAGGCGGTTCGCACCGAGCGGTCATCGAAGACGCGAAGTCCGGCAAGCCTTTCGAGACGCAGGCGCTGGCCCGGCGTCAGCCGCGCCGCCACGGCGTGAATGACGCCGAGCTCGTGAGTGATTTCGCCCCCGGCGCTTTCGACCGCCCCGCGGGCCGTATCCATATCCTGTCCCTGAACGATGAAGCTCTCCATCGACGCGGGCTTCCGGGGCTCCGAAGTGCCGCCGAGCCACGTCGCAAGACCGATCGCCAGGAGAATGATCCCTAACCTTGCAATGTATTTGATCGATTGGTTCATGGTTGGTGAGTCGTTCTCGTTGGGTTCCGCGTGCACACATAGTTCTACCCTTTGAACGTTACGGATCCGATTAAGCCATCCGTCTGCACGGTATGCGGAGGCACAGCGAGCGAGCACGCCACGGCGTGCCGAGGCACGCGGCGTCGCGGGGGCGAGCGGTGGGGTCGCGGCCAGCTCAGGAGCCCGCGGTCGCGAGCGCCCGGCGCACCGAGGCGGCGTCGGGGAAACGGTCCACCGGGTCCTTCTCGAGCAGGCGGAGGATCGCCGAAGAAAGCCCCGGCGTGAGGTCCGATCGCTCGCCGGCGGGATCCGGCGGCGGAGCGTGGCGGTGCTTCTCGAGCACCTCCTGGGTTGACTCGGCCGCGAACGGCCGCCGCCCGACGGCGAGCTCGAACAGGATCAGGCCGAGGGAGTAGAGGTCGGACCGCTCGTCCAGCGGCTTCAGGTCGGCCTGTTCCGGCGAGGTGTAGAACGGCGTGCCGAGAAACAGCCCGCCGCGGGTGATGCCGGGCTCACCGATCACCCGGGCCAGGCCGAAATCGGTGATGTAGGGCTCACCGCCGTCATCGACCAGGATGTTGTGGGGCTTGAGGTCGCGGTGCAGGACCCGGCGCGCGTGCGCCGCCTCCAGCGCCCGCGCCAGCTTGTCGCCGAAAGCCAGGACCTCGGCTTCGGGCAGGGGAGCCCGCTGCTCGATCAGCCGCGCCAGGGTCGTGCCCTCGACCAGCTGCATGGTCAGATACTTCTTGCCGTCCGAGTGTCCGAGGTGGTAGATCCGCAGGATCCCCGGATGACCGATGTCCCGTGACAGCACGATCTCCTGCCGGAAGCGCTCCAACGCCTCCTCGTTGGCGGCGTACTCCGCCTTCAGCACCTTGATCGCGATCTTCACCCCGAGCAGTTTGTCGTAGGCCTTGTAGACCACCCCGGTGGCACCCGCGCCGAGCTGCTCCTGTAGCTCGTAGCGGTCGTCGAGCACGCCCAGCTGGACGCGGGTGAGGGTGGCGTCGGCATCGGGCGGCGGCGCGGCCGGGGAGACGCCGGAAGGCGGCCCGCCACCGTTCGGCATTTCTTCGAGCCAGCGGCGGAAGAAGTAATTGGCGAGCACGAAACGCCGCTCGGCGTCGCGACGCACGAAGCCGAGGTGCTCCAGGCGATGGAGGCTGCCGCCCAACGAGCCCGAGTCGTGCGTCAGGTCTTTCTGAATGGACTTGCTGGTCGCGGCCTTCTGCCGGGCGATCACGCGGATGGCCTCGCGCTCGGTCTCGTTCAGCATCTCGAAGTCGACCGCGAAGAAATAGCTGACCATGCGGTCGCTGGCGACTTCGTCGCAAGCCTCTTCGAGATCGTCCAGCTCCAGGCAGCGCTTGCACACCAGTTGCACGAGATAAGGGTGATTGTCGCAGCGCTCGCGGATGAGCTCGACCGCCGCGTCGTCGAAAGTCGGCCTGGAGCTCTCGGGCAGTTGGGTCTGGCGGATCAGAGCGCGCGCCTCGTCGTCGCCCAGAGTGCGGATGTAGAGCGGTGGCGTGAAACCGGACAGGAAGGGCGAGGTGTCGTCGCGCTGCTCGGCCAGGGCCCACAGGCGGATACTCGAAGCCAGCACCGAACGGATGTCCTCGCGCGACTGCATCGCCCGGCGCAGCTTGCGCAGCAGCGCCGGAGCCTTCTCGTTGAGCCGGATCAGCTGCTCCACCTCGTCGCACAAGAGCAGCAGCTTGAGATGCCGGGAGCGCAGCTTGCGCCGCAGCCTGCCGAGCGACACGAACAGGTCGTCGGCCTCCACCTGATCGATGCCGATACCGATCTCGTCCAGGCGCTCCTCGGCGTCGAGGAGGCCGTCGGCGAAGTCGAAGTGCAGCTCCTCGGGATCCTCGGATCCCTGGAAGTCCCAGAACAGGGGAAAGTACCCGCGCTCCGGCGAGCTGGCCGTCAGGTGCTCGAGCTGTTTCAGGAGCGACGTCTTGCCGACCCTGCGGGTGCCCAGCAGCCACAACCAGTTGCGCGGCCCGTCGAGGATCTCCGAGAGCTGCTCGCCGCGGCCGTAGAAGCGCTCGCCACGCACCCACTGACCGACCACGAACGGCACCGACGACGAGCTGGTCATGCCGCCTCCGGCCGGCCGATGGCCTCGACGTCGGCCACCGTGATCGTGCGCCGATCCTGCTCGTGGAGCCGGTTGACCAGCGCGATACAGAGCTTCTGGATCAGGTACGGCTTGCAGTCGGTCAGCTCGATGATGTGGTCGACCACGCCGTCCTCCGTTTTGAAGATGCCCTTGATCGGCCGCTCGACCAGCTCCACGGCGTCCTCGCGCCGGAAAGGCTTGACCTCGATCTCTTCGAAGAAGTTGTACCAGGGGCTGCCCTCGCGCTGCCACTGTTTCTTGATCGCCACGCCGGAGACCACCGACACCAGGTTCTCGGCGAAGCTCTTCATGAACAGGCTGCGCAGCCGCTGGTTGATCTTCGGGTCGTACTCGTTGAGCTCGTCGACCTCGTCGATCAGCAGCACCAGCTTGACCTTCTTGGCGCTCTTCGCCGCCAGCGCCTTGAGCACGTTGCGCAGGTCGCGCACCAGGTCGCGGTAGGAATAGTCCTGATCGATCGACGACGTCGGCTCGAGCCCTTCGAGCACCGGCGCCAACTCGTGAAAGGTGTCTTCCGCCAGGGTGGCGAAGAACTTCTCCTGTGGCGTGCCCTGGAGGTCGATGTAGACCGGGAAGAAGTCGTATTCCGGGTCGTCGAGCAGCTGCAGGCGCCGTTTCAGGTGATGCTGCAGCGACGTCTTGCCGATGCGCCTCTCGCCGTAGAGCAGCAGGCTGTTGTTGTGTACTGTCTGCAGGATCCGGTCGATCAGGCGATCGCGGCCGATGAACAGCTTCTCGTCGAGCACCGGGGCGCCGGCGATGTAGGGGTTGAAGCGCCGTTTCAGCAACCGCTGGCGGCGCTGGCGGCGGCGCCAGAAGAAACCCGAGACCGCGACGGCGAGCAAGCCCGCGACGGCACCCTGGAACCACGGCCTCTGGCTGAGCGGCGGTGAGAACGCCACCGCGTACTCGCTCGACGAGCTCAGCCCCTCCTGGTCGGTGGCGGTGAGCCGAAGCACCGAGGAGCCCGGCCGTAGACGGGTGTTCAGGGTGAACTGGGTGAGGGTGTACTCACCCAGCGGCTTACTGTCGGCCACCCCGGGGATCTCGCTCCCGTCACGGCCCGAGAACACGAGCGTCACCGGCGACTCGTCGATCACCACGCCGACGAGCTGGAAATGCGCTCGCTCCACCTGCTCGATACTGGAGCCGTCCGCCGAGTCCTGCCGCAGGTCGGTGAAACGGATCGCCGGCGGCAAATTCTTCCGGCCTCTGCCGAGCAGTCCCTGGCTGATGCTGCGATAGGCCCGCAAGATGTACTGACGAGCGAGCTCGTTGTCCGGATCGAGCGCCAGAACGCGGTTGGCCGCGGCCAGCGAGGCATCGACCTTCTGGGCGTCGAAGTCGGCTTGAGACTGCTGCAGCCAGCGCTCGACCTGCCGGCGACGCGCGTCTTCCTGCTCACCGGTCGACTGGCCCGCCAGCACCCGGCGCTGCATGACCAGCGCCTCGGCGTTCGACGGATCGAGCGCCAGCACCGACTGCAGCAGCTCGAGCGCCGCCGGCAGGTCACCCGCGCTCTCGAAGTCCGCGGCCTGCCGCAATCTGCTGGTGGCCGTGGCCGCCCGCTCGGCGGCGTCCTGCTCCGCCTGGGCTTGCTCGAGAGCGGCGCGCAGGCGCTCTTGCGCGGTGGCGAGCAGGTCGCGGACCTCGTCGCTCGGCCGCAGATCGAGCGCCTTGCGAAAGGCGCTCGAGGCCTCTCCGTAGCGGCCCGCCGTCAGGTGGTCGCGGCCCTGCGACACCCAGCTCGACGCCCGTTCCTCGACCTGCTGGTCCTGTTCTTGTCGGGCCAATCTGGTCCGCAGGTCGTCCTGGGTGGCCAGGGCTTCGGCGTCTTCGGGGGCCACGGCCAGGGCGCGGCCCACGGCTACCATGGCCTCGCTGAGCTGCCCCGATTCCGCTAGCTCGCCGGCCTGTCGCAGGCTGTCGTCGACGATCTGTCGGATGCGCTGTTGCTCTTGCTCGGCGACAGCCGCCAGCGCCCGCCGCGCCCGTTGCCGGTAGTCCCGCAGCTCGATCAGCGCCTTCTCCGAGTCGGCGATCGCGCCCAGCACCTCCTCGGTCTCGAAGGCCTGCAGGGCGGATTCGAGCTCGCCGAGCTCGTAGTAGGCGATACCGAGCTTGAGATGCGGGAAGTACTCGGTGAAGTTCAACCCGTAGGTACGGACCTTGACCCCCGAGTCGCCCTTTCGTTCGAGCGCCTCCTGGATCTCCTCGATCGCCCGTTCCCAGTCCTGGGTTTCGAGGGCCTTCTTGGCCTCGTCCCAGTGCTTGTACCAGAAGTCGCCCAGGGCCGAGGGAGCGTACGCCACCGCCAGCAGCAGGAGGCCGAGGCGCAGCAGCCGGGGGAGCCTGAGTCCGCGAGCCGATTCCATCGCGGCGCAGTCTAGCAGCGATCTCTCGAGCAGCGATCCCTCGGACACGATCCGCCACCTGGTACGATATCTTCATGTTGAGGGATGCCGGCCTCCGATCATCGTGGACTGCATGGGCGCTGCTGACCGCCCTGTTGCTCGGCGCCACTCCGCCGGCGGTCGCTGAGGACCGCCTACCCGTGCTGCTGCGCGATTCGCTTCTGCTGCCGCCGGTGAAGAGTGCCGGCAGCGGTCTGGCGCCCGAGGTCAAGGTGCGCGTGTCGATCGACGAGCGGGGACGGGTGGTCGACGTGGAGGTCGTCTCGATCCGGCCGGCGAGCGAGTACGACGAGGTCTTCCGCGAGAGCACGATCGAAGAGCTGCTGAGCTGGCGTTACGCGCCAGCGATCGAGGACGGAGAGCCCCAGGCGACGACGCTCGAGTGGACGGTGCAATACCAGGCCAACAGCGACAACGTACCCATCAACCCGGCCCGTTTCCTGCCGCCTTTCCTGCTGGTCAGGGAAGACGCCGAAGCTCGCCACGCGCGGCTGATGAGCCTGCCGCTGGAGAAGAAGAAGGAGATCCTTCTCTCCTACGCGCGGATCGGCGAGAAGTACCTCGACCGGTCGCGCCGGCGGCAGTTCGAGACCGACCGCTTCGTGGTGGTCACCGACGCCGAGAGCCCCGAGTCCGCGGGCATCGTGGGGCGCAATCTCGAAGTCGCGCTGGGCGTCGTGCACCGGCTGCTGCAACCGCACATCGAGCCCCAGCCGTCGCGCCTCAAGGTCCTGGTCTACCTCTACTCCCGCAAGAGCTCTTTCGACGCCATGCGCGCCGAGCTGGCGGGCCTGGTCGGCAGCATGGCCACCTACTACGCGCCGGGCCTGATCACCTACTCGCTCGAGGTGCCGTCCTCCGAGTTCCTGATGAGCTTCCTGATCCACGAGTCCTGCCATGCCTACTCCGACCACCAGCTGCGGCGACCCGGGTTCCCGTTTCCCCGCTGGCTGGAGGAGGGGTTCGCCGAATACATGGGCAACTCGCAGGTCAAGAAGGGACAGCTGCTGCCCGGCCGCACTCTCAAGCGCAAATTCGTGCTCAATCACTTCGTCCCCCGCGTCCAGGTGGCACGGACCGGCGCGGGCTGGGATCTGAAGCGGGTGCAGCAGGCGCTGCGCAAGGGCGAGGGGTTGACCCTCGAGGAGTTGGTGAGCGCCGATCGCGACATCTTCTACGGTGACAAGTCCTATCTCTACTACGGCACCTCGTGGCTGTTCGTGCACTTCCTGCGCCACGGCGAGCCCGAGTGGGCAGAGGAGAGCTTTCCTCTGTTGATGCTCTACCTCGCCGAAGGCTACCCGGCCAGGGCCGCGCTCGAGGCCGCCTACGACGCGGACCTGGAAGACTTGCAGGGACCGTTCTTGAAGTACGTCAAGAGCTTCTAGACCTACTCGCGTGACGCGTCGTAGAGGCGGTCGTGGCGCTCGTAGGCCTCCTGGTCACCCAGCTTGCGGTAACACAGCGCCAGATAGTAATGCGCCAGGGTGCGGCCCTCGTCGAGCGCCAGGGCCTGCTGCAGGGCCTCGACCGCCTCGGTGCAGGTGCCGAGCTGGGTGAGGGCGATGCCACGGAAGAAGAACGACTCGGCCCGCTCGGAGTTGAGCGCGGCGGCATGCTCGAAGGCCGAAGCAGTGGTCTCCCAGTCCTCCAGCCGGTAGGCCGCCATCCCCAGGTTGTACCAGGCGGCCTCGAGCTCGGGCAGCTCCGGCGCGGCGCGGCGCAGCAGCTCGATGGCGCCCGCGGCGTCGCCCGAGGTCAACAGGTCGGTGCCCTGGTCGAACAGCGTCTGGGCATCGCTCTCCTCCTGCCAGCGCCGCGCCTCGGCGGTGGCCAGCTCCCGGCGCTCGGCCTCGGTGCCGTAGAGATGGATCAGCACGGCGCGCGCTCCCTTGCTCTCGGAATCCAGCTCTGCCACCCGCCGAAACAACCGCTCCGCCTCGGCGTCCTGGCCGGAGTCGCGCAGGTCCCAGGCAGATTGCATCAAGACCCCCAGCCCGAGAGCAGTCGCGGGCCCGGGTGGATTCTCCGCCAGGTAGATCTCGATCTGCCGCTCCTGCTCCTCGAGCCGGCCGGCCTTGCCCAGCAGGCGCACATAGGTACCGCGCAGCTCACTCGCCTTCAGTTCCTCGACCGTCTCCTCGCCGACCAGCTCGGCGAACATGTCGGCCGCCTGCTCCCAGCTCTCGAGCTCCAGGTAGAGCCGGTAGAGAGTCCAGGTCACTACCTCCGACGGCTCCAGCTCTCGCAACCGCTCCAAGGTCGTGGCGGCGCCCTCGTAGTCTTCCAAGGTGTGCTGGGCTGTCGCCAGCAAGTTCAGCAGCTCGGTGTCCTCGGACTCCGCACCCTCCAGGCGCTTGGCCACGTGCGCCGCCAGCAGGCGCAGCGTGTCCTCCTCGACGTTTGGATCCGAGACGATCCGCACCAGCGCGCCGACCGGCAGCTTACGTTCCTGATCGTCCAGGCGACGCACCAACATCTGATGCAGCTCGGCGTGCTCCTCGGCGCCCAGCGGATGCCAGCGGTGGTATTCGAGCAGCGCGTAGATCGGGGCGATCTCGCGCGGAAACGCTTTGGCCGCGGCACGCAACGTCTCGAGCTCCTCGGCGGTTTCGCCGCGCATGTGGGCGATCCGCGCCGCGCGCAGCATGCGCACGCATTCGTCCGGCGGCAGCCGCGGCTCCGCTGCCAGGCTCGGCAAAGAGCCGGCGAGCACGGCGGCCAGCAGCACGGTCGACAAAGTACGCACGCTGTGCCGCGTCAATCAGGTCCCCTCATCAAGACAGTCCCTCGTCAAGACAATCCCTCGGCAACGGTTCGAAGACTTCACCATCCTACCCCACGACCCGGGAGCGCCCGGAATGAGGCGGCGGCGAAATCGGTTGAACCGACCGTGGGAACGCATCGAGCGATCTTCGGGCGACTCGTCAGGCGGCTCGTCGTCACCGTCGGCACGCTGGCCGCCGCAGCACTCTCTGCCGTCGCAACGGCACGCGAGATCGAGATCAGCGGCCAGCTCGTGACGGCGACCGGGGAGGGCCTGGCGAACGCCACGATCGAGCTGCTGCCGCTGGAAGACCCCTGGCAGATCGCTCGCGACCAGCTGCGCGGCGACCTCGAGCCCCGCCCCGCCGTCAGTGCCCGCTGTCGGCGAGACGGTACTTTTCAGCTCGCGGCACCCGCTCGCGGCATGTGGAAGCTGGTCGCGCGCCACCCGGGCCGGCTGACCGCGGCACGCGAGCTGCGCCCGCTGCTCGAGGGCCGTGAGCTGCCGCCGGTTGTACTGCTCCCGAGGTCGGAAATCGCGGTCCGGGTGACCGACGCGGCAGGCCAACCGGTGGCCGGGTTGCGCCTGCTCGCGGACGGGCGCGCCACAGCGGGTCGCGCCGAGGCACGCGCGGGCGCGCCCGACCCGTGGCGCGCCGCGCGCCGCCAGGGCTGGCGACTGGAGCCGCGCACGGCCGTCACCGGCGAGGACGGCGGCGCCGTCCTTGCCGCATACCCGGCCGAGACATTGACCGTGGCCGCCGTGGCCGAGGGCCGCTTTCTGTACCAGTCACTCGACGCCGGCACCGAAACGGCGGAGCTCCGCTTCTTCGAGCCGCTGACCGAAACGCGCCTGCTGAGCGCCGTCGGCCCGCCGGCCTCGGCGATCATCGGCGCGTTCCGACGGCCGTTTCTGGCCATCGCCGTCTCGGACTCGGACGGCGCGATCCGGCTGCCGGCCGACGCCGCCGGCCGCGTGCTCGACGCCGAAGTCCTGGAGCCGATCGTGGACGCCTGGGTGTGGACCGCGGGCGGCTACCGCCGAACCGACCGCGACGGAACCTTCAGCCTGCGCCTGCCGGCGGATCGGCCCGGCCGCCTGGGAGCGGCGGCGCCGGGCTACGGCAGAGCGCGGATCCGGATCACCGCAGACGACCTCGCTGACGACGAACCGCGCGACGTCGGCCTACAGCCGATCCTGACGCTCCAGGGCACGGTGCTCGACGTCGATCGGCTGCCGATCGCCGGTGCCAGGGTGGAGTTGGAGGACTCCCTCTGGCCCGCGCAACGCGAGCAAGAGACCGTGACCGGCACCGACGGTCGTTTCGAGCTCACCGGCCTGGGGCCCGTTTCCTACTTTCTGACCGCCTCGGTAGAGGGCTACGCCGCGGGGGGCCTGACCAGGATCCGCCCCAGTGCCGACGAAGACCCGACGGACGTCGGCAACGTGATCCTGCACCGGGCCCACACCCTGACAGGACGGGTGACCGACTCCGAGGACCGGTCCCTGGACGGCGTCCGAATCCGGGTCCTCCAGATGGACCCGCGCCCCCTGGCCAACCGGGCGACGCCCGAAACCACGACGCGCGACGACGGCACCTTCCAGCTCGATGGCCTGCCGCCGGCCACGACATTGATGCTCGGGGTCTCGCACGAGGGATTCCAGGACGCCACGGTGAGCACGGTGCGCAGCGACCGCGAGGAGCCTCTGCTGATCGTGCTCCTGACCGGCGTGGTGGTGTCGGTACGGGTGGTGGACGCCACGGGTGCTCCGGCACGGGCCTCCGCCGAGCTGGAGCGCCGGACCACCTGGACCTCGTCGCGTCACCTCGTCGAGACCGACGACCACGGCCGCTGCAGCTTCGCCGGCCAGGCGCCCGGGGCGGCGACCCTGAGCGCCCGTTCCGACGACAGCCGCTCCGACACCCTGCAGCTGACGCTCGTCGCGGACCGCGCCGAGGTCGAGGTGACGCTGGTGTTGAACCCCGGAGCGGCCATCGCCGGCCGGGTGTCGACCCCGGACGGCGACGCCGTCGAGAAGGTCTACGTGAGGGTCGAGGAGCTGCGCAGTGGACCGCTCGTGATGGGCTCGCGCGAGCTGCGCGACGTCTCGGACGCCGAGGGCCGCTTCCGGATCGGCGGCCTGGACGCCGGTCGATTCCGCCTCGAGGCCGGCCATCCGGACTTCGAACGGCTGACCGAGGTGGTGGAGCTGGCCCCCGGCGCCACGGCCGAGGTGGAGCTCAGGTTCCGCCAGCGCCGGCGGCGCCCTCCGGTCTCCGGCCAGGTGGTCGGACCCGGCGGCCAGGGGCTCGCCGGCGCCGGCGTACGCCTGATGCCTGGCGGCGACGGCCCGAAGCGTCCCAGGGGCAGCCTGGTGCCGCCAGGCCCCGGCATGGCCACCATGGCCCAGGCGGTGAGCCGCACCGGCGGCGCCTTCGAGCTGGCAGCGCCGCGCGAGGGCAGCTTCTCGATCCTCGTTTCCCACCCGGACTTCGCGGCCCTCCGCACCGAGACCTTCCCCGTCGGCGAGGCCGGGGTCGAGGGCCTGTTCTTACAGCTCGAGGCCGGCGGCTCGCTACGCGGCGAGGTTCTGGGCATCGGCGAGGACGACTTGCGGCGGGTGCACGTCTCGGCTCGGGCGCCGGGCTTCGGCACCCGCGCCGGCGAGATCGCCGGCGCCGGCCTCTACGAGATCTCCAACCTGCCCGCCGGCCACTGGCAGGTCAACGCCAGCCTGGACAGCCCCATGCGTTCCGCCGAGGGCCGCATCATGCTCGGGCCGGACGAGCATGGCACCCTCGACCTGCGGTTCGAGGCCGGCTACCGCCTCAACGGTCTGGCGCTCTCCGGCGGCGAGCCGATCGCGGGCAGCTACGTGACGCTCACCTGCCGCGAGCCTCATTTCCATGCCCGAATGATCACCGGCGCCGCCGGCGGCTTTGTCATCGAAGGAGTGCCCGGCACGACCTGCGACCTGTTGGCATCCGATCCGCGCACCGGCGCCAACGGCCGCCGCGAGCTGGCCATCGACTCTGACGCGGAGGTGGTGATTGAGATCTCCCCGGTCGACCTGGCGGGCCAGGTGCTGAGCGCCGGCGAGATGCAGCCCGTGGCCGGCGCCCGCCTGCGACTGAGGTTCGCGGGCGGGCCGAACACTACCGTCGCCGCCCTGGCTGAAAGCGACGCCGGCGGCCGGTTCGACTTCGCGGCCGTCAACGAGGGTTCCTATGTCTTGCGAGCCGAACGCCCGGGCTTCGCCTCCCGGGATCTGGAGTTGCACCTGGACGGCCCGCGCCGGGATCTGCAGGTCCTACTCGAGGCGGCGGTGCCGGCGACCCTCTTCGTCCGCCTCGAAGACGGTTCGGCACCACGCTACGTCACCGTCGAAATGATCGACCCGCCCACGGTGGGCAGCGCCCAGATCTATCAGCTCGAGCTCCACGGACGCCTGGTGCTCGAAACCCTGGCCCCCGGCTCGTGGCGCCTCCTGATCCGGGCCGGGGACGAGAGCGGCAAGGCCCTGGTCGAGGTGCCCGGGCCACCGGTCGAGGTCACTCTGGCGCACCCCTAACGGAGAGCTCGATTCTGTAGGCTTGGGTGCCACTGGCAGCTTGTCTGCCAGTGCGTTTCATCGAGCAGGACAGACACTGGCGGGCAAGCCGCCAGTGCCACCCTCGGAGACGCGTTCTCAGCGCTTCGCCTGCTGCAGGCTGATCCTGCCTCCACCCGTACGCACGCGGACGCTGCCGGAGCCGTCGCCGAGCTTGCCGGTGGCCTGGTGGCGATCGTCCTCGATGCTGACGGCGTCGGCAACTACCTGGATCCTGCCGTCGTCCGAGGACAGGTCGAAGGTGGCCGCGACGTCCGCTCCGAGGGTGACGACGATATCGCCGTCGTCGGCCTGGGCGTCGAGCTCGAGGCGTTCCAGAGCCTCGGCGACCTCGATCTCGATCCGGCCGTCTCCGGTGTGCACCTCGAGGCGGTCGGCGCGCAAGCGTTCCAGCTCGATGTCACCGTCGTCGGTGGCGATCTCGAAGCCACCCTCGCAGCGATCCACGCGCACCCGGCCGTCCTCCGCGTCGATGCGGATCCGCTCGCCCCGGCAGTCGCGCACGGTCACGTCGCCGTCGTCGGCCCGCAGGTCGAGATCGCCCTCGAAGTCCTCGATCTCGACGTCGCCGTCCTCGCACACCAACCGCGTGCGCGGCGAGCTGATCTCGGACAGGCTCACGTCGCCGTCGTCGTTGCGCACGTTGATCTCGGCCTGCCAGCCGCTGATCTCGACGTTGCCGTCGTCGCCCTTCAGGTCGAGCTCGACCCAGGACGGCGCGCGCACGCGATAGACGTACTCAATCTCGTCGATCGAAAAAAAGCCGATGCCGCCGGCGTCCTTCTCATCGCCGATCACCCGCACCGTGTCGCCACGCTGTTCGAAGTGGACGTCGAGATCCGGATCGCGGCCGACGCCGACGCGCCGGTACTCGGCCTTGTAGATCACGTCGACCTCGATCGCGTCCTGATCCCAGGGCGTGATCACCGCGTCGCCGTCGGCGTGCTCGAGCTCCAGGCGGGCGCCCGGCTCGACGTCGAAACGCTGGTTGAAAGAACGCTCGACCTGCTCCGCCGCGGCGGCGGAGGCGATGGCCGAGAGCAGGATCACGAGGATCGGGCGGGCTAGGATCTTCATGGTTCGGTACCTCCAGGATCAACTACGGCAGCCGTGCCCGATTGTTCCGTTCCCCGTCGAAACACTATCCGGCGGACCTGATCAGACCGGCGGCGGCCAGCTGCTCCCGAACCGACTCCAGGTCGGGATCGGTCGCCCCCCGGCGGCGGTTGTAGGCGTCGAGCTGCTTCGAGGAGGCGGTGAAGTACCGCACCGCTCGCTCGGAGTCCCCCAGCAGGGCGTGGGCGCAGGCGACGTAGTACTGGGTGAAGGGGTCGTCCGCGCCGGTCTCGCGGTGCTGTCGATAGCTCTCGATCGCCCGGGTGAGCTGCCTCTTCCCCTCCTCGGCCCGACCGCCGCGCAGCAGCGCCGCGCCCAGCTTCTGGCGCAGCTCGATCGCGGTGCGTTCGCTCAGCGCGTGATCCCGCCGGGCCTCGAGGTCGGCGCGCTCCCGGCGATAGGCGTCGATCGCCTCGTCCCAGCGCCCCTGGCGGTAGTGGACGTAGCCGAGGCGCATGTGGGCGCCGACGGTGCGCATCTCGTCGAAACCGAAGGTGGTGCGCTTCTGCAGCTCGGCCGCCTTGCGGCTTGCCGCCTCGGCCTCGTCGTAGCGCCCCAGCAGGGTGTACAGCAGACCGAGCTGCATCTGGACGTTGCCGGATTCGGGGCTGAGACGCCGCGCCCGTTCGGCCGCTTCGAGCGCCTCCTCCAGGCGGCCCTGGCGGAGCCACAGGACACGGCTGAGCAGAATGTGGGCGATGCTGTTGGTGGGGTCGAGCCGGACGGCCTGTTCGAGGTGCTCGATCGCCCGGCCCTCTTCGCCCAGGTTGTTGTAGGCGCTGCCCAGCCACTGGTGGGCCTGGGGCAGCAGGGGATCCAGCTCCACCGCCCGGCGGCCCGCCCGCATCGCCTTGTCGAACAGCTTCGGCAGGCTCAGAGAGCCTCCCTTGATGCCGTAGGCCGCCGCCAGCCCCGCCCAAGCCTGAGCGTATCCCGGATCGATCTCGGCGGCCTGCTCGAACAGCAGGATCGCCTCGTCGATCGAGTCGCGGCTCGCCGTGCGGAAACGGATGGTGCCCCGGGAGAAGCACTCGAACGCCTCCACCGGCGGCACGTAGGCGCGCTCGACCGCCCCCACCGACGAGTGACCGAGGGCGCGGTTGAAATCCTGGCCGAGCTCGCGCACCACCCGGTCCTGCAGATCGAAGATCTCCGCCGTCGGGCCGTCGGCCTTGACCGTCTTCACCACCGTACCGGAGCCCATGTCGACGGTGCGCGCGGTGATCCGCAGCACTTCCCCCATCCGCTGATAGCCGCCGATGACGATCCAGGCCGCGCCCAGCCGCCGACCGAGATCGATCGCGATGCGCTCGTCGAACTCGCGCCCCGCGCCCGCCTCCTGCATCACCTCGAACACCCGCTCGGAGCCGGCCACCGAGAGCCCAGGGATCGCCTTGAGATCGGCGGTCACCGTCTCGGCGATGCCAGTGCCGATCCACTCGTCGGTCTCCTGCCTGGTGATGTTGCCGAAGGGCATCACCGCCACGACGTGGGGCACGGCTCCGGAGCCCGCGCCCAGCGACCGAAGTGAGGAATCGCCGGGCCGATCGGTCAGGGCGCTGGCTCCGGCCATACCGGAAACCGGGCCGGAAGACTCGATGTATTCCTCGGCGTCGAGGCCGCGCCGCAGCAGACGCAGCTCGTCATAGACCTCACGCGCTGACTGATAGCGCGCCTCCGGCGCCTTCTCCAGACATTTGCCGACGATGCGCTCCCACGCCGCCGAAGCCTCGCCGGGACCGAGACCCATCGGCGCCGGGGCGGTGTTCAAGACGGCGTTGCTGATCGCCAGTGCCGTGTTGCCGACGAACGGCAGCTTGCCGGTCGCCATCTCGTACATGACGACGCCGAGCGAGAACAGGTCGGATCGGTGATCGACCTCACGCCCGAGCGCCTGCTCCGGCGACATGTAGGACACCGTTCCCATCAGCACGCCGGCGGCGGTGGGCTCGTCGAGGGTAATCGCCGAAGTCGCCCGATGATTGCCGTGAAGCGCCGAGTCGACGAACTTGGTCAATCCGAAGTCGAGCACCTTGATGCGCCCACGCGCGGTGATCATCAGGTTGGCGCTCTTGATGTCCCGGTGCAGAATCCCGAGTGCGTGCGCCTCGTCGAGCGCGTCGGCGATCTGCATCGCCCAGCGCACCGCCCGCGGCAGGCTCAGCGGGCCGCCCTCGAGCCGCCGCGACAGGGTCTCGCCCTCCACGTACTCCATGACGATGAACAGCGAGCCGTCGACCTCGCCGATGTCGTGGGTGGCCGCGATCGAAGGCGAGTGCAGGCGCGCGGCCGCTTGCGCCTCCCGGCGCAGGCGAGCCCGCCGCTCGGGATCGTCCTGCATCGCGGGGGGCAGGAACTTGAGCGCCACCTGCCGACCGAGCCGCGAGTCGTCCGCCCGGTACACTTCTCCCATGCCGCCGGCGCCGAGGAGCGCCTCGACCTTGTAGGGGCCGATGGTGGTGCCGATCATGTGCTGCTGAGTCTTCGTCTACTCGGCGGTCATCGTCAACCCCGAAGCCGTCAGGGCACGTAGCCGAGCGAACGCAGGCGCTCGAGCTCCTCGGTGCTCAGGTCCTCCTGGATCTCGGCGTCCGAAGGCAGCCGCGCGGCGGTCGCCTGCTCGCGCCACTGCTCCAGCATCGCGGCCAGGCGCTCCACCACCTCGGGATTCTGGGCGGCCACGTCGACCTGGTCGCGAGGATCGCCGACGTGATCGTAGAGCTCGTACTCGGGCGTCTCGGGCAGCGGCTCGAGGTTGTGAATCAGCTTCCAACCCTCGAAGATCAGGGAGGTCGACTCGGCGGCCGGCGCCGGAGGAATCGAAGGGAAGGGGAAGGGCGGCCGCTGGCTGATCGCCGGCCGCGGACGCCAGGAGCTCCCATTGCCGACCGGCTCGCCGCCGGCCGCCGCCATCAAGGGGACGAGGCTCTGACCCTGGGCCGCCGCCGGAATCGGCAGACCGGCCAGCTCCAGCACCGTCGGCATCACGTCGATCAGTTGTACGGTCTCGTCGATCTCCGCGCCCGCCGGCACCACACCCGGGTACCACAGGACGAGCGGTACCCGGGTGAGCTCGTCGTAGACGCTGTGGCCGTGGACCATCGAGCCATGATCGTGGAACTCGTCGCCATGGTCGCTGGCAAAAACCACCAGGGTTCTCTCGTCGAGGCCGAGCTCCCGCAAACGCTCGAACACGCGCTCGAGCTCGCGGTCCATGCCGCGGATCGAGCCGTCGTACCAGGCGAGCTCGCGCTCGATGAAGGCCTCCGGATCCATATCCGCCGACAAGACTTCGTCGCGCGACGGCATCTTGATCAGCTGACGGATCGGATCCTGGATGATCGACCCGAAGCGCTCCTTGTCTCGCCGATGCTGCGAGTGCCAGGCCGGATCGGCCCAACGCGAGTTGTAGGGAGGGTCCGGCTCGTAGGGCGAATGGGGATCGAAGACGTGGAGGAATACGAAAAAACGCTCGTCTCGGTGAGCCTCGAGCCAGGGCAGGAGCCGATCGACGAAACCTCGCGCCGTCTTGCTGTAGCCCAGGCTGTAGACCTCGTGCAACGCCTCGTAGCCCTGGTGCATGTTGCTGAACTTGCCGGTGAACTGGATCGACGAGTACCCCAGGGTGGCGTAGCCCGCCTGCCGGAAGACCTCCGCCATCGTGGTCGCCGAGCTCGGCAGGCGATCCGGGAAGGTCACCACGCCGCTGGTCACGGGGTAGAGGGAGGAGAACAGGGCGGGGGTCGAGACCTTGGTCCAGGTGGCCTGGGCCTGGGCGTCGTGAAAGCGCGCTCCTTCATCAGCCAGGCGCGCCACTGTCGGCGCCGTGGGCCGCTCGTGACCGAACGCCTCGAGGTGGTCGGGCCTCAGGGTGTCCGCGAGGATGAAGATCACGCCCTGGGGCTGGGCGCCATCGCCGTTCGCGACGCGGCGCGCGGCGCGCGGCGCGACCCGCGCGCGCAACGCCGGTGAGCCCCACAGACCCAGAGTCCCTTCTTCCTCGGCCTCGAGCGCCAGGGTCAGGGTGACTTCGTGACCCTGAGCGTCGTCGAGGTCGAGCGCCAGGGGTTGCCATCGCTCGGGGGTGGTGAGCGTTCGCTCGGTGAGCGTCCTCGGCGCGCCGCCGTCGCCGTCCTCCAGGGTGACGCGGAAGGTCACCGGCGTTTCGTCGAGCGTCCCCAGGGACAGCACGAGGCGAGGCCGCTCGGGCAGGGTCAGACGCCAGCGAATCGACTCCGGGGCCCGCGCCACCACCGTCTCGCGGTAGGTGTCGGAGAGAGCTTCCCAACCGATGCCGGTCGGCTTGGCGGCGAGGAGCTCTCGGCGGAAGACCAGGCGGACCGACTCGATCTCGAAACGCGCGCCGGGGGCGTCGGTCGGGCGCAGGAAGATCTCCCGGATGTCGGAGGAACGCACCGGAAAGGGGGTCTTGAAGGTGTGGGTCGTGAGCTCGGTACCGCCCAGGAAGGCGCCGACCGGCCACAGCCGGGTCTGCCCCGCGGCAATGGCCTCGTCGAGCGCGTTGCGATGACCGGCGAAGTGCACGCCGAGCCGCTGGCCGGCGGTGGCCTTCATGCGGACCTGGATCTCGTAGAGCGGATCGTCGTCGTCGACACCCTCGACTCGCTCGAAGCGCAACATCGGCAGGTCGTCGGTCGCCTCACCGACGAGTCGCCCGTCACGCACCGCGAGGCCCTCGATCCCGCGAAGCGGCTGCCAGCCGCGAGTGGCGGCCCAGGACTCCGGCGGCACCTCGGGCGGCGGGCCGTCGAAGCGCCACTCGGTGGGCGGCGGCGGCGGCGTGGCCGGCGCCTCGCCGTCGACCATTTGCGGTTCGAAGACGTCCACCAGACGCTGCGAGACGGGAACGGGCGCCTGGGCGTCGCCACAGGCGATTGCAGCCAACAGCAGAAGTGCGAGCGTCGAAGGCAACATCACGGCCTTGGTCATGATTCCTCCACTCGAGACTCTACGTTTCGACAGATTGCTGGCCGTGGTGCCCGAGACCGAGATCCGCCGGCCACGGCGCACCGCGCGACAGTAGCCGGCGAGCTCCTCCCAGGGGGTGCCGCTCAGCACTCGCAGATCGCCGCCGCGCCCCTCCACTGGCGTGTAGGGAGGCGGGAACTCGTCGAAGTGATGACTGAGATCGCCCGAGGCGGTGAGAAACGGCGGCCTGCGGTATTCGTCGCCGCAGTCGCCCGGGATCGGCGCCAGCGCCTCGCCGCCCGCCTGGGCGATCGAGTCGAAACCGATGAAGCTCGAGAACAAGATCGCCGATGCCGCCAGAAACGTCCACAGCTTGAACGGCGAGGCCGGCGGCGCGGGCACCGTCTCCCCCCGCTCCGCCAGCGCCGCCGCGAAGTCCGCCTGGTCGAACGAGAACCCCGCCATGATGACGATCGCCCCGAGCGCGAACATCACGAACATCATCGGCACCAGCGTGCGCTCGTAGAGCTTCACTCCACGCAGGTTCACCGCCACGAACGTCCACAGGAACGCCAGCGCCAGCCCCACCCGCACCGGTCCCGAATCCAGTGTCGCCGCCATTCCCGCCCAGCTCAGCGCGGTCGCAATGTCGCGCAGGAACGGGATCAGCACATACGACACGACCCCGATGGCGACGCAAAGCCCGAACCACTGCGAGAAGCTGGCAACGAACCCCAGGTATGGATTCAGCGACCGGCTCGCATACACATAACTGCCGCCCGCCCGCGGCATCGCCGAGGCCAGCATCGCGTACGCCAGCGCCGCCAGCACCGCCGGCACCGTGGCGAACAGGTAAGCTGGCAGTGCGTCCGGTCCGATGCCGGGGACGTTGCGCTGGAGCATGAACGGCACCACGTTGATCGCGGCCCCGAGCATGGAGCAGATGCCGGTGGCGGCGAGGCCGAGCAGGCCCATGTCGCGGGCGAGGCCGGTTGCGGCGGGTGGCGTCCCCTCCCCTGTTGTGCGAGCGCGAGTGATGTCGAGGTCTCCCGGCGGGAGAGTATCACTCGTAGCCCAGCCGTCCTCTAGCCATCGGGTGTGATCTGGCCGGCTGGCGCGATGCTATAGTCGGAGGAGAGGTCCTCCTGGGATTCGGACCTGCTAACTGCACGTCAAGGTGCCCCGATGTCCGAACGTCCAGCAGACACCATCCGAGAAGCGCAGGCAGAGTATGCGCCGCCGGGAACCAGCCATCGCATGCGCAGTCTGATCTCGAGCGGACGGCTCAAGCCAGCATCCGGCAATCTGCTGGATCTGGGCAGGCCACCGGACAAACCTCACGATCTCTCGATCAGCAAAGCCCTGAGGGAGCAACGCGCCGAGAGGTGAGCTTATCGATTGCGATCTCCAACTTCGAGGCAAGCAATGGCGAATACATACACCGCGATCACCAAACAGGTCGGAGACTGGTGGATCGGATGGATTGAAGAGGTTCCGGGAATCAACTGCCAGGAAAAAACTCGCGAGGGACTTCTCGAGAGCCTGAAGATCACTCTCAAGGAGGGGCTCGAGCTCAATCGCCAGGAGGCCGTTCAGGCCGCGGTCTCTGAATACACGGAAGTGCCCGTGACCGTATGAAGCGGAGGGCATTGCTCAAGCACCTCCGCAAGCACGGATGTGTTCAGCTGCGCGAGGGCAGCCGACACTCCTGGTGGTCGAATCCTGAACAGAATCGGCGCTCGTCGGTACCCCGCCACACCGAGATCAAGGATCTGCTGGCTCGCAAGATCTGTAGAGACCTCGGGATTCCTTTCTCGAAATGACGGCGATCCCGCTCGCTCCGCCACGAGCCTCGCGAGCCAGCATCGGTCCAGGTCGATTCCGTGGCGACTCGCCTCAGTTTGATCACTGGCCTACCTCACCCCGATCCGCTCCGCCATCACCCCCGGCACCGGGGCGATGAACGAGCGACGGAAGCCGACGAGCTCCTCGAAGGCGTTCTCGGGCCAGTCATCGAGGACGCCCTTCATTTCCTTCAGGCCGCGGCGGTGGTCGTCGGTGAGGTCCTGGCGGGTCAGGCAGGTGTCGATCAGCTCGATGGCGTTCTCCGGGGCCTGCCACCGCGGCTCGATGCCGCGGCAGATGAGCTGGCAGCGGTCGACGGTGGCGGCGACGAGCTCGCGGGCGAGGCCGTTGTAACGGAGCTGGATCCAGGCGCTCTTGAGCTGCCGGCCGGCACGTCGGAAGTCGCCGAGGCGGGCGCTCAGGTGGCCGCCGGACCAGGCGGAGCGGGTGTTCATGTCGTTCCAGTCTTTGCGGCCCTTGATGCGCTCTGAGAAATCGCGGAAGCAGGTGGCGGCGTACTCGTCGTGGCGGGGGTCGCCGCCGGCGACGTAGATGGCGAGGAAGGCGGCGGTGTCGAGGAAGTAGCCGCGGGGCGAGTCGAGCGACAGTTCCATGAGGGTGCGGCGGGCGTCGCGCAGGGCGCGGCCGCGGTTGCCGAGGAAGTGGTGGGCGACGGCGCGGCAATAGAAAACGCGGGCGCGGTCATCGGCGGTCAGCAGGTGGCCGCCCTCCTCGAGCGCGGCATCGAGGGCCGCGAGCGACTCGCGGGCGTGGCGACGCTCGCCCAGCAGATCGCCTTCGCGACGCAGGAGGTCGCAGCGGCAGGCCGGGCAGCAGTCGAGCGCCCGCTTGCGGACGCCGGCCAGCGTCCTGCCGGCCCAGAACAGGTCGCCGCGGATGATGAAGGCGTGCGAGAGCACGCCGTGGCTGCGGTGAAGCAGGTGCGGGTCACCGTGCGCCTCGGCGAACTCGACGGCGCGTAGCGCCAGATCGAATGTCGCGGGTGAGAGCACGAAGGCCAGGTGGTCGCAGCGGTCGAAGAAGGCGCGGCAGAACTCCGGGTCCTGAACCCAGCCGTTCTCGAGCGCTTTTCGGGGGTTCTTCTCGGTCCAGGTGAGGCGTTTGCGCAGGGTGGCGTTCATGGTGGCGGGTCCTCCTCGGTCTGGCATTCAACGAACAGCTCGACCTCGGCGCTGGAGCGTTCGAGCACGGCAAGACGCCGCTCGACGTCGATGAGCCGGCGGTCGAGCGCGGCACGCTCTTCTGCCTCGCGGCCGCTGATCTGGTCCAGCGCCTCCTGCAGGTTGCAGAGGTCGAGATCTAGCGCTCGAAGATAGCCGATGAGCAGCCTCAAGCTTGGCAACTTGCGGCGGGTTTCCCAGTGGCTGATTGTTCGGAAGTCGGGCGCCCCGGGGAGCTTCGAGGCCGCCGTTTGTGTGAGCTCCGCCCGGGTGCGAATCAGGCGCAAAGCGCCGGCGATCAAGGCTCCGAAGTCGGCTCCAGGAGGGTCGTCGCTACTCATCTCACGGAGTCTTCACGTGAGGTAACGGCCGGCCCGAGCGCGGCGATGGAGTAGGGAGAAGAGCAAGCTCCGTGTCACTGGAGTCTCACAACAGTGAACACGCCCTGGAGCCACGCGCGGGCCGACCGGAGCTCGTCGAATCGGAGCACCCGGCAGCGGAAAAAGCGCGGGGTCTCTGTTGGAGACCCCGCGGAAATGGCAGGGAGGTCCCTGCGCGTTACGCGGTTTGGGATTCGGGTCATGCGGCTCATAGTGAAGGTCTCGCGATGGGTCATGCCTGTCCATCCGAGACCAGTGAGTAGGACCATACGCCGAGGAAAACCGAATCGAGATCAACAAATGCCAAACTTGGGCCTTGTCCAAGTTTCGTTGTAGAGTGCCGCCGTGGATCCCGAACAATTACGATCAGCTGTCACGAGCAGAGTCTTGATACTCCTGCGCGAGAAGATGAAGGCACGTGGCCACGGGACGATGGCCAGCATTCAAAGGACGTTGGAGTTGGGACCGACGTTCTTCAGCGACAAGCGACGCAGCCTGGATGTCGGAGTGGTGCTCCAGGTTCTTGGCGAGCTCGGGATTCGGCCCGCCGACTTCTTTCAGGAGATCGAGGAGACAGGACGTGAGGACGAGGCGATGCCGGCGGTCCCTCCCGGGGCGGAGACAATCGCCGAGTACTACCTAGAAGGCAAGCACCTCGAGGAGGAACCCGGTTGAGCGAGTGCGACCGAGCCTGGCTGGAGCACGTAGATGCGATGCGCTACGAGGCCCCGGGGGAGGCACTGTCTCTCTTGCTGCCGCAGATGAGTCGCGTTCGGCCACACCTTCACCCTCTCTTCTTCGGTGTCTGCGGCTCGACCTACCGGATCCTTGCCGGCCAGAGTGAGCGCGTCGAGCCACTGCTAGAGCAAGCCCGCCAACAGATTCTGTTCGGTCAGTGGATCGCGAAGAAGCGTTCAGACCCGCTGGCTCTCGCCGATCTCTATCAGCGGTATATGTATGTGGAACTCGACAGCGGGGCTCTCGAGCGGGCTCTGGTCTGTGCGGAACGCGCAGCCGCCATTTATGACAGAAACGGAAACAGGCCGGGGCGGGGCAAGGCCCTAGTCGATCAAGGGCTGTGCTTGTACTACCTCGGCAAGCCACAGGAGGCGATCACATCGACTGAGACTGCCTTACGATTGCTGCCTGAATCAGAGCGTAGGAATCGGTTCTCGGCGTACCAGATCCTTGGCCTGTGCTGCCTAGAAGTCGGCGAGCATCAAGCCGCAATGGAGTACACACGGTTTGCCGAGCGTCTAGTCCCAAGTCGGTCGTTCGAAGGCAAGCTCCGCTGGCTCCAGGCCAGAATCTCTCTCAAACTTCTTGATCTTGACTCAGCCGAGAACTACTTCCTTGCGGCAGCGGATATCTTCTTCGACCTACATCTCGGTGAAGCTGCACTGGCTTCGTGCGAGTTGGCGCGGGTTCAGTTGCTGCAAGGGCGCTTAGATGATGCCTGGAAGTCCGCAACTCTCGTTCGGAAGTTGGTTGTCCCCCTGGCTCCCTATCCAGCTGTCGCAGCGGCTCTGGCAGACCTTTTGCGGGGAGGTCGAGCAGCCCTGACCCTCGCCTTGGTCAACGACGTCAAACGCCAAATTGAAGAGGCGAGGGAGCGCCGTGAGTGGCGCTCCCTCAGGAATCTGTCCTAGCCGTTAGGTTCGGCCGCTGGTCCTATTCCAGCACGGACGCCCGTCGCGTAACGCATGGAACCTCCTGCGGGCAGGAGATAAGCACAAGGGGCGGGATTGCCCTGTGCGGCAACCTGCCCAAATCGCGCACTACCCTACTCCAAAGCAAAATGCCCGCCCTCCGAAGAGGGCGGGCAAAGGAAGAGATGATCAGCCGGTCAGACGATTACGCTGTCTCCGACGTCTCCGTCTCCTCCACCTCCTGATCCGACTCCGGCTTCGACTCCTCCGGCTTCGCGGGATCCTCCTCCACCTTCTTGCGCGCGGTGCGCACGGTGGCGCGGATCCGGTCCGCCAGCTCGTCGAGGCCGGCCAGACGGTAGACGCCCTCCAGCATCCGCCCGACGTTCGCGTAGACGCGCCGGTTCTTGGCCAGCGCGGCATCGCGGACGACCAGGGCCTCGTCGGTCTGCTTGCGCAGCTCGTCGACCTCGCCCATCTGGTCCTCGAGATCGGTGACCTCGAGGTCCCGGGCCTGGGCCAACTCCTCCAGCTCGATCGGTTTCTGACCGGCCTTGGGCTCGGGTAGTCTTCCCGACAGCTCCGGATCGCGCATGCGTCCCACGACCGTCCTCATCTGTTCGCGCGCCGGCACCATTGCTTTGGCAGGCACCGCGTCGAGGCCGACCAGCGGCAGCGACTCGCCGCCGTAGGTGCCGGTGAACGATTTGCGCAGGGAGCGGTGGCCCGCGGAGACGCGACCCAGCTTTTCCCGGCGATCCAGGCGGGCCTGGCTCAGGCGCACCCGGCTGTTCTGGAGGTCGCGATCAGTGCCGCGCACCTCCTCGGCGGAGCTCTTCAGAGCGGTGATGCCCCACTCCTGGAGGTTGTTCCAGTCGGGCGCCGGCGGCGCCTCCCCGGAACCGCCGACGATCTCGGGGCCGAGCTTCTCGAGCTCGGCGTTGACCGTCGGCTTCTGTGTCTTCGCGGAGACGACCAGGAAATCGGTCTTCTCCAACTGTCTCAAGGTTGTCTTGTTGGTTTGTAGTGACATGACAAGGGTTCCTTTCTCGTGGCCCTCGCGGGCCTGGTTTGCTCTGCGTTCCTCACGGTGAGCCCGTCGGGTGCCTCGGCCGCCGGCGCCGTCCAAGCTCGAGAAAAGTGTAGAGAGCTGAGACCAGCTTGGGGAAAACGGACCACATTTTCCACAACCTCCACGGCCCTCCGGAGGACGCGAAATCGCGCAAACCTTAAACCGTAGAGGGTTTACGCGTTCCGCGGACCCCCGAGGCGTGCCAGATTTTCCACAACCTCGATTCGCGCGCCGGAGTCGCCGAACCGCCGTCCGGGGATTTCTACGCCGCGCGGAATTGCTCGGGCAAGCGTCCGAGCATTCCCACGACGTCACTGAAATCCTCAGACAACCGTCCGAGCATTCAGGCGGTGCGTGGAATCGCTCGGACGACCGTCCGAGCATTCCCACGACATCAGCGAAATCCTCGGACGCGTCTCCGAGTATTCCGACGGCGCGTGGAATTGCCCGGAGATGCGCCCGGGCATTCTGGCGGCGCGTGAAAGTTCCTCGGACGAACGTCCTAGGAACTCGATGGCGTCGCCAGAAACCTCGGACGAACGAACCGAGCGCCTTACTCTCCTCTCATCCAGACCTACGACTTTGTGACAGGCTCTACTCGCACGGCAGGCGCCGAGAATAGGTGCCTCCGTCGCGCCGTACCCTTCTCAGTATGCCCGCCACTGCCAGGAGACTGTCGATCTCAGGGAGACCAGAGACATGAGTGAGCCCACCCTCACCGAGAACGAGATATTCGCCCTCGAACGGCCCGAATCCAGTCTGTTGACCTACTACTTCCTCCAGTCGCTGTTGCTGGGTCCGTTCTTCTTCGTCCCCCTGATCCCGCTGTTCTTCCGCTACCACACGCTGCGCTACCGATTCGACGAGGAAGGCGTGTCGATGCGCTGGGGGATTCTCTTCCGCCGCGAGATCAACCTCACCTATGCCCGCATCCAGGATATCCACCTGGCCAGCAACCTGGTCGAGCGCTGGCTCGGCCTGGCGCGGATCGAGATCCAGACCGCGAGCGGCAGCGCCAAGGCGGAAATGACGATCGAGGGCCTGGCACAATTCCAGGCACTCAGAGACTTCCTGTACGGCAAGATGCGCGGTGCTCGGCACGACGCCGGTCCCCGGAAGCAGAGCGCTGCGGCCGATCGCGAGGCGGAGCTCGACCCCGTGGTCGCCACGCAGCTCACCGCGACCCTGCACTCGGTGGCCGAGGAGCTGCGCGCCCTCCGCCTGGCATTCGAGGAGCGTCGCGCGGCGGGTGAGGAGGCCGGTGATGCGTAGGCGGCTCGAGGAGCTGATCAAGCGTCTGCTCAAGGTGCCGCCCGAACCCGAGGCACCAGTCGGCGCCCCGGGCTCGCTCAGGGTCTTCCGCGCCGCACCCGGCTTCTTCAGTTATCGGCTGCTGGGTTGGATTCTGAGGCAGGCCGTCCTGCTGTTGGGCGTCGTCGCTCTGGTGGGTTCCCGACTGTTCGTGGAGGCTGGGTCGATCGGTAATCTGCGTGGCATCCTCGAAGGTCTCGCCGTCGCGGGCTTCCTGTCGCAAATGGCCTTCTCGTTCCTCATGGTGTCGCTGGACTACCAGTATCGGTGGTACATCGTCACCGATCGCAGCCTGCGCATTCGCGAGGGATTGATCAGGGTCCGGGAGCGGACGATGACCTTCTCGAACATCCAGAATGTCTCGGTCCGCCAGGGCCCGCTGCAGCGGGCCTTCGGCATCTCCGATCTGGAAGTGCGCACGGCGGGCGGCGGCGGCGGCTCCGGCCCCGGCGAGCAGCAAAAGGGTTTGGCCGAGAACCTGCACCTGGGCTACTTCCGGGGCGTGGACAACCCGGCCGAGATCCGCGACACGATCCTCAGCCACCTCCGCCGCTTGCGCTCCGCCGGCCTCGGCGACCCGGACGAGGTAGAAGCGGTGCCGCCGGAAGTCGACGAGCTGGCCGGTGCCGGCGAGCTCCTCGCGGCCGGCGAACAGGTCCTCTCCGAAGCCCGGGCTCTGCGCAGCCTCGTTGCCTGACGACGTTTGCTCAGTCACTCCGCCGACCAGGGCGGCGGGTCGGAGACGAGGATCGAGAACCGGCCGAAGTCGTACTCCCGGCTGCCGTCGGTGAGCACGAAGGAGGTCCCCTCCTCGCGCATGGCGTCGAAGGCATCCCGCAACGCGATCAGATCGCTGGCGGGCATGGTGGGCTCGTTGTGCGCCGGCAGGACGACGTCGACCGCGTCAGCGAGCTCGGCGAGCCGCCCGGCGGTGCGCTCGTAGTCGCTGAAGGTCGAGCCGGGCAGGTGAGCGTAGAGGGTGGCGGGATAGAAGGTGTCGCCGGTGAACAGCAGCCGGCGCTCGCGGTCGAGCAGGCACAGGGAGTCAGGCGCGTGACCGGGGGTGAGCAGGACCTCGAGCTCGACGCCGCCGAGGGCCAGCACCTGACCGTCTTCCACCACGTGGGAGACGGTGAAGGGGCGCGACAGGTAGTCGTCGGCCGAGAAGCCCTCGGGAGTCTGTTTCCAGATCCAGCCTTCGCCAACGAACTCGGCGACCTCCTCGTGCGGCCGGCCGAGCTCGTGCTCGCTCGTGTAGTCGAGATCGGTGCCGTAGATGGTCTCGAAGGCGTGGTTGCCGCCGACGTGGTCGTAGTGGGTGTGCGAGTTGATCACGATCACCTCGCGGTCGGTGAGCTCGGCTGTCAGCCGGCGCATGTCGCCGATGCCGAGGCCGGTGTCGAACAGCAGCGCCCGCTCGGTGCCGACGATCAGGTACGAGATGACCTCCTCGAACTGACCCGGCTCGTAGATGGCGAGCACGCCGGGCCGTATCTCGTAAACCTCGAACCAGTCCTGGCCCTGCTCGACGCGCTCGAACGCCGACCAGGCCGCGCGCGGCAGCGCGTCCCACCACTGGTCCTTGCCCTCGCCGCGTCCCTGCACCTGCTCGTTGTCCGAAGTGACCGGCGCGGCTGCCGGCTCGGGCGCTGCCTCGGTAGGCACCCCGGTCTGGCAACCGAGGCTGAAGATTACGAGCGCGGCGACGCCGAGAGCCGTCGTCACCCGGTGAAACCACATTGCTCTTTCGTTCATGGGCCAAGGCTGACCCGCGCTGAAGCCTCGCGTCAAGCTCCGCGAGCTCCTTGGAGCGCTTGAGACGGATGGGGCTACCCGATACAACCCATGTTGCGGTAACATAACTCAGTTACTGTAAGAACGGTGTCTGGAGGTGGCGTGGTGAAAGGAGACGCGATGAGGACACACATTTCTCGATTCAACCTGGCCATCGCTGCCCTTGGCCTGTGTGGTCTCGTCGTGTGGTCGCCGGCGGCGGCGATCGCCGGCGGCGGCGAGCCGGGCACGATCAATTGTTTCGACGGCAGCCCGGCAATCCCGATCGACCAGTTTCGGACCATTCCGGGCCAGGGCACGGTCGAGCTGTGGCCCCAGAGCTTCCAACCCGCGGATCCGCTCGCCCAGGCGCTGCCGGCCGAGCGCGACAGTACCTCCTACGCGGGCTTCGAGCAGCCGGGCCTGCTGAGCGGCAACGAGCTGTTCTGGGGGATCGATCTCGTCTCCAACTCCGCCGGTTCCTACCTGTTCACCGCCTACAACTCCGGCTTTCAAATCTGGAATATCGGCGGCGCTTTTCAGACCGCGCCTCAATGGCTGTCTCAGCGAGATGGTTGGATCGGCGACTTCGATACGTATGGGGTCCCCCACGCTCACGAGTACTTCAAGCACTGGGACATCGCGGCGATCGATCCGGTGTCCTCCCCTGGCTCCACGCTGGTGGCGCTGGCGGGCGACGGTCCGGTGGGACCGACCATCTGGGACGCCGCCCAAAAGACCGCTCCGTTTCAGCTCTACCAGGACACTTCGCGAGTCGGAGAACAGGTCGCGGCGGCCAACTTCGGCGGCCGTTCCTACGCCTTCTTCGCGCTCAACAACGGCGTCCACGTCTACGACATGACACGCGCCCGTGAGATCGGCCCGTGCTTCGAGGCCACCAACCAGGCGGTCAATCTCTGCGGCGGCAACTCGGATCCAGTGTGGCGCGGGCGGATCGAAAGCTGGCCTTACAACCGGGCCGAGTACGTCAACGTGCTGGAAGCCACGGTGGATGGGCAGGCCAGGCTTTTCATGATCGTCAGCGACGGCCTTTTCGACTTCAACCCCGGCAACGGCCTCGGAGTCGAGATCCGCGAGATCACTGACGTCACCGCCCTGCCGCCGACCAGCGACGTGGTGCTCGAGGGCCTCGACAACATCAGTCACGGCGTCGAGCTGTTCTCGATCGTCGAGGACGCCGGGCCGCGCCGGTATTACGCCGGCGTCATCAACAGCGCCGGCCAGACCTCGAGCGGGATCCTGCAGATCTACGACGTCACCGCCTGTATTGATCCGGCCTCCGTGCCAGGCCAGGCATGCTCGTTCAACGCCGTCAACCGCAGGTATCAGGTGCAACTCGGGGTCTTGCCCTCGTCGGCCTACGTTCATTTCTCCGAGAGCAACGGCCGTCCGTTCCTCTACCAGAGTCACCATACTCTGTGCAGTCTGCCGCCCACGGGAAACGAGAACAACATCGAGCACCTGCTGGATCTCGTTGGCCTCGAGGACGGCAGCCCGATCGTCGACGTGCGGGGCGAGGAGTACCTCGATCCGAACCACTCGGGACCCGCGCGGCGAATCGACTACTGGTCCAGCTACTACGATCAAGCCACAGACGGCTTCGGCGCCCTTGCTCCGCACGGCGGCCTGTTCAACAGCAGCTACTTCTACCGCGTCGCGCAGACCATGATCGACGTCCACCAGTTTACCGGCGACGTCGGCGATCCCGACGCGATCTTCGCCGACGGCTTCGAGTCGGGCGACACCTCGCGCTGGCGTTGCGGCCGCTGAGACGCCGGCCGCTGAGACGCCGGCCGCTGAGACGCCGGCCGCTGATCGGCATACCATTCCTTCGCCTCGGCGACATCCCGAACGCTTTCCCAGGTCTCCCCGTCTTCGTCGACGCTGGTCTGCAGACGCTCGTCGAGGAGCTGCTTCTGCCAGTCCGGTAGAGGCTGGGGCACCGCGGAGGCGTTGGGCTCATTCAGACACGCCGTAGACCTCCTCGGTGGTCTGGCGAAGGTAGGCGAGCAGGTCGTCGGCGGCCAGGGGCGAGCCGGTGGCGCGCTCGATCAGCTCGGGCGCCTGCCAGCGGCTGCCGTGACGGTGCACGTTCTCGCGCAGCCAGTCCAGCAGCGGCTGGAACTCGCCGGCCGCGAACATGGCCTCGAGGTCACCGAGGTCGCGGCCAGCGGCGGCGAACAGCTGGGCGGCGGCCATGGTCCCCAGGGTGTAGGTCGGGAAGTAGCCGAACATGCCCTGGGCCCAGTGGATGTCCTGCAGCACACCGTCGGCGGCGTTCTCGGGGCGGATGCCGAGCAGCTGCTCGTAGAGGTCGTCCCAGGCCTCGGGCAGATCACGGACCTCGAGCTTGCGTGCGAGCAGCGCGCGCTCGATCTCGAAGCGCACCGCGATGTGCAGGTTGTAGGTGGCCTCGTCGGCCTCGACCCGGATGAAGGACGGCCGCACCGTGTGCAGCAGCGGCCACATGCGGTCGACGTCGACCTCGGGAGCGTCGGGGAAGGCCTCGCGGTAGTGCGGCAGCGCCCAGCTCCAGAACCCGCGGCTGCGGCCGACATGATTCTCCCACAGGCGCGACTGCGACTCGTGCACGCCGAGCGAAACGGCGTCACCGACCGGCATGCCGCGCTGATCGGCGGGCAGCCCCTGCTCGTACAGACCGTGGCCGCTCTCGTGCAGCACTCCGAAGACCGCGGAGCGGAAATCCCGCGGATCGTAGCGCCAGGTCATGCGCACATCCTGGCGGGCGATGCCGATGCAGAAAGGGTGCGTGGAGAGATCGAGACGCCCGGAGTCGAAATCGAAACCGATCGCGGTGGCCAGCCGGCGGCAGAAGGCATGTTGCCGGTCGGCAGGGAAGTCGCCGGCCGCCGGCGTCTCGTCGACTTGCGGGGCGCGCTCGATCACCGCCTGAACCAGCGGGGTGAGCTTCTCGCGCAGATCGGCGAAGAGCGGCTCGAGATCGGCCTCTTTCGCCCCCGGCTCGAACAGGTGGAGCATGGCGTCGTAGGCGTTGCCGCCCGGATCGAGCGCCGCGGCCTCCTGCCGCCGCAGCTCGACCAGCTTCTCCAGGTGGCCGGCGAAGAGATCGAAATCAGCGGCTTCGCGCGCCCGGCGCCAGGTCTCGAGGCCGCCGACCCGCGCCTCGGCGATCTCGCGGGTCAAGCTGGCGGGTACTTTCACCGCGCGATCAACGTCGAGCCGAGCACTGCGTACCTGGGCGGCAAGCAGGCTGCCCTCGGGCGCTGACTCGGCGCACGTGTCGAGCGCCTCGTGTAGCTCGGGCGCGTTCAGAGCACGGTGTTTGAGGCCCTCGAGCGTCGCCACCATCTTGGCGCGAGACTCGACGCCGCCGGCCGGCATCTGGGTCTCCTGGTCCCATTCGAGCAGATCGCCGACCGAGATCAGGTCGCGGATATCCCCCCACAGCTCGCGAAACCGCCGCTCGGCGGTGCTCAGGTCCATACCGGGGATTCTAGCGGTAATGGCCCGGAGAATCCCCCTCCAACTCCCCCCTTTTTCAAGGGTGAGAGCCAAGAACCCTCGTCGAGCCCTGAGCGGCGGCCTGATGGCCGAGGACGGAGCGCAGCGCGATCGAGTACTGGGCGGATTCACAGGCCGGGATGAAGCTAGAGCACCGCCCGCAGGCCATCAGGACGACGCGGCAGCAGCCTCTTAGTCCCAGTACCCGGACAGCGTCCGCGGCTTCAGGCCGCGACGCCCGACATCGATGTTGACGGTGCGCCACGACTCGCCACGCGACGGCGCCTTGGGGTAATAGGTGAGCAGGTACTGGCTGCGCAGCTCCTGCTCGATCTCCTCGTAGACCTCACCCAGGTCGCGGTACTCCTTGCCGTAGAAGACCCGGCCACCGGTGGCCTCGACCAGACGGTTGACCCGCGAGGTGAAGGAACGCGTCAGCAGGCTCAGGCCGTTCTCGTTCTTGGGCTGCTTGCGCATCAGGATCAGGTAGATCGGCACACCCATCTTCTTGGCTACCGACAGCGACGAGCGAAACGGGAACTGGTCGTCCTCGTCGGCGCCGTCGGAGAACACGATCAGGGCCTTGCGCCCGCGCACGCCCTGCAGCTGCACCAGCGAGAACACCACCGACTCCCACAGCGCCGTGCGGCCGTTGGCCTCCAGGCTGTCGATCGAGCGCACGATGCGGTCCAGGCTGCTGGTGGTGCTGCGGGCCAGCCGCGGCTCGGAGTCGAAGTCGACCACGAAAGCGCGATCCTGCTCGGAGAAGGTTGAATGCAGGAAGTCGATGGCGGCGCTCTGTACCCGCGGCAGCTTGACGAACATGCTGGCCGAGGAGTCGATCGCCATCCCCAGGGTCAGCGGCAGATCGCTGGCGTCGCTGAAGGTGGCGATGTCCTGGGGCACGCCGTCCTCGCGGATCCGGAACTCGTCTTGCTCGAGACCGCGTACCGGCCGGCCGGCGGGGTCGGTGACCACCACGTAGAGCTCGACGAGGTTCACTTCCAGGCGCTCGCCATGGTCGGGGCCGTTCATGAAGGCGACGTCCTCGGCCAGCGTGCCGTCCTCGAGCAGCGCCACCACCCGCACGTAGCCCATGGGCTTCTCCTCGGAGATGAAGACGCGCTGCCGGAAAGGCGCGGCGTAGACGGTGGCGACCGGTTCGTTGTTCCAGAAGAACAGCACGCGGTCCAGCCGGTGCTCGGCCGGCACGGCGATGTCGGCCTCGACCTCCACCCAACCGGTGCCGCGCTGGCTCTCGGGGCGCACGATCTGGACCCCGAGGCCGCCTTCGCCGCCGTTGAGCACCATCGAGTCACGCCCCAGCTCACTGGCCCCGGCGTCGTAGGCGACAACCGTCAGGGTCTGGCGACGGGGGGTCTGCCCGAGGCTGAGCCGGGTGCTAAACGGGGGTCTTGCGACCGACGCTGCCTCGCGGTCGTTGAGCAGAAAGTCGACCCGCGCCACCGCGGTGTCGTAGACCTCGGTCTGGAACTTGACCCGTCCGCGCAGGATCTCCCGCTCCGGCCGCACGATCTCGATCACGGTCGGCGCCGGCAACAGCTCGTCGCCCGCGGCCGCCCAGTCGCCGCGCACCACCGTCGCCCGGCGGCCGCCCCAGTAGCCACCGGAAAGCTCCTCCACCAGCACGGCGACCTCACCGGCGTCGTCGGGCAGCTCCAGGCGGGTGCGATAGCGCCACTCCTCGAAGTCGCTCAGATCCTCGGCACGCACCACCTCCTGGTGCAGGCGCCGCGGCTCCGCTCCGGTGCCGGTGACCGCCAGGCTGACACGGAAGACGGCGGCGGCCGCGGCCTGCCATTCTTCGTCCGGGGTCGCGGCTTCGAGCTCGCGAAGATCGAGCCGCGCCTCGAGCTGGGCGGTGGACGGCGCCGCGCCCTCCTCTTTCGGCTCGTCCAGGGTCAGCACCGCCGCGACGTCGAATCCGCCGTCGTCCTCGATGCCGGACAGCAGACGCCGCAGGCGAATGGCGGCGACCTCTGCGGGCACCGCGCGGCTCTGCCAGCGGCGCGCGCGCACGGTGAGGCCCGGCCGCACGGCGCGGACCTCGATCCGCTCCAGATTCGCCTCGAGCGGAAGCGCCGAGCTGTAGCCGATCTCGAACCGGCCCGCGACGCGCGACACGGCGTCGCGCAGGGCCTGATCGGAGGTGACCACCTCGCCGCCCGTGGCCTCGGCGATCAGATTCAGGGGCTCACGCGGCCGCAACAAGACGGGTTCTGGGATTTCAGGCTCTTCCGGCTCCTCCGCTTTGCGCCGGCCGAACAGGGAGCCGGGCCGGATGGTGATGCCGGGCGCCGACGTGGTACCCCGGTCGCCGCCGATCTCGATCGGCTTGTACTCGAGCGCCGGCGGTTCTTCGTCGTCCGCCTGCATGGCCACCGGCAGCACCGTCCAGCCGAGGCCAGAAAGAGCGCGCGAGGTTTCCCGCACCGAGGCGTCCAAGGTCTCGAGCTTCGCCGCCTCGCGCACCACCGACCGGACCTCTCCGTCGTCCAGCTGCTGTACGTAATAGTCGACAGGATCGAGGTCGAAACCGTCCAGAATCAGCAACAGGATCCGCCGGCCCGGCTCGGCGCCGGAGGGCGGCGCGGCCCAGGCCAGCAGCTGCTCGCGGCGCGCTCGGATCAGCTCGAGCTCTTCCTCGATGCCGGCGACCACGATCTCCGCCACGTCCGCCGGCGCGAGCGGCGTCGAAGAGGCCAGCCGCAGGTCGCGCATCACGCGCCCTCTGATCTCCAGTACTCCGGCATCGCCGGAATCGGTGAGCGCCATGCGCGACAGCTTCTCGCTCACGACCAGCCGGTCGCGGGAGCGCAGCTCCTGCTCGGGCGTCTCGGCGGCGACCACGATCTCCACTTCGCCGAGCTCGGTCAGCGGGCCGGCCAGTGGCGCCAGCGCCTCCGCCGCGCGTTTGACGGTGAAGCTCGACGACAACGCCTGGTCGATGTAGATCACGAGCCGGCCCGGCGCGCCCACCGCCGCGGGCGCGCTCAGGCTGGTCAGCGGCAGGGCCGACCCGCCCTCCACGACCTCGAGATCGGCGGCGGTCAGATCCGCCGGCACCTGGCCCTTGGCGTCGAGCACCTCGACCTGCAGGCGGACGGTCGCGTCCTCTTGAGCGAGCGCCGCCCCGGCCAGGAGTTGCAGTGCCAAAACGGCCCGCAGAATACCCGCGGGAAGCCAATCCCGCCACCGCGGCCGACGCCGCGCGGCATACTGTTGTTTCGTAGACGTCATCGCCCCTCCTGGAAGCAAAGCGCTTGCCAGGCTTTCCTAGCGACCGAGCTGGTCGGCGCTAATACCCGGCTGGTCGAGGACCTCTCGTACCTTGCGGGCCAGCGTCTCGGGCGTGAACGGCTTCTGCAGAAAGGGCACCTCGGTGCCGAACACCGCGCTGAACTCCTCGTGGTGGGGAGACGAGCCGTCGGCATAGCCGGAGATGAAGAGAGCGCGGACCTCCGGGCGCTCACTGAGAATCCTCCGTCCGAGCTCGGGGCCACGCATGTCGGGCATCACCACGTCCGAGATCACCAGGTCGATGGCCGGCGTCATGGAGACGATGGCCAGCGCTTCCTCGCCGTTCGACGCCTGGAGAACCTCGTAGCCGCTGGTGGAGAGCACGGTGGCCACCAACCGGCGGACACCGTCGTCGTCCTCGGCCAGAAGCACACGCTCGTTGCCGCCCTCCACGGTGGTCGCGAAGACGTCGTCCATCGGCTGAACCGGCAGATCCTCTACCCGGGGCAGATAGATCTCGAAGACCGTGCCTTCACCAGCCGTGCTCTCGACCCCGATGAAGCCGCCACTCTGCTTGACGATGCCGTAGACGGTGGCGAGGCCGAGGCCGGTGCCGTCCTCCTTGCCCTTGGTGGTGAAGAAGGGCTCGAAGATCCGGGCCTGGGTCTCGACGTCCATCCCCTCACCCGAATCGCGGAAGGTCATGCGCACGAAAGAGCCGGGCTCGCCGCCGATCTCGCGTGCCCCGGCGTCGCCGATCTCGACGTTGTCGGTGGCGATCTGAAGGGTGCCGCCATCTGGCATGGCGTCGCGGGCGTTGATCGCCAGGTTGAGGATCACCTGCTCGAGCTGACCGGGATCGGCCTTGACCTTCGCCGGTTCCGGCGACAGCCGGTCCTCGAGCGTGATGTCCTCGCCGATCAAGCGCCGCAGGATCTTCTCGATCCCGGTCACCACGGCGTTGAGGTCGATCACCTTGGGCTGGAGGACCTGCCGGCGGCTGAACGCCAGCAGCTGGCTGGTCAGGGTCGCGGCCCGTTCGGCCGCCTTGCCGATTTGCTCCACCGCTTCGCGCAGCGGGTCGGCGGCGTCGAGCCGCATGTCCATGAGCTGGTTGTAACCGATGATGGCGGTCAGCAGGTTGTTGAAGTCGTGGGCCACCCCGCCCGCCAAGCGCCCCACCGCTTCCATCTTCTGCGACTGCCGCAACTGGTTCTCGAGCCGGCGCCGCTCGGAGACGTCGCGCTGTACAGCCACCAGGTGCGTGACCCCCGAGCTCTCCGTTCTCAGCGGCGTGACCTGCCAGGACAGAATGAATTCCGACCGGTCTTTCCTGTAGGCGATGATCTCTCCCTGAACCGACCGGCCCGCGGTCAGCTCGTTGAACAGGTGCTCCGCATGCTCGGGGCTGGTATCGGGACCACCAAGCATGAAGGGAGACTGGCCGAACATCTCGGCGGAGCTGTAGCCGCTCATTCCGGTGAACGCCGGGTTGATGTAGGCGATCCGCCAGGACTCCGGGTCGCTACCGCTGACGGTGCAGATCATGATCGCGTCCGTCGCCTGCTCCACCGCCGCTTCGAGCAGGCGCAGCTTCTGAGCGGCATCGGGGGCCTCGCCGCCGTCGGCCGCCGGCTCGAGGTCCGGCTCCTGCGGGATACTGCCAGCGGGATCGGGGTGTGCCATCGCGGCTTACAGACTATTCGATCGGTAACTGAAAACGAAGCCGAGAACAAAAAGGACGAGGCGACCGCCGGCGCCGTGACGCCGGTGACCGTCCTCGTCCAGAAGATCGAGGCGAGTCTCGCTCAGCCTTCGATCGGCGGGATGCGCAGCACCTGACCCGGGTAAATCTTGTCCGGGTGCTCGAGCATCGGCTTGTTGGCCTCGAAGATGGCCGGGTACTTCATGGCGTTGCCGTAGTGCTGCTTGGCAATCTTCGACAGGCTGTCACCCGCTACCACGGTGTAGAACACCGCCTCCGGCTCCGGGTTCGTCACCTCGAGCTGGTTGTCGACCGAGTCGACGTCGGCGACGTTGCCGACGGTCAGGGCGACCTTCTCGGAGTCCTCCTGCGTGGCGACCTTGCCGCGCACGGTCACCGTGCCACCGCGGACGCTGAACGACGCATCCTCAATCTCGAGACCCATCGCCGCGACGTGGTTCTCGAGCGCTTTCGCCTTCTTCAGCCGGCGGACTTCTTCGGCCTGCTTGCGGGCGGCTGCTTCCATCGCTGCTTCCTTGCGCTTGTCCTCGTCGCTCTTACCGAAAATGCTCTCTCCTGCGGACTTGACGAAGCTCAGTAGACCCATTTCATACTCCCGTGACTGAGTTGTTTGTGTGATCGACACCCGTGTGGTCGGTTCCCCATCCGTCGTTGCAAACGTCGCGCCAGGGCGCGGAACGGCGGACCGGAGCCACGAAGCCCGTACTGCGGCGAGTTTTCGAAGACCGCGTGGTGTCTCGGTTGGTCTAGGATACAGGGAAACCTGGGACGGCAGGGAGTTCTTCCCTCCTTGATCGGAGCTGTAGCCGGAGGAATCGCATGAGCTCGAAAGCTGAAATCTACGAGAAGCTCGGGGCCTTTTATCTCGGCCGGCCCTACGACCCTGAGACCGGAGAGACCGAACCGGTACCGTTGCTCTACGACTCCAAGGATCTCCAGACCCACGCTGTGTGCGTCGGCATGACCGGCAGCGGCAAGACCGGCCTGTGCGTCACCCTGCTGGAGGAGGCCGCGCTCGACGGCGTGCCGTCTCTGGTGATCGACGTCAAAGGCGATCTCGGCAACCTGCTGCTGACTTTCCCGGACCTGGCTCCGGAAGACTTCCGCCCCTGGGTCGACGAGGCCGAAGCCGGCCGCGAAGGCATCGACGCCGACGAGCTCGCCCGGCGCAAGGCGGAGCTGTGGCGCAAGGGGCTCGGCAAGTGGGACCAGGACGGCGAGCGCATCGCGCGGCTCAAGGCGGCCGCGGAGTTCGCCATCTACACCCCGGGCTCCGAGGCCGGCCTGCCGGTGTCGATCCTGTCGTCGTTCTCGGCGCCGCCGCCGCAGGTGATGGAGGACGCCGATCTGCTGCGCGAGCGCATCCAGACCACCGCCACCAGTCTGCTGGGGCTGCTCGGCATCGACGCCGATCCGATTCGGAGCCGCGAGGCCATCTACCTCTCGAGCCTGCTCGACCACGCCTGGCGCGAGGGCCGGGACCTCGATCTCGGCGGCCTGATCCAGATGATCCAGGATCCGCCCATGGAACGCATCGGCGTGATGGCGATCGAGTCCTTCTACCCGTCCAAAGATCGCTTCGAGCTCGCCATGTCGCTCAACAACCTTCTGGCGGCGCCGAGCTTCCAGAGCTGGATGAGCGGCGAGCCGCTCGACGTCGACCGCATGCTCTACACCGAGAGCGGCAAGCCACGCGTGGCGATCTTCTCGATCGCCCACCTGGCGGACGCAGAGCGCATGTTCTTCGTCTCGCTGCTGGTCAACCAGGCACTGGGCTGGATGCGCACCCGCTCGGGCACCTCGAGCCTGCGCGCCCTGCTCTACATGGACGAAGTCTTCGGCTACCTGCCGCCGGTCAGCAACCCGCCGTCGAAGAAACCGATCCTGACCATGCTCAAGCAGGCCAGGGCATTCGGATTCGGGGTGGTGCTGGCGACCCAGAACCCGGTCGACCTCGACTACAAGGCGCTGTCGAACATTGGCACCTGGTTCCTCGGCCGGCTGCAGACCGAGCGCGACAAAGAGCGCGTCATCGACGGGCTGCTGGGCGCCTCGGCGGACCTCGACCGCGGAGACATCGAGCGGATCCTCTCGGGCGTCGACAAACGCGTCTTCATGTTGCACAACGTGCACGAAGACGCCCCGGTGCTGTACCGGGTGCGATGGGCGATGTCGTACCTCTGCGGTCCCCTGACCCGCCAACAGATCAAGAAGCTGACGAAGAGTACCCGGCGGACGGCCGAGACCGCGGCCGTGCCGCCGCCGGTGCCGGCGCGCGCCGCCGCCATCCCCGCCCCGGCCAAAAAGAAATCCACCAGCTCGCGTCCGGTGCTGCCGCCGGGCATCCTGCAGTGCTTCTTACCGCTGTCGGGCAACGCCCGCTCCCTGCAGTACCGCGCGCACCTGATCGGCCTCGCCCGCGTGCACTTCATCGACGCCCGCAAGGGCCTGGAGGCGTCCGAGGAGCTGGCCTGGCTGCTGCCGCTCGACGACTCCTCGGTCGACTGGACAGAGGCCAGCGACATCGAAATCATCGAAGACGAGCTCGAGGATCTGCCGGCCACGGACGATGCCGAATTCGGCGAGCTGCCCGACGAGGCCAGCAAAAAGAAGAAGTACGTGGCCTGGCGCAAGGCGCTGTCGGACACGCTCTACCGCAGCCGCCGCTACAAGCTGTTCAAGAGCGAGGCCTTCGACCTGGTGTCACAGCCCGGCGAGAGCGAGCGCGACTTCCGCATCCGCGTAACGGAGGCGGCGCGTGAGGAGCGCGACGCCAAGACCGACAAGCTGCGCAAGCGCTACGCCGGCAAGGTGGTGACGCTCGAAGGCCGCATCCTGCGCGCGGCCCAGAAGGTCGATCGCGAGCGCGAGCAGGCCAAGCAGCAGAAGTTCCAATCGGTGATTTCGGTCGGCAGCACGCTGCTCGGCGCGCTGCTAGGCCGCAAGAAGGTCTCGGTCACCAACCTGCGCCGCGCCGGCTCGGCCTTCCGCGGCGTCGGCCGGATCTCCAAGGAGAAGCAGGACATCGAGCAGGCCGAGGAGCAGCTGCTCGAGCTGCAGCAGCGGCTCGAAAACCTGAACGCCGAGCTCGAGCGCGAGGTCGAGGAGCTCGAGATGCGCGTTGAAGAGGATCTCGACAACCTCGGCACCCTCGCCCTCAGACCCCGCCGCACCGATATCGACATCCGCCTGATGGCACTCGCCTGGGTGCCGTTCCGCCAGGGGGACGGGGGCCTGGAAGTCGCCTGGGAGTAGGGGCTTACCGGCCGAACAGCCATCGCGTGTTCCTTCCCAGACCTGGGGATTCTAACCCGCCGAGGCCACCCAGGCCTCGGCGAGGGCGGCGACGCGCTTGCGGTTGACACCGAGATCCGAGTACCCGGTGCGCGACGCCGAGCGCACGTGGATCTTGCCGGCCTCCGGGTCGACGAGGATCTCCAGGTCGTCGACGTAGCGAAACACCAGCGAGGTGTGCTCGGAGCGGAGGTAGTTCTCCGAGGCGTCCACCACCCGTGCCCGCGGCATCGCCTCGATGATCTCGCGTAACCTCGCGATAACGGCCGCCGGGTCCCCTGAGAACGCCAGCGGCTCGACCCGGTGCTCTTCGTCCTCGGCGAAGCTCGAAACGCAGTTCGGCGAGCTCGGGCAGGGGGCAAGCCGCCCCTGCCGCTCGCCGAGGTCCGTCGGCTCGGTCATGATCATCCTGCGGTGGGTGAGCACGCCGATCCCCAGCAGGATCAGCAGCAGCAATACGATGAGCAGTATCTTCTTCATCAGCCTTGGGGATCGTGAGGCAAAACGCCGAGCGATGATAGTACGCGACGCTGGCTGGCACGGCCATCTTCCCTGAGTTGACGATGATGCCTCGATCATGCATACTCATGCAGATGAGAACGACGCTCAACATCGACGACGAGCTACTGAGAGAAGCCCAGATGTTGACCGGGCTCCGTGAGAAGACGGCGATCATCCGGGCAGGGCTCGAGGCCTTGATCGCCCGTGAGAGCGCCCGGCGACTGGCGGCTCTTGGCGGCACTCAGAAGGACTTGCGGGCGGCGCCGCGACGCCGGCCGAAGAGCGCTCGATAGTGCTCGTCGACACCTCCGCCTGGGTGGATCATTTTCGGCGCGGCAACCCGGCTCTCGCAGCACACCTGGAGAACTGGGAGGTCTGGTGCCATTCGTTCGTGATCGGAGAGCTGGCGTGCGGCAACCTCGCCCGGCGCGACGAGGTTCTCGCGCTGCTCGCCGCCCTGCCCCAGGCGCCGAAAGCCAGGCACGCGGAAGTCCTGGCGATGATCGACTCCCACCGCCTGATGGGTCGCGGCATCGGCTGGACCGATGCTCACCTGCTGGCCTCGGCGAAGCTCGCCGGGACCACGCTCTGGACCCTGGACAAACGACTGGCCGCGATCGCCGCTGAGCTCGACGTCGCCGCCGAGCCGACCGCAGACGTCTGATCTGTAGAATCATCACCGCCATGGCGAAGAAGACCCCGCAAGCTCCCCGCGAGCTCGAACGCTCCGGCGCGCTGTGCCTGGCGTTCGCCAACACCGAGTTTCCGGTGCGCGACCACCGGTTGCGCGACTCGGAGCGGCCTTCGGCGACGCGGCTGGAGAGCTACGACGATCTCGTCACCTGGACACAGCGGATGGGAGTCCTGGGGGCGGCCGAGGGCAAGGCGCTGCGGCGCGCCGCGGCGGCGCGGCCCGAGGAGGCGGCGGCGGTGGTGGCCGGGGCGCTCAAGCTGCGGAAGGCGTCGATGCGGATCTTCACCGCGCTGGCGCTGGGCAAGGAGCCGCGGGCGAGCGACCTCGACGTCGTCAACCGCTCGCTCGGGGCCCGCGGGGTCGCCGCCGGCCCGGACGGCTTCCGCCGAGAGTGGACCGGGGATCCGGAAGCGCTCGACCGGGTGCTGTGGCCGATCGCCCAGTCGACGGTGGAGCTGCTGTGCTCCGACCGGCACCACAAGGTCCGCCAGTGCGGCGCCGAAGACTGCTACCAGCTGTTCGTCCACGCCAATCGTCGCCGCGTGTGGTGCGACGTCAACACCTGCGGCAGCCGCGACCGCGGCCGGCGTCATCACAGGCAACTGCGGCAGATCAAGAAGCGGATCGACAGCATGACGCCCATGCAGCAGCGAGAGCACATGGAGCGGGCCGCCGAAGCAGCGCGACAGCGGCGCGAGCGCAAGCGCAAAGCACTCGCGGACTTGGAGAGGCGCCGAGCCGAACGCGCCGCCGGGTCGAAAAAGGCGGAGCAACCGGGCGCAGGTCAGGCGGAGCAGCCGCCTGAGAATCAATAGATTTCCGGCGGGAGAGCTGTTGGATGCTCTGGTATTCAACAGCTCTCACCCAGGAGAACTGTTAGACATACCTGCATCCAACATCTCTTACGCGGGAGAACTGTTAGATACAACTGCATCCAACATCTCTCACACGGGAGAACTGTTAGATACACCCGCATCTAACACCTCTCACGCAGGAGAAGTGTTGGATATAGGAGCCCCCGGTCGCCCTCAACCCGCCAGCGGCAGCTCGTAGCAGGCGGCCTCCTCGCCGTTGCGCACCAGGAGCTTCGAGCCGTAGAGGGCAAAGTTGTTCCAGGTCTTGCCCTCGATCGCCTGGAAGCGGCCGAGGACGTTGTTCTTGGCGTTGGGCGTCGCCTCGACCAGGAACATCTCGCCGGACTCGGCGAGCACCAGCAACAGGTCGCCGACCAGCAGGATCTGGCCGTGCTTGTAGCGGCCGCCCTTCCATCGGCGCTCACCGGTGGCGAGCTCGATGCACTCGAGGATGCCGTCGGAGAGGCCGTAGACGTAGCCGTCCTTGATCGCCACATTGGTGAGCTTGGTGCGCATGACGCGCGAGTCCTGCCACACTGTCTCGGTGTCGAAGGTGCCGTCGCCCCGCGGCACCAGCTCGATGAGCTCCGCGCCCAGGGCGTAGCCCTTGGACAGGAAGACCCGGTTGGGCGGGATGGCGACCGCCTGGGAAACATTGGCGTTGGCGTTCGAGCGCCCCTCGCGCTCGTGCCGCCAGAGGACCTTGCCGGTGGCCGCGGCGTGACCGCTGGCGCTCGACTCGTTGACGATCAGGATCTGCGGCACGCCCTCGAGCACGGCGTAGGCCGGTGAGCTGCAGCTGATCTGCTGGTCGCCGCCTTCCCACACCTTCTCGCCCGTCCTCTTGTCGAAGGCGACCAGCGAGACCGGCGGCCGGCCGGCGGGGCCACCGCCCGGCACGATCACCAGGTCGCCTGTGATCAGCGGCGAGCCCGAGCGTCCGTAGGGCAGCTCGACGGCCTCCTTCTCCGGGCTCATGCCGTACTCGGCGAGCAGGTCCTTCTGCCACACCACCTCGCCGGTGGCGCCGTCGAGCGCCACCAGGATGCCGGTCGCGCCCTGGGTGTAGACGATCCCCTCGTGGACGGTGGGGGTCGCCCGCGGGCCGGTGCCGGCGATCGCCACCTCGTAGCGGGCGGTCGTCGAGTGCGTCCAGCGCACCTCGCCGGTGGCGGCGTCGTAGCAGGTCACAAGCTCTTCCTCACCGCGCTGCTCCATGGTCAGGGCGTAGCCGTTGACCACCGAGAAGCCCGACCAGCCGGCCCCGATCCCCTGCCGCCAAACGGGGGCTGGCGCGGTTGTCTCCCAGTCGCGAGCCAGCCGCACGCGATCGACCTTCAAGTCGCGCCCCGGCCCCAGGAACTGCGGAAAATCCTCAGCGGTGGTGGTCTGGAGGTCGACTCCGCCACCGGCGGCGGTCCGCAGCCGGTCGAGCAGTCGATCCGGCGCTTCCGCCGACCGCGACACGAAACTAGGGATGAAATTGCCCGAGACGTCCTCGAAGCGGTAGAAGGTGTCGAAGCCGTAACCCAGCGCCACCAGCACGGCGATCAGCCCCAGGCGCTTCCACCAGGCCTGGCCGCTGGCGAGCAGGAACCACAGCAGCCAGATCACCACCGCCAGGAAGCCGAGCATCATGGAGAAGGCGTTGGCACTGCCGCGGTCGCCGAACGCGTCGGCGGTCTGCATCCAGACGATGCCGCCGATGGCGGCCAGCAGCAGCAGCCAGACGATGCGGCCGAAGACCTTGCCGCGGCCGAACAGCGGCGGCAGCAAGTGGGCTTTCTTCTGCGACATGGAAGCTCCTTTCTAACCGGTATTCTGCAGCCCCTGGGCGATGCCGTGGACGGTGGCGAGCAGCGCACGGAACAGCTCGTCGTCCTCACGCTCCGAATCCCGCCAGCGGCGCAGAAGATCGACCTGCAGCAGGCTCATGGGGTCGACATACGGGTTGCGCAGCCGGATCGAGCGCTGGAGCGCCGGATCGGAATCGAGCAGCGCCTCGGACCCGGTGAGGTCGAGCACCAGATCCACCGTGCGCTCGAGCTCGGCGCGGACGAGCGGGAAGATCCGCTCGCCGACCTCGCCGGCGAGCGCGGCGTAGCTCTCGGCGATCGGCATGTCGGTCTTGGCGAGCACCATCTCGACGTCGCCGATCAGGGCGCGCAAGAACGGCCAGTCGCGCGCCATCTGCTCGACCAGCGGCAGGCCGTGGCGCTCGACGGCCCGCTCGAGGCCAGTACCGAGGCCGTACCAGCCGGGCAGGATGTGACGGCTCTGGGTCCACGAGAAGACCCAGGGAATGGCGCGCAGATTCTCGATGCCGCGGCGCGAACGCCGCGAGGAGGGGCGCGAGCCGATCAGCATGCGCTCGATGACGTCGATCGGCGTCGCCCGGCGGAAGTAGTCGATGAAGTCGGGGTCGCCGTAGACCAGATCGCGGTAGGCCCGGCGGCTCTGCCGAGCGATCTCGGCCATCACCTCGGACCACGTCGCCTCGCGGGGATCGGCGGCCGAAGGCTCCGTGCTCGCCTGCAGAACGGCGCCGGTGGCCAGCTCCAGGCTCCGCATGGCGATGCCGCGCAGGCCGTACTTGGCGTTGATCACCTCGCCCTGCTCGGTGAGACGCAGGCGGCCGGCCACCGCACCGCGCGGCGCCGCCAGCACCGCCCGGCGGGTCTTGCCGCCGCCGCGGCTGATTGTGCCGCCGCGGCCATGGAAGATGGTCAGCTCGACGCCGTGGGCCTCGTGCACCGCCACCAGCGCCGCCTGGCCTTTTTGCAACGCCCAGCGCGAAGCCGCCAAGCCACCGTCCTTGTTGCTGTCGGAGTAACCGACCATCACCGTCTGACGCTCGGCGCGTGCCGCCAGGTGCCGGCGGTAGACCGGATCGGTGAACAGCTCCTCCATGACGCCTGCCGCCGCCTCCAGGTCGTCCACTGTTTCGAACAGCGGCGCGACGTCGAGCGACACGGTATCGGAAGCGCTGTCCACCAGACCCGCCCAGCGCGCCAGGAGCAGCACCGACAAGACGTCGTCCACACCCTGGGCCATGCTGATGATGAAGGCGCCGACGGCGCGTGGGCCGTAGCGCACGCGGCCGTCGGCGATGGCGCGGAAGACGTCGAGGGTCGCGATCACCTTCGCGTCGTCCGCGGCCTGGCCGGGCAAGGCCGGCGCCGACAGCTCCAGGCGCAGGCGCTCGGCGCGCTCCGCCGCCGGCCGCTCTCCCCAAGCGTCGTCGCCGAGCGCGCGGCCGATGACCTCCCGGTGCACCGCGGAGTCCTGCCGCACGTCGAGGGTCGCGAGGTGAAAACCGAAGGTGTCAACCCGCCTGAGGAGACGGTTGACGGCGAAAAGACCCGCCCGCTGCCCGCGGTTGGCCGCCAGACTGCGCGCCACCAGCCGCAGGTCGGAGACCAGCTCGTCGCTGTTTCGATAACCCGTTTCCAGATCACGCGCCGCGTGCCCGAGACGCGCCAACACCAGGCGCAGGAAGACCAGGTACGGCATGTCGCGCTGGCGCTCGGGGATGCTGTCGAGCGCCTCGGGGACCAGATCCAAGTACGCCCGCGTGCGTCTCTGGACCTCGGGGTCGATACCGATCCGCGAGTCGGCCTGGGTCAGATGCCGGCTGAGCGCGGCGATCTCGCGCCGGTAGCGGGCAAGGATGCGCTCCCTGTGCTCTTCGAGAGTCGCTCGCAGGGTGACAGGCGTGACGTTGGGATTGCCGTCCATGTCACCGCCAACCCACGAGCCGAACCGGATCAGGGTCGGGATCTCGACACGGCGCTGCTCCTCGCCGTACACCGCCGCCAGGGCATCTTCGAGCGCCTCGTAGAATGGCGGCACGATGCGATAGATGACGTCGGTGACGTAGAACAGCACGTGCTCGCGTTCGTCCGCGATCGTCGGCCGCACCTGGGGGTGCTCCTCGGTCTGCCAGGCGGTGGTGATCTCGGCTCGGATACGCTCGATGGCGATCCGTTCCTCGGGTGCCGTGCGCGATGGATCCATGCGCTCCACCAGACGGCGGGCGATCGCCTGGTGCTTCTCCAGGATGGCGCGGCGGGTGGCCTCGGTCGGATGGGCGGTGAATACCGGCTCGATCTCGACGGCGGCCAGCAGAGCGCGCACGCTGTCCGCATCGATGCCGGCATCGCTCAAGCGCTGGAAGACGTCTTCCAGGCTGCCGCGCTGGGGAGCGGCGCCGGCGCGCAGATAGTCCCGGCGGCGCCGGATCCGGTGGATCCTCTCGGCCAGGTTGACCACCTGGAAATAGGTGGAGAACCCGCGCACCAGCTGATCGGCCAACGCCGGGTCGAGCGCCGTGAGCTCGGCCTCCAGGCCGCTGGCCGACAGCCCACCTTCACGTCGCCTGATGGCAGCGATCCGCGCCCCTTCGACGGCCTCGAACAGACGCTCGCCGCCCTGCTCGCGAATCACCTCGCCCACCAACGCCCCGAGCGTCCGGACATCGTCGGAGAGAGGCAGGTCCTTGGGGAGGAATTCGATCCGGCGCTTGGTCATGTCATTCGAGTCGCTTCTCTCTCCAGTCGTCGCATCGCCGGAATGGTACCCGAAGCTCTCGACCTCGCGCTGCTGAAATTTCACGCCCGCGGAAGAAATCGCGGCGCACTCGCTGGTAGGATCCCAGATCGTGTCTTCTCCGCCCGAAACAGGGTCCTCTCGGCCCGACCGATCGAAAAGTCCCGCCGGTGCGTCCGCGCGGCGCCACGCCCTGCTCGGCCTGGCGATGCTGTTCACGGTGGCCACGGCGTCGGCACAGGAGTACCACATCCGGCACTACACGGTCGAAGAAGGTCTTCCCAGCGCCCAGGTCCGCGACATCACCCAGGACTCGGCGGGGCGAGTCTGGTTCGCGACCCACTCGGGCATTGCGACCTACGACGGCTCGGGCTGGACCACCTACAACGTCGCCGACGGCCTCACCTGGGCCGATCAGTTCGCCCTGCAGTGGGACTCCCGGGGCACCCTATGGTCGGTGGGTGTCATCTCGCCGTTCAAGATTTTTCACCTCCGGGAGGATCGCGAAGCGAACCGCTGGCAAGAGCTACCCGGGCCGCGGGGTCTCGAAGACGAGAGCGAGATCACCGCCTTCGCCGTCCGCGGAACGGGACACCAGGGGACACTGGCGCTCGGCACCGCGGCCAGCGGCGTGCTCCTGCGACACGATGGCGCGTGGCGGCGGCTCTCCACCGAGGAAGGACTCCCCAGCGTCCGGATCCGAGGAATCGTCACCCACGGCGACGACCTGATCGTCGCCACGCCGGGCGGGCTGGTCGCAATCCGCAACGGCGAGGTCGACCCCGAGCCCTTCCCGGAGCTACCCGCCGATCGGCGCGCGATCAGTGGCATGGCGGTGGAAGCGGCGGCCGCGGACGAGACTCCGCGTTTGTGGATCCTGGGCGGTGACTGGATCGGGCTACTTGGGTCCGGCGAGGAATTCACGCTCCTGGCCGACGATCTCTCCATCAAGAGCTCCGACAGCGCCACCATGGAAGTCCAGCCAGATCGACGTGGTGGCCTCTATTTTGGCAGCGAGGCGGTTCTCTACTACTTTCACCCCGACGCCGGCCTGGAACCAATTGGCCGCGCCAATGGCCTGCTCGCCGACGGCGTGACCGCTCTATTCCTCGACCGCGAAGACAACCTGTGGGTTGGCACCGAGCGCGGCGTCAGCAAGCTGATCAGCCGCCAGCTCGCCCGTTGGGGACGCTCGCAAGGGCTTTTCGACGACGGGGTGACCGCCGTGCTCGAACGCGATGGAGGCGACATCGTTCTCGGCCACCGCGGCGGCCTTTCGCTGCTGAGCGGCCCCGAGATCCGCACGCTGCCCCTGCCCGGCCCCGGCGCGGAGTCGGGATCCTCCCGACCCGAGCGGGTCAGCGACCTCACCGAGGACGCGGCCGGCAACCTCTGGATGGCGGCCGGTACACTGGGTCTCGGCCGTCTCGATCCTGCCGGCCGGATACGCTGGTACGGCGCCGACGACGGGCTCGCGGGCTCGGTGACCGCGGTGCTCCACGACTCCCGCGGACGCCTGTGGGCGGCGACCGAGGGCGAGCTGCGGGTCCTCGCGGACGGCTCGTTCGAGCCCGCTTCGATCAAGGCGCCTCGGATTCGCATCCGCAGGATCTTCGAAGCTACCGGCGGCGCGCTCTACCTGGCAGCGTCCTCGGGCTTGTATCGCTTCGCCGATGACGGCTGGCGGACCTGGACCTGCGACGAGGCGACCGCGTGCAACAGTGTCTTCGCGATGCTGGAGGCGCCCGAGGGAGTGTTTGCCGGCACCTCGGCCGGCCTACACCGCGCGACAGGCGAGGCACTGATGCCACAAGTAGCGCCCGTGCCGCGCATCGAGCGACCGATCTACTTCATGGTCCGGGACACCGAAAGCAGGATCTGGTTCGGCACCGACAACGGCGTCCTGCGCTGGGACGGCACGCACCTCGATCACTTCACCATCGAAGACGGCCTGGCGGGACGCGAGACCAACCGGGCCGCCGGCATGGTCGATTCCCGCGGACGGGTGTGGATCGGCACCGAAAGCGGCGTCACCGTGTACTCCGACGCCCGCCCCGGGCCGCCGCGCGGACCGCCGCTCGTCTCGCTCACCGGAGTCGACACCGGGGACCGGCTGATGCCGCTGACCGCGCCGCTGCGCTTCCGCCATGACGAGAACGACCTCACCTTCCGCTTCCGCGCCGTCTCCCTGCTCGACGAGGACCGCATCCTCATCAGCAGCCGCCTCGAGGGCTTCGAGGCCGACTGGAGCGAGCCCGACAAGTCGCCCGACCGCGAGCTCCGCTACACCAACCTGGCGCCGGGCCGCTACGTTCTGCATTTGAAAGCGGCCAACGCCGAAGGCACCTGGAGCGCCACGGTCTCCTCCGCTCAGCTGACCATCGCGAACCCGTTCTGGCGCCAAGCCTGGTTTCTCTTCGCCGCCGCGATCGCTCTGGGAGCCGCCATCTACGGCGTCTCCAGGCACTACGCGCAGCGCAGGTACTCGCGCCGGCTGGAAGCCGAGGTCGCCGAGCGAGTCTCCCAGTTGATGACCGAGAAGGAGCGCCTGTCGCTGACCCTGCGCAACATCGACGACGGCCTCATCGCCACTGACGAACGCGGCGAGATCGTGCTGCTCAACCCCACGGCGGAGGAGATCACCAGCTGGTCGAGCGGCGACGCCGTGGGGCTGCCCCTCGAGCGCGTTCTGCGGCTGCACCAGACGGCGCCCGCCGGCGGCCTTGGCCAGCGTCTGGTGCTGCCCGGGCCTGACCAGCTCGAGAGGTTCGAGCAGATGGGCAACGCCGATCTGATCACGCGCCGGGGCGATCGGCGGCTAGTGGAGCTCTCCGGATCGCCGATCCTGCGAGCGAGCGGCCACTACACGGGTATGGTGCTCGCCTTCAGGGACATCACCGAGAAAACGCAGCTCGAGAGCGAGCTGGCCAAAGGGCAGAAGCTCGAGGCCCTCGGGCTGCTCGCCGGCGGCATTGCACACGACTTCAACAACCTGCTGACCGTGCTGCTCGGCAATCTCAGCCTGCTCGGATCGACCGACCTGCCCGAGAGTCGCCGAGGCCGATTCATGGAGGATGCCGAGAACGCGGTGATGCGGGCGAAGGACCTGACCCATCAGCTCCTGACCTTCTCCCTCGGCGGCGATCCGGTGCGCATGGCGGCCTCGATCTCGGAGGTCATCCGCGACTCGGCCTCGTTCGTCATGAGCGGCTCCAACGTGCTGTGTGAGATCGACCTGCCGCCGGAGCTGTGGGTGGTCGAGATCGACGCCGGGCAGATCTCCCAGGTGGTCAACAACCTGTTGATCAACGCCATCCAGTCGATGCCCGACGGCGGTACCGTGCGGATCGTCGGCCGCAACACGACCGAGACGACGCCGGCGCTGCCCGCCGGCAAATACATCGCCATCGACGTCGTCGATCACGGCATCGGCATCCCGAGCAGCCATCAGGCCCGCGTCTTCGACCCCTACTTCTCCACCAAGCAGGAGGGGCGGGGACTGGGGCTGGCGTCGGCGTACTCGATCGCCAGGAAGCACGAGGGGCTCCTGACCGTCGAGTCACGGCCGGGCGAAGGCACGACCTTCACCCTGTTTCTGCCTGCCTCGAAGTCCCAGGTTCGTCCGTCGGTCGCTGGACTTCCGATCTCGATCTCGGCCGGCGGCCGGATTCTGATCATGGACGACGAGGACGCCGTCAGGCACGTCACCGGCTCGATCGTCGAGCAACTGGGCTACGAGGCGACCCTGGCCGCCGATGGGCGAGAAGCCATCGATCGCTATCGCCAGGCGCTCGACCGCGAGCAGCCCTACGACGCCGTGATCATGGATCTCACTATTCCAGGAGGCATGGGCGGGCGCGAAGCTATCGACCACCTGCGCGGTCTCGACCCCTCGGTCCGCGCGGTGGTGATGAGCGGCTATTCGAACGACCCGGTGCTGTCGAGCTACCGCGACTACGGCTTCCGCGGCGTGATCGGCAAGCCGTTCAAGGCCGACGATCTGGCGCGGGTCCTGGGCGAGGTTCTGACCGAGCAGACCACCCACTCCACCGGCGGAACTTCCTGATGGCAAGGTCCGTGCGGGAGAACGGCAAGAAGGAGAGCGCACAGCTCAGCGCGCACCAGTTGGAGAGCCATCTCTGGGAATCCGCCAACATCCTGCGGGGCAAGATCGACAGCTCGGACTTCAAGCACTACATCTTCGGCCTGCTGTTCTACAAGCGACTGTGCGACGTTTGGGAGGAGGAGTTCGAGGAGCGCCTGGAACGCTACGGCGATCCGGCGCGCGCCGCGGACCCCACCGAACATCGCTTCCACCTGCCGCCCCACGCCGCCTGGAAGGCGGTGCGCCGCCACCGACGCGACATCGGCCGCCATCTCAACGCCGCTTTCCGCGCCATCGAGCAGACCAATCTGAGCCTCGCGGGAGTGTTTCAAGACGTCGGCTTCGACAACCGCGAGCGCTTCCCCGACGCTACCCTGGAGCTGCTCCTACGCCACTTCGAGAAGCACCGACTGCGCAACGCCGATGTCGAGGCCGACATGCTCGGCAACGCCTACGAGTATCTGATCGCCCAGTTCGCCGACGATGCCGGCAAGAAGGGTGGCGAGTTCTACACCCCAAAACAGGTGGTACGCCTGCTGGTGGAGTGCCTCGATCCCCGCGAGGGCATGTCGATCTACGACCCCGCCTGCGGCTCCGGCGGCATGCTGCTCGAAGCCGTGCACTTTCTCAGGCGCCAAGGCAAGGAGCCCTCCTCGCTCGAGCTCTACGGCCAGGAGATGAACCTCAACACCTGGGCCATCTGTCAGATGAACCTTTTCCTCCACGACATCGACGAGGCCCAGGTGGTGCGCGGCGATACCCTCCGTCACCCCAAGCACGTGGTGCGCGGACGGCTGAATACATTCGACCGCGTGCTGGCCAATCCACCGTTCTCGCTGAAGAACTGGGGCCACGAGGACTGGCACCGCGGTGACGCTTTCGGCCGCGACGTCTACGGCTGCCCGCCGCGCAGCTACGGCGACCTGGCCTTTGTGCAGCACATGCTGGCGAGCCTGGGCGCGCGCGGCATGCTGGGGGTGGTGGTGCCTCACGGCATCCTGTTTCGCCGCGGGGTCGAGGAGCAGATCCGCCGCGGGCTGGTGGAGGACGATCTGGTGGAAGCCATCCTCGGGCTAGCGCCGAATCTATTCTACGGCACCGGTATCTCGGCCTGCGTGCTGATCATCAACCGGCGCAAGAGAGCCTCTCGTCGCGGCCGGGTGCTGTTCGTGCAGGGGCTGGCGCAAGTCGAGGAGGGCAAGAACCAGAACTACCTCGCAGACGCCAACGTCGCCCGCCTGGTCGGAGCCTTCCGTACCTTCGAGGACGAGGAGCGCTTCGCCCGTGTCGTCGACTTGGACGAGATCCGTGACAACGACCACAATCTCAACATTTCGCGCTACGTCACCAACGTCGAGCCGGAGGTGCCGATCGATATGCCGCCGGCGATCCGCAAGTACAAGGAACTGCGTGCGAGGCGTGACGAGGCCGAGTCGAAGCTCCTGGGCCACCTGACCGACCTGGGCTACGAGGTCTGAAGAATAGTACCCTCGGGGCCATGAGAATCGCCGTGCTGCTCTCGGGCGGCGTCGACAGCTCGGTCGCCCTGCGTCTGCTCCGGGAAGAAGGTCACGAGGTCCATGCCTTCTATCTCAAGATCTGGCTCGAGGACGAGCTCGCCCATCTCGGCGATTGCCCATGGGAAAAGGATCTTCGGTTCGCACGTGAGGTGTGCGCGACCGCGGACGTTCCGCTCGAGGTGGTTTCGCTGCAGCGGGAGTACCACCGGCTGGTGGTCAGCTGGACGATCGCAGAGCTCTCGGCCGGTCGCACGCCCAGCCCGGACATCCTCTGCAACCGCCACGTCAAGTTCGGCGCCTTCTTCGAAACCGTCGCCGATCGGCCGTTCGACCGCGTGGCGTCGGGTCACTACGCGCGCATCCGCCGGCGGGGCGAGGACGTCGAGCTGTTCAAGGGCTCGGATCCGGTCAAGGACCAGACCTACTTCCTCTTCCGGCTGAGCCAGAGTCAGCTCGGACGCTGCCTCTTTCCGGTGGGCGAGCTCCACAAGTCGGAGGTGCGCGATCTCGCGCACCGCTTCGAGCTGCCGAACCGGGAGCGCAAGGACTCCCAGGGCATCTGCTTTCTGGGCAAGATCCGCTTCGACGACTTCGTGCGCAGCTACCTGGGCGAGCGGCGCGGCGAGATCCGGGAAGTCGAATCGGGCCGCCGGCTGGGCGAGCATCGCGGCTACTGGTTCCACACCACGGGGCAGCGCCGCGGCCTGGGCCTCGGCGGCGGCCCCTGGTACGTGGTCGCCAAAGACGTGCGAGAGAACGTGGTGTACGTCTCGAACCGCAGTCACCTGGCGGAGCACCGCCGCGATCGCTTCGCGGTCCCCGACGTCCACTGGATCGGCCGGCCGCCGGAATCAGATCGCCTGGACGTCAAGGTCCGGCATAGCCCGAAGACGATTCCCTGTCGGATCCGGCAACGATCTGGAGGTGGCTTGGAGGTTCGGCTCGACGAGGCGGATCCTGGCATCGCAGAGGGTCAGTGGGCGGTGCTCTACGACGGCGAACGCTGTCTCGGGGGCGGCATGATCGCGACTCCGTGACCGGTTGGTGCCCTGGCGGAAACGTGACCAGGCCACGGCCGCCCTCGACACGGGCGGCAGTGATAATATGTGCGAGACCGACAACGGTTCAGACGGAGGGATCATCATGGGAATGCGGGTCTTCGATCTGGTCCTTGACAAAGCGGAGCTGATCCACCAACCCCAGGAGGTGTATCGACTGCGCGGTTGGGAGGGCGGTCTCGACGTGACGCCGCCCACGATCGGGCGCGTCGCTTTCGGCGACGTTGCGGGGCTGTCGGTGTTCCGGGCTGTCGTGAGGGGCGACGAGAACATCCACCTGATGATCTTCTTGCGCGACCGTCCGCGGCCGCTCGATGTCGCCGTGGACAAGATCCACTACACGGACTTTCCGTCCCTGGCGCAGATGTCGACGGGGCTGGAGAAGCTCCGAAAGCTGGTCCTCCTCCTCTGACAGAACGGAACGGGCAACGTGCTGATCGACAGGGGACCCGACTTCCAATATGGATGGCACGTGCCCCTGCTGGGCCTGGGGATCGCAGCTTCCGGCGTTTTCTTCGTCGACGAAAAGTAGACGCCTACGACGGCGAACGCTGCCTCGGCGGCGGCATGATCGCGACTCCGCCGCCCGGCAGCAGCGAGATCAACTGTCGCACGAGATCGGTTCGCTCGAAACCGTCGAAATGCCCCAGGGTATGGGCCGTGAGGGGATTCTGCGTCCCCAGCCGATAGAGGCCCGACTCCGTCCAGGTCGTGGTTCCGGTTTTCATCATCGTGACCGACACCGAGCGCGTCTCGCCGACGCTGATCGACGACGGTACGTTCTGAGAGACGTACTGAGCATTGTCCCCTGCGTACGCGGTCTGCGCCGCTACGGCGCCGAGCAGACAGCCGGCCAGCGCCAGGGCTAGCCGGCCAGATCAGCTCCTGGCCCAGGACGTCCAGTGGAGAAACGTCCGTTGGGTCAAATTGACTGAGCGAGCAAATTTTATGATGCTTGGCTATAAATATCAGAATTCCATCGCATTAATGCGAACGATATCGTATGAAGACTCTTCGCTAAATATCTTCTCCCATCTTGCTCAAAAGGGTTGACATATTGACTTTCTTCGATGAGATTCAGCCCCCATCGAGGTCGAATCTAGAGTAATTGCAACACAGCCAGGGGAGCGAGCGTGCGGAGAGATTGGGCGAGTCACATCGGGACGGAAGCGGCAGGTCGCCCGTTCAGAGCTCTCCTGGTCGCGAGCCTCGTGCTCGCCGCGGCGGTGCCCGGCCTCCTACGTCTCGAGCTTCGCACCGACGGCTCGGCGCTGGTCCCCGTCATGGATCCGGCCATCATCACCGATCTGGAGGTGCGGCGCCATTTCGGCCTGCGCGATCCCCTCCTCGTCATTCTTGAGACGGAGCACGAAGACGGCATCTTCAATGCCGAGACCGTCTCTCGCCTCGACTCACTGGCCCGCGACCTGGCCGGCCTGGAGGGGGTCGATCCGGAGTACGTGGTCAGTCTGGCGACCGAGCGGAGCCCGCGCTTCCACCCCCGGACCGGCGATTTCCTCGGCATGCTGGAGCCGCCCCCGGTGGATGCCGGGCGACTGGAGGAGCTGCGCTCGGAGATCGAGGCGACCGATGTTCTCCACGGCACCCTGGTCTCCCACGACCGCACGGCCGCCGTGGTGATGGTCGGCATCCCCAACCCGCCATCGTCGGGCAGTCACGCCGGCCGCCTCGGGCACGCCGACCGGCGAACCCTCTATCACCGAGTGGCGGCGGTGGCTCGACCCTACGCCGGGCAGGGGCACCATGTGACGGTGGTCGGCGCGCCGGCGGCGGAGGCGCTCCTGGGAGAGCACATCCTGCACGATCTCGCTCTGCTGATCCCGCTCGTTCTCCTGGTCGTCGGCACCGCGCTCTGGGTTGCTTGCGGACGGCTTGCCGCGGCGTCGATCGGCCTGGTCAAGGTCGGGGCCGCTCAGTTGTTCACCTTCGGCTTGATCGGCTGGAGCGGCGAGCCTGTCTACCTCACCACCGCGATGATTCCGGTGGTCCTGGTCACGGTCGGGATCGCCGACGAGGTCCACCTGCTGTGGTCGTTCTACCGGCGCGCGGCAGCCGAGTCCATCCGCCGCGCGAGCGAGAGGACGCTCCGGGAGCTGGCCCGGCCGGTGGTCTTCACTTCCCTGACCACGGCGGTCGGTTTCCTCACGTTCTCGAGCTCGAGCATCCGGCCGGTGGCGAGCTTCGGGCTGTTCACCGCCCTCGGCGTCCTGTTCTCGATGGCCTGGTCGCTGACCGTGACGCCCTCGCTGTGGACCCTGCTGCCCGCCGCACCCCGGGCCTCCGCTCGACCAGCTCCTCTGTCCCGACTGACGGCAATGGGCACCGCCCTGGCCGGCGGCTGGCGCTGGACCGTGCCGGGTTTCGCCCTGGCGATGAGCCTTCTGACCGTCGGCCTGCCACGACTGATCGTCCAGGACAGCTGGGTTCACAACTTCGCCAGCGATAGCCCGCTGCGCCTGGCGTCGGAGCGAGCCGACCAGATGCTCGCCGGCACCCACATCCTCCATCTCGCGGTCACCTTCGACCCGCCGCCGGAGCAGGTTCCAGCCATCCCGGCAGCCAGCGGCCCGCTGCTCGCGCCGGCGGCCTTGCACAGGCTCCAGGCCTTCGAAGAGGCGCTCCGGGAACGTCCGGAGGTCGGCGCGGTGCTGGGCCTGGCCAGCCATCTCTCGACCACCGCCTATCTGTGGGGCGAGCGGCACGAGCAAAGCCGCGTGTTCGTCGACGACCCACACTGGATCCACCTCCACATCCGGCGTCTGGCCAACGTGCGTGGCGAGACGCGGCGCCGCGAGCTGGTGGACGACGCCTTCCGGAGCACGGTGGTCACGGTACTGCTCGAAGGCGCCGACTATCTCAAGACGGCGGAGCTGATCGACGCAGTGCGGCGCCATGAGCGGCAGTATCTGGCGCCAGGCCACGCTCGCGTAGCCCTGGCGGGCGACCTGGCGGTGTCCCAGGCAATGATCCCGGCAATCGTTCGCACCCAGGTCGGCTCCTTGCTGCTCGCCTTCACCGGCTGTGGCCTGATCGCCAGCTTGCTTTTCCGGTCGCTCCGCATCGGCTTCCTGGCCGTTGCGCCGTCCGCGGTCGGCCTGGTTTGTACCCTGGGCGTCCTGGGATGGCTCGGGATTCCGCTGGGGGTCGCGACCTCGATGTTCTGCGCCGTGACCCTCGGCATCGGCGTCGACTACAGCCTCCATCTCCTCGCCCGTTACCGCTCCTACCGCAACGTCGCCACGACCCAGGCAGAGACCCGGCCCGGGGTACAGGCCGTGCGCGCCGTCGCCCCGGCGATCCTGATCGACGCCGCCGCGGTCATCCTCGGATTCGGCCTGCTGCTCGCCTCGAGCGTGCCCACCAACCGCTGGCTCGGCCTGGCCGTGGCCGTGGCGCTGGCGACCAGCGCGTTGTTCACCCTCGGCGGCACCGGCGGCGCGCTCCTGGCGCTCGACCGCCGGCGCGGTGAGGGCCCGACCCGGCACGACCCTCGGGTCGCCGAAACCGCGGCTCGGGAGGAAGCGGCATGAGCCGCGACGCTTTCACGACTGCCGCACGAGGCCCCGGCCTACACGGCCTGTACGACGTCCCGTGTCGGGGGCCGCCTGGAGGCAACCCTCTTCCGACCCCAGTTATCTAGCTCACACCAACGAAAAACCACTGAGGAAAGAAACATGCATCGATTCACATTTCGTACAGCAGCCCTCACTCTCGCGGCCGTCCTTTTGGCCGCTCTGCCCGCCGCGGCGCAGGTCATCCCGGCCGGCGACGACCGCTGGGTGACGCCCGCCGACGGCACGACGTACTTCACATTCCCCGCCGGTGACGTCGAGTCACTCTGCGGCGCTCCGGCGTCGTTCGGCTGGGACCGTACCGTCAAGCTGACCGGCGTGCCCGACCCCGGGGAGGACTGGGACACGGTGGTGACCCGGCTGGCGGACGCTGACGTCTCCAGCGGATACGCGGTGGTGCCGATCCAGGTCACCCGCCTGTACTTCAGCTCCATCACCGAGCACAGGACGCCCTGCGGCGAGATCAACTGGCGCGTCAAGTCGATCGACAACCAGCCGGTCACGGAGATGGCGATCTACAACGAGAGCGGCCGCGGCGGCACCTTCAAGGCCACCATCTCGGTGCGGGTCGTCTTCGCCGCGACCGACGCCAGCGGCGCCACGCTCGGCTACCTGTACTACACGAGGGACCTGCCCGACACCACCGGAGTGCCGTGGTCCTTCGACGGCAACGGGACCTTCCGCCCGGGGATCGACGAGAACGACGACTGCACCCAGGTGCTGCGCGACAAGATCGCCACCCTTCCGGCGGGTCATGGGTACTTCATCGAGAACCTGATCGCTCAGGGGAAGTGCACCAGGAAGGAGTAGTTCTCGAATCGAATCGAGCCCGGACCGGTCGTCGCCGCCCCGGTGGCGGTGGCGGCCGGTCCGTGGCCGTCTTCACGAGCCGCGCGGCTCGAAGCTCGCCACGTCAGGCCGTCATGCCACGTCAGACCGTCATGTGGTAGAGCATCCAGTAGATCACCACCCCGGTCACCGAGACGTAGAGCCAGATCGGCAAGGTCCACCGCGCCAGCGCCCGGTGTTTGTCGAACCGCTCGCGCAAGGCCCGAAAGAGGGTGACGCCGGCGAGGAACGGCACCAGTGCCGCGAGCACGGTGTGGGTGAGCAGCACGGTGAAGTAAACCGTGCGGATCGCGCCCGTGCCCTGGAAGCGCACCGAGCCTACCTGGGAGTGGTAGTAGAGGTAGCAGGCGAGAAACGCCAGCGAGCAGGTGAAGGCCGCCAGCATCGAAAAGCGATGGGCGCGGATGTTGCTCTTGCGGATGAAGACGAAGCCGGTGACGAGGAAAATCGCCGCCAAAGAGTTGAGCGCGGCGTTGAGGGTCGGGAAGTCGGTCAGCTCCATTCTGGACCTTATCGAGGGTTCGTAATGCTCGCCGAAAGGTCGACGGTGCAAGATAGGCGGCGCTGGGGACTACGGCGCCGTCCGGGAGTCGGAGTCTAACCGAGGGAACCAGGATGACGCCGAAGGGCCAGACAGACCGCGCCGCTCGCCTTGATCGGCGAAAAGCCGACTTCGGCGGATTCCGAGACTCGACCCTGGATTCGAGAAGTCGACTTCCTGGTAGGGGATCTTGAGTGTATACTAGAAGGGTCGTTGCCATCGCTCGACGGGCGGACAGGCAAAACGATCAACCTTCGGCGCCTTCCCGGCACTCAGGAACCTCACGAGGAACAAACCAACTTGGCCGATCGACAGGGGCGGACGTTCTCCCGGCTCCGCGAGCCGGAAGAAACAGAGGTGGGATCATGAAGAAATACGCTATCTATCTACTGGCTCTCGGCGCGCTCTGCCTGATTCTCATCCCTTCGAGTGCTCAGGAGAAGCAATCCTACGTCGTGATTGTCAACGCCGAGAATCCGGCCACCAGCCTGTCGAAGAAGAGAGTGTCGCGGCTGTTGCTCAAGGAGATCTCGCGCTGGGACGCACATGCCGCCGAGCCCGTGGACCTGGACAGCAAGTCGAAGGTGCGGGAGGCATTCTCGAAGGAGATCCACGGCCGCTCGGTCTCCAGCATCAAGAACTACTGGCAGCGACAGATCTTTTCCGGCAAGGCTGTGCCGCCGCCCGAGGTCGCCACCGACGCGGCGGTGATCTCCTTCGTCAAGGCACGTCCCGGCGGCATCGGCTACGTTTCCGCCCAGACCCGTCTGCCCAGCGACGTCAAGGTCCTGACCGTCGCCTCCAAGTAGCGCGGCCCGAACCGCCGCTGCCCCGACACCGAGCTTTGGCTCACGGCCGCCGATGAGCATCGAACAGCCCAGCGCCAGAGCTCGGATCCGAGAGCTCGTGCGCGCCATGCCCGATACCAGCACGTTCGACGAGATCCTGCGAGAGCTGGCCTTCCTGCGCATGGTGGACCGGGGATTGGCGGACGCCGATCGAAAGCGGACGATGAGCACCGAGAAGCTGAGGGAGCGGATCCGAGCATGGGCGCGCTGAAGTGGACCGCCGAGGCAGAGGCATCGCTCCGCGACGTCTACAACCACATCGCCCAGAACCGCCCGACGACCGCCCGGCGGACGATCGAGTCGATCCTCAACAAGGTGGAGTCGCTGCGTGAAGCATCCGACCTTGGTCACCAATTTCCGCACCGCCGGCCTGCCGTCCGTAAGCTCACCTATGGCCAGTTCCAGGTCGCGTATCTCCTGACAGGGGACCGTCAGGTCATCGTCCTGGGGGTGTTCCACGGCCTGATCTTCCTGCCCCTGAACTGATCCCGCCCCCGCCGACCTCGGCGACGGTACGAGTGTCGGGTTAGAATACCGAGCATCGAGCAAAAAGGAAGGAGCCGACCATGAACGAGCAGACGAGGAGCCGAACCGCTTTGCTCTGCTGGCTGGTGCTGGCGGCTTTCGCGGCCACGACGGCCCGAGCCGACTGGCTGGTGACCCGAGCCGGCGAGCGCGTCGAGACTGTCGGTGGCTGGGAGCTGCGTGGCCGGATGGTGGTTTTCGAGCGACCGGGCGGCACACTCGCGTCGCTGCGCCTGTCGGAGGTCGATCTCGATGCCAGTGAGGCCGCGACGGAGAAGGCGAAGATCCCGACCCCGTCCAGACCCGTCGAAGCGGCGCCCAGGCCGAAAGCGACACGCGTGATTACCACCGAGGACGTCGGCGAAGGTACTCCTGGGGCCGAAGGACCAGCGCTGATCGTCGAACGCTTGCGCCAGGCCCACAGCTACCAAGACGTGGGGATGGCGATGGGGCTGGTGAACTGGCAAGACGTCGACGCCAGGATTCGAGACTACGTCGAGACCCAGTTCGAGTGGATGATGGAGCGGCGGATCCGCAGCGTGCAGTTCATCGAGGCGGCACCGGAGGAGACCCAGCTCCAAGAGGTCCAGGACGGGACTACCTACGAGCCCAACGTGGAAGTCGCGGGCCGGATCGAGATCGCGTTCGTCCCCGATCCCGACCAGCAGGAGCTGTCCCTGACGTTTCACGTCGGCACCCGGCTCGGCTCGTATTTCATCGCCGCGCCTACTGAAGCTCGAGACTGAGGATCCGCGCCACGGCCGGCGGCGTTTCGCGTTCTTCCCGGCGCGCCGAACGCTCTAGCCGTGGGCCGGAGCCGTGCAGCCACCGGTCGCCCCGTATCAGGGGCGGACCGCTGCAACCGGTGACGTATGGCGGCGTAGAACGAGTCGGACCAACCGATCGGCGCCAACGTGGCTCGTGCGATCCGGGCACTCGCCCGTCCCGCGAGCGACGCACGTGACCGAGAAACCGACCGCAAGGAGGATACCGAATGATCCAGCGCAAGACGCTGACCGCTCTCATGCTCGCCCTCACCATGGCTCTTGTCGCCGCTGGTTCTCTCGCGGCGCAGGACCGCCAGGCGCAGCACATCTTCACGCCGATGGCCAGTCCGCGCGCCGAGGTGGCCCAGCGTGTCGGCCTGACGGACATCGAAGTCACCTACCACCGCCCGGCGGTCAACGAGCGCGACATCTGGGGCCAGGTCGTTCCGAGCGCCGGAACGCCGGTGTGGCGCACCGGCGCCAACGAGAACACCTTGATCTCGTTCTCCACCGACGTCACCGTGCAGGGGCAGGCGCTGCCCGCCGGCACGTACGGCGTGCACTCGATTCCGGGACAGCCAGCGGCTGAGGGCGAGTGGACGATCGTATTCTCGAAGGACATCCACGCCTGGGGCAGCTTCGCCTATAACGAAGAGAACGACGCCCTACGGGTGACCGCGAAGCCCGAGAGTGCGCCCCACAAGGAGCGTCTCGAGATCTCCTTCGACGACCTGGAGGACGACTCGGCCAATCTGATCCTGCGCTGGGCCGAGGTGGCGGTGCCGGTCAAGGTCGGCATCGACCTCGAGGGCACCGTGACGGCGAGTTTCAAGCAGCAGCTCACCGGCCTGTCGTCGTTCTTCTGGCAGGGCTGGAATCAGGCGGCCCAGTACAACCTGGCCAACGACATGAACCTCGAAGAGGCCGTCGCCTGGGCTGACCGCTCGATCGGCATCCAGGAGACGTTCAACAACCTGTCGACCAAAGCCCAGCTGCTGGAGAAGCAGGACGACGTCGAGCAGGCCAAGACGATCATGGCGAAAGCCATGGCCATGGGCAACGCCGGCCAGATCCACAACTACGCCCGCCAACTGCTCGGACGCGGCATGAAGGACGAGGCGCTGGTGGCCTTCAAGAAGAACGTCGACAAGCACCCGGAGACCTGGTTCGTCGAGCTCGGATTGGCACGTGGCTACTCGGCGCTCGGCGACTTCGAGAACGCCGCCAAGAGCATGAAAGCCTCCCTCGAGAAGGCGCCGGACCCCCAGAAGCAGTACGTTCAGGGCTTGGTCGATCAGCTCGAGAAGGGCACCGACATCAACTAGCCAGTTCTCTCAGTTCGCCGGCTCTTCGGCCGGCGAACCGAGTCCCAGGACCTCCTCAACGGACTTTCCGGTCCGCCGCTCGAAGTTCTGCGACAAGCTCTCGACCTCTCCGACCTGCTCGTCGAGAAACATCCGCTCGACGCGTGACATGGGGAAGAAGATGGTCCCCAGCCCCAGGGACGGCTCCAGATCCCGAGCCACCGAGCGCAGCCAGTCGTCGAAGCTCGACAGGTTGATGGCGCGCACGGTGATCCCGGGCGTGGTGAGGGACTCGAGGACGCCCCAGTATTTCTCGTTCGGATGGACCAGGTAGAGGATGACGATCGAGCCGTGCGCGATTGCCTCCGAACCGGCGCTATTCATCGCCGTCCGCCGCCGCTTGAGAGAGCTCCAGCAGCACGCCGCCGGCGCTCTTCGGGTGCACGAACTGCACCCGGCTGCCGCCGGCCCCGCGGGTCGGCTCTTCGCGTAGGACTCGGATCCCGGCGCCGCGCAGGCTGGCGTCGTCACTCATCACGTCGTCGCTGCCCAGGCACAGATGGTGGATGCCCGGGCCGCGCCGCTCGAGAAAACGGGCCACGGGTGAATCTTCGCTGGTCGGTTCGAGAAGCTCGATGGCGCTCTCGCCGCAAGGGATGAGCGCCACTCGCACGCCCTCGGCCGGCACCTCCTCGATCGCCTCGACGGTCAACCCCAGGCTCTCGTACAGGCGCCGTGCCTCATCGATGGAGCGCACGGCGATGCCGATGTGAGCAATACGCTCGATCATGCGCGGACGGCCTCTACCTGCCCTTCAGCAGGCTGCGCGCGATCACCATGCGCTGAATCTCGCTGGTGCCCTCGCCGATGGTGCAGATCTTGGCATCGCGATAGTACTTCTCGGCCCGGTAGTCCTTGATCAGCCCGTAGCCGCCATGGATCTGCACGCCGCGCTCGGAGCAGAAGACCGCCGTTTCACCGGTGTGGAGCTTGGCCTCGGCCGCCAGGCGGGTCACCGGATCACCGCGGTCCATCACGAGCGCCGCGTTCAGGGTCAGGATCTCCGACGCGGCGATGCGCGTCGCCATCTCGGCCAGGGCGAAGGAAATGGCCTGAAAATCGGCGATCCGGCGGCCGAACTGCTGACGCTCACACGCGTAGGCGCGGGCAGTCTCGTAGGCCCCGATTGCCGTGCCCAGTCCCAGGGCCGCGATCGAGATGCGGCCACCGTCGAGGATCTGGAGCGCCTGGATGAAACCTTCGCCGGCCTCACCAAGTAGATGGTCGTCGGGCACAAAACAATTCTCCATCACCACCTCGGCGGTGTCCGAGGCGCGGATCCCCAACTTGTTCTCTTTCTTGCCCGGGCGGAAGCCTTCCATCCCCTTCTCGAGCACGAACGCCGAGATGTTGTGATGCCGCCGTCCGTCCGGATCGGAGACCGCGAAGACGACACAGATGTCGCCCACAGAGCCGTGAGTGGTGAACGTCTTGGCGCCGTCCAGGATCCAGCCACCGTCGACCTTGCGGGCGCGGGTGCGCGTACCTGCGGCGTCGGAGCCGGCGCCCGGCTCGGTCAGGCTCCAGGCGCCGATCTTCTCGCCGCGCGCCAGGGGGCCGAGCCAACGGCGCCGTTGCTCTTCGTCGCCGAACTTGTAGATGTGATTGGAGCACAAAGAGTTGTGCGCGGCGACACTGATCCCCACCGACGGGTCGACCTTCGACAGCTCGGTGATCACCAGCACGTATTCGACATACCCGAGGCCGGCGCCGCCAAGCTCCTCGGGGAAAATGACTCCCAGGAACCCGAGCTCCCCGGCTTTCATCATCACTTCGCGGGGAAAGCGCTGCGCCTCGTCGATCTCGTCGACGATCGGCTCGACTTCGCCGAGCGCGAACTCGCGGGCGGCCTCCTGGATGGCGAGCTGGTCCGAGTTGAGAGAAAAGTCCATTTTGTGCTCTGAGTGGAAGGTCAATCGCGGGAGCCTGCTGTCGCTCGGATCCAGTTCGGTGGTTCCGGTGCTCGAAGGAACGTCATGCTATCGCGGAGCCAGGACAAAACGCCACACGGCCCGGCCCCACGGGGCGCGCGGGGCGCGCGGGGCGTGTTAATGTCGCGCCAGTGACGATCGCCCGCATCATTCTGGTCATCCTCGACTCGGTCGGCGCCGGCGCGGCGCCGGACGCCAAGCGCTATGGCGACGCCGAAGCCAGCACCCTGGCCAACACCGCTCGCCACGTCGGGGGCCTGCGCCTGCCCAACCTGGAACGGCTCGGCCTGGGCAACATCGTGCCGATCGAAGGCATCACGCCGGTGAAGATATCTCAGGGCGCTCACGGCAGGCTGACGCCGGTCGCCGAGGGCAAGGATTCGACCAGCGGGCATTGGGAGCTCGCCGGACTCGAGCTCCGCCGGCCGTTCGCCACCTACCCCGACGGCTTTCCGCCCGAGATCATCCAGGAGTTCGAGCACCAGACCGGCCGCGGCGTCCTGGGCAACCTTGCGGCGTCGGGTTCAGAGATCATCAACGAGCTCGGAGACGAACATCTCGAGAGTGGCCGCTGGATCGTCTACACCTCGGCCGACTCGATCTTCCAGGTGGCCGCGCATCAGGATGTGGTGCCCCCCGAGGAGCTCTACGAGGCTTGCGAGGTCGCTCGCCGAATCGTCGATCGATACCAGATCAGCAGGGTCATCGCGCGGCCCTTCACCGGCAAGAGACCGGGGGAGCTCACCCCGACCCACGGGCGGCGCGACTTCGCGACGCCTCCACCCCGGCCTACCGTGTTCGACAACCTGCGAGCTCACGGCCTGCCGGTGGTCGGAATCGGCAAGGTCAACGACCTCTTTGCAGGCCAGGGAGTCTCCGAGGCGATCCCGACCCAGGGCAACACCGACGGCATGATCAAGATGGTCGAGACCATGGCGCGGGTCGAGCAGGGCCTGGTGGTGACCAATCTGGTCGATTTCGACAGCCGGTATGGGCATCACCGCGACCCGCGTGGGTACGCGCGCTGTCTGGAAGAGTTCGACGTCCAGCTCGCCATGCTTCTGTCGAGATCGCACGATGACGACCTGCTGCTCTTGACCGCCGATCACGGCAATGATCCCACCCACTCCGGAACGGACCACACACGCGAGTACGTGCCGATCCTCGCCGCCGGTCCGACGACCACCGCCGGGGTCGCACTCGGCACCCGCCGGACGCTCTCGGACGTCGGTGCCACAATCGCCGACGTCTTCGGCGTCGAGCCTCCCGAAGCCGGCACCAGCTTCCTCAAAGAGATCTCCTGACTCCGCGTCGGCGCCAAGGCATGCCGTTGCTCATCCCGGAGCTCATCCGCAAGAAGCGCGACGGCGAGAGTCTCGAGTCCGACGAGATCCGGGAGTTTCTGACCGGTGTCACCACCGGCGAGGTGCCCGACTACCAGATCTCCGCCATGCTGATGGCGGTCTACCTGCGCGGCCTCGACGACGCCGAGCTGACGGCCTGGGCGGACGCCATGCTGCACTCCGGAGACGTGCTCGACCTCTCCCGAATCGACCGCGCCAAGGTAGACAAGCACTCCACCGGCGGGGTCGGCGACAAGATCTCTCTGCCCCTGGCGCCGGCGGTCGCCGCCTGCGGGCTCGCCGTGCCCATGGTCTCCGGCCGCGGCCTGGGTCACACCGGCGGCACCCTCGACAAGCTCGAGTCCATCCCTGGATTCCGGGTCGATCTCGACGTCGAGACCTTCGCCCGCATCGTCGATCGGGTAGGCGCCTGCATCATCGGCCAGACCGAGCGCATCGCGCCGGCCGACGGCGTGCTCTACGCCCTGCGCGACGTCACCGCCACCGTCGAGTCGATCCCTTTGATCGCATCGTCGATCATGTCGAAGAAACTGGCCGAGGGCACCGACGGTCTGGTGCTCGATTGCAAGGTCGGCACCGGAGCCTTCATGAAGACCCGGGAGCGCGCCGCCGATCTGGCCAGGGCGCTGCTCGCGATCGGCCGAGCGGCCGGCAAGAGCGTCACCGCGGTGCTCACCGCGATGGACGATCCGATCGGCGACCGAGTGGGTAACGCGCTCGAGGTCGAGGAGTCCATCGCTGTGCTGCACGGGGAGGGGCCGGCCGACACCCGCGAGCTCACCGTGCGGCTGGGAGCCGAAATGCTGCTTTGCGTCGACGCATGTGAAACGCCCGAAGAAGGCGCCGAGCGCCTGGCAGCCGTACTCGACGACGGCAGCGCACTCGAGATCTTCCGCCGCATGGTGGAGGCCCAGGGCGGCGATCCGCGAGTGGTCGACGACCCGCGAGGGATCTTGCCACAGGCCGCCGGGCGCACCGCCGTGCCGGCCGCCGCGAGTGGTTACGTCGCGGCCATCGCGGCGGACGAGATCGGCACCGCCGCTCTGCTCCTGGGCGCCGGCCGGCGGCGCAAGGAAGACCGCCTCGACCCCGCCGTCGGTATCGAGATCGCGCGCCGATCGGGCGACGCCGTTCGGGCCGGCGAACCGATCGCCTACCTGATCCACAATGGACACGGGGCGGAGGAAGCCAGCGCGCGGGTGCGCGCGGCCTACGACATCCGCGACCGGCCCCCGGCCGTATCTTCGAGGATTCTGGAGATCATGCGATGAGCCAAGAACCAGCAGCCGGCATCTTCGAACGCCTCGACGAGACTGTCGCTGCCATCCGTGACCACCTCGGCGACGGCTCCGGCCTCGCCCGGCCCCAGGTCGGCATGATCCTCGGCAGCGGGCTGGGCTCGTTCGCCGATCGCTTCGAGGACGCCGTCGCCGTCGACTACGGCGACATCCCCCACTTCCCCGTCTCCGGGGTGGAGGGCCACGCCGGCCGCCTGGTGTTCGGCCGCATGGGCGGGCTCAACTGCGTGGCGATGCAGGGGCGCGTCCACTACTACGAGGGCCACGACCTCGCCACCGTCACCTTCCCCGCGCGCGCCCTGGTCCGGCTCGGCGCCGGTACCCTGATCATCACCAACGCGGCCGGCGGCATCTCCGACCGCCTCGACGTCGGCTCGCTGATGGTGATCCGTGACCACCTCAACCTGTTCGGCGCCAACCCGCTGCGCGGGCACAACGACGAGCGCCTCGGCCCCCGCTTCCCCGACTTGAGCCAGGCCTACGCCGCCGAGCTCCGCACCCTGGCCGGCCGTGCCGCCGACGCCGCCGGGGCGACCATCAAGGAGGGCGTCTACGCCGGCCTGGCAGGGCCGTCCTACGAGACCCCCGCCGAGATCGAGATGCTGCGCCGGCTGGGCGGCGACGCGGTGGGCATGTCGACGGTCCCCGAGGTGATCGTCGCCAACCACATGGGCGCCCGGGTGCTGGGCATCTCGTGCATCACCAACCTGGCGGCCGGGCCCGACTCCGAGCTGTCGCACGATGAGGTCACGGAGGTCGCTAAGCAGGTCGAGTCGACCTTCGTATCGCTCCTGACCCGGATCCTCGAAGAGCTGGCTGAAGAAGACTCGCGCCAGAGCGTCACGCAGCGCTGGCTCAACCCCTGACTCTCCTCGGCCCCGAGGCTCCTCGGACAGAGGCTTTGGCCAGCGTCTCTCTGCGGAGAATCTCGGGTTCCACGGACAGGTTCTGCCTCTCAGTATTGACACCCAGCCGAACGAGTCTTTACCGACTCTGTGGTAGGATTTTCTCCTAGTCTCTACAGATGGCTCCGCACCGGAGCCTCCAGCCAGCCTCGGTCTCGATGGCGGCTTTGCTCCACGCCCACGCTCGTTCACCTTTGATTGAGGAGAAGAAGTCTATGCGCCACGACTCCCGTTGGTCTTCACGGCCCCTTTCATGTCTTCTGGTCGCGATCGTCATCTCAGCCTTCCTGTCGGCGATGCCGGCATCGGCGCAGGTGGTCATCAACGAGATCGACTACGACCAACCGTCGACCGACACCGCCGAGTTCGTCGAGATCAAGAACACGGGCCTCGTGGCGGAGAACCTGGACCTCTACACGCTGGAGCTGGTCAACGGCACGGGCGGCGGCGCGGCGGTCTTCGACACCATCGACCTGCCCAACTTCAACCTGGCGCCCGGCGACTACTACGTGATCTGCGCCAATGCCGCCACGGTCGCCAATTGCGACCTCGACGACGGCCCCGACACCAACTTCATCCAGAATGGCGCCCCAGACGCGGTCGGCCTACGCCTCTCCGGAGTCCTGGTCGACGCCGTGAGCTACGAGGGCGACACCGGTGCACCCTATACCGAGGGCTCCGGCTCGGGTCTCGTGGACAACTCGGGGACCGCGGACATGGGGATCTCGCGCTGCCCTGACGGCAATGACACTGGTCAGAACAACGCCGATCTCGCCTTCACCGGCATCACCCCGGGCGCAGCAAACGTCTGTCCCCTGCCCGCCCTCGTGATCAACGAGATCGACTATGACCAGCCGTCGACCGACTCCGCCGAGTTCGTCGAGATCAAGAACGTCGGTAGCGGTCCCGTCGACCTCGGCGGCATCACGCTGGAGCTGGTCAACGGCACCGGCGGCGGCGCCACGGTCTACGACTCGATCGCGCTGCCCGCCGTCAGCCTCGCCGCCGGCGACTACTTCGTGGTCTGCGCCAACGCCGCCACGGTTGCCAATTGCGACCTCGACGACGGCCCAAATACCAATTTCATCCAGAACGGCGCACCCGATGCCGTGGCTCTCAACCAGGGCGGCACGATCATCGACACGGTGAGCTACGAAGGCGACACCGGCGCCCCCTACACTGAAGGTTCGGGAGCAGGCCTCGCCGACGACTCGAGCGTGGACATGGGCATCTCCCGCTGCGCCGATGGCAACGACACCGACGTCAACAACGCTGATCTGATTTTCACCGGCATCACCCCAGGTGGCACCAACGACTGCGGCGGCGGTGGCGGCGGCGACCTGGTGATCAACGAGATCGACTACGACCAGCCCAGCTCTGACATCGCCGAGTTTATCGAGATCAAGAACGTCGGCGGTGCCGATGCCGACCTTTCCGGTTTCGCTCTCGAGCTGGTCAACGGCAGCGGCGGAGGCGCGTCGATCTACCAGACCGTCGTCCTGCCTTCCGTCACTCTCGCTGCCGGCGACTACTACGTGGTGTGCAGCAATGCCGCGACGGTATTCAACTGCGACCTCGACATCATCAACTCCATTCAGAACGGTGGCCCGGACGCGGTCGCTCTCACCTTCGGCGGCGCAATCGTCGATACGGTGAGCTACGAAGGCGACACCGGGGTGCCTTACACCGAGGGCTCGGGCTCGGGTCTCCAGGATCCGGGGTCGGGCGGCATCGGCGGCGGCAACGACAACAAGGGCATCTCGCGCCTGCCCGACGGCACGGACACCGACGTCAACAACGTCGATCTGGCTACCGCCTGCATCACTCCGGGAGCGGCAAACACCACCGACTCCAGCGACTGCCCGGCACCGGGACCGCCAAACCTGGTGGTCAATGAGATCGACTACGACCAGCCCGGTGCCGACTTCGCCGAGTTTGTCGAGATCAAGAACGTCGGCGCCGGCTCGGCCAGCCTCGGCGGCGTCGAGCTGCTTCTGGTCAACGGCACCGGCGGTGGCGCGTCGCTCTACGGCACCTTCGCGCTGCCCAGCGTGACGCTGGCCGCGGGCGACTACTACGTGGTCTGCACGAACGCCTCGACGGTCGTCAATTGTGACCTGGCGGTGCTGAGCTCGATCCAGAACGGTGCTCCTGATGCCGTCGCCCTGCGCTTCGAGGGCGCGATCATCGACACCGTCAGCTATGAGGGCGATACCGCCGCCCCGTTCACAGAGGGCTCGGGCTCTGGCCTGGCCGATTCCGGCTCTTCGGGCCAAGACAACAAAGGCATCTCGCGCTTCCCCGACGGCGTCGACACCGACGTCAATAACGTCGACCTGAGCTTCGTCTGCATCACCCCCGGCGGCGCCAACACGGATCGCACGACCGACTGCTCGCCCACGGGTCCTGTACTCGAGATCTTCGAGATCCAGGGCTCCGGCTTCACCAGCCCGTTCGAGAACGGGGCGGTCACAACCGAGGACAACGTCGTCACCTGCCTCGGTACCGACGGCTTCTTCATGCAGACGCCGACTTCCCGCGCGGACGGTGACATCGCCACCTCGGACGGCATCTTCGTGTTCACTGGCGCGGCGCCTACCGTCGCCGTCGGCGACCTGGTGGACGTCAGCGGCACCGTGGTCGAGTTCTTCAACTTCACCGAATTCACCGGTGGCCCCACGGTTACCGTGACTGGCACCGGAACGGTTCCGGCCGCCGTCACCTTCGACGCCACCGTGCCGTCACCCGACCCGACCACGCCCAGCTGCGGCCTGTTCGAGTTCGAGTGCTACGAGGGCATGCTGATCGAGATCGCCGACGGCACGGTCACCGGGCCCAACCAGAGCTTCGGCTCCGACCCGATCGCCGAGGTCTACATCACCGCCGCCGCGGCGCGCACCTTCCGCGAGCCGGGGATCGAATTCCCGGGCATCGTCGGCCTGCCCGAGTGGGACGGCAACCCGGAGGTCTTCGAGCTCGATCCCGACAAGCTGGGGCTGCCCATCGGAATCATCCCGGCGGGGTCGGCGTTCGCCGCTACCGGTGTCCTCGGCTTCGAGTTCGGCGGCTACGAGCTGTGGCCCAACGACCTCATCGTGGCCCCGGCGCCCCTGCCGATCCCGGTGCGCGAGAAGGCGGTCGACGAGCTCACCGTCGGCTCGCTCAACCTGTTCCGGCTGAACTCGTCGTTCGTCAAGCTCTCGGCCTACGTCCGCGACATCTTGCGCTCGCCGGACATCCTGGCGGTGCAGGAGGTCCAGGATCTCGCGGAGCTGACAGCCCTCGCTGACCAGATCGCCGTCGACGATGCCGGCGTGGTCTACACGGCGTACGTGGAGGAGGGCAACGACATCGGCGGAATCGATGTCGGTTTCCTGGTCCGCGACAGTGTCCAGGTCAACAGCGTCACCCAGCTCGGAGCTGACCAGACCTTCGTCAACCCAGTCACAATGGAGGACAACATCCTCCACGACCGGCCGCCGTTGTTGCTCGACGCCAGCTACATCTGCGACTGCGACACTGAGTTTGACGATGCCGGCAGCGACAGCGACTCCGGAAGTGACAGTGACTCCGGCAGCGACAGTGACTCCGGCAGCGACAGCGACTCCGGAAGTGACAGCGACAGTGACGACGGCTCGGGCTGCACCTCGGCCCCGAGCTACTCGCTCAAGGTCATGGCGATCCACTCGCGCTCGCTCAGCGGCATCGAGGACGCCGACGGGCGGGTGCGCCTCAAGCGCCTGCTGCAGGCGGAGTCGATCGCGCAGTTCAGCCAGGACCTGCAGGACGCCGATCCGGACGTCCGACTGGTGGTGCTCGGAGACTTCAACGCCTTCGAGTTCAACGACGGTTACGTCGACGTCACCGGACACATGAAGGGCGACTTCGATCCGACCCAGGAGCTGATCTGTCAGACCAACGCCTGCCCGGATCTGGTGGACCCGGACCTCACCGACCAGGTGTTGAACGTGCCGGCGGAGGACCGCTACTCGTTCATTTTCCGCGGCAACGCCCAGGTGCTCGACCACGTCCTGACATCTCAGGGCCTGGCCGGCAACGTGCTCGGTTTCGAGTTTGGCCGCGGCAACGCCGACGCTGCCCTCGAGCTGCTCGACGACGACTCGACCGCGCTGCGCGCCTCGGATCACGACGGGCTGGTTCTGTACCTCAAGACCGACTGCCCCCGCGAGCTCAAGGCATGGGCGCTCGAATCGCTGGGGAGCGTCCTGCCGACCGGCGACCCGGGTAACGACCATCGGATCGAGAAGGCTGTCGACTCGATCATCGACAGCCTGGATTCGAGCCTGTGGATCGATGGCCGCCACGTCTCCTCGAAGAGGGTCTTCGACCACGAGAAGAAGGCCGCCAAGGAGCTCCAGAAGGTGCTCGACAGTGGCAGCGACTCGGACAGTGGCAGCGACTCGGACAGTGGCAGCGACTCGGACAGTGGCAGCGACTCGGACAGCGACTCCGGCGGCCCGGATCCGTCGGTGATCGACGCCGTGTCGGCCGCCATCGCCAGCCTGCTCGAGGCCGACGCCATCCTGGCCGAGGTCGCGCTCGGCCAGGCGATCGCGGCGGCCGATGCTGCCGGCTGCTTCGACGGTAACGCCGACAGCGACTGCGAGGACGCCCTCGAGGAGATCGACAAGGCGTTCGACGATCTGGAGGATGCCGAGGAAGAGATCCTCGCCGGCAGGCCCGACAAGGCGATCGATCGCTACAAGAAGGCGTGGGAGCACGCCCAGAAGGCGATCAACGAGTTGTCCTGACGGCGGCTCTGACAGAGATCAGCTCGGGAATCCGGGCTGATCCCAACTGAAGAAAAAGGCCCTGGACTGCTCCAGGGCCTTTCCACGTTCAGGTGGACGCCAAGATCAGTCGGCGTCGTCTGAGAGGGCGCTGTCGATCGCGGCCTTGAAGCTGGCGTAGGGCTGCGCTCCGCGCAGGAAGCTCAGGCCCTTGACCTTCTTCGGATCATCCGGATCGGTCAGGCCGAGCACGAAGCTCGGGGTGCCGGTCGCACCAACAGCCTGGGCGACGGCCATGTCGCCGCGCACGGCGGCCGTGTGGCGGCCGCTCTCGAGGCATTCCTCGAACTTCGCGACGTCGAGGCCCAGGGCCTCGGCGTGCCCGTTCCAGGGCTCGAGCGCCTTCTGGTGCTGGAACAGGCGGTCATGCATCTCCCAGTACTGGCCCTGCTCCTCGGCGCAGTGACTGGCTTCGGCGGCCTTGAAGGCCAGCTTGTGAATTCGTTCGAGCGGGAGGTCCAGCGCGGCATATCGGATCTTGCCGGTGTCAATGTATTCTTTTGCGATCTGCGGGTACGTCTCACGGACGTGACGAGAGCAGAACCCTCACTGGTAGTCCAGGAACTCGATCAGGGTGAGCTTCGCCGCCGGTATGCCTTTGACCGGGTTGTCGGCGATGTTGAACACCTTGCCCGCGACGTTCGGCCCCGAAGGGGCGCGCGCCACCGGCTTCGCCTGCACGAGCTTCTTGATCTCGGCAAGCTGCTTCTGGATCTCCTTTTGCCCTTCCTTGAGCGCCTCGATCTCCTCTTTCAGCTCCGCGTCGGATCCCTGAGCAAACGCCCCGGGCGCCGCGATGGCGAGGAGAAGGAGGGCACCGAGAAAGGCGACGATTGCACGTGGTCGCATTCTCTGGCCTCCATTGAGTTGTGGGCTCACGACCCTAGCGGACGAACCTGAGAGGGTCAAGCTCATGACCCCTCGCAGGCGGGGGTTGGTCTTCTCGCCGTGGTATATTCTTCTGTCCTCAGATAGACCCTCTAGTAAGTAGGCCGAAGTTTCACCCGCGTAAGGGGCCAGCTGCAACGGAAGCGAACCACTGGACGCGCGATCCAGGATTTACGAGATATCGAACGCCAAAGGTCGAACAACCGTGACAGGAGGATCCATGAGCCCCCGAGCCAACGCACCGAACATCTGTAGAAACCTCATCCTGGTGGCCGTCGCGCTGCTGCTCACGGCCCCGGCCATGGGTCAAGACGGCGACAAGCCCCAAGTCCGGCGCGGCGCCGAGCTGATCGACGTCGTCACCCCGTACGTCTTCGACGGTGACCTGCGCGATCTGCCCGTCGCACGGAGCTGGCAGCCCGGCGACCCGATCAAGGAGATCCCGCGGCGCCACACCCGAAGGCCGATCGATCCCGGCACACCGGCCAACGAGCCGCTCTTCGACCGCGACCCGCTCCTGGACCTGCAAGCGAGCGCCGTGGCCAGCCGGGCCGCTCGGGCCTTCTCGGTGCCCGACGTCAACCGCAACGGCCAGGGCTTCAGCGGCGTCAACCCGCCCGATACGGTCGGCGACATCGGCACCGACTACTACATCCAGATGATCAACGGGTCTCAGGCGACCACGTTCGTGGTCTATGACAAGACGAACGGCTCGATCGCGGCCGGCCCCATCGACCTCGACTCGCTGGCGACCTCCAACTTCTGCGGCAATGGTGGCGGCGACCCGATCGCGCTCTACGACCAGTTGGCCGGGCGCTGGCTGCTGAGCGAATTCTCCTCGAGCGGCAGCCGCATGTGCGTCTACATCTCTCAGACCGGGGATCCGATCACCGGCGGCTGGTACGCCTACGACTTCAGCGCCACCAACTTCCCAGACTACCCGAAGTATGCCGTCTGGCCGGATGCCTACTACGTGGGCACCAACGAGAACAGCCCGGCGGTCTATGCCATGGAGCGCTCTCAGATGCTCAACGGCGGCGCCGCGAGCCTGCAGAGGTTCACGGCTCCCGACCTCGCGGCCTTCCCGTTCCAGATGATGATCCCCTCAGACGCCGACGGCGCCACGCCGCCGCCCGGGGGCTCACCCGCCTACTTCATGCGGCACCGGGACGACGAGGTCCACAACGCGGGCTCGAACAACCCGGGTCAAGACTTCCTCGAGATCTGGGAGTTCTCGGTCGACTTCGGGACGCCGGCCAACTCGACCTTCACGGGTCCGACCAACATCCCGATCGCCGAGATCGATTCCGACCTCTGCGGCCTCAGCTCGTTCGAGTGCATCCAGCAGCCGGGCACCAGCACACTGCTCGATCCCCTGCGCGAAGTGGTGATGTGGCGCAGTCAGTACCGCAACTTCGGTAGCCACGAGGCCCTCATCGGCAGCCTGGCCACCGACGTCAACGGCAACGACCGCGCCGGGGTCCGCTGGTACGAGCTCCGCAAGTCCGGCGGCGGCGGCTGGAGTGTCCACCAGGAGGGCACCTATTCGATCGACAACGACAGCCGCTGGATGAGCTCGATCGCGATGGACGGCAACGGCAACATCGCCCTGGGCTACAACGTCGGCAGCTCGAGCACCTTCCCGAGCCTCCGGTACACCGGGCGCCTGTCGACCGACGCCGCCGGTACCATGCCCCAGGGCGAGAACGTGCTGGTCAACGGCAGCGCCTCGAACGGCAGCATCCGCTACGGCGACTACGCGTCGGTCAACGTCGACCCGCTCGACGATTGCACGATCTGGTTCACCGGCGAGTGGAACAGCTCGAGCCAGTGGTCGACCCGCATCGGCAGCTTCAGCTTCGACGGCTGCGGCGGCACCTGCGGTAACAACGTGATCGAGGGGGGCGAGGTCTGCGACGGCACCGACCTGGGCGGCGCCACCTGCGGCGACTTCAGCTGCACCGGCGGCGCCCTGGCCTGCAACGGCACCTGCGACGGTTTCGACACCTCTGGCTGCACCGGCTGTCCGGACTGCGATTTCGACGGCGTCTGCGAGCTCGGCGAGGACTGCATGGGCTGCACCGATTGCCCGGGCGGCACCGTGGCGGGCGCCACGTGCGGCAACGGTCTCTGCGAGGCCGGCGACGGCGAAGACTGCGTGAGCTGTCCCGCCGACTGCAACGGCAAGCAGAACGGCAAGCCCAGCGGGCGTTTCTGCTGCGGTGACGGCGACGGCACCAACCCGGTGGCCTGCAGCGACTCGCGGTGCACGCAGGGCAGCTTCGACTGCACCGACGTGCCGCAACCTCCGGGCAGCTTCTGCTGCGGCCTGTTCGGCTGCGAAACTGGCGAGGGGTGCTCGAACTGCGCCCTCGACTGCAGCACCGAGCCCGGCACCGAGCTGTCCTGCGCCGACGGTGAGGACAACGACTGCGACGATGCCGTCGACTGCAACGACACGGACTGCGATACCGATCCGGTCTGCGACTCTTCCTGCGGCGACGGCATCTGCGATTCGTCGAGCGAGAACTGCGTCACCTGTGCCGCGGACTGCAACGGCGTGCAGAACGGCAAGCCCAGCCGGCGCTACTGCTGCGGTGACGGCGGTGGGACGAACCCCCTTCCCTGCAGCGACTCGCGGTGCACAGCCGGCGGAGCCATCTGCAACTAGCGCAGCCGCTCCACTGACCGTCGTGAAAAAGCCGGGGCCTCCGTGTCCCGGCTTTTTCTTCGCCCGCGCTGGCGACGGCCGGCTATTCCCCGCTCGGCTGCCCTTCCTTCATCACCGCGCTCATCGCCTTGAACCGGGGATGGTCCTTGTCGCGCGCCCACTCGAAGGCCACCGATTCGTGATTGGTGATCACGGCGCCGGCCTGTTGCATGCGCTCCAGAGCCCACCGGCGGTACTCGGCGCCGCGGCCGCTGACGCCCTCCCAGCAGACCTGCACCTGGTTGCCGGCGCGCAGGGACTCGATGACGGTCTGCATGACACAGACGTGAGCCTCGATGCCGACGACGATCAGCTGCCGGCGCTCGGGCGGCACTTCCGGCCGCAGCTCGCTCAGGGCCTGCTCGAAGCTCGCATCGCCGCAGCAGCCGAAGCTGATCTTGGCGAGCCGCTTCTTTGGGACGTCGATGTCCTCGAAGACTTTCAGCACGTCCGGGTGGGTCTCTCCCAGGCCGCGAGGATACTGCTCCGTGAGCACCACGGGTACCTCGAACAGCTCGGCCAGGCGCAACAGGCGCTTCGCGGTGGCCTTGACCAGGGCAGGCCGGTGCACCATGTCCATCAGCTTTCCCTGCAGGTCGATCACCACCACGACGCTGCGGTCGGCATCGGCTAACTCCATGTCGGCTCCTTTCGCCGGCTCGGGAGCGATCAGGCCGGCTGTCCGTTCATGAGCTGACGATACAACCAAGCCTTGGCGCGGCGCCACTGCCGAACCACGGTGGGGCTCGAGATACCCAGGTACTGAGCGGTCTCTTCGATGGTCAGGCCGCCGAAGAACTTGAGCTCCACGATCTGGGCCTTCTGCGGGTCGATTTCCGCCAATTCGGTAAGCGCGGTGTCGAGCGCGATCATGTCCGGCGTGCGGCCATGGGTCACCGCGTCCGCCTCGATCAGGGTCACCCTCGGCACCTTGCCGCCACGCTTCGCCGTATTGCGCTCTCGCGCGTAGTCCACCAGCACCCGACGCATGACGTGCGCCGCCAGGCCGATGAAGTGGGCACGGTTCTGCCACTCGACGCCGTTCTGCTCCACCAGCTTGACGTAGGCCTCGTGGACAATGGCGGTGGCTTCCAGGGTGTGGTCGCGGCGCTCGTGGCGGAAGTAGCCGCGAGCGATCGCGCGCAGCTCGTCGTAGACCAGGGGCAGCATCGCGGTCGCCGCGTCCTGGTCGCCCGAGTTCCAGGCCTGGAGCAGCTCGGTGACGGTGGATTTCTTGGTTGCCATCTCGACTGTCATGTGCGCACCCGCCCAACCCATTATCGAACGCTCTGCCCCCCAGCGGGGGCCGAAACCTCTGGACGATGGAGCTTCCGGCTCGATCGAATACCGGCCGTGGAGCCACTTCTCTACCAGGCCGGCATTACCAACGAAATTACGATTCTACCGCCCGCTCTCTTCGGATTCACAGTGAGATCTGTTCTCCGGCCGAATCCCGCATTCCACGACAAGGGTCGAGAGGAGGCATCATGGACCGGGAGAGGTGGAGACGGATCGACGCGGTGTTCGCGGCCGCGCTCGAACTGGATCCGGAAGAGAGAGCCACGTTTCTGACGACGGTCTGCGGCGCTGACGAAGCGTTACGCCGCGAGGTCGAGTCGCTGCTGGCAGCCGACGAAAGTGCTGGAGAGTTCCTCGAAACTCCCGTACTCCTGCGAGGCGTCCTGAGGCCTCAGGCCCGAGGCCCCTCCGGCACGTAATCGATCGGCAGGACGTCGACGCGGCCGTCCTCGCCGACGTCCACCGTCGTTGCCGCCAGATCGCGGTCGAGCAGCCCGCCGACGATGATCGACTCCTCAACCGTCACGCCGGCCGCGACGCGATGAGGATCGACACCGGCCCGGTCGTCGGCTGGGATCTCGCTGCCGTCGTCGCGGAAGTACGGGTAGCGCCGCCACAGCACCGAGTTGCGGATCCGCGCCCTCTTCTCGACCGTCCAGCCGTCACCGAGGATGGCGTAGGGCCCGAGGGTCGCACCGTCCTCGATCACGCAGCCGTCGCCGATCACCACCGGCGGCTGGATGGTGACTTGGTCAGGGTCGATCGAGACGTCCTCGCCCAGGAAGCCCCACGGCGTCTGCTCGTAGGGCAACCGGACGTCAATCTCACCGTCGAGAAGCTTCTCGTTGACCCGCAGGTAGTCGCGCTTCTGGCCGACGTCGAGCCACTCGCCGTCATACTGCATGCCCCAGAGCAGGAAGTCACGCGGCAAGGTCACGTGCGGCAAGCGCCCGAGCATCGCCGGGAAGACGTGTTTGCCGAAGTCGTAGAACGGATCGTCGACACCGACGCCGGACTCGGTACGCAGCGGATCGAGGGCCTCGAGCAACTCGACTTCCATCATGTAGATGGAGGCGTTGTTGAGGTTCGAGGGGGAGTCCGGATCCTTCTCGCGGAAGTCGACGATCCGGCCGGAGCTCGAGATCTCACCCGAACGCGACTCCGGCGCATCGAGCACCACGGTGCCGAAATCCTTCCGCCGTTCCCAGGGCACCGGCACCAGCACCATGCTGAACGCCGCCCCCGCCCGCCGATGGAGATCGTACATCTCCTCGAGAAGCGCGGCGCCGAAGTTGGTCACGATATCGCCGCTCGGCACGATCACGGTCGAGCCCTCGAAACGGGGAATGCCGCCACCCAGCACCTGCTTGCAGACGCCGCCGAGGGTGCCGCTCGGGGTCTGCTCTTCGACGTAGGAGATGCTGGCGCCGAGATCGGCGCCGTCCCCGAAGTGACGCCGGATGGAATCCGAGAGGACACACAGGTTCATCGACACGTCGGTGATGCCGGACTCGACGAACCGGCGCACCCACAGCTCGGCCATCGGCACCTTGCCGCCGAGGGGAAACATCGGCTTAGGCAGATGGTGGTTGGTCAGCGGCTCCATGCGCCGGCCGAGGCCGGCGGCGAGGATCGCGCCCTTGAGCGCGCCTTCGACACCACTACGCTGAGTCCATCCGCCCATGAGATCGATTCCTCCCAGCTGGATCAGGCGCTGACCGTTACCTCGTCCACGATACCCACCACCAGCGCCCGGATCTCGCCGTCGGGCTCCCGGTTCAGGACCTGGCGCGCGGAGTTGCCCTCGTCGAGGATCAGCACGGTCTCGCCGGCGCCGGCCCCCACGGTGTCGACGGCGATGGTGTAGGCGCCGGTCGATTCGAGGTCCAGGTCGAGCAGGTCGCAGAGCAGCAGGCGCCGGTCCTCGAAAACCGGCGTGTTGATGGTCGAGACCACGGTACCCCAGACGCGCCCGATCTTCATGCTTCGCTCCCCTGCACCGGCTCTACCGCGTCGACGATGCCGACGATGGCGTGGTCCACCGGCACGAAAGTCTCCGGCATCGCCAGCGCGGCCTCCCGGCTGGCCACCACGTAGACCAGCTCGCCCGGCCCGGCCATCGCCACGGCGTCGGCGGCGACGTAGGGCTCGCCGCGCGGATTCTGCTCGCGATCCAGGGGCTGGACGACGAGAAACTTGATGCCTTCGAGCCCCTCGTAGCGCTCGGTGGCCACCACCGTGCCGATGACGCGTCCCAGCTCCATCTACGCCTCCCCGCCGGAACGGACCCGAGGGATGAACTCGCCCGACGCATCCAGGTTCTCCGCCATCTCCTCGTGCAGACGCGGGATCACCACCCGCGAGACAAGGAGCTCGGGCCGCGCCAGGCCAGAGGCGGCGGCTTCCACCGCGGCCTCGACTTCCGCCACCGTGCCGTCGAACAGGCAGTAGGCCTTGCCGCCCAGATCGTCGGCGACGCGGAGCTCGCTGAGCGCGACGTCGGCGCCTTTGACTCCGCGATCAGCGGCGCCCAGGATGGCGGCGACAGTGCGGGTCTCGACCACGCCCAGCGCCTCGCCGCCGGCCGCCAGGCGCCGGCCGCGCAGGGCGGCGGCGACTTGCGGGTGGGCGTCGGGAAGGAAGATTTCGTCCAGCAGCACCGCGGCGCCGATCTCGCGACCGGCGGGCAGAGCCTCTTCCACGTGGGCTACCTCGCCGCCGACCAGCACCAGGTACTTGCCCGGGTGCACGGTGCCGGCGTGGATCACCTCCACGGGCGAGCGCTTGACCATCGCGTCGCCGGCCAGGATGCCGACGGCGATCGAAGACAGCTCGAGCAGGCCGATCGCGGGCCGCATCAAACGATCCTCAAGCCCCCGGCCACCGCCAGGCGGCGCTCGCGCGAGAACGAGCGCGGGCGGGTCATACCCTCGCCGCTCGGGCTGGCGATCGAAAATGAGGTGTAGCCCTCGCCGCCCTGGCCCAGGCCGGCCAGGGTCGGGCCGTTGGCGGTGAAGATCGAGACGTTGATCTTGCGCGCCATCTTCGTGATCGTGTCGACGTTGCGCGAGTAGATGCAGGCGGTATGGCCGAAACCGTGCTCGGCACGGACCGCCAGATCGATCGCCAGCTCGACGTTGGCCACCCGCGCCACCGGCATCACCGGCATCATCTGCTCGGTCCACACCAGGCTGTGATGGGTGGGCACCTCGACCACCGCCAGGCGCACGTCGTCGCCGGCGGCAATGCCGATCTCCTTCAGGATCAGCCCGGCGTTCTTGCCGATCCATTTCGGGTTGATCTTGCCCGGCTTGTTGGGCTCGCCGAGCTGCTTGAAGATCACCTTTTCGAGCTCGGCCACCTTGCCCTCGGGCACGCGTACCGCGCCGTGCGCGCACAGCGACTCGATCAGGCGATCGGCCACCGACGCCACGCAGATGACCTCTTTCTCGTCGGTGCAGATGACGTTGTTGTCGAACGACGCGCCGCGCACGATCTCGCGGCCCGCGAGATCGATGTTAGCGGTCTCGTCCACCACCACCGGTGGGTTGCCGGGGCCGGCGCAGATCGCCCGTTTCTTGGTCGCCAGCGCGGCCTGTACCACTCCCGGGCCACCGGTCACCAGCAGCACCCGGGCGCGCGGGTGCACCATCAGCTCCTGGGCGCTGTCGAGCGTCGGCTCGGGGATGCAGGTCACCAGGTTCCGCGGCCCGCCGGCGTCCGTGATGCAGCGGTTGATCAGCCGCACGCACTCCACGGACACCTTCTTGGCATTGGGGTGGACGTTGAACACCAGGCCGTTGCCGGCCGAGATCACGCCGATCGTGTTGCAGATGATTGTGGCCGTGGGATTGGTGGTCGGGGTGATCGCCGCGATCACGCCGAAGGGCGCCCACTCGGTAACCGTCAGCCCGCGGTCGCCGGACCAGGTCTGCGGCTCCAGATCCTCGGGGCCCGGGGTCTTGTTGGTGACCAGCAGGTTCTTGACCGTCTTGTCTTCCGGCCGGCCGAGCCCGGTCTCCTCCCAGGCCATTCGCGCCAGCCGCTCGGCGTTCTCACGCATCGCCTCGCGGATGCGGTCGATGACCGTGAAGCGGCGGTCGAGCCCCATCTCGCGGTATTCCTGGTGGGCGTCCCAGGCGGCGTTCACGGCCTCGTCGATGGTGGCGAAGATACCGTCGCCGCTACCGCCCGACGCCACGGCCGAAGCCTTGCCCGGCGCGGCCGGGGCCGGGCCGGAGCCGGGCTTGCCCGAGCCGACGCGAGCGCGGACCCGCTCGAGGATCGATCGAACTTCGCTGTCGGGGATCTGAACCATGTGCGGACCTAGCTAGCCCATTCCCCGTCCGCCGACGTCTTGCGGAACATCTCTTCGCCCCCCACCTCCCACGAGTCGACGATCGCCATGACCACCGCGTCGCAGGGCTTCTCGTGGGTAGCGTGGGTCTGCCGCGCCGAGCTGCCGGAGGCGTAGAGCACCATCTCGCCCTCGCCGGCGCCGACGCTGTCGACGGCCACCACGAAGCCGCTGGCGTCCTCGCCGCCGAGGGTGACGTTGCGGACCAGAAGCAGTTTCTGTCCCAGCAGCCCCTCGTCTTTGCGGTTGGCCACCAGGGTGCCGACCACGCGTCCGAGGATCATCAGTCGTCTTCCGGCTGGCGGCCCAGCGGCAGCACCTCGTCGATGTTGGTGTGCGGCCGCGCGATGACGTGGGTCGAAACCACTTCGCCGACCCGCTCGGCGCCGCGCACGCCGGCCTCCACCGCGGCCTTGACCGCCGCAACGTCGCCGCGCACCATCGCGGTCACGTAGCCGCCGCCGATGCGTTCGTAGCTCACCAGCTCCACCTTGGCGGCCTTCACCATCGCGTCGGACGCCTCGACCATGGCGGCGAAACCGCGGGTCTCGATCATGCCTAGTGCTTCTGCCATTGCCTATCTCCTTGAACGATTCGCTGATCGGATCTATCGGTTCTATCGAATCTGTCGAGCGGGTCAGTACCCTTCTCGCGACTCTCCACCCTGCACCATCTGGACGCCGGCCGAGGCACCGATGCGGGTGGCTCCGGCGGCGATCATCTCCTCCGCTTCGGCGGCGTTCTTGACGCCGCCCGAGGCCTTGACGCCCATCTTCGGGCCTACCGTCTCGCGCATCAGGGCGACGTCGAACACCGTGGCGCCGCCGCCGCCAAAACCGGTCGAAGTCTTGACGTAATGCGCCTTCCCCAGCTGGGCCAGGCGGCTGGCGATCACCTTCTCCTCGTCGGTGAGCAGCACCGTCTCGAGGATCACCTTGTTGAGCGCCCCGACCTCGCGGCAGGCTTCCGAGACGCCGGCGACGTCGCGCCGCACCAGGTCGTGGTCGCCACTCTTGAGCGCGCCGACGTTGAGGACCATGTCGATCTCCCGCGCGCCCTCGCGCAGCGCCCGACGCGCCTCCATGGCCTTGATCTCCGGCGTCGAGGCACCGAGTGGGAAACCGATCACAGAGGCCACCGTGACCTCCGTGCCCCGGAGGTTCCCGGCCGCCCGCTTCACCCAGAAAGGGTTGACGCATACCGCCTTGAAACCGTACTCCTTTGCTTCCTGGCACAGGGTGTCGATCTGCTCGGCGGTGGTCTGGGGCTTGAGCAGGGTGTGGTCGATGAACTTGGCCAGGTCGGGCGGCACGTCGGCGCCGTTGCCGCCGTAGCTCACCCGGCCGGCGCCGGCCTCGAGCATGCCGCGCACCTTGGCGGTGCAGTTGGCGACGCAGTTGCCGACGCAGTTGCCGACGCACTCGGCGCACACCCGGTCGAACCGGTGGTCGCCGCCGGCGCCCCCCTTGCCTGTCGCGGCCCGGCCTGTCGCGGCGCGGGTGGTGACCAGGGCCTGCAGTACCTTCTGGGTCACGGTCTCGACGAATGCATCCTGGCTCATGGGGTATCTCGTCTCATGCGGGTTGGTTCTCAGACCCTCGAATACCGTTTCTCGATCGCCATGATCTTGTCCACCCGGCGCTCGTGCCGGGCCGCCCCCCACGGGGTTTCGAGCCAGGTACGGACGATCTGCTTCGCCAGGTTCTCGCCGATCAGCCCGGCACCCAGGGTGAGGACGTTGGCGAGGTTGTGCTCACGGCTGTTTCTTGCCGAGGACAGATCGTAGCAGAGAGCGGCCCGCACCCCCGGCACCTTGTTGGCCGTCATGCACGAACCGATGCCGGCGCCATCCACCACGATGCCCCACTTGCACTCGCCGCCGCCCACTCGCCGGGCGACCTCGTGGGCGAAGTCCGGGTAGTCCACCGAGTCGGTGGACGACGTGCCGCAGTCGCACACGTCGTAGCCGAGCTCGCCGAGGTAGGCGGCCAGCTTCTGCTTGAGCGGGAAGCCGCCGTGGTCGGCGCCGATCGCGACCGTGGCACCGGCGCCGGTCGAGGCGGCAGCCGACGGCGACGACGCGGGCTCGTCGCCCGACATCTCGGTGAGCACCTGGCGCACCAGGGCGCGGATCTCTTCGTGGCTGGCCATCTCGAGTCGTCTCGCGAAAGTGGGCGCGATTGTAACAGCCCGTCCCCGAGTCGGACAGACTGCTAACATGCCACCATTCATGACAGCCTCGATCCTGATCGTCGATGACTCGACGTTCATCCAACGCCACCTCGAGCACGTGCTCACCAGCAACGGAATCTGCGACGAGGTGCTCAAGGCGGGCGACGGTCAGGAGGCGATCGAGGTGCTCGACAGCGAGAACGTCGATCTGGTGCTGTGCGACGTGCAGATGCCCAACGTCGACGGCTTCGAGCTGCTGCGGCGCAAACGGGCCGACCTCGAGGAGCGGGAGATCTCGGTGATCATGCTCACCGTGGAGGAGGCGGTGGAGGCGAAGGTCTGGTGCCTGGAAGCCGGGGCCTCGGACTACCTGGTCAAGCCGTTCCACGACGAAGAGCTGGTGGCCCGGGTCCGGCTGCACCTGCAGCTCAAGTCTCTGCGCGACGAGCTGCGGCGCAAGAACAAAGAGCTGGGGCGACTGGCCTGTCTCGACTCCCTGACCCGGGTGTCGAACCGGCGCCACTTCATGGAATCGCTGCGCCACGAGCTGGATCGGGCGTCGCGTCACGGCCTGAGCCTGGTGCTGGGAATGATCGACATCGACCATTTCAAGCGCATCAACGACACCTACGGCCACCGGGTCGGCGACCAGGCCCTGGAGCTGGTGGCGAGCCGACTTCGTGATGCGCTGCGGGACCACGACCTGCTCGGCCGCTATGGCGGTGAGGAGTTCGCGATGGTGCTGGTCGACGTCAAGCCCGAGGGCATCCTGGTCGGCGCTGAGCGTTGCCGCCGGCTGATCGCCGAGGAGGAGTTCCAGGTCGAGGGGCACCGGCTGCAGATCACCGTCTCGATCGGCATCGCCGTCTCCACGGAGCCCGACGCTGGAGCCGTCGACGAGCTGATCCAGCAGGCCGACGAGGCACTCTACGCGGCCAAGGAACAGGGCCGGAACCGGGTGGTCCTGGCCCCGTCCTCGGACAGCGCAACCGAGTCCTAGGGGCCGGCCTGATGGCCGAGGACGGAGCGCAGCCGCGATCAAGGGCGAGCAGGCGATGCGGGCACGAAAGAGCTCGAGCACCGCCCGCAGGCCATCAGGACGGACACGCGCCCTAAATCGCGGATTCCGGCAGCTCGGCCGGTAGCGGCGGCGCTTCGCCCACTGGTTCGTCCGGAGGCCCGTCGACGCCGATCTCGGGCATCCACTGCTGGAGGAACTCCAGACTGAAGGCCCGGATAGTGACGAAGATCGGCAGCATCGCCACGGTGCCGATGTAGGGGATGATCAGCGGGATGGCCGCGATGCAGCAGGTGAACAGGATGACCAGCATCAGCCCGATGCCGATGACGATCCACAGCCCGACCAGGAACAGGCCGTAGAGCAGGAACTTGCCGGTGTTCTGTTTGAACAGCGGCAAGAAGCGGCCCCAGGCGGCGTTCGTCCTCAGGCCCTCGCGGTGCATGATCGGCACCACGAAGTGCTTGAGGAACATCTCGACATAGCTGATGCCGATCGCCGCCAGCATCACCGCCACGGACCCCAGGACGATCAGCGGGATGGCGAGGGCGGAAGAGCTGTCGTTGACCATGTAGTAAATGCCCAGGCCCAGGGGCGCGATCAACACGAGGACCAGCACCAGCGCCGCGAAGAAAAACCCCAGCCGCCAGAGGAACAGCGAGTTGCCGATCTCGCGGAACTCGTGCCAGGGCTTCTTGATCGCGGCCTCGTCGTGGATCACGTTGTCGAGAAAGATGAACCGGCCGCGCGAGCTGAGCCAGAGCACCAGCGGGATCAGCGCCAGCAGCACCAGGACCAGGATGGCGATCATCACTCCGCAGCCCAGCGCAAAGGCGCCCTCCCCGAAGAAATCCTCCCAGTTCGAAGCGGCCAGAGGGGTCAGCGTGGCGGCATCCGAGTCTTCGGTCAGGTCTGCCAGGCCGGACCAATCGCCACCACCGCCGCCGCCGCCGCCGTCGACCAGCTGCGCCAGCCAGCAGCCGAACCCGACGACGAACCACTTCCCGAGGTCGAACGGCTCGAAGAGCATGCGCTTCATATGCGCGTAGCCGCGTGACAGCGGCTCGGAGTAGGAGATCTGCACGGCAAGCTCCTTTCGGTAGTTCTGCTACCTGGGGACTACGGAGTGTGGCCCCAGTCTATTCGTTCACCGCTTGCCGTGCGGATCGAGCTGGGAGGCCGTCCGTCAGAACCGGTAGCCGATGCCGAAGCTGAACATAATCGGCGAGAAGTCGATGTCCGTGATCTCGCCGTCCTCGTCGGTGGCCTCGAGGTCGGTATCCAGGTAGCGGAGCGCCGCGTCGATCGACCATGGTCCGTCACCGATCGCCACGTCAACGCCTAGTTGGGCGCCGAGCGCGAAATCGTCGTCGCTGGTGAAGTTGGCCTGTCCCTCGGGACCGGCGTCGAAGCTCAGGTCGCCGTAGAGAGCGTACCCGACTATCGGGCCGATGTAGAGGTCCGCCCGCCGGCCCGGCGTCAGGTGGACGTTGAGGCCGGCTGTGATGGGCGTGAAGCTCAGCTTGTCGGTGGTGGCGATCAGGCCGCCGCCGGCCGGCTCCAGGGTCAGGCCCACCGCGGGCTCGACGAAAGAAACCGCGAAGTCCAGCCCCAGTCGCCGGGAGAACCGGTACTCGAGGCCGAGCCCCAGGTTGATGTCGTCCACGCTCCTGGCCCGCGCGCGGGCGCCGGCGTCGGTGATGGTGTCGACGTTGACGTCGGGATCCACCCAGGTCCCGCCCAGGCGAAGCTTCCAACCGGTTTCTTCGGCGAGCGCCGGGTCGGTGAGAGTGGGGAGCGCCAGAAGCGCGGCGGCGAAGAGCAGGACCAGGGAACGGATTCGCTGATTCGAAAACATGGTTGATTCCTCGTTGATGGGTTGTTCTCGTCGTCGAGACCGCGCACGGTGCCGCCCGACGAGCACACCCTACGGCGCCCGCCGACGCGAGGAATGATGGGCTTGTGTGGGAATGTTGAGGATGTTCCTTAGGAGCCCCGATGAGCGTCTGATGCCGACGGCAGACACTACGTCTCTGTCAAGGAGCCCAGGGCCTCGGCCGTCATCAGACGCGCCACCCTACCGGGTCCGACGGGATTGCCCGGCGAGCTCGACAACACGGCCACGAAGACCTTCGACTCGGGACGCTCGAAGACTACGGGGTCGGGACGCTGAGCACGCTCGGCAGCTTGACGTTTCGGGCCAGGTACTTCTCCAGCTCGGGCCAGTAGACCTCTTTCAGATAGGGATGAGGCCTCCCGGCCCTGGCCTCGGCGGTCCGACCTATGCTCACCGACCATTCCTTCGGCTTGCGGCCCCGGCGCAGCCTCCGGCTGGGAAAGCCGCCAAAGCTCAGGATCTCGTCTTCCGCCTGCACGGGTCCTGACGAGCTCACAACGAGCCACAAGTCTTCCGCGCCCCAGTCGCCTTTCGTTCTGTCCTCGAGGAGCTTGCCCGCGATCTTCTTGCGGTACTTCCTCTTCCACAGCCTGGTGAAGACCTTGCGGTTGAAGACCTCCGTGGCCACCTTCAAGTCGTCTTCGTACCGCGCCCAGGCCCGAGCGATGATATTCGCCACGTCCCTGGATCTGGCCTCCCTCTTTCGCTGCGCCACCGACTTCCATTCGGTCGGCTCGAGCGGCACCGGCACCGGCGCCGGCGCTTTTCGCCGGCCGCCCGTGCGCGTGAGCCTTTCGATGTCCCTGTGTTTCTTGTTGATGTAACGCTCCACCGCCTTGAGGCCGTTCTCCAGCCCAGAGGTGCCGATCGTGAACATCGCGTCGAGGTAATTGACCACGATCAGGGTTCTGGCCAGGTGGCCGGCGCCACTCAGCGCCCCCTCGTAGAGGGTGCTCTTCAGCCATCCGATGGCCGGCTCGGCCTGGGCGCGGAGCTTCCGGACCGACCTGATCCATCTCTTGAGCTGCCTCGGACTGGTCACGTCGAGCGCGCGCGTGATGGCGACGAAGTCGATCGTCGACTTGACGAACGCCCGCGCTTCTCCGATCTGCTTGGCGTACCTCCTGAGCTTGGCGATGTTCTTCCCGATGCCCTTGGTGAGGCCCTCCATCTTGTCGAGTACGGGGCCAAACGGCAGTTCCTTGCCGGATTTCTGGTAGTAGGTCACCAACTTACTGGCGTAGGCCTGGTACTCGGCGACCTTTTCCATCCGGGTCGCGAGGTCCATCAGGAGCTCTTCCTCCGGCGTCATCTCGTACTCGGCCTCGTGGCTCTCCAGACCGCCCGTGGCCAGGGCCTCGGCCCGCTTCTTCGGGTCGCTCAGGAGATAATCCATCACCTGGTCGGCGACGTCGACGTACTCGACCTTCTTCGCTTTCTTTCGGGGTTTCCTTTTCCTCTTCCTTTTCTGGCGTCTCCGATATTCATCGTCTCGAGCCTGGTGCTTGAGGTCGTTTCGCGATTTCGCGTCGTTCGGAAAAGACTTCTGGAACTGGACGGCCTGTCCCCCGGCCGACGTGTCTGACCGGGGCCGCGCCGGACCGAGCCGCGCCGGACTGTGGAAGAGGTGCGCCGCCGACCGGCCCTGGCGCACCAGGTTCGCCGCCGCGTCGGCCTGGCGTTCGTGTCGGTCGCCGGCTTCACCCACGCCGGAAAATGCCGGTTGGCCGGCACTGCCCGCCTGCTGGAGCACGTGCGCCGCCTCGTGCGCGGCGAGCCACAGGTCCGGGGCGGAGCGGGACGCGATGCGGTCTCCGCTGGTGTAGGCGCGCGCGCCCAGGGCGCGGTTGGCCGTTTCCGCCTCGCCGCCCGCCTGGAAACGGACCCGCGACAGGTCGTGCTCGGGTCCGAAGGCGCGCTGGATCCTGCCGAGATGCGGCAGCGGCTGATCCGCACCGATCACACCTCGG
>JAAELT010000724.1 GCA_024226315.1 bacterium | reverse complement strand
TGAAAGGTCGATGTTCGGCCGGACGGAGGACGAAACGGCGCCTGAAAGGTCGATGTTCGGCCGGACGGAGGACGAAACGGCGCCTGAAAGGTCGATGTTCGGCCGGACGGAGGACGAAACGGCGCCTGAAAGGTCGATGTTCGGCCGGACGGAGGACGAAACGGGGGCGAGAAGGTCGATGTCCGGCCGGACGGAGGACGAAACGGTGCCTGAAAGGTCGATGTTCGGCCGGACGGTGACGATTCCGATCCCCCAGCCCCGGGGGCCGAATGAAACCCCGGGCTACGAGCTAGCGTCCCTCGAGGCCGGGACAACGGCGCCACATATACTTCCTCGAAACCGTAGAAAGGATCTGCCGTGTATTTCAGACTCTTCGCGCTCGCCGCGCTCCTCCTGGCAACACCACTCCACGCGGACGAGCTTGCCGAACATTCCCGCGTCGCCGACGCCCTGACCCTCCTCGAGCTGTGGATCGAGGAGCAGCGCGACTACCGCGAGATCCCGGGCCTGGCAATCGGCATCGTCCACGACCAGGAGCTGATCTGGGCGAAGGGATTCGGCGTCAGCGACCTGGGGACGGAAGAGACGGTCGGCCCCCGCACCGTGTTCAGGATCGGCTCGATCACCAAGCTGTTCACCGCCACCGCCATCCTCTACCTGCGCGACGCCGGCAAGCTTCGGCTCGACGACCCAGTGTCCGCGCACCTGCCGTGGTTTACGGTCCGGGGCTCCTTCGAGGGCGAGCCGGAGATCACCGTCCGCCACCTCCTGACCCACACCTCAGGCCTGCCGCGCGAAGCCGCCTTCCCCTACTGGACGACCCACGACTTCCCCACCAGCGAGCAGGTCCGCGAGGCGTTGCCTCGTCAGGACGCGATCTACGCGCCGGCCAGCAAGTACAAGTACTCGAACCTGGGGATAGCGCTGCTCGGCGAGATCGTCGCCGCGGTCTCCGGCGAGCCCTGGGCGGACTACCTGGAGACGAACGTCTTCCGGCCTCTCGGCATGAGCAGTACGAGCGCCCAGCCCGGCGACGATCTGCGCGGGCGCATGACCACCGCCTATCTGCGTCGCACCGGCGACGGAGACCGCAGGATCGCCGACTACTACGAGACCCGTGGGATCGCGCCGGCCGCCAACATCGTCTCCACCACCCTAGACCTGGCGCGGTTCGCGTCCCTCCAGTTCCGCGACGTCCCCCAGGCGGGAGGCGCCCATGTGCTCAGAGGCAGCACGCTGCGGGAGATGCACCGCCCGCACTGGATCCGCGACGGCTGGAACAGCGCTCTCGGCCTGGGCTTTCGAATCTCCCGCCGTCAGGGCAAGACGATCGTCGGGCACGGCGGCTGGGTGGCGGGCCACCGCAGCCATCTCCTGCTGGTGCCGAGCGAGAAGGTGGCGGTGATCGTCATGACCAACGCCGACGACGCCAGCCCGAGCCTGTTCAGTTACCGGGCGTTCGACGTCGTGGGACCGGCCATCGCCGAAGCGACCGCTCCCGAGCCGAAAGAGAAAGTCGCCGACCCCGCCTGGCAGCGATTCCTGGGCGAGTACACCGATCCCTGGGGTTGGGAGTACAAGGTGATGATCCTGAACAACGAGCTGGTGTTCTACGAGCACAACTACCCGCCCGAGGACGATCCGGGCAACGGCATCACCCGCCTCGAGCCGGTGGCGGAGAACACCTTCCGCATGTCCGACGGCGAGCTCGTGGTGTTCGAGCTGAACGAGAACGGCGAGGTCGAGAGGGTTCGCCGACGCTACGATTACATCTACCCGCTGACCGAGCAATGATCGCGCTGCGCCAGGAGATCTTCGAGCTCCACCTGCGCCACACCTTCCGCCTCGCCCGCGGCGCCTCCGACTGGCGCCGCAACCTGGGCGTCGAGCTCGAGCACGAGGGCATTGTCGGCCTGGGCGAGGCCGCGCCGATCGCCCGCTACGACCAGGACGCCGAATCGGCCGCCGCCGCCGTAGCGCGCATGGTGCCACGGCTGGGCGACCCGCGCGCCTTCGCGACCGCTACGGACGCGGTGGCCGTCCAGGGACAACCCGCGGCCCGGGCGGCGGTGGACATGGCGCTGCGCGACCTGGCCGGCAAGCGCCTGGGCGCGCCGCTCCACGAGCTGATGGGCATCGACCCCCATGCCACGCCGGTGACCTCGTTCACCATCGGCATGGACGATCCCGACACCGTCGTCCGCAAGGTGCGCGAGGCCGGTGACTACGAGGTGCTGAAGGTCAAGGTGGGCTCGGAGGAGGACCGCGCCGTGCTCGAGGCGGTGCGCGATACCACCGACCGCCCTCTACGGGTGGACGCCAACGAGGGCTGGAGCCTGGACGATGCGCTGTCGCGCCTCGAATGGTTGGAGAAGATGGGCGTCGAGCTGGTCGAACAGCCCCTGCCCGCCGATCAGATCGAGCAGACCCGGGAGCTGCGGCGCCGCAGCCCGCTGCCGCTCTTCGCCGACGAGAGCGTGCACGACGCCACCGACATCCCGGGTCTAGCCGAGGCCTTCGACGGCATCAACATCAAGCTGATGAAGTGCGGCGGCATCGGCGAGGCATTGCGCATGATCGCGGTGGCGAGGGCTCACGGCATGAAGATCATGCTCGGCTGCATGATCGAGTCGTCGCTCGCGATCACCGCCGCCGCCCTCCTCTCGCCGCTGGTCGACCACGCCGACCTCGACGGTCATCTGCTGGTCACCGACGACCCCTTCGTCGGCGCCACCGTCGAGGCCGGGCGGCTGGTGCTACCCGAGGGACCCGGACTCGGAGTTCGGCGGCGAATATCGCCGTCCTATAGCCGATAAAATCGATCTCGGCATGCTCAGATTCATCGCAGACGAGAATTTCAACGGCCGGATCCTCCGGGGCCTCCTTCGAGCGCTCCCCGAGCTGGACATCGTCCGGGTCCAAGACACTCCTCTCGCCGGCGCCGCCGACCCTGAGATTCTCGCGTGGGCGGCCGACGAAGGACGCCTACTGCTGACTCACGACGTCTCGACCGTCACCCGTTTCGCAGTCGAACGAGTACGTGACGGCAAAGCCATGCCTGGAGTCGTGGAGGTCAGCACCAGGATGGCCATTGGCCGCGCGATCAAGGAAATCGAGTTGCTCGCGGGAGCGAGCGAGGCAGAGGAGTGCGAGGGTCAGGTGATGTACCTGCCCCTCTGATCCGGCGTAAGGCGGGATAGGAGCCGCTGGCGAAGCTCTCGGTAGTCGAAGCGCCTCTCGTTATCTCGGCGAACCGCCGCCCTTTGCTGATCCCTGTGCTGGAGGTACTGGTCCACCTCGCTACGATGACGGAGGTAGTAGGAGATGACGGCGTAGACATCCGCCAGATTCAGAACGGAGTAGTCCTGAGCGATCTCTTCGGGCGTGGCACCTTCAGCGAAAGAGGAAACCAACGTATCGAGCGTCACTCGGGTCCCGTTCACCCGGATCACGCCGTCTTCGCCGGTCGTCAGAGGGACGGGCTCTGCGGCTAGGGCTGTGCTCATGATCTTCTCGTCAGTTCGGTCGGCTTCATCAGTTCGCCCTACGCAAAATCGCAGCAACTCAGCTATCGGCGCGATCTCGCGACGCCTGCGACCTGCATTCTACACCCACATTCAGGGCATTCCAGCGACGATTCTCTAGCTCCAACTTCAACCGAAGAACAGGTAGCACACGCCGATTGCCGCCACCACTCCTCCGGCGTCGGCCGCCAGACCGCAGGCGACGGCGTGGCGGGCGCGCTTGATGCCCACCGAGCCGAAGTAGACGGCGAGCACGTAGAAGGTGGTCTCGGTCGAGCCCTGGACGATGGAGACCAGGCGGCCGGCGAAGGAGTCGGCGCCGTGGGTTTCCATGGTCTCGAGCATCAGGCCGCGGGCGCCGCTGCCCGATAGAGGGCGCATCAGGGCAGTGGGCAGGCCGTCGACCCAGCGGGTGTCGAAACCCAACTCCTCCACGCCCCAACGCACGCCCTCGAGCAGAAAATCGAGCGAGCCGCTGGCGCGGAAGACGCCGATCGCCACCAGCATCGCCACCAGGTAGGGGATGATCGTCACCGCTACCTGAAAGCCCTCCTTGGCGCCTTCGACGAAGGTCTCGTAGAGCGGCTGGCCACGGCGGGCCGCGAGGCCGACAAAGGTCACGATGACGGCGAAGATCAGGAAGTTCGACAACACCGAGGACTGGAGCTCCATGGCCTCGCGCTCGAGGCTCGAGAAGTAGACCACCAGGCCAGCCACCAACGTCGCCATGCCGCCCAGATAGGCCAGCACCACCGGATCCCACAGTTTCAGACGTTGCACCACGGCGGTGGTCACCAGCCCCACCAGGGTGCTGCAGAAAGTAGCGATGAGCAGCGGGATGAAGACGTCGGTGGGATCGGCCGCGCCCATCTGAGAGCGATAGACGAAAATGGTGATCGGGATCAGGGTCACCGCCGAAGTATTGACCACCAGGAACAGGATCTGGTCGTTCGACGCGGTGTCCGGTTCGGGATTGAGCGTCTGCAGCTCCTTCATCGCCTTGAGGCCCAGGGGCGTGGCGGCGTTGTCGAGCCCCAGCATGTTGGCGGCCATGTTCATGACGATCGAGCCGGTCGCCGGGTGGCCTTCGGGGATGCCCGGGAAGAGGCGGCGCAGAAGCGGCGCGAACGCGCGTGCCAGCATGTCCACCGCGCCGCCCTTCTCGCCGAGCTTCATCACTCCCAGCCACAGGCACATGACCCCGGTGAGGCCGAGGGCGATCTCGAAGCCCGTCTTCGCCAGGTCGAAAGCGGCCTTCACCATGGCCGCCCACACCGCCGGATCGCCCTGGAAGGTCTTCACCAGGCCGACCGCGAAGGCGACGAAGAAGAAGCCGCCCCAGATCTTGTTCAGCACGGCGGCATTTCGTCAGTCACCGTCGAGAACCGACAACGCGTTCAGCACCTGCAGCGCCACGCCGTAGGCCAGGCACTCCTCGTCGACGTCGAACAGCTCGTGGTGCACGGTGTGGACGATGCCCTTCGACTCGTTGCGCACCCCCAGGGAGTAGAACGCCCCCGAAACCTTCTGCAGGTAGTAGGAAAAGTCCTCGACCCCCATGTTGGGCATGGCCTTGACGAAGACCCGCTCCTCCCCCACCAGGCGCGCGGCGTTGCGGCGGACGAGCTCCACCATGGCATCGTCGTTGACCAGCGGCGGAAAGCTCGGCTCGACATCCACTTCGACCTCGGCTCCCAGGGCACCGGCGACACCTTCGGCTGTCTCGCGAATACGCCGCAGAACCAGCTCCCGGATCCGATCGTCGAGACAGCGTACAGTGCCGACCAGCTCCACCCGATTGGCCACGATGTTGCCCTGCGAGCCGCCCTGGACCGTGCCGAAGCTCACCACCGCCGACTCGCGGGCGTCGACGTTGCGGCTGACCACGGTCTGGAGCGCGGTAACGAGATGCGCCGCGACCACGATGGCATCGACGGTGCTCGCCGGGTATGCGCCGTGGCCAGAACGACCGAGCACCGTCAGGGTGATGGTGTCGGAGGAGGCATTGCGCTGGCCGTAGCGCACCTCGAAGCTGCCGACCTCGATCTCGGGCTCTACATGCAAGCCGAAGATCGCCTCCACGGGCGGATCGTCGAGGGCGCCACCCGCGATCAGGAACTGGGCACCGCCGACGGTCTCCTCGGCCGGCTGGAAGAGCAGCTTCACCAGACCCGGCAGCTCGGCGCGTCGCTCGGCGAGGAGCCGTGCCGCGCCCAGCAGCACGGTGGTGTGAACGTCGTGCCCACAAGCGTGCACCTTGCCCGCGTTCTTCGAACGGTACGGCACGTCCTTGGCGTCCTCGATCGGCAGAGCGTCGAGGTCCGCACGCAGGGCCACTGCACGACCTTCCTCACCACCCTTCAGCAACCCGAGCACGCCCGTGCCGCCGAAACCGTCGACGTGCTCGATCCCGAGCTCGTCGAGCAGCATCTTCACCCGCGAGCTGGTGCGATGCTCCTCCAGGCCCAGCTCGGGATGCTGATGCAGGTCACGCCGGATCTCGATCAACCAGGGCAGGATATCGCGGGCGGCGGCGAGGGAGGCTTCAGGGGTCAACATGGTCTCGGCTCGATCGACGGAAGCTACCACATGGGACGCATACCACAGCGGCTGTTGTCCAGCGCTTAGAATCAATCAATTGACTTTAACCGACACGAGGACGAAGTGACTGAACCGACACGAGGACCGCGGTGGCGTCGACTGCCCACCGAAGCACGCCACGCCGCCAGCCGCGACCTCGACACGCTGCCGAGCGAAGAAATCGTCGCGCTGCTGCTCGAAGAGGATCGCCGGGGGCTCGACACCGCGCTCCGACACCGGCGGGTGATCGCTCGCGCCGCCGATGCGGTGGCCGACACGCTCGAGGCCGGCGGCGACGTGATGTTCGCCGGCGCCGGTACCAGCGGCCGTCTCGGAGTGATCGAGGCGGCCGAATGCCCGCCGACCTTCGGCACCGACCCAGAGAGGATCCGTGCCGCTATCGCCGGCGGCCAGGACGCGGTCTTCCGCGCGCGGGAAGGATCTGAGGATCGCGACGGGGACGGCCGCCGCGACGTCCGGGGTTTGGGCGCGGGCGACCTGCTGATCGGTGTGTCGGCCAGCTCGGTGACCCCCTACGTTCGCGGTGCCTTGAACCGAGCGCGAGAGCAGGGCGCGCGCACCGTGCTATTGACCTGCGCCGCGGCCGACGGGCTCGACGACCTGGCGGACCTGGTGCTGGCGCTCGACACCGGGCCGGAGGTGCTCACCGGCTCCACCCGCCTCAAGGCCGGCTCCGCCACCAAGGCGGTGCTCAATGCCGTCACCACGACCGCCATGGTGCGCCTGGGCAAGGTGTTCGAGAACCTGATGGTCGACTTGGCGCAAGGCTCCGCCAAGTTGCGCGACCGGGCGCTGCGCATCGTCGAGGCCGCCGGCGGCGTCGGGCTCGACGAGGCCGAGAGCCTCTGGGAGGCCGCCGGAGAAGAGGTGAAAACCGCCATCGTCATGGCCCGCTGCCGGGTCTCGGCGCCGGCGGCGCGCGAGCAGCTGAAAGCAGCCGGCGGCCACGTCCGGCAGGCGCTCGTCGACGCGGCCGACGGAGACGACTGAGTCGTCACCGGCGAACCACGGGTCTGCAGCCCGTCACCTCGCCACCGACGCGGCCTGCGAAAACTCCAGCTTCCGGGTCGTCCGCTCGGTCTCGAGCAGGCTCGCCAGCGGCTGGCGCTCGGCGACCACCGTCGCGACGTCGCCGTCGACCATCACTTCGGCCGGCCGGCCGTGGTCGTTGTAGTTCGAGGCCATCGACACGCCGTAAGCGCCGGCCGAGAACACCGCCAGGAAGTCGTTCTGTGCGACCTCCGGCAGCGGCCGGCCGCGGGCCAGGAAGTCGCCGGTCTCGCAGATCGGGCCGACCACGTCGCACTCGACGAGGTCCGGCAGGTCGGGACGCTCCATCCACGCCTCCGGCAACTGGTGCGGTTCGGGCGCCACCGGCCAGATGAAATGGAAGGCACGGTAGAACGCCGGGCGGATGAGAGTCTGGATGCCGGCATCGCACATCACGAAGCGCTTCTGGCGCCCCTGCTTGATGTGCTGCACGCGGGTGATCAGCACCCCCGAGTTGGCCATGATCGAGCGCCCGGGCTCGAGCACTACCTGCAAGCCCCCGCGCACCCGCTCTTCGAGGAGCGGTACCAACCGCGCCGCGTATTCTTCCGGAGCCGGCGACTCGCCGTGGTAGTAGTCCACCGGCCAGCCGCCGCCGAGATCGAGCACCCGCGGGCGATGGCCGGCGGCCTCGAGCCGGTCGAAGAGAGCGAGGATCACCCGCACGGTGTCGACGTAGGGATCGATCTGCGGCACCGGCGAGCCGATGTGCACGTGGACTCCTACCAGCTCCACCGAGGGATGGCCGTCGTAGGCCTCGAACATTGCCGGAACGCGTTCGGCGTAGATGCCGAACTTGTTTTCCTCCAGGCCGGTGGTGGTGTACTCGTGGGTCTTGGCGTCGACGTCCGGGTTGACCCGGATACAGGCGCGCGCCGGCACACCGAGCTGCTCCGAGATCGCGGCGATGCGCTCCAGCTCGCTCTCGGACTCAATGTTGAACAGTCCCACCGGGCCGCGCCCGTGCACGCCCTCCCGGCCGAACCGGCCGGCGTGGCGGACCAGCGAGCTGAAGCGTCCGTCGAGCGCCGCCCGCACTTCGGCCTCGGTCTTGGCGACGCCGGCGAAGACGATCTCTTCCATCGGCGCTCCGGCCAGCCAGGCGCGTTCGAGCTCGCCGCCCGAGACCACGTCCATACCGCCCCCGAGCTCACTGATCAGCCGGCAGACATGGAGATTCGGGCACGACTTGACCGCGTAGTGGAGTTTGGCGTCGAGTGGTGCGAAGGCCCGCCGCAGCCGCTCGTACGAGGCGCGGATCGCCGCCGCCGAGTAGATGTAGACCGGGGTCCCGGTCTGTTCGGCGATCGCTTCGACCGACACACCGTCGGCTTGGAGCCGGCCGTCGACGTAGCCGATCCCCGCGGGTTGGGAATCCTTGTCTTTCGACATCGTGCCCATCTCGCCGGGGATTACACTCCCTCGAGGCTCGAGAGTCAACTCGACGGCTCGTGGTAATCTGAAGGCATGCCCCAGTCTTGTGCCGCGCGCGCGCTCACCGTATTCCACCGTCTGGCGATCTACCGTCTGGCGATTTACGGTCTAGCGATTTGCTGGCCGGCGATCTGCCTCGCCGGAGAAGACTGGAGCTTCACCGACGTCACCTTGCCGGCGGGCCTCGACTACGAGCACGGGTTCGTCGGCGGTGGAATCGGCAACCTGTTCATCGGCGGCGGCGTGGCCGCCGGCGATTTCGATGGCGACGGCTGGACCGATCTGTACGCGGTGCGAGGCGACATCGGCGCCAACCTGCTCTTCCGCAACCGTGGCGACGGCACCTTCGAGGAGATGGGGGCAGCGGCCGGGGTCGACATCACCGGCAGCAAGGGCTCGGGACCGACCTTCGTCGACCTCGACGGCGACGGCCGCCTGGACCTGGTGGTCGGCGGTATGGAGCTCACCCCGATCAGAGTCTTCCGCAATCTGGGCGCCGGTGTCGAGGGCATCGTCACATTCACCGACGTCACGGCACAGGCGGGTCTGCCGACCTTCGAGTACGCCTTCGGCGCCGCCTTCGGCGACTACGACCGCGATGGCGACCTGGACGCCTTCTTCTCGCAGTGGAACAACCAGCCGGGCGAGCTGCTGTGGCGCAACGAGGGCAATTTCAACTTCGCCGCGGCCTCGGCCGAGGCGTTCGACGCTGTGGCCAGGGACCGGTTGACCTTCACCTTCACCCCGAACTTCGCGGACATGAACTCCGACGGCTGGCCCGACCTGGTGGTGGCCTCCGACTTCAACAACAGCCAGGTGCTGCTCAACCGGGGCGACGGCGGGTTCGACCTCGTCACCGACGACGACGTGATCATCGACAACAACGGCATGGGCGCCTCGGTCGCCGATTACGACAACGACGGCGTGCTCGACTGGTTCGTCACCGCCATCCGCGCCGAGGGCGGTGACGGCATCGGCAACCGCCTCTATCGCGGTCTGGGTGACGGCAGCTTCGTGGATACCACGGAGGCAGCCGGCGTATCGGAGGGCTACTGGGGCTGGGGCGCGTGTTTCGCCGACTTCGACAACGACGGTTGGACGGACATCTTCCACGTCAACGGGTTTCTGCATCCGCCGTTCGAAGACGACCCGTCGCGGCTGTTCGTCAACCAGCGGGGCGGTGCGGACGGCATAGTCACCTTCAGCGAGCAGGCGCAGGAGCGGGGCATCGTCGATCGACGTCAGGGCCGGGGTCTGGTTTGCTTCGACTACGATCGCGACGGCGACCTCGACATCTTCACCGCCAACAACTCAGACCCTCCGCGCCTGTTCCGCAACGACGGCGGCAACCAGCTTCATTACCTGCAGGTCACTCTGGCCGGCCAGGCGCCCAACACCCAGGGCGTGGGCGCCCGCATCGTGCTGGAAACCTCCGCCGTCACCCGCATCCACGAGATGCGGGCCGCCAGCAACTTCGTGTCTCAGGACCCGGTGATGGCCCACTTCGGCCTGGGCTCGGAGCCAGCCGCGGCGCGACTCGAGGTCCACTGGCTCGACGGCCTCACCTCGGTCCTGGCCGGCGTCGCGATCGACCGCGAGTTGGAGGTCGATGCCGGTGTGATCTTCGCCGACGCTTTCGAGTCGGGCGAGCTCGGCGCGTGGGCCGCCGTCACCCCCTGAGTCTTACGTTTGGCGTTGGCGCGACAGCTTGGCGATCAGGGACCCGGAAGCGGGCCGAGGTCGGTGATTCCGACGATCGCGTGCTTGTAGATCAGGATCTCGCGCGCGCCATCGTCGACTACGACGGCGTAGCGGTCGAAACGGCGGATCTTCCCCTTGATCTGCTTCTCGGTCACCAGAGCGAACACCAGAACTCTACCCTCCTTGAGGCTTCCGAAGAGGAAGCTGTCCTGGATGTTGATCGGACGTTTGGTCATCGGGCGACCCCGTGGTTCACGTGGCCCGTGGGGAGAGTCCATCATTTCGTCAGCTCCAACTGCCCAACCGTGGTTCTGCTGTCGGCGTCGCGGACATCTGTCGTCGCCTAATCTACACCAAGTCCGACGATCGACAAGGCCCTCGGAAGAAAGTCGAATAATGTTTCGCCTCCCCCGGATACTGTGATCGGCATCACCCGATAAAAAGACATTGCGGGAGGCGGAGATCATGCTACAATCCTGCCACCGACTCGCCAGGCCTACCAACTCAGCCCGTTGTCCCGACGGCCGGATCTCTCGATCCGGAGAGTGAGTCCGCATATCGTTTCCTATCGAAAGAGGGCACATGGAACCCAGACAGCTGCTGGTAGTCGACGACGACCCCACCGTCTGCCAGATCATGTCGATGATGCTCACCGAGCAACTCGGCTATGACGTGGTCACCGAAACCGACGCCCGCAAGGTGCTCGCTCTGCTGCGCGAGGGCGATTTCGACATCGTGCTGCTCGACATCGTGATGCCCGACCTCGACGGTCTCGAGGTGATCGACCAGATCCGCCAGCACTTCAACGTTCTGCCGATCCTGGTGGTCACCGCGTACGGCAGCGCCGAGATCACGGTGGACGCCATGCGCCGCGGCGCCACCGACTTCATCACCAAACCGGTCGATGCGCCGTTGCTCGACCTTCGGATCCGCAGCGCGTTCGCGCTCGAGCAGACTCGGCGGATGGCCAACACCGACGGCCTCACCGGGCTCTACAACCACCGCTACATGCAGGAGCGCCTGGAGCAGGAGATCGAGCGCGCGGAACGCTACGAGCGCCCACTGTCGGTGGTGATGGCCGATCTCGACCACTTCAAGAGCTTCAACGACACCTTCGGCCATCCCCGTGGCGACGAGGCGCTGATCCAGGTCTCTCACACCCTGCGGCAGGTCAGCCGCGCCTCCGACATCGTGGCTCGCTACGGCGGCGAGGAGTTCACCCTCGTCCTGCCCGAAACCACCGTCGAGGAGGCTCGCGTAGTGGCGGAGCGCGCCCGCCAGTGCGTTGCCGCGCTGGACCTCGGCAGACCGCCGCATGTGCCCCGGGTGACGCTCAGCCTAGGGGTCGCGTCACACACCGTCGGCGACTCGAAGAAGGCGTTGATCGAAGCGGCCGACGTCGCTCTGTTCGAAGCCAAGCGCGGCGGGCGCGACCGGGTCTGCGTCACTGAAGGCGGCGACAACGAAGACCGCGATACTGAGGCGGAGCGCGTGCTCGAGGCCTCGGTCGACCTGTCTGTCTCCTGACGCGGGCGGCCGGCTCAGCGGCCAGGGGCGGCCGCCACCAGTGGCTCCCCTCGGGCCGAAGCCGGCCGCATCGCTTCCGGCACGTGCTCGTGCGCGTGGTAGGAGCTACGCACCAGCGGCCCCGATTCGCAGTGCAGAAAGCCGAGCTCCAAAGCGTGCCGGCGCATCTCCGCGAGCTCCTCGGGGGTGACGAATCGATCGACCGGCAGGTGCTCGCGCGTCGGCTGCAGGTACTGGCCGACGGTCAACACTTCGACGCCGGCGCCGCGGATGTCGGCCAGGGTGGCCTGGACTTCTTCCGAGGTCTCCCCGAGACCCACCATGATGCCGGTCTTGATGCGCCCACGGTAGTCGCCACGGTCGCGTCGCTCTGCGGCGTCGGCAAGCAGCTCCAGGCTGCGCTCGTAGCGGCTGCCCGGGCGCGCCTGGCGGTAGAGCCGGGGCACGGTCTCCATGTTGTGGGAGAAAATCTCGGGGCGGGCCGCCAGGACGATTTCGAGAGCATCGTCGACGCCTCGAAAGTCCGGAGTCAGAACCTCGACGGCAGCGTCCGGGTTGTGCCCGTGCACCGCCTCGATGACCTCGGCCCAGTGGCGAGCACCACCGTCCTTCAGGTCGTCGCGGTCGACGGAAGTGAGCACCGCGTGCTTCAAGCCCATGACCGCCACCGCTTCTGCCACGTGCCGTGGCTCGTCCGAATCGACGGCCTGCGGCCGCCCGGTCGCGACGGCGCAAAAGCCGCAGCGCCGGGTACAGATGTCGCCCAGGATCATGAAGGTGGCGGTGCCGTGCTCTCCCCAGCACTCGTAGATGTTTGGGCAGCGGGCCTCCTGGCAGACGGTGTTGAGATTCAGCCGCGAGACCAGGGACTTGACCTGAGTGTAGCGCTCCGGGGTCGCAATGCGGATGCGCAGCCAGTCCGGGCGTTCAGGGCGCTCCGGGCGCTGGCGGCCGGTTCGGTGCTCACCGACCTGGACGAGTCCTGCCATGGCCCTAGTCTACAGCAGGCGGGCCGGCTCACGGCGGGTCGAGGTCGAAGCCGACGTCGAGCACCGGCGCGCTGTGGGTAAGCCAGCCGACCGACAGCAGGTCGACGCCGCTCGCGGCGACGAACGCCGCCGTCTCCGGGGTGATGCCTCCCGAGGCTTCGGTGATCGCTCGGCCGGCGACGATGCCGACTGCCCGGCGTAGGGTCTCGGGATCCATGTTGTCGAGCAGCACAGCGTCGACGCCGAGCTCGAACAGCTCTTCGAGCTCCTCCAGGCCATCCACTTCGACTTCGATCTTCACCAGATGACCGGCGTGCCGGCGCGCTCGCTCGACCGCGGCAGCCGCGCCGCCCGCCAGCTCCCGATGGTTGTCCTTGATCAACACCGCGTCGTCGAGCCCGTAGCGATGGTTCGAGCCGCCGCCGACGCGCACGGCGTACTTCTCGAGCGCCCGCAGCAGTGGCGTGGTCTTGCGAGTGCAGGCCACGCGCGCACCGCTCTCCGCCACCGCCCGCACCAGGTCTCGGGTGGTGGTGGCGATACCGCACAGGCGCCCCAACAAGTTGAGGGCGGTGCGCTCGGCCGACAACAGCTCCCGCGCCAGGCCGCGCACCACGGCCAGGGTCGCCCCGGCCTCGACGTCGCTGCCGTCACCGGCATGGACTTCCCACTCGACCGCAGGATCGAGAATCCGAAACGCTGTCAGCGCAACGTCGAGGCCGGCGACCCGGCCGGCGCGGCGAGCGCGGATGCGCCCCGTGGCCCGCAGGTCGGGCGGCACGATCGCGTCGGTGGTGAGGTCTCCCGCCCGCCCCAGATCCTCGGTGAGAGCATCGCGGACGAGGCGCTCGTAGATCACCGGATAGAGACGCGGCACGGGCGAAGATGGCGGATGCGACCCAGGCATCAGGCGATCTCCCGGCCAGCCCGCCGCTCGGTGCCGGCGGCTTCGAGCGGAAAGGCCTCGTCGGGCCGGTAGGTCCAGAACAGCCGATGGCGGAGGCTCTCGACCGGATCCGGGAAGTCAGTGCGGAAGTGCGCGCCCCGGCTCTCCTCGCGCGCCAGGGCGGCCGCCGAAACCACCCGGGAGAGGGTCAGCAGGTTGCGCGCCGCCGACGGACGCGACGCCAGCGAACGGTCGATCCGGTCGGTCCGGTCGAGCACCGTCTCCAGGCCGTGGCGCTCGCGCTCCAGGCCGACGTGCTCCCACATCAGTTGCCGGATCGTCTTCTCGGCGTCGAGCTTGTCGTCGCCTTCCGCCGGGCCCGTCTCGCGCCAGACCACCTCCCTCTGGGCGGCGCGCGGCGCCGGCCGGGGAGGCTCGGCACCGGCCAGGTCGTCGGCCACCCGTGCGCCGAACACCAGCGCTTCGAGCAGCGAGTTCGAGGCCAGGCGATTGGCACCGTGGATGCCGGTCGAGGATACTTCGCCGCAGGCCCACAGACCCCGCAGGCTGCTGCGTCCGTTGGCGTCGACGGCGATGCCCGCCATCGCGTAGTGCGCCGCCGGCGTTACCGGGATCGGCTGCCGGCGCGGATCGATGCCGTGTGCCCGGCAGTGGTCCCAGACGGTCGGGAAACGGTTCGGAAACGCCTCGCCGACGGCGTCGCGGGCGTCGAGAAAGACCCGCCGGCCGGCTTGCTGCCGCCAACGGATCGCCCGCGCCACCACATCGCGTGGGCCCAACTCGGCCCGCGGATGGATGCCGGTCATGAAGCGATCGCCGCGGTCGTCGATCAGGATCGAGCCCTCGCCGCGCAGCGCCTCGGTCACCAGCGGCAGCGGCTCCAGGGAAACGGTCTCGCGGCCGGTCTCGAGCGCCGTGGGATGAAACTGGATCATCTCCAGGTCCACCAGCCGTGCCCCGGCACGAGCGGCCATCGCCAGGCCGTCGCCGGTGGCTTCCACCGGGTTGGTGGTGCGTGCGTAGAGCCGGCCCAGGCCGCCGGTGGCGAGCACCACCGCCGAAGCGCGATGAAAGACCGTCCGCCCTCCCGGGCCGCCATGCAGGGCGAGCACCCCGACCACCCGATCGCCGGCGGTCACCAGGTCGTGAACGTCGCAACGCTCGTGCAGATCGACAGCGGCACGGCGCCGCACCTCGGCGACCAAAGCGCGCACCATCTCGGCGCCGGTGGCGTCGCCGCCCGCGTGCAGGATCCGGCGCCGGCTGTGTGCTCCCTCGCGGCCGAGCAGCAGGGCGCCGCCCGAGCCGCGATCGAACCGCGCACCGAGCTCGATCAGCCGGCAGATCCGCTCCGGCCCCTCGGCGGTCAGCGCCTCGATCACAGCCCGCTGGCCCAGGCCGGCGGCGGCTTCCAGGGTGTCGTCGGCGTGCAGCCGCGGCGAGTCGTCGGCCGCCATTGCCGCCGCCACACCGCCCTGCGCCCACTGGCTGGAGCTTCCCGCCCCGAGCGCGGTCTTGGTCAACACGGTCACGGTCCGGGGCGCCAGCCCGAGCGCCGCGGTGAGGCCGGCGATGCCGCTGCCGACCACGATCACGTCGCTGGAGGCGACCTCGGCGGCCTCGCGGCGGGCGTCGAGGGCGTTCATCGACCCTTCCCCCGGCCGACTTCGAGCATGCGCTCGACGGCGCGGCGGGCGCGCGCGGCGACGTCGGGATCGACCTCGATGCGGTGCTCCATGGTCTGGAGCGAGCTCAGGATCTTGGGCAGCGTGATGCGCTTCATGTGCGGGCACAGGCTGCAGGGTCGCACGAACTCGACGTCCGGGTGCTCGACCGCCACGTTGTCGGACATCGAGCACTCGGTGATCATCACCACCCGCCGTGGCCTTCGGTCGCCGACGTAGCCGATCATGCCCGAGGTGGAGCCCACGTAGTCGGCCTCGGCGAGCACGTCCTGCGGGCATTCGGGATGAGCCAGCACCACCACCCCGGGAGTTCCCTGGCGGTAGCGGCGCACGTCTTCGCCGCTGAAACGCTCGTGCACCTCGCAGTGCCCGTGCCACAAGATCAGCTCGACGTCGGTCTGGCTGGCGACGTACTGGCCGAGATACTCGTCGGGCAGGAAGATGACGCGGTCGCTGCCCAGGGACTCCACAACCTCGACGGCGTTCGCCGAGGTGCAGCAGATGTCGCACTCGGCTTTGACCTCCGCCGAGGTGTTGACGTAGGTCACCACCGGCACGCCGGGATAGCGCTCGCGCAGCAATCGCACGTCGGCGCCGGTAATCGACTCGGCCAGCGAGCAGCCGGCTTTCGGGTCCGGGATCAGCACGGTCTTCTCGGGATTCAGGATCTTGGCGGTCTCGGCCATGAAGTGCACGCCGCACAGCACGATCACGTCCGCGTCGGTCTCCGACGCCTGGCGCGCCAGGGCCAGGGAATCGCCGCTGAGGTCGGCGACGCCGTGGAAGATCTCGGGCGTCTGGTAGTTGTGCGCCAGGACGATGGCTCCACGCTCCTCTTTCAGACGCTGGATCTCTGCCACGTAGGGCGCGTGGACCAGCCACTCGATTTCGGGCATGACGTGCTCGAGGCGCCGATAAATCGGCGCCGTGGCCTCGGCCACCGCCGGCGTGTATGCCAGCGCGGGCGGTGAGGCGATCGGTTCCATGACTGTATTCAGCATCGCTGTGTTCTGCATGATCAAGCTCCTTGGCAAGGGCTCGGGTACGGCCTATTTATACTCAAACTGAGCATATTGGTTCCCCAGAAAAAACCGGCGCGCTGCCGGTTCCGTGGATCTCGCTCCGAGACTTATGCTAACTCTGAGCATAAGACCTTGTCAAGTACTTCCCGCCGGAGACCGGAGGTGCTCTTCAATGCTCCGGCAGGGCCGGCAAACCGACGCCGGGGGTGGGCCTCTCGCGCAGAACCACCCGGCGGAACCGGAACAGCTCGGCCGGGCGCCCACCGGTACCGGCGCTCAACTTGCCGGTACCGTCCACCAGGCCACCCTTCTCCACCAGGCGACGGAAGTTTTGTTTGTGAAGTGGCTGGCCGGCCAGCGCCTCGACCACCCGCTGAAGCTGCAGCAGGGTGAAGGTCGGCGGCAACAGCTCGAAGACCACCGGCCGGTACTTGATCTTGCCGCGCAAGCGACTGACTGCGGTCGCCAGGATCCGGCGATGGTCGAAGCACATCGGCCGCCCCAGCCGCGGCGCGGCGGCCTCCTCGCCCGCCGCCTCGGTCGCGCCGCGGTCGCGCACCGCCTCGCGCACCAGGCCCGCTTCATAGAGCAGCTCGTAGCGATCGAGCACCCGGTAGCCGTCCCACGGCGCTCCGCCCAGGCCGAAGGCTATGTCGATCCGCTCGCGACGGAGCTGAGCGGCCCGCCGGTCTTCGGCGTCCTGGATCCAACTGTCGAGCGCGGGCTCGAGATGACGTTCGAGGATCGCCGGCCTGCCGCCGCGCCAGTCCTCCCACGGCAGATAGTCGTACCAAGGCCGCCACCGGGCCTGGCCGCCGCCAGCGATCGAGTCTTCGTGGCAGAGACTGAGGTAGCCGATCGACAGTACCCGCGGTCCTCCTTCGCGCTCGCGCGGATCGCGATTGCGGTCGCCGAAGGTGTATAGCTGCTCCACGTAGCCGACCTCGATGCCGGTCTGCTCGCGAACCCAGGCACGCAGAGCCAGCTCGAGAGTGCGGTCGCGGGCGGGGTCGAGAGGGCCGAAGGGCAAAGCGTCCACCAACTCGGCCGGCGTCGGATCCGGCTTCTGATTCTCCGGAAAGGCCACCGAGTGATCGCCTCGCCGCAAGGTCAGAATCCGCGGCTCTTCTTCGGTGACCGCCAGGATCACGGCGTTGAGACCGACGAAGACCTGGGAATGGTCGCTCATACCGCTACGTTAGCGAATCCGCGTGGACGGGGGCCAGCGATCTGGGATCGATCTCCACCAGCCGGCGCTCGAAGATCTCCCGCGCATGTTCCGCCACCCTCGCCGCAACCTCCGGCAACGGCACGGCACGGCCGATCGAGCGCTCGATCGAAGTCATGCGAACGGCCGGCAGCCCGCAGGCGACGATGCCCGAGAAGAAGCCGAGGTCGGTGGTGACGTTGAGCGCGAAGCCGTGGATGGTGATCCAGCGTGCCAGGTGGACGCCGATGGAAGCGATCTTCTCCTCCCCGACCCAGATCCCGATGTACTCCTGGCCGCCCCGGCGACGGCCTTCGATCCCGAAATCGGCCAGGGTGCGGATCAGCACCTCCTGCAGGTCGCGGACGTAGCGGCGGACATCGCGGCGGTCGGGATCGAGGTTGATGATCGGGTAGCCCACCAGCTGACCCGGGCCATGGTAGGTCACCTGGCCGCCGCGGTTGGTCTCGTGCACCTCGACACCGTTCTCGCGCAGCCAGGCCTCGGCGGCCACGACGTCGCCCGGGGAGGCGCTGCGGCCGAGGGTGAAGACTGGTTCGTGCTCGAGGAGCAACAGGTGCTCCGCGCCACGGCCGGAGCGGATCTCGCGACGCAGGTGCTCCTGGAGCTCGTAGGTCGGGGCGTATGGCACCCGGCCGAGGTAGGCCCAGTGGAGAGGGCGATGTTGGCTTGGATCGGCCCGCATGGATGCATCATAACGTTCGCCGGCGCGTATATCCTTACGGCCGCCGCCGCCCGCGAGGCTCGTCTTGGATCAACTCATCCCCAACTACACCGGCACCCAGCTGCTCGCCGCCGCGGTGGGCATCGCGCTGGTGCTGTTCGGGCGCAGGCTCTACTGGCTGGCGCTGGGGGGCGTCGGCTTCTTCCTCGGCATCTGGGCGTGCAGTCAGTTCCTGGACCTCGGCTCGACCGGCCTACAACTCGGCGTCGGATTCCTGCTCGGCGTCCTGGGGGCCCTGCTGGCCAGCGCTGCCCAGCGCGTGGCGGTGGCCCTCGGCGGCTTCATCATCGGCGGCACGATAGCCTACTGGACCGCCTGGTGGCTGGCGTCGATACTGCAGTGGCAGACGGCGTCCTGGCTGTGGATCGTCGGGATCTTCGGGGCGATGATCGGGACATTCTTCGCCGCGATCCTGTTCGACATCGCCCTGGTCGCCCTCACCTCGCTCATCGGCGCCCTGATGGTCTCCCACGCCAGCCAGCTCGGCGTGCCCCACGAGAGCTGGCTGTTCCTGATCCTGGTTTTCGTCGGCATGGTCGCCCAGGGGAGCGGCAAGAAACGCGAGCAGCGCGACGACTGATCCGACCCTCTCGGCAAGCGGTCCTGCGACGCGGCTCGTTGCTGGGGTAAGCTTGCCGGGACACGCCGCCGCACCTGAATGGAACACCATGACCAACGAACCAGTCGCACAGGAAAACCCCACCCGGGCCTTCTACGACCGCCTCAGCAAGCGTTACGACGCCCTGGCTGACGCCTGGGAGCACGGCTCGCGCGAGAAGGGCGTCGAGGCCCTGGCGATCGGCCCCGGCGAAGAGGTGCTGGAGATCGGCTACGGCACCGGCCACGCCCTGGAGCAGCTCGCGCGCGCGAAGGCGCGGGTGGTGGGTATCGAGCTGTCGGAGGGCATGCGATCGGTGGCCGCCGGGCGGATCGCCGGCTCGGGGCTCGAAGCACGCATCCAGATGGATCTCGGCGACGCCCGCGCGCTGCCCTACGAAGACGACCGCTTCGACGCTGTCTTCATGAGCTTCACTCTCGAGCTGTTCGCCGACGCCGAGATTCAGCAGGTGTTGTCCGAGGCCAAGCGGGTGCTGCGTGCCGGCGGCAAGCTGGGCATCGTCGCCCTGGCGGAGAAACATCCGCCCAACCTGATGAGCGAGATCTACGTCTGGTTGCACGAGCACTTCCCCCACCTCGTCGACTGCCGGCCGATCGACACTGTCGGCCACCTGCGGCGCGCCGGTTTCCGGATTCGCGAAACCCTGGTGATGTCGATCTGGAGCCTGCCCGTGGTCTCGGTGGTGGCGATGAAGCCCGACGGAGCCTGGTACTGAGGACGACCGCCGGAGCGTCTACCGGCCAGCGATGACGGCGTCGAGGGCGCGGCCCCTGATCGAGCTGCTGGCGATGAATGCGCTGGTGGCCCTGGACCTCTGGCTGCCCTGGGACGCCGAGTTCCAGCCGCTGCGCTGGCTGGCCCGTGCCGCCGCCGCGGCGCTGTGGATCCTGTCATTTCGCCGCAGGGGGAGAGACCGGACAAAGGTCGCGTCAGCCGGACGGGCGTGGACCGAGGCGGCCCTGATGACAGCCGTGATCGCCGCCATCTTGATCGCCTGGCTCACTGGCACGCGCGAGTCCTACGACGAGCCTGCGCTCACCTTCCTCGGCTCGACCTCGACCCTCGCGACCTGGAGCTTCCGGCGCTTCGCCCTGGCCGCCCTGCAGCAGCTCTTCCTGCAGCTCTTTTTCTTCGCCGTGCTGCGCGAGGTCCTGCGCCCCGCGCCGGCGGCCCTGGCCGCCGCGACATTGTTCGGCCTGTGCCACCTCCCCAGCACGGCGCTGGCGATCGCCACGTTCCTGGCGGCCCTCGTCTGGATCGCGCTCTACCGACGCTCCCGCCGATTGGCGCCGGTGATCCTCTCTCACGCCATACTGGCCGCATTGGCCTCGATCACCGTCCCCGAGCGTCTGTTCTACGAGCTGCGGGCCGGCGCGCGGGCCGTGGAGAGCCTGCCCACGTATCGTCTGCTGGCCGGTCGGGACACCCGCGCCCTGCTGCGCCAGGTCACGTCGGACGACTACTTCGACGCGCACGGCGGTACCGACAGGGGCTATCTGCGAGCCTTGTTCCGTGATCTCCTGGGCCGGCCCGCCGCTCCGGACGAGCTGACCCGCTGGATCGAGCGGACGGCCCACACCTCCCGCCCGGCGACGGCCAGGGCGCTGATCACTTCGGCCGAGGCGCTGGCCGCCGGACCGTTCGAGCACCGCCTGCTCGACTATCGGCCGCTGAAGCCCGGAGTCCAGGCCACTGCCGGCGAGCCGCTGCGCTACCCCGCCGCGTCCATCGCCTGGGTTGACGGTCCGTACTTCCTCGAGGGCTTCTCCATCGCCGAGCAGAACCTGCGCTGGACCCAGGAACTCATCGCCCGGCTCGTCTACCCGATCCGGCGAGTCGCCCGTGAAAGGCCATACGTGGTCCGCCTGACCGCCGGCGCCCACGGCCGGCAGAAGGTGGAGGTGGTGCTGAACGGAAAGAGCATCGCCCGCTTCGAGCTCGAAGGGATCACCCCACAAGTCCGAACCGCCCGATTCGACGACGCCCTTCTCCACCCCGGAGCCAACATCGTCGAGCTACGGATACCGAACGCCGCCCCCACCGGCGACGATCCGCGCCACCTCGGCCTGGCCTTCGTCACCCTCTCGATCCAGCCCGTCGCCGAGGGCGAGTGATATGGTCCTGCCATGACCCGAGACACCTCCGACGGCTACGTCGAGGTCGATGGCCTGCGGCTGCACTATCTCGAAGCCGGCGCCGGCGAGCCGGTACTCATGCTGCACGGCTGGCCGACGTCGTCGTTCCTGTGGCGCAACGTCATGCCGCCCGTCGCCGAGACCCACCGGATGATCGCCCTCGACTTACCGGGCTTCGGCCTTTCCGACAAGCCGCTCGACGTCAGCTACAGCTTCCGCTACTTCGACCGCGTCCTGGACGGCGCGCTCGACGCCCTGGAGATCGACGGGGTCAACCTGGTGGTGCACGACCTCGGCGGGCCGGTCGGCACCTACTGGGCCAGCCGGCACACCGAGCGGCTGAGGCGGCTGGCGCTGCTCAACACACTGATCTACCCCGAGGTCTCGTGGGCGGTGATCGCCTTCGTCCTCGCCCTCAAGACGCCGCTGATCCGCTCGTACCTGTGCAGCCCGCGGGGGCTGCGCTTCGCCCTGCGCTTCGGAGTCACCGACCCGAAGCGTCTCACCGACGAGGCGATCCGCGGCGTCCAGGCGCCCTTCGAGAGCCGCGAGGCGCGGCGCGCGCTGATCAAGGCCGGCTGCAACCTGAGCCCCAAGGGTTTTGCCGAGATCGCGCGCTGGCTACCGACGCTGGAGGTGCCGGTACGCGGCATCTACGGTGAGCGCGACCGGATCCTGCCGGACATCGCGGAGACCATGGAACGAGTCCAGCGTGACGTGCCGCACGCAAAAGTCACCGCCCTGCCGGACTGCGCCCACTTCCTGCAGGAAGAGCGTCCCGCGGAGATCGGCCGCCTGCTGGCGGAGTTCCTGAATTCCGACGACTAGATCCGCGCCACGAACATCCGCGCCCCGCTCGACATGGAGCCTCACCGTCCAAAGATCGGCATCCTCGGGCTCGGCGCCTACACGCCCGAACGGGTGATGACCAACGACGAGTGGAGCCGCCATGTGGACACCACGAACGAGTGGATCGTCGCGCGCACCGGTATCGAGCGGCGGCGCTTCGCCGCGGACGACGAGAGCACCGTCGATCTCGCCGAGCAGGCGGCCCGCCGCCGTAATCGGCGAGGTCGAGGAGTCCGGCGAGATTCTCGCCGTCGAGGCCGGCACCGACGGCAGCCGCGCCGACGTCCTATGTCTGGAAGCCGGGGGGACGCGCCAGCCGTTCAACCTCGAGGCGGCGCAGGCGGGGCTGCACGAGAACATCGTCATGCACGGGCGCGAGGTGTTCAAGAACGCGGTGGCGCGGATGAGCGCGGCGGCGCGCCAGGTACTCGCCACGGCGGGGCGAGAGCTCGGCAGCGTGGCGATGGTCGTTCCCCACCAGGCCAACCTGCGCATCGTCAGAGCGGTGGCGCGGGCGCTCGACACGCCCATGGAGCGGGTGTTCGTCAACCTCCAGGAGTACGGCAACACCGGCTCCGCGTCGATTCCGCTGGCGCTGTCGCAGGCGCGGGAGCAGGGACGGATCCGGGAGGGTGACCTGGTGCTGCTGACCAGCTTCGGAGCCGGGTTTCATTGGGCGGCGGCTCTAGTTCAGTTTTGAGCAAGGGATTCTCAGTCCTGATCGCCCTGTGGTTGGCCCAGGGTGTGTACATCGCCGCGGCTTCGGCCGACGACGTCCAAGTCAACACCTACACCACGGACGGCCAGAAACTCCCCTCGGTCAGCCTGGACGACGACGGCGATTTCGTCGTCGTCTGGCAAAGCTCCGGCTCAGCCGGCACGGACTCGTCGACCGACAGCATCCAGGCCCAGCTCTACGCCTCCGACGGATCCACCACGGGGGTCGAGTTCCAAGTCAACATCTGGACGACCGATGCCCAGAGACGGCCCGCGGTGGCGCTCGACACCGACGGCGATTTCGTCGTCGTCTGGGAAAGCCTGGGCTCGGCCGGCAGCGACTCGTCGTCGTTCAGCATCCAGGGCCAGCGCTATGCTTCGGACGGTTCCGCCGCCGGAGACGAGATCCAGGTCAACACGACCACCACCGACGCCCAGAGACTCCCCGCGGTGGCGATGGACGACGACGGCGATTTCGTCGTCGTCTGGGACAGCCAGAGCTCGTCCGGCAGTGACTCGTCGAGCTACAGCGTCCAGGGCCAGCGCTACGCCTCTGACGGCTCCGCCGTGGCCACCGAGTTCCAGATCAACACCTACACCACCGGCGCCCAGAGGCTCCCCGCCGTGGCGATGGACGGCAACGGCGACTTCGTCGTCGTCTGGCAAAGCCCCGGCTCGGCCGGCACGGACGCATCGTCGTACAGCATCCAGGGCCAGCGCTACGCTTCGGACGGATCCGCCGTCGCCGCCGAGTTCCAGATCAACACCTACACCACCTCCGCGCAGGCCTTCCCCGCGGTGGCAATGAGCGCCGACGGCCACTTCGCCGTCGTCTGGCAGAGCTTCGGCTCGACCGGAACGGACACAGACAGCGGCAGCATCCAGGGCCAGCGCTACGCGTCGGACGGCTCCGCCGCGGGCGGCGAATTCCAGGTCAACACCTTCACCACGAACACCCAGGACGCCCCCGCCGTTGCGATGGACGCGGGCGGCAACGTCGTGGTCGTCTGGCACAGCCTGGGCTCGGCCGGCACCGACTCGTCGACCTTCAGCGTCCACAGGCAGCGCTACACCGCGAACGGATCCGCCCTGGGCGGCGAGCTCCAGGTCAACACCTACACCACCGACGCCCAGAGATACCCCTCGGTGGGCGCCTCCGCCGACGGCCTCTTCGTCGTCGCATGGCAGAGCCTCGGCTCCGCCGGCACCGACACCTCCGTCTACAGCGTCCAACAGACGTCGGGTGAGATCGTCCTCTTCACCGACGGCTGCGAGTCGGGTGACACCACCGCCTGGTGAGTGGGAAGGCTCCTACTCAGAACAGGGAC
>JAAELT010000723.1 GCA_024226315.1 bacterium | reverse complement strand
AGACGCCGCTCTCGGTGTAGGTGTGCACTGGCGCCAACGTGCCGCTGCTCGTCAGCCCGTCGCCAAAGTCCCACTCGATCTCGTGCGTGTCTGACGATCCGGGGTCGGTGAAGGAGCCACCAAAATTGACTTGCTCGTTCTCGTCAACTGTCTGGTCTGGCCCGGCATCCACCGTCGGAGCAACGTTATTCACGCTGACCAGTAGTGTATCGCTGTCCGTCCCCCCGTCGTCGTCGGTGACGGTGAGGGTGACGCTGTAGGCGGGGGAGCCATCGTCGGCGTAGGCGTGCGTTGGGTTCAAGGTTCCATCAGCAGTCGCGCTGTCGCCAAAGTCCCAATGGATCGTGTGTGTGTCCACCGTGCCCGGATCGATGAAGGAAGCATCAAAGAGGACATCCTCGCCCTCGTCCACCGAGCGATCCAGCCCGGCGTAAACGAAGGGCGCGACGTTGTCCACGGTGACGACGAGCGTGTCGCTGCCCACCCCGCCATCGTCGTCGGTGACGGTGAGGATGACGGAGTAGACGCCGTCGTCGGCGTAGATATGCGTCGGCGTCAGTGCACCGGTGACCGTGTAGCCATCACCAAAGCTCCATTCGATGGTGTGGGTGTCCCCAACGTCAGGATCAACGAAGGAGCCGGTGAAGGAAAGCGTGTCGCCCTCATTCGCCGCCTGATCCGGCCCAGCCTCGACCTGGGGCAGGTTGTTGACACAGGTGATGGTGACGTCCACCGTGGCAGTGTCGGTCAGTACGCCATCACTGACGATGTAACTAAAGCTGTCATCGCCGCAGTAATCGGCGTCGGGTGTGTAGAGCACATCTGTGCTATTGTTGGTCACTGTGCCGTTGGTCGGCTGCGTGATCGATTCGACGCTCAGGCTGTCGCCATCTACGTCGGTGTCGTTGTCCAACACGTCCACTGTGACGGCGGTGTCCTCGTTCGTCATCTCGGTATCGTCGGCGGCCACCGGGGCGTCATTGACACAGGTGACGGTGACGTCCACTGTCGCGACGTCAGTGCCGCCGTTCCCGTCCGCAGCGGTGTAGGTGAACGAGTCGCTGCCGCAGTAGTCGGCGTCGGGTGTGTAGGTCACGTCGGTGGTGTTGTTGGTCACTGTGCCGTTGGTGGGCTGGGTGACCGACTCGACGCTCAGGCTGTCGCCATCCACGTCAGAGTCATTCGCCAGCACGTCCACTGTGACGGCGGTGTCCTCGTTCGTCGTCTCTGTGTCGTCGGCGGCCACCGGGGCGTCGTTGACGCAGGTGACGGTGACGTCCACTGT
>JAAELT010000722.1 GCA_024226315.1 bacterium | reverse complement strand
CGGGCTCTTTCGTTTCCAGACGATGGCGCCGGGGGATCTCCAGGCTTTGGCGGTGCGATTTTCTCAGCCGGAGGCGTTCTTCTTGATCTTGCGGACCAGCTTCCGGATCAACCGGTCGTTGTAGCCGCGGACCACTTTGCCGTCGAAGTCGATCAGCGGCACGCCACCCCGGCCGCCGCTCTTCTCGCGGAACTCGAGCGCCGCGTCGCGGTCCTTCTCGATGTCCTTGACGACGAAGTCGGCGTCGAGCTGCGTCAAGAGCCTGTTCGCCTTGCGGCAGTAGCCGCACGACCTGGTGGAGTAGAGGATGATCGGCGGCTCGTCGGCTTCGCGGATGGCTCCTCCCGAGTCGCTGATAGCAGATACCATATCTTACGATTTGCCCCGGATCTTTGTTCGTCAGCTCGCCAGGTGGCAGACGATCTCCCGGCCCGGCGACGAGGGTTCTTCGATCCCAGGAGCGGAACCCGGGAGGAGACAATTGGGTTCCTGGGTCGTCTAGGAATCGTCTGGAGATGTGTCGTACCTTGACGGTGGCTCGGCGACCTCAGTCGCCGGTGAGGGCCTGGCTCCCCGTAGCTCCTCGCGAAGAACGCGCCGCAGCGTTTCCTCGAGCGGTTCCCGCGCCTCATGGACATGTCGACGCAAGGCGTCGTTGATCAGGGACTGGTAATTGCCGCCGCCAGCCCGGTGGACCTCCTCCTTGAACCAGCTCACGATGTCGGCGTCGAGCCGGATCGTGATGCGGGTCTTGTTGGCGGCCGGAGCCACGATCGGGCCGCGCTTGCCTCGGCTGAAGTCGTAGTGCTCTTTCAACGTCTCACCTGCTCTCCGTATTCTCGGCGTTCGCGCTTATTGGCCTTGCGACCAGACATGATCCGAATCGTCCCTGCTCGCCAGGTATGGACAACGACCAGCAACCGGCCCTCGGGATCCAATCCGAGAGTGACGAAGCGACGCTCCTCGTGATCGCGGTCCTCGATCGTGACTGCATGCTCGTCTTCGAGGGCAAGAACCGCATCTGCGAAGTCGACGCCGTGCTTGCGTAGATTCCTGATGGCTTTGTGCGGATCCCACTCCCATTTCACTGGTGGAGCGTATGCACATCTGGCGTACGAAGCAAGTGCCCACGCTCGGCGAGGCGGTGGCTCAGGTCGCGGGTCAAGAGGCCGACAATCTGCTTGACTAGCTGAGTGTTGCTACGGGCACCTTGCCCACTACCGAAGCACACCGGAAAGAGCCCGGCCCTGGTGGGCCGGGCTCTTTCGTTTCCAGACGATGGCGCCGGGACCGGTCGCGGCCCCGGCATGGCGGGGGAGCCGCCGGGCTCAGCCGGAGGCGGCTCTTCGCCGAAAGACGTCTTCTTCCAGCCTGAACGGCCCGGTTTTTTCGCCAAGGAAGGGCTGATCCAGATTGAATAAGGCTTGATTCTCGGAAAAGCCGACCTCGCCGAGTGGATCGGGGGTCGTTTCTCGAAAAAGTCACGACGGCCAACCGAAACAGGCGAGTTTCTGGCGAAAGTGGCCTTGATCAACATGCGCGGAGCGACTTTCTGCGAAAAGTCGCTCCGTACGGCTGGTGGAGGCGTGTTTCGGGAAAAAGCCGCTTCGTACGGCTGGTGGAGGCGTGTTTCGGGAAAAAGTCGCTCCGTACGGCTGGTGGAGGCGTGTTTCGGGAAAAAGCCGCGCGGTTACGGGCGGCGGAGGTGTCTCGCGGCGAATCGGCGGCTCGGACAGCCTGTAGAAGCGTCCCGTGAGGGATCGGCGGAACCTTGGGCTCATGGAGGCGTCGCGCGTGGAATCGGCGGTTCCGCGGGCCACCATTCTGATGAAACGCCGGATCGTCGCAAGATCGGAAGCCCGGTTCACGTCTATAGATGGTGAGGCGTCAACGCAGGCGCTACAGCGGATCGAAATCAGAGGAGGTTGTGCGAACGATGCGAGCTCGGCTAAGCTTGAAACCCGGTCAACCAGGTACGAAGAGTCTCCTGACTCGCTATGGTGAGCGTCTGGTATGTGTTCGTTATCGCTACGATGCGGAGAGCGGCAAGCGGTTCAAGACGGCGGAACTGATCGTCGGAGAATCGGACTGGCAGCCCCCGGCCAGGTCGGCCAAGAGCGATACCGTCGTTCCCATTCGTGTCCGATGGGAAGAGACGGAGGTGCGGCGGCTTGTGAAATCGGCGGGTGGGAGATGGGACCCGGTGGGTCGGGTCTGGAGGCTGCGCCGTGATCGGGTCGAGGAGCTCGGTTTCGAGGACCGAATCGTCGAGGGGCCTATATAGATGTAGATGGCCCGCGCAGCCATCTACATCTATATGGCGGCATATAAGTGTAGATGGTGCCATCCACATGTATATGGTTGGGAGACGTCGATTATACTGTTACGCAGCACGAGACACTCCCACAAACTTCGTGACATGAAATGAAACCAAGCATCTACATCGAAACGTCGATACCGAGCTTCTACTATGAAGTGCGCACCGAATCGGATATGGTAGCCCGGCGCGACTGGACTCGCGAATGGTGGGGCGAGCACCTCGCCGCATGTGACGGATACACCAGCGAAGCCGTGCTCGAAGAACTTGAAGGCGGCTCGTTTCCCGGTAAGGACGACGCCCTCAAACTGATGGATGGCCTTCCGCTCCTCGAGATCAGTGAGCCCATCGCTGACATCGTGGAGGCATACATCTCCCATCAGGTTATGCCGACAGATCCAGCAGGTGATGCGCTTCATCTAGCACTTGCGTCGTTCCACAAATGTGACTTTCTGGTAACATGGAACTGTCGCCACCTGGCGAACGCGAACAAGTTCGGCCACATCCGTCGAGTCAATACGCTGCTCGGCCTATTCGTTCCGGCCATCGTGACGCCGCTTGAACTACTTGGAGAAACGTCATGAAACCCGACCCGACAATTGATGCCATCCGTGAAGTACGCCATCAGATATCAGCTTCCGTCGACCATGATCCCAGGAAGCTAGTAGAACACTATCGCCAGCTTCAAGAAAGACACCGGGATCGCGTCGTAGCTCGTAACGTCGAAGGGCTCAAGTCGAAGGACGCGGATGCTGCGTAACCAGGAACTGCACGGGTCGCCACAGGTCTCATCATCGCTCCAGGCCGGCTGTGGTGTACTGTCTCCGACCAAGCTCCCGGTGGCTGTGGGTGGCGCCCGTGAGTTCTCACGTTCTGCATCAGAATAGATGAAACCGAGAACCTTCATACCGACGGTCCAACGCAAGGTTGCTGTATCGGCGATCGGGCCGTCTGCGCTTAGAGGGCAGGGCAAAGGCGTGATTGGCGCGTCCCACCGCTTCCTTTCATCGCTGTCATTGGGCCGAATTCCCAAGTCACGGGGTTCTAGGTTTCGGATGTGGCTGGACCGGCAGACCGAGTTCCTCCTGGACGACTTTCCCATTAGTGGCAGGCCCTGGGGAGCAGCTCGGAAGGCGATAAACTTGTTTCTCCGTGACACGTTGTACAATCAGTATCTATGTCGTCGTTTTGGTTTTCACAAGCTTGAATCCTGGCTGGAGGTGCCACTGGACAGCGCGTCGGCTCGCGGTCTGAAACTAGCGGCCGGCCGAGGAGTCTTGCCACGCTGGCCCGGTCTAAAGCATTTAGGACCGGCTGTGAGTGAAGAGTTTCAGGAGTTCGCTACTGGCCATGCACGTACGATCGGACTCGAGCGCGTCCACTTGGACATGTACCTGTGGCTGGAGAATCGGTGAACATGCAGAACCAGGCGCTGCACGGGCACGGCGTGCCGCCGACCGTGAGCGCGCCCGTTCTGCAGCGCGAGGATGGCGATTGAGTCACGAAGCTCGGCTGAGCAGTTGGGCCGCGTGAGGAGATGGCAGTGTCTAGCTCGGAGGTGATCTGGCCTGATGTTCAGTGTATCGAGTGCGGGCAGTCGCTGCCCGCTGGCGAGTTCGTCTGCGGTTCGTGTTCGCCTCCATCTACCTACCCGGAAGAGCTGCTCGCAGAACCATACGGGCTTCTAGCAAGGGCCAAGGGCCAGCTACTCATCGGCTGCCTTTTCTTGCCTTGGGTCTTCGGCCCACTCGCGCTTCAGAACACTCTCAGGGCAGCACGGCTTGCTGCTGAAATGCCCGAAAGAAACTGGCGACTCGAGGGGCAGATCGGGAGAGCCAAACTCGCAAGCTCAGTTGTTTCTGTGCTCGCCTACATTGTCCTGGTTGCGGTCCTGGCTCGATAATAGGGGCGAGTCCAGGAGCATAAGTTAAATCGGATATTTCTTAGTATATCTATACTCGGTGCATTAGCCATATTCGCCGAGGTCCCCGATCTCATTTGACATCTCGAAACCGATCTGTAGTGTCGTCGGATATCAGGCTGCGGAAGCCCCACCGGCTGCCGTTGCCGGGAAGAAGACGATGTTCAGACTGAGACGCAAAACCCAAAGCCCAGCGCAAGCTGCTGCATGGCGAAAAAGCCGGCCAGGACGGTCGCGGCAGGTGAATCTGCGCCTGAAAGACACCGCGGATCTGCATGCGTCGGTCCGCGTGCTCGAGCGTGACACGGTCGAGGGAGTCAGCGCGAAGCTCGGCCCGGTGCTGGCCGAGGGCGAGCGGCTGCCGGACTTCGCGCTGGCGCTCGAGCTCGTCGTGCGCAGGACAGTGGCGGCGTCCGAGGGGCTGTGGGAGGCTCACGAGCGCTACCTCACGGCGGGGACGCGGCGCCACGATACGCGCAAGGAGTGCGAGCGCCTGGCGCGCCGGAAGCTCAATCCGGCGATGCGGGACGTGCGCAAGACGGCCGAGGCGCTCTACGGACGGGAGCTCGGCCGGGATCTGCACGGTCTGAAAGGCAAGACGCTGCGCAAGCCCGGGCGGGTGATGGAGCAGGCGCGGGACATCGTGGGCACGCTCCGGGGCTGCCTGCGCAAGCCGCCACGGCCCGACCCCGCGTTGACGGCGCACCTCGAGGCCTGGCTGCGTCTGGTGCAGCGGCCCTACGACCGGCTGGTCGCCGCGACGATGGATCTGGCGGGGTGCGAGCAGGAGCAGAATAGGGTGTACGAGCTGCGGCAGGAGGCCTTCGAGCATTTCGACGGCGCCTATGTCGAGGCACTCGACGTCGTCGCGGCCGTCTATCGGCTGGCGGGCTTTTCCGACCGGAACATCCGCTGGTTGCGCTCCAAGGCGCAGCGCCGCCGGCTGCGGCGCGAGGCGGAGGCGAAGAAGGCGCGACGCGGGGCCAAGCGAGCGGGCCGGGTTCGGAAGACGGTGCGCGCGGCGGTCCGATCCGTGAGCGGCTGGCGGTTCTGGCGGCGCGCCGCCAGCTGAGGAGTGCCATCGCGGCCCTGGAGGCCGCGAAACGCTCGGCCACCTGGTGGCCGGGACGCCTCGGAGTCCTCGACGAGTCGGCCACCCGGTGGCGCGAGGGGGCCGGCGTCCGTCAGGAGTCGGCCACGCGGTGGCCGGTGGCCTCCGGCGTCCTGCAGGAGTCGGCCACCCGGTGGCCGGAGGTTCTTTTCGTCCGGCAACGGTCGGCCACCGGCTGAGAAGGCGTCGTGGATGTCTATAATCATGCCCTCCGGAGCCGAGAGCGCTCATCGGCCCGGCCGGATCAGAGAACATGAAGCACGTCACCCTCGCGATCCTCCTCTTGTCCGTCTGCGTCGCCGGCAGTGCCGCCGCGGACGACCTCAAGAGCCTCGCCAAGGACGCCCAGTCCTCCGTGCTGCTGCTCCGCCTGTTCGACGTCACCGGCCGTGAGATCGGTAGCGGAACCGGTTTCTACATCTCGTCCGATGGCCTGCTGGTCACCAACCATCACGTGATCGAGCCAGCGCGCCGGATCGAGGCGGTGCCGGCGTCAGGGGAGCCGCTCCAGGTGCGCGGCATCGTGGCAGTCGACGAGACCAACGATCTGGCCGTGGTGCGGGTCGAGGTCGACCGCTCGCGGCCGTTGCCGCTGGCGGACGTCGGCCTGCTCGACCCGGGGGAGAAGGTGGTCGTCCTCGGCGGGCCGCTCGGTCTGGCGGGGACGCTGTCCGAAGGCATCGTCTCGGCCATCCGCGACGCGTCGGAGCTCGATCACGCCAAGCCGGGCGCTTCGCCGCTGCTCCAGATCAGCGCCGCGGTCTCGCCGGGCTCCTCCGGCTCGCCGGTGATGACCTACGAGGGCGAGGTGGTGGGCGTCGTCACCAGCCAGTACCTGGTCGGGCAGAGCCTGAACTTCGCCGTGCCCGTGGCCGTCCTCAACCGGCTGCTCGATCAGGTCGGCCCCGACACCCCGGAGGTCGCGCTGCAGACGGTCTCGGGCACCAGCGCGCCGCAGTACCTGCGTAACCTGGTGATCTCGGGCGTCTTCTTCGGCCTGCTCTTCCTGGCGTACCGACGCCTGAAGTGATCGCGCGCCGGCAGCTGTAGATTCGCACTCGGCTATACTTCGCCGCGATGATGAAAATCGCGCATCCGAAACGTTGGGGAATCGTGACGCTTCTGGGGGTTGCGGCGTTGACGGCGGCGCTCGCCTGGTTTCGCGTCGGGCCGCCGCCGGAGATCGAGATCGTGCCCGGGCTGCCCGGCATCGGGCGCCTGACGGAGGTCGAGGTGCGGGTGGCCGAGCCGCAACGAGGCCTTTCGAGGGTTCGCGTCGAGGTGGCGCAGGGCGAGCTGCTGGAGCTGCTTGCCGAGAGCGATCACGAGCCACGACCCTTCTGGGCCTTCTGGGGGCCACGGGTGCAAAGCGACGAGATCTCGGCCGAGGTCGGCTCACAGACACTCGAGGGTCTGGTGGAGGGTGAGGCGACGATCCGGGTGACCGCCGAGCGCGCCCCGACCTGGCTGCGGCGCCCGGAGCCGGCGGTGCGCGAGATCATCCTTCCAGTTCGCCTCACGCCACCGACCATAGCCGTCGCGTCGAGCCAGATCTATCTGGCCCAGGGCGGCAGCTCGGTGGTGGTCTACCAGGTCGGGACGTCGGCCGTGCGCGACGGTGTGCGAGTCGGCGGGTACTGGTTTCCCGGCTATCCCCTGCCCGGGGGCGTCGCCGGTCAGAGGTTCGCCTTGTTCGGCGCGCCTCACGATCTGGAGGATTCTTCCGAGGTGCGCCTCGCCGCCGCCGATGACGTCGGCAACGAGCTGGCGATCGAATTCCTCGACCGGTACCTGCGCAAGCCGCTGCGCACCGACACCATCCGGCTCTCCGACCGCTTCATGGCGCGGGTGGCGCCGGAGATCGTCGCCCGCAGCCCGCAGGTCGAGGACCAGGGCGATCTGCTCGAGACCTACCTGGCGATCAATCGCGACCTGCGGCGCGCCAACTCCGAGGAGCTGCTCGAGCTGGCGTCGCGCACGGCGCCGAAGTTCCTCTGGCGTCAGCCTTTCAGGCAGCTGCCCAACACCCAGTCGATGGCCTCGTTCGCCGACCGCCGGACCTACCTCTATGAAGATCGGGAGGTCGACCAGCAGGATCACCTCGGTTTCGACCTGGCTTCGGTGCGCCACGCCCCGGTGCTCGCCGCCAACGCCGGGGTGGTGCTCGAGGCCGAGTACTTCGGCATCTACGGCAATACCGTGATCCTCGACCATGGCCACGGCCTGATGAGCCTCTACGCGCACCTCTCGGCCATCGAGGTGCAGGCCGGCCAGGAGGTCGCGCGCGGCCAGTCCCTGGGCAAGACGGGTGAGACCGGCCTGGCCGGCGGCGATCACCTGCACTTCTCGATGCTGCTCCACGGCCTGCAAGTCAATCCGCTGGAGTGGTGGGATCCCAAGTGGATCGAGAACCGCTTCGCCAGCAAGCTGGGCGCGGCGTTCGAGTTCGAGGGATAACGTGGGAGCCCCCAGCCTCGACGTCGAAGCGCTCCAGGGGCTCCACAACCTGGCGCGCGAGCTGCTTCAGCTCGACGATTACGACAAGATGGTCGACACCGTGGTCAAGCACTCGCTGGAAACCCTGCGCGGCGAGCGTGGTTTCCTGGTGCTGCAGCGGGGCGACGAGTTGGATTTCAAGGTGGTGCGCAACTGGAGCCGCCGGGAGCTCGAGGGCAAGGGCGAGCCGGTCAGCCGCTCGATCGTCAGCCGGGTACTGGCCGACGGCGAGCCGGTGCTGGTCGAGGACGCGCTGTCCGATCAGCGATTCGCCCAGACGGAGAGCATCCTGCGCATGCAGATCCGGTCGGTGCTGGCCGCTCCGCTCGAGGTCGACGGCGTGCCCTCCGGCGTGCTCTACCTGGAATCCAGGACTCTCGACCGGCTCTTCGGCCCCGCCCAGCTCGAGCTGTTCAAGCACATCCTGGAGCTCTCCTCGCCGGCGCTCGAGAGCTGTATGAAACGGATCGTGCTCGAGCAGCGCAACCGGTTGCTGGAGGCGAATTTTCTGGAGCGCCACCGGTTTCCGGGCATCGTGACCCAGGACCCCGGGTTCCTGAAGGTCCTCGAGACCGTCGCCCAGGTGGCGAAGTCGGACCTGCCGGTGCTCGTCCAGGGGCCCTCGGGCACCGGCAAGGAGCTGGTCGTCCGCGCGCTGCACCTGAACAGCCCGCGCGCCAAGGCGCCCTACGTGACGGTGAACTGCGGCGCCATCTCTCCCCACCTGCTCGAATCCGAGCTGTTCGGCCACGTGCGAGGCTCCTTCACCGGCGCCACGCGCGACAAGCTGGGCGTGATCTCTTCGGCCGATCGCGGCTCGGTGTTCCTCGACGAGGTCGGCGAGCTGCCGCCGGAGCTGCAGGTCAAGCTGCTGCGCACGCTCCAATTCGGCGAGGTCCAGCCGGTGGGCTCGAGCCGGCCGGCCACCGTCGACGTGCGTTTCCTGGCCGCCACCAACCGCAATCTCGAGCAGGCGGTAGCCAAGGGCGAGTTTCGTGAAGACCTGCTCTACCGTCTCAACGTGGTGACCCTGGACCTGCCGCCGTTGTGCGAGCGGCCGGACGACATCTTGCCGCTGTTCTACCACTTCCTGCATCTGGCCGCGGAGAAGGCCGGCCGCCCGGACCCGCAGGTGTCGCCGCGGCTCGAGAGGGTGCTCGAGGAGCACGTCTGGCCGGGCAACATCCGGGAGCTGGAGAACGAGGCCAAGCGGCTGGTCGCGGTCACGCCGCAAGATGAGCCCCTGACCGTCGACCGGCTCTCCCAGCGCATCATCCGCAGCGAGGAGATCGCTCGGCCGACCCCGGCCAGCCTGGCGGAGCACGAAAAGGAGCTGATCGAGCTCCACCTGCGCCTGGCCAAAGGCAATCGTACCCACGCCGCCCAGAGCCTGGGCATCAGCCGCGAGGGACTGCGCAAGAAGATGAAACGTCTCGGCCTGGCTTGACGTATACACCGGTATCTATCGGCTCAACTCTCCAGTACCGCTCCGCGGACGAGCCCATCGAGGGGCGAAGCGTCCCGGGGCGGGACGTGCGGTTTTGACGCGCGTTTCGCGAGTCGACTACACTGATTCTTTCCCGCTGCGGGCCGCGGCCCGGCTTCGCGCCGGAGGCGCAACCAGCAATTCTTCACCCCCAACCAATCTTGAGGTTCGAAACATGAGACCCACGTCCTTGTTGCGTACCCGGCTGTTCGCACGTTTCGCCGTGACCCTGCTGCTGACCGCAGCCGTGGCCGCGCCGAGCGCCGGTCAGGATGTCCTGGCCGACTTCGAGGAAAAGACCTCGGTGCACGTGCTCGACAACGGCTGGACCTTCATCATCGTCGAACGGCCGGTCGCCCCGGTGTTCTCCTTCGCCACAGTGGTCGACGTCGGCGGCGCGCAGGAAGTGCCGGGCATCACCGGACTGGCCCACATGTTCGAGCACATGGCGTTCAAGGGAACGCCCAACATCGGCACCACCGATTACGAGGCCGAGAAGAAGGCTCTCGAAGAGGTCGAGACCGCGTACATCGCCTACGAGCGCGCGCGGCGTGACCCCCACGCCGACGCCGCGGAGGTCGAGCGTCTGCACGCCGCCTTCAAGGAGAAGGAAGAGGCGGCCGGCGAATACATCGTCGCCAACGAGTTCGGCGACATCGTCGAGCGCGAGGGCGGCGTGGGCCTGAACGCCTTCACCAACTCCGATCACACGGCCTACGCCTACTCCTTACCCGCCAACCGGGTCGAGCTGTTCGCCTTCCTGGAGTCCGAGCGGTTCCTGCACCCGGTGTTCCGCGAGTTCTACAAGGAGCGTGGGGTGGTCCAGGAGGAGCGCCGGATGCGCGCCGAGAGCCAGCCGATCGGCCGCCTGATCGAGCAGCTCCTGGCCACCGCCTACATCGCCCATCCCTACAAGCAGCCGGTGGTGGGCTACATGTCGGACCTGCAGTCGTTCACCGCCACCGATGCCGAGGCCTTCTACCGCAAGCACTACGTGCCGGCGAACATGGTGACGGTGGTCGTCGGTCACGTCAGCGCCGAGAAGATCCTGCCGACGATCGAGAAGTACTTCGGCCGCCTGCCGGCAGGCGAGAAGCCCGAGACCCTGAGAACGGTCGAGCCGCCGCAGATCGCGGAGAAGACCGTGGTGCTGGTCGACCCCTCCCAGCCGGTCTACGCCGAGACCTACCACCAGCCGAACATCCTCGATCCGGACCAGGCGGTCTACAAGGCGATCGACGACGTGCTGTCGAACGGCCGCACCTCGCGCCTCTACCGGTCGCTGGTGCGCGACAAGAAGATCGCGGCGTTTTCCGGGTCGTTCTCGGGCTTCCCGGGCAACAAGTATCCCGGCCTGTGGCTGGCCTTCGCGGTGCCGGCCAAGGACCACACCAACGAAGAGGTCCAGGCGGCGATCCGCGAAGAGCTGGAACGCCTGAAGACCGAGCCGGTCTCCGACGGCGAGCTGAAGCGCTTCCGCACTCGTGCCAAGGCCGACCTGCTGCGGCAGGTGCGCAGCAACTTCGGCCTCGCCGTCCAGCTCGGCATGTACCAGTCCTGGTACGGCGACTGGCGCGAGTTCTTCCGCGACCTCGACCGGATCGAGAAGGTGACCAAGGAAGACATCATGCGGGTCGCGACCAAGACCCTGACCGCGACCAATCGCACGGTCGGGATGATCGTCACCGAGGAGCCCGGCTCCGGGGGCGAGACCGACGCCGGCGATGCCGAATAAGCGAGGAGAACCAAGAACATGAGAACACACACGAGAATGCTCGCCGTCGCTGTCGCGGTCTGCCTCGCCGCGCTCACCGCGGCGCCGGTCGCCGCTCAGGTGAGCGACGCCGACGACATCGTCTTCCCCGCCATGCCCAGCGCCGAGATCCCGAACCCCGAGCGGATGGTGCTCGACAACGGCATGGTGGTGATGTTGCTCGAAGACCACGAGCTGCCGTTGATCGACGCCCGCGTCCTGGTACGCACCGGAGCGCGCTGGGAGCCGGCTGACCAGATCGGCCTGGCCGGCCTGCTCGGCGCCGTGCTGCGCTCGGGCGGCACCGAGAATGTTCCGTCCGACGAGCTCGACGACATGCTGGAAGACCGCGCGGCGACCATCGAGAGCTTCGCCGGTCTCACCAACGCCGGCGTCAACATGAGCTCGCTGCGGGACGACTTCCCCGAGATGCTGCGCATCTTCGCCGACGTGCTGCGCAACCCGGCTTTCGAGCAGGACAAGCTCGACGTCGCCAAGAACCAGGTGACGGCCGGCATCGCCCGTCAGAACGACAACCCGCAGCAGATCGTCGGGCGGGAGTTCACCGAGCTGATCTACGGCGAGGACTCCCCCTATGCGCGCCAGGCGACCTACACCACGATCGACAACATCAGCCGCGACGACCTGCTGGCCTTCCACGAGAAGTACTTTCATCCGAACCGCATGATCCTGGGTCTGGTGGGCGACTTCGACTCCAAGAAGGCCTCGAAGCTCGTGAAAGAGGTCTTTGGCGATTGGCCGAAGGGGCCGAAGGTCGAAGAACCGGAGGTCGACTACCGCAAGGAGCCGGCCGCGGGTATCTACTTCGTCGAGAAGAACGACGTCACCCAGTCCTTTGTCCAGATGGGTCATCTTGGTATCCAGCGCGACAACCCCGACTACTACGCGGTCGAGCTGATGAACCAGGTGCTGGGCGGCTCGTTCGCCGCGCGCCTGTTCAGCCGCGTGCGATCGCAGAAGGGGCTCGCCTACGCCGTCCGCGGCCAGGTGGGTAGCCGGTGGGACTACCCGGGCGTCAGCCAGCTCTCGATCAGCACCAAGACCGAGACCACGGCCGCCGGCATCGACGCCCTGCTCGAGGAAGTGGACAACATGACGTCGGAGCCGCCGACGGAAGAAGAAGTGGAGAAGGGCCGGGCCGGCATCCTCAAGTCGTTCGTCTTCCGCGCCGATTCCACGGCCAAGATCCTCGCCCAGCAGCTGACCTACGAGTTCTTCGGCTATCCCCTCGACTGGCAGGAGCGCTACCGCAAGGGGATCGAAGGGGTGAGCGTCGCGCAGGTGCGCGAGGCGGCCGAGAAGTACCTCCATCCGGAGGACTTCGCCATCCTCGTGGTCGGCAAGAAGGAGGGCGTCGATCGCCCGCTCAGCGATTTCGGCGAGGTCCAGACGGTCGACATCACCATCCCCGAGCCCGCCGGCGAGGAGGTGGCGATGACCGCCGAGGGCGAGCAGAAGGGCCGTGATCTGATCGCCAAGGCGGTCGAGGCCATCGGCGGCGCCGAACGGCTCGACGCGCTCGAGACCGTCCGCAGCGAGTTCCAGATCGAAGCCCAGACCCCACAGGGGGCCATGCAGATGAAGGCCAAGGCGACTCTGGCCATGCCGGATCGCATGCGCTGGGAGATGGTGTTGCCCTTCGGCACCATGATCCAGGTTCTCAACGGCGAGGGCTCCTTCGCCCAGACTCCGCAGGGCACGCAGCCGCTGCCGGAGGCCGCCCGCAAGGACCTGAACGACACCATGAAGCGCTTTCCGATGGTCCTGCTGCAACATCGCGACAGCGAGGGTTTCAAGGCCGTCGCCACCGGCGCTGGCGAGCTCGGCGGCAAGAGTGTCGAGATGGTGCACTTGGAGCTCGACGGGCAGAGCGCGACCCTGGGCATCGATCCCGAGTCCGGGCAGCTGGTGGGCATCAAGTACCGGGGCAAGAACTTCATGGGTGCCCCGGGCGAGTTGGTGCAGACTTACTCGGACTTCCGTGAGGTCGGAGGGTTGACGCTCGGCCATTCGCTGGTGACGACCTTCAACGGCGAGCCGATGTTGTCCAGCACGGTCGTTTCGACCGTGCTGGACGAGCCGATCGAGGACGCCGAGTTCGAGATGCCCGCCCCGTGAAGTCGAAGGCTCCGCCGTTCGACTTCACGGCCCATCCCCACCGGCCCATGAGGCTGTCCTCGAAGACTCGGACGG
>JAAELT010000721.1 GCA_024226315.1 bacterium | reverse complement strand
CCATCGAGCCCAACGATCGGGCACGCTCAGCCACGATAGCAATGCATGGATCAGTCTCATCAGAGTTGTCTCCTGCCCCCTGGATCAACGTCTCAGATGAGGCGACAACTACCTTGACACAGGGGGTTCGCGTCCGCGGCATCGGAGTCGCTGGATGAGTTTCTGGTGATCCTCGGGTGTGTTGTCGGCCTCGAATTCCGAGTCCCCCGCGGCGACTTGGAGCTTCTTGGCGCTGACGTCGATGCCGGCGCAGACGTAGTCCATCACGAGCCTCCTTTGGTAAGGTGTTGTCCGGTTCCCCGATCCTGAACCCTCGTCGGTCCGACCTTGTACACAGGCTTTGTGCCTCGGATACTTCCTCGGACTTGACGAAGAGGGCGGGGGGCCAATCTTTCAGACAAGCTCGGGGCTTCAGGGCGACCGGCCTCTCGCGGACAGAGCCTCGGGATCCTACCGGGTCTCACACTGGGCCAATCGCCGGTCCAGATTCCGGCTTCAGGGCAGTATCGGCCTCCCCGCCCATCAAGCCGAGGCGGGGCGTGGCTGTGGGAGCTGGTCGGCCTTATCGCGCCTTCTGCGCTTACTCGAAGACTCCGCTGGCGCTGGAAAAACAGGCTCCCACAGCCACGCCCCGGACCATACAAGGGCGGTAGTCAACGGGCTTCAAGGCCCGGACTAAGCGCCGATTTCGCCCCGGGACACACCACGTAAGTGCTTGACTGGACGGTGTTTACTCCCGTCGTGCCCATGATGGGAGCAGCTTACCACAGATCGTCGTCGCGGTGTCAAGGGGCACTGTGGGGGCAGCACACTGCAACGCTCCCCCTACCGTGACCGCTGCCGCCAACAGACGGCAACACTCAAGGGGGAAACCCTGACTGACCCAGCGCGAGCGCCTGCCGACTACGACGACGCGCCGCTGACTGTCGGTTCCAAGCGTCCAGACAAGTGTGGCAGGGCGAGCGTAGGCGCCGCTTCGACGCGAGCTTCGACCTAGAGCAGAACAACGGTCACGTTGTCGATGCCGCTTCACGCGTTGGCGTCGCGGACAAGAGTGTGGCAGATCGGTCTCGCTGCTGGCCACTCGATGGCTCGGAGCCGCAACCTGGACCGCCTGCGAGACGCTGCCTATCGAGCCGTCCTCGAGCCGGACGACCCGACTACGGCGAGAGCTACCGGAACCCAGACCGGTCCTTGCAGGCGACTCAAGCGGTGCTCTCCGGCTTCTTGTTTGCCCACTTCAAAGCCACCTTGAAGGTCGCTTCGGTGTCGGCGGAGAATACGAAGGCGTTGGTCTTGCCAGCGATCTTCATACCGAACTCGAGAGCGATCTCGTCAGGCGTGTTGAACTCCCGGAAGGCGTTGAGCACGGCTTCTGCTGCCGGCTTGATGCGCCCGATCGCCCCTTCGAAGGAGCCCCCCTTCGGCGGGTCGTCGGTGTCCTTGCCGCGCCGGCCACCGACCTTTTCTATCTCTCTCGGACTCTCCTCGTTGATCTCGACATAGACTGGCGTGCCGTCATCGAGCTCAAACTCGACCAAGCGCTTCATGATCTTCCTCCTTGCCGCTTTGGGACCTCATGGCTGCACTATACTCCGGGCAATGGGGAATTGGCGAGGTTTTGAAGCTGGTGTAGTAAGGATCCAGGACGGCCCAGGCCCCGGGGCGGAAACCCTTGGCGCCGGATTTCTCGTCGAAGAGCGGCGGATCCTGACTTGCGCCCATGTCGTGGGCCAACGTCATGATGGACACTACCAGACACTCTATGTCGCCTTTGTGCCGGAACCCGGCAAGCCCCGAGAGGCCACGGTCCTCCATTGTGGCAACCCGAAGGGTCGTGCTGACGATATCGCTGTTCTTGAGCTGGTCGAGACGCGCCCCTCGAGCAGCAACTCCTTGGCTCTGACTGGGCATGAGCCAGGTGACACGTTCCATGCGGTGGGATTCGATCGGCCGTCCGGAACTGCCATCGAGGGTAGTGTCCTGGCGCTGCTCCCAGGTGGTTGGGTGCAGATCGAAACGAAAGGAGCACGGCACGTCGAGCGGTACTTCAGCGGTACCGCAGTGTGGAGCCAACGGCGCGGCGGCGCCCTGGGGATGATCGTCGCCAAGGAGGCTACCGATGCGGCTTACATGATTCCCACGTCTGGCCTATGGCAGGTTCTCCGTTTTGCGTCGCTTGCGAGCGTCTCACCGTGGTTGGTCGACGCACTACCCCGCCTCACGCGTATCTGCGTACAAATGGGCCTGAAGTCTGAGGAGATCCGTCAGCTCCATCAGAGTTGTGCCCCCCGCGACTGGCCTGCTCTGTCGTTGACCGCGGAGCCGGAGAAACTTCTGAAAGATGCCGTCCAGAGCTTGGCGGAGGCGCCGCAGCAGAGCAGCTCGGGAGCGTTTCCCCTCCTCCGATTCGTCCGTTCGCTCCGAGGCAGAGTTCGCGATGCGCTGCGCCAAGAGCTGGAAGAGTGGCTCGAGGAAGCCCGGCGGGACTTCGGGGAGCTAGTGCCGGCAGTGGTTACCCAAGCCCCTGAGGCACAGCCAGGACCGTATTACGTCTTGGTGAAAATCGAGGCCCCCTGCTCGGAGGAGGTCGGTCCGAAAACAAGATGTCACATCGGTGCCTACTTGCTGGGCAGCCCGCGGCCGGCGAATCTCCTCGATGAGGAATCAACGTTGGAATCCGAGCGGGCGGGAGCAAATCTGCACCGGATTCTTCGCAAGGCGATCAAAAGGATCACAGCGATCACAGACGAGGGGTTCGATCCGCGCAGCATCCAGTTCGAGTTCCTGTTACCTGAGGCTCTGCTGGTCCTCGATGTCGATCAATGGTTCTTGCGTCTTCCCTTTGAGAAGGTTCGTGTCGGGACCCATCAGCTGGTGGTAGTTCGATCGCTGGAGCGGGACACGGACCCGATTCTGCGGGCGCTGCTGCGGGCGCGCTGGGAGGAGTTGCATCGCGAGCCAGAGTTTTCCTGCCGCCGCCTGCTGCTCGATGATCTGTCGGTGGAGGATCGTGCCACTGCTGTCTGCTTTTCAGTGTCGCGAACGGAACGCTCCCTCCATGCCGCCCTGAGTTCCACGAAGGTGGTCTGTGCGACCCTTCTCTGGGCCCCGACAGCACCGGACCGCACGCTTAGAGGGCTGCTCCAAGATGGCGTGCCTGCAGCACTCTGGCTGCGCAAGAAGGGGATTCTCTCCGCAGAAGGGGGCTACAGTTTCTTCCGCCAGTTGATCGAGAACAAACCTCTCAACCGTCTACCGGCGAAGATCCGTCAGGTCCGGGTAGACGCAGCGAACGAGGCCGACGAGCATGAAGGTCGCCACCTGACGTTGCTCTGGGACGATCCCACTCGGCCGTTTCCCGACCGGACCGAGGACGGCGCCTTCTACGAGCCCGAACTCCTTGAGGACCCCTGAAGATGAGCGACTGGAAGATCTACACCGGAAGCGGCGGGCCTAGCGACCGCATCAAGAAGTTACCAAAGCCTCCTCCCTGGAGGGATTTCGCGGCCCGCCGCCAAGGCATCGAGGAAGGTGAGGATCCCCGCGGTAGGACCTTCCAGGTGCGACTCCAGGAGACCGAACTGGTAAACGCAGCACTCTATCTGCGGCGGCCACTTATCATTACCGGTCCGCCAGGGTGTGGCAAGTCCTCGCTTGCCTACGCAGTGGCCCACGAGCTCAAGCTCGGAGGAGTGCTACGCTGGTCGATCAACTCCCGTTCGAATCTGCAGGAAGGGCTCTACCAGTACGACGCCCTGGCTCGACTGCAGGATCTCAAGAGCGGCTCGGGCGAAGACCTCGGTCTCTACTTCAAGCTCGGCCCTTTGGGCACGGCGCTCTTGCCTGGCCCGCGACCCAGGGTGCTGCTGATCGACGAGATCGACAAGGCAGATATCGACCTGCCCAACGATTTGCTTCATGTTTTCGAGGAGGGCGAATTCGAGATCGCCGAGCTGGTGCGGATCTCTTCGAAAGTGCCAGAGGTGGCGGTATTGCCTGTTGACGGGAGATCAGATGAGGACCGGGTGACTGTGACACGGGGACGCGTGCAATGCGCGGAGTTTCCCCTCGTAGTGCTCACCAGTAATGCCGAGCGAGAGATGCCACCAGCTTTCCGGAGGCGGTGTCTGAGTCTGAACATCGATCCACCGAGCGAGGAGGAGTTGCAGCGAATCGTGCTGGCTCATTTCGAGGATTTGGATCTCAAGAAGGTCGACGAGCTGATTAAAGATTTCGTCCGCCGCCGAGACGAGGGCCCCGCGCTGTTGGCGACAGACCAACTTCTCAACGCGATCTTTCTTCTCACGCGGGGTCGGGTACCGGAAGGAAAGGAACGCGACGAGGTGCTGGAGATCGTCCTGCGGGAGCTGGATCACGGATGACGCTCGACGTCAACGCTGTCTCACGAGTGATGGGACGCCTCTCGGCAGAGAACGGTTTGCCGCCGACTCCGACGCCGGAAGAGGTCGCGGATGTTTTGTGGCTCGCGAGATTTCTGCGACCGCAGGCGGAAGTGAAGGGCAAACCCGTAGCGTTACCCCCGGCCTCCGAAACCACCGCACCGCCTACGACCGCGGAGGAGTCCCGAGAGGTCAGTACTCATGTGGGCCAAGAAAAGGAGCGCTCCGGAGAATCCGGAATGGATCTTTTCCCACTGGCCGGCGGGGCATCAAGTCGGCCCGGGACCATGGTCCGCGTGCCAGGTGCCACACCGCTTCCCCACAGCCTTCTGCTGGCTCGGGCTTTGCGGCCTCTTAGAGTACTGGAGCCTTCCCGCTACTCGGTGGAACTCGACGAGACGGCTACCGCAGAACGTATCGCTGAGGCAGATCTGTGGCTTCCCGCGTTCGAGCCGGCGCAGGATCGCTGGTTCAGTCTGGACCTGATCGTGGACCGCAGCCGCTCGATGGATCTCTGGCACAGCACCATCCGGGAGCTGGCGAAACTGTTAAGCTTGCTGGGCGCCTTCCAAGATGTGCGCCTCTGGCACCTTTTTACCAAAGATGGAGAGGCGCAAGTCGAGCCGCACCTTCGCTCAGGGACACCTCTAGCACGCTCGCCGCATTCGCCAGTCCGAGACATTCTGGGCCGACATCTTACTTTACTGCTGACCGATTGTGTGGCGGCGCCATGGCGCGACGGCACCTATGCGCGCTTGTTGAGAGCCTTCCAGGCTAACGGTCCTGTTGCAATGATACAGCTTCTGCCCGAGCATCTCTGGGTGCGGACAGCGCTACGCGAGGCACGACCGATTCGGTTCTTGTCACTGACGAGTCACCGGCAGGCAGCAGCGGTCAACCGCTGTGAATATATTTACTCACTTGCCATGCGCGGCTCGTCGGCTTCTCGGCGCGAAGCGGTGGCGGTTCCGGTGCTCAGTCTGCACCCAGTGTCATTTCGCCGCTGGGCACGCTGGTTGACGGGCCGATCCGCATGGGCGCCGGGTTTCGAGCTTGCGGTCGAGGGCGCCGAGCTAACTCAGTCGGCTGGCACTCGGGTCCATAGCGTTTTGAGTTACAGAGCCAGGCTCGAGGTTTTTTGGCGATCTGCGCCGCCAGCGACACGTCGGCTGGCTTACTGCGTGGCCGCGTCCCCGGCTGTGACGCTGCCGATTCTCCGGGTCATTAGGAAGACCATGGTTCCTCAGGCCGGACAGCCGAACGAGGCGGAACTGCTACTGAGTGGATTGTTAAAAGTGATCAGCGACGCGGACGACGCCGAGGAAGTGATCTATAGTTTCCCGGACGGAGTTCGCCAACAACTTCTGGACAACTTGTCGCGGCCAGATGCGCAGCGGGTGTTGATGTTGGAGCGGGTTTCGGAATTCATCGACAGGCGACTTGTGGGCGGCCGGAGCTTCCGCGCAGCTATCCGGGATCCCCAAGGCGAGACTCTTGTGTTCGGAGCACAGCACGGCGCGTTTGCGACTGTGACTGGCAAAATTCTGCGTCGAGTTGGCGGTAGCGGGCGGGCGCGGCAGAGCCACGGCCGTGGTAGAACGGCGCGTCGATTGGCGCGAGGGGGTTACCCCAACCAGATGCCACCGCCTCGGGACTGGCAGGTCTTCGAGGACTTTTGCCGCGATCTCTTTGCAGCAGAGTGGGGCGACCCCGAGACTCAGAAACACGGCCGCCAGGGCCAGCAGCTGCACGGCGTCGACGTTTTCGGCCGCCGCAACGGTAAGTGGCAGGGCGTCCAATGTAAACACCGGCGTGTGTTTCCTGAGATCCGCCTGACCGAGAAGCAGGTCCTAGCCGAGGTCAAGGCCGCAAGCAACTTTTCGCAACCGCTCGAGACCCTGGTTATCGCCACGACCGCGCCCCCGGACACTCAACTCCAGGTCGTCGCGAGGGCAATTTCCGAGAAGCACGGCGACGAGGGTCCGCAAATCGTGGTCTACGGCTGGAGCGAACTGTGTCAAGTGCTCGAGCAGCACGACAAGGTCTTCGGAGTCTGGCGGCGCAAGCTCAACGAACGGCCGCCCACCCAGGTGCCACCGCCTCGGGACTGGCGGGTCTTCGAGGACTTCTGCCGCGACCTCTTCTCAGCTGAGTGGGGCGACCCCGAGACCAAAAAGCACGGCCGCCCCGGCCAGGCACAGCACGGCGTCGACGTCTACGGCCGACGAGGAGGCCGCTGGCAAGCCGTCCAGTGCAAGCGCCGGAGGGTCTTCCCCGAGAAACAGCTGACCAAAGCGGAAGTCCAGGCCGAAGTGAAGGCTGCCGAGAAGTTCGCACGGACCCTCGAGACCCTGGTGATCGCCACAACAGCGCCCCCAGACACCCAGCTCCAGGCCCTGGCAATGCGCCTCACCGAGGAGCACGGCGACGACGGCCCTCGGATCGTGATCTACAGCTGGAGCGAGCTCTGCGAGAAGCTCGACTTTCACGACAATGTTTCCCGAGTCTGGCGGCGCCAGCTCTACGAGAAACCGCCAACCCCAGACTTTTCCGATGAAGCCTCCCGCAAGCTGGCCGAGGCTTTGGAGCAGGCACAGCTGAAACACGAGGAGCTGACGAGCACCGGGGCAGATCCCTCCCTCGCGCTCGAGGAGATCCTGGACATCAAGCGTCGCTTGAGAGAAGGCGGCCAGCTCCAGCCCGGCGACTTCCTCGCCGACGGGCGCTTCCGCATCCTCGAGCGCCTGGGCCGAGGGGGATTCTCGAGCATCTTCAAAGCCTACGACCGCAAGAACCAACAGCTCGTGGCCGCTAAAGTGCTCCACGGCCAGTACGTAAACGATCGCAGCCACCGCGAGCGCTTCTTCCGCGGCGCCCGCAAGATGTCCGAACTCCAGCACGAAGGCATCGTGCGGGTGATCGAGCCCAAGCTGGAAGACGGCGGTTACCACTTCTTTGTCATGGAGTACGTCGAAGGCGGCGACCTGCGACAGGCCGTTCTCGATGGCCGGCTCACCGACCTCGCCATCTTGCGCGACATCGCCCACGCCCTCGACTTCGTGCACCAGAAGGGCATTGTCCACCGCGACGTCAAGCCCGCCAACATCCTCCTGACCCTTGACGGCCACGCTAAGCTCACCGACTTCGACTTGGTACGTGCCTTCGACACCACCGGCGGTACCCGAAGCGGTAGCATGCTCGGCAGTTTCCTCTACATGGCACCTGAATCCATGCACCAGGCCAAAGACGTCGACTCGGCGGCGGATGTCTACTCGCTGGCGATGACCGCGGCTTTCGTGCTCCATGGCGAAGAGCTGCCGCCGACCGCGCTGCGGGACCCTGGCGGTTTCTTTGACCGTCTCGAGGTTCCGCAGCCGGCCAGAGATGTGCTTGAGCGCGCCTCGTCATGGGAGCCGGAGGAGCGACCGCCGACGGCGACGGGATTGCTCGAAACGCTCGAAGCGGGGACTACCCGCCGGGGCGACCAGGAGCCGGCGGCGACCGTCGATGTTGGAATAATCACTGTGAAGGAGGAGGAGTACGAAGCTCTACTCGACAAGTTTTCCCCTACTGAAACACTCGAGGGAAGGAACAGGGACTACGACGTCGCGTCTATTGAAACGGATAGAGGTGTATGTCGCGTAGCCATCACGCGGTCCGTGCAACATGGCAACGCTCATGCCCAGAACACGGCGACTGAACTTCTCCGCGACCTCGATCCAAGCTTCGTGCTCGCTGTCGGAATCGCGGGCAGCGTCCCGACTCCTGACTTCTGCCTCGGTGACGTTGTGATTTCGGATTACATCCAAGACCTCACTCTTGAGGCCACCGGGACGGGTCAGAGTAGTCGGCGCCACAAAATCTTGGGTGGACCTCTGCACCCCTCCGCCACAAGGATCGTCGAGCGATTGCGTGCCATCGAACGTGCGAACAGCTGGAATACCGCTGAGGCAGTTGCCGCCCCACGGCCGGGTTTGGAGGGAACGCACACCACCGATGACATAGAATGGAACGCTGAAATCTCCGCTGCTCTGGAGCGCCACTCGAAGAGGAGTGCGCCACTCGCCACCGTGAGGAAGATTGCGTCGAGCGATCGCCTGATTAAGGCCCCTGAGCTGCTGAAGACGTGGCGCACAGTCCTCAAGGCAGTTTCGGCCGTCGAGATGGAGAGTGCGGGTGTGTACATCCCATGTCAGCGCTACAACATTCCGGTACTTGCGATTCGGGGAATCAGCGACATCGTAGGCTGGGAACGGGATGAGGGCTGGACGCTCTACGCATGCCACACGGCTGCCGCCTATGCCCGGATGCTCGTCGGGGCGGGAGTATTCTTCGCGCGGGGCAGTACCTGAATTTCGCCTCGGATTGGCACGCCAAACCTTGCAGTTGCCAGGTGGGATGTCAGCTCACCCTTCGCAGGGATGTTAACAGCGCTGACTTGGACCTTGGAAGGGCGATGGTCAACGACCTTTCAGGGTTGAAGGCGAGCGGCTCAGTTGGCCGATTACCCCTCCCGCTGGGAGGTACGTATTCGGTTAACCGTCGAGGACCATCGCCTTGGGTCATTCTGCGGGGCTTCTCCCGTGCTTGAATCCAATGTCTTCCATTCCAGCAGCCTTCCAGGTCTGTTCTTTATAATCCATACGTTGTCTGTCCCAGGTTCCGAGCGAATAGCGAGTCGCGTCCTTAACATGCTGAAAGAGCTCTATTCCGTTCTCATCGCATATATCTCTTATGGCTCTTTTCAATTCTTTTGAAGAACGAGGGCCGAGTATCAGGCACTTCAATTTTTTGACATCTAATTCAACGAGATGGATTGGGTAAGTCTCCGTAGGAATCACGTGATCCTTGTTCGATAGGTACTTAAATATTCTCCACTCTTTCTCATAGGACCAGACGTCAGCTTTCGTTGAAAACCATTTACGTAACAACTCTCCTTCGGGAGAGTCTACAACTACTTCCTCTAGAGACAGAGTGGGGCGTTCCTTGGCGTAGGTGACCCGTCTGAGGGCGAAGGTCGGGTTGGCCTCCCGCCAGGCAAAAGGCAAATCTTGCGGATCGAATCCAAATACATATCCCTGGAAATCTTTTCCGTAGTGCGCCCACATTAGCAAGTTGTCGTGGGTCTCAGAGAAGGACATGATCCCCGCAATTGTGCTGAATCTTGCTTTTTGAATGTTTAGTAGCGATTCGGCGTGCATTGCCATTTCAATCTCATTGTCGGTTGATGCCACGAGATAAGGCGATCTCTGGAACTCATCCCATAGTCGGCTCGTTTCTTCCGCAGAAATGTTAATCGTCCCTAGGCTATTCTCCGGGATAGGTTGCGTCTCGAAAATGTCGTTAAAGCAGATTGGTTGCGTCAACCGAATAAACCCGTTAGTAAGTATATCCAGCCTTTCAGGTGGGCAGTATTTGAAAAGCATTTATTTACTAACCCGGAAGGGTTTCAAGGTTTCAACCCCGCACTGCGTTTTTAGCACTACAGTAGCCTCTACGGCGATTTCTATATAACGCTATATCGCGATTTCTCTCGTCAACCAATCGTCTCGAGCGGCTGGTGACGGTGGCCGGAATGATAGCACACGCAGACTTGAACCTTGGAAGGGAGAGGGTCACCGGGCTTTCAGGGTTCGATGCGGGCGGCGGGGCTGGCCGTTTTTCCCTCGCTTGGTGCCACCTAACTGCTTGATATGTCAGTGCTTATCCCGTCGTACCATCGTCAGTGAGTAGCGTAACACAGCACTCCTCGCTTGTGTCAAGGGGGACTCATGGGGAAGCACTCGCCAACATTCCCCCGCGTCTGGCCACGGCTGATCGCTGCCGCCAACACGGAGCGTCAGGATGGGATCTGCCCAACGGGTGAGCCGTTAGAGCGTCCCGCCGACTACGACGCGCCGGCCAGGCGTCTAGCCAAGTGCGGCACGGCGAAAGGCTCTGCTTTAGCTTCGGAGATTTGGAACACGACGGTCACGTCGTCAAACCCGCCGCGTGCTTTGGCGTCGTGGATCAGGCCGTGGCAGATCTCCTCAAGCGAAGCGTCGGCCGCAAACCGCTCGTCAGTGCCCTTTTCGAGGAGATTGCCGGCCGCACGCACTACCGTCCCGGCAAAGGGCCGGTGCGCGGCTCGCCGCGCACGGTCTACGGGTGGCGGCGGTGCTTTCGCTCAGGCGGCATCGAGGCCCTGCGGCCCAAGAGACGCAAAGGATCATGGGCAACCCCCGCACCCTGGAGGTGGAGCTACTCGACCGTGCGGTGGCGCTGCGCAGGAGAACCCCCAGCGCACGACCACGACGCTGCTCGACATCCTCGATCTCGAGCAGCATTTTCTCCAGCGCAGCGCCCCCCGTCGCGCCACGCTGGACCGGCACCTCGCCCGCTGGGGGGCCAGCCGGCGGCAGATGAAGGTGCTCGCCACAGCGCTCTGGCGCCACAGCCCCAACGACGCGGTCGCCGAGCTCACCCCCCGACCGATCGACCCTCAGCTGGCCCGCGAGCTCTTCTTGGTCCGCGTCGATCGCAAGATCCATCTCAAGGACGCCACGGTCGCCGTCCTCGGCCGGCACTTTCTGTGTGACGCGTCCTTGCGCGGGCGCAAGGTCCAGGTCCGCTTCGACCCGCCCGACCTCGCCTCGGTGCTGATCTTCGGGAGCGGCCAGCGCTTCCAGCGCGCCTTCCCGGAGCCGCTCAATGCCAGCCCGAGCCGCCGGCGACTCAGGAGCTTTTCGAGCCGACGGTCGACTACCTGGCCCTGGTGCGCCAGCACTGCGACCGCAAGCTCCTCGAACGGGCCCGACCCCTCGCCTACGCCGAGCTCTCCACCGACTCCGGCTTCGACCGCGAGCATTTCCTTGAGGCCGTGCGTCAGCTCGCGGGGCTCACGTCCCAGCCGGCGACAGATCGTGAGATCTCAGGCTTCTGGGACACCTTCGGACCGTTGCCCTAGAGCCTCGTGCGCATCGCCTGCGAACACGCCGTGCGCCTCCATGGGCGCGGACGCCACCCCTGCGTCTATCTCCACGCCCTCAAGACCCTGGTGCTCGCGCACTTCAAACAGAACCGAAAAGAGATCCCATGAGCCAGCTCCTGCAGCACTTTGGCTTCACCGTCTACCTCTTCGGCCGGCGAACCCCTCCCGAGGCGCTGCTGCACGCCGCGGCTTCGAGGAAGCGTTGCGACGGCTGCGCTACACCATCGAGCTCGACGGCATCGCCGTGCTCCTCGCGGAGCCCGGCTGTGGCAAAGAGCCTCCTGCTCGGCGAGTTGGCCGATCAGCTGCGAGCAGAGGACGCCTGGGACGTCCACTACCTTGCCCACGCCACCACCGGACCGAACGGCCTCATCAACACCCTGGCGCGCAAGACCGGCCTGACTAGGCCATGATCCGGACGGCCATGAATGAAACTACCCTCGCGGGTGGTGACAAGCCCCTTGCCCACGCACAATCTCATTGATGGCGCGGTATGCTCACAGATGGCCATCGGAGAATCGGCCGCCATCTCCGTTCTCTCGGCTCCCGCATCGGGCTCAGCCGGAACGGTGGGAGCGCAAGCATCGCGGCCGGGCAGGACGTGGCAGATTCTACGCCAGGACCCGCATGCCGGAGGGCATCATGAAGATCTTCATCTCTCATGCGTCCGAACAGACAGAGGCCGCGGAACGAATCGCAGAGGGCCTGAAGGCCGCCGATCATATGGTCTTTCAGAGCACCCTCCTGGCCGGGGAAGGCATTGCCTCGACCATCAAGCGGCAAATAGACAATTGCGACCTGTTCATCTTCCTCATCAGCCCTCATTCGGTAGGAGAACGTCGGTACCCGCGATCCGAGCTCGAGTACGCGAGGTCGGAAGCGCGGCGTATCCTGCCGGTCCTCGTCGAGAGCACCCCCAGGGAGAGCCTGCCGCCGCATGTTCGAGAGATCAAGTATCTCGAGTCTCGAGGAGACCTGGTCTTCGACACGCTCGCCGCCGTTGGCAACATCGCACGTGCCGCCGAGATCGGCCTCAGCCCCAGACTCGCAGCCGGGTTCAGCCTGCTGGTCGTCTTGGGCACCGCGTTTTACGAGAGGCTATTTTTCGACCAGTTGATCTGGTTCACTCTCAGCACTGTAGCGTCCCTCGTTCTGGCGGGAGTCCTGCTTTCCTGGCTCATCAGCAGACGTTTCCATCTGAAGCCCCCGCACGGCAGGAGTAGACTGGCCGTGTTGGCCCAGCCCGCGGTCGTTCTGCTGATCGTCGTCGGTTTGAGCGCCACGGCCTGCAGCGTAGTCAGGATTCCGGCTGGCGATGTGCTCGAAGCGCTACGCCTCCAGCAGAGCATCGTTGGCTCCTTCTCCGGATTCAGGATCGGCGTCATCGGCAAGGTCAAACGATACACGAAAGAAGACTACATCGCGGCTGACAGCGAGCTGAGATATCAGCTCGTCGCCGTGCGCCCGGATGGCTCCGAGGAGATCTACAAGCGTTATCAGCCCACCGGCGACAAGCTGATGTTCATCGACGGCATTGACGCCGGAACTTATAGAGCGCAGCTGATCTTCTACGGCCTGGTGCTGGACGAGAGTGAGGAGTTCGTGGTCGGGAAGAGGCAGATCCACATCGTCCAGCTCGCAACCCTCGGGCACGATGTGCCGGTGAAGTTCTTGGTCAAAGACACCTCCGGCCAAGCGGTGAGCGGTGTCTGGGTCCAGGTCGAGGGGCCGGATGGCCGCGCGTTTCGCGGCGCGTCGGATTATTCCGATACCAACCGCAAAGGCCTGACGACCAAACCCCTCTGGGTGGCCTCCTTCTCGACCAAAGAGCCCAGAGGCTACATCGCGCGGGTCTTCAGGGGAGCGGAGGAAATAGGGCAGGCGGAATTTCGCATCGCAGGCGCGACCGCGTTCTACGAGAGGAGAACGGTCGAGATCGTCGTGGCGAGCGGAGCATCAAAGAAAGGAGAAGAGGATGAAAACGACTAGCACCATGGTTCTGTTCACAACCCTGGCTTTGCTGATGGCGGCGCCCTCGAGCTCGGCCCGGGGCGTCGACGGCAGCATCCGAATCAAGACGGTCGACGTCGGACAGGATTCGATCAAGATCGTTACCGTGGCCAAGAACACAGGCGACCGAAATCATGAGTTTCCTGTCGGGTGTTCACTCCAGAGAAGAAACGGGAGCTGGTACGACATACGCTTTCAGTTGCACGAGCTCGACAAAGCGGAAGAGAAAGAAGTCGTATTCCAGGCGAGGCGGATCAACGTCAAGGAGTTCGTCCTGGTGCGGGTGGCGATCTGGGACCGGGCGCGTTCAGACGGGCTGCTGGACACCCGCTACGACATGGACGAGCGGCCGATCCCGCGCAACTGAGCCTCCACTTCTGAGGAGGAAATCGGAGGCCGACCTTCATTCAAGACAGCCTCGGATGATCGCAGGTGTCCTCCACGCAACCGCGCTCGGCGTCCCGGCGGAGGTTGTTGAGAGAGTGGACCGTCTGCCGCCTGGCGTTGACGTCGTCATCCTCCCGGTGGATCTTTTCCAGGATTTCGCGGATCTTGACGACGCTCTGATCCGTCAGACCGCCGCTGCGCCCGATGATGCTAGCGCGAGTCAGAGTCCGAATCGGAGCCAGTCGGAATCAGAGTCCGAGTGTTCCGCGCATTCCTGAATGGCTTCCGCTTCAGCTGGATCGCCTGATCGACTGCGCGCATCGGTTGTCTTGGAGGGCGAGAGCTACTGCAATGTAGCGCTTCGATCGAGATCCTGGCTGGTCCGCCGTTGTCCCCGGGTCGCTTTCTCGGATGGCAAGTACTACCAGCCTTCGAAGTCCCTGACGTCAGATCGAGGAGATCCCGACATGCCTGAGGAGAGGAGGATGCTCCGGGTGAGCAAATCCCTCTCGAGAGCCGCCCTGAAAGGGTCGTAGTCAATGGGCTTCAATGCCCGGACCAAGCGCCGATTTCACGGCGAGGACACCCCGTAAGTGATTGACTAGTCGGTGTTTACTACCGTCGTGCCCATGATGGAAAGAGCTTACCACATTCGCCGCTCGCGGTGTCAAGGGGCACTGTGGGGGCAGCACACTGCAACCGTGCCCCGGCCGTGACCGCTGCCGCCAACAGACGCCAACACTCAAGGGGTAATCCGCCCCTCGTCACGGCCTCAGGCTTGGCGTGCCGACGTCGCTGCAGGGCCGAGGCCAGCTCGGCCGGACGGAGTACCTTTCGAGGTCGGCTCCTGGACTCTCTTCGCTCGCAGTTGCAGATCGAAGGGCGGTTCTACGTCTTATATCTATAGAGCTTGCTTGAAGTGTACCCGCATGACGCGGCCGGCACGGAATGGGCTCTCGAGATTCAGATGGGCCGACCCGCACGTTTCATACCCGAGAACAAAGACGGCGTCCTCGTCGAGATCACCGGCCGGACGATCGGCGCTCGCGCGCTGCTGGTGCCGTCGCCGGATCCGAGCCGGCTCAACGAGGTCGTGATCGGCGTCATGGGCCGGTCTCTGGAAGTCTCGCCCCTGGAGCTCTGCTCGGCGGTGTGGATTGATCCGAGAGATCGAAGAGGAAGGCGAGAGGAAACGCGATGGCGACGCGGTCGCCGGCACCGAGAAGATCCTGAGCCAAAACCCATATGAACCGCCGACCCGGCGGACGAAGAGATCATCGAAGCCGCTGTTTCACGTCGCGTCGAAGCAGGCACGAGAGTATCTCAGGCAGGAGATCCTGGCCTACCTGGCGCAATACTGGGAGGCGTTGGAGGCGCTGCGTGGCGGCAATCTGAAAGCGGCCGATTGGTTCCCGAGGGTTGCTATCCGCCGGCGCTTGCCTTAGTCGGCCATCCACAGCCGCAGCGGCCACCGCCGCCTCCTACCCGGCGGATCGAGATCCTCGAATCGGGCTATGTCGAGCGAGGAGATATCCCGGTCGTCGAGATCGTGGGAGTGTTGAGAACTGCCTCCCTTCCCTCCAGAACTCTTCGAACCGCCGAGCCGCGAGCCCGAGGTCAACCTCCCTGATGCGTTGAGTGGCTCGAGGGCGTCTAGGTCTGGCGCTCGAAGCCGAGAGCACCGACATGTCAGAGGACCAGAGAGAGCATGGCGCTCCAACAAGCGCCACAGATAAAGTGCGTCTGCGTCGAGCCCCGGCGACGAGTTGGTGCCCGTCAGGCTGTGGAATAGCCGGTATTAGGCCAAATATCAGCCACCTGGCAGCAACCACTGGATGATTGTTGGAGTCTAGAGGTCAGCCGTCGCTTCTAAGTCGCTGACTAGCAAGAGCTTAATGGTACCTGGCACGAAAACTGGGGATCGAGCTGGAGCTACGGCGTCTGCGAGGCTCCCTAAACCGGACTCTCGCTACGGTGATGGCATCACCTCTCCCGGTGCGGCGGCGCCCACGGCCGCCGCACCGGGGTTCTGCTCTCTCGGGCGTCCGCCGCCACTGTTCAGCCTCATGCTGATGCCGACGCTCCACCGTTTTCCACTGGGCCTATCGCCAATCGCCGAGGAGTTGGAACGCCGCCCAGTAGTAGGGGGACGAGGCATCGATCTCCCGAGCTTGTGCGTCCTCGTCCCACACCTCGATCGGACCTTGGATCAGCTCGATCTGGGCTGCCCGGAGGGCGACATCCTTGGTCTTGCCGTCCCGCAGGTGACGGTAGAAACGGACCATCAGCTCGGCCGTCACCTGATCTTCGACCTGCCAAAGGGTGGCCGCCACGGTGCGAGCGCCGGCGTACTGGAAGGCACGGGTCAGGCCGATCAGGCCCTCCCCTCCCTGATCCTCGCCGAGGCCGGACTGACAGGCCGAGAGCACCACCAGGTCGGCGTCCAGGCGGACGCTCTCGAAGATCTCCCAGGCCTGGAGCAGACCGTTGTCGCGGTCGTCGGGAAAACCCTCCGGAAGGGTCAGGAACAGACCGGAATTCAGCGGCAAGCGGTCGTCGAGACAGCCGTGGGCCGCGATATGGACGATGCGTACATCGGCATCGAGCGACTTGAAGGTCTCCTCGCTGGCCCCTTGGCCGAGGTAGGTCCGGACGTTCCGGTAGAGGCCCGAGATCCCCAGGATCTCCCGGCGGCTTGCGGGTAGCCGGCGGAGATCGAACTTACAGCGATCGCGGGCCGAGCGTACCCGAGCGTCGGTGATTACCCCGTCGCCATTCCCGGTGTCTCCCCCCCCTGATCCCCCGAGGGGGACAGTGTGCTCGCCGTTCAGGGCATAGTGAGGATCACCGAACGCCGCGAGCAGGGGACCGCTGTCGCCCGTTTGCGGTGCGCTTCGCCGGGATTCCTTGAGCTCGGCGTAGACGGTGGCGGAGAGCACCGAGTGGAGTGGCTTCCATTCGGTAAAATATTGCCGACCCCTGCCGGCTGAGGCGCTGTCGCCGCCGATCTCGCGGACTAGGGCGGCGAAGGGCAGGCGGTGCAGGGGGCCGTCGGGTATGAGGACGACTCGATCGCCGGTTGCCACTATATCTTGTGCCGGCTCGACCAACCATTCATAGAGACGCTGACCAACTCTTTCGACCTCCGCCCTGCGACGATTCCCCAGGAAGTCGTCTGACTGCGCTGCGTCGATCATCTCTCTGAGGTGCCCTACTTCGTCTTGCAGCTCGGCCTCACCGACGGCGAGGGTGTGGACTGTGAGGGCCTGGCCGGGGGTGATGACAAAGAGATCCGTCTGCTCTTCGCCGACGCTGTAGGAGAGCATCACCGTTCCGGGATCGAGTATTTTCTGGACACTCGCCAGATCGAGATCTTGCGGCTCCTGGAGACTCGCCAGATTGGGCGACTCCTGGCGAATCTTGGAGCGGAGCTCGTCCCGTTTCCGGTATAAGGCTTTCAGCTCCCCGTGCAGCGTTTCGACCTTTTCCTGACTTTCCGTCGCGCTCAGAGACGTTATCTGTCGCAAGGTTCGGTCATGGCGTACAGCCAAGCTCCGGCGTTGCCGGTCCAGTTCCTCCGGGATGCCGGAGAAAATGAGTTCTCGCTCCTCGAGCATCGCCAGAAAGCTCCGGGCTCGGGAACGTTCCAGAATAGCAAAGGCTTCCTCAGTGCGGTTTCTCTGCAGGAGGAGCTCCATGTCATCGCGGTAGAGTTTGCGATGTTGGGCGCGGAAGCGACCTTTGACCCATTGGGAGCCCCCAAGCTTGCCGATCTGGCCTTCCAGGGCGTCCAGAGAACGATCGAAATAGCTCTCCGCCAGGTCGAGCTGTCCTCGCCCTTTGGCGATAACGCCTAGCTCGTTGAGGCTGATTGCCACGACGAGGCTATCGGGTGCCAGCTTTTGCCGGATTTCTAGCGCCTTTTGATGGTGCTCCAACGCCACGTCGAGCTGACCTCGCTTCTGGGCGATGAGTCCCAGGTTTTTGAGGCTTTCTGCCACCTGGAGGCTATCGGGTGCCAGCCCTTCGCGAATCTCCAGCGCCTGCTGATGATGCTCCGCTGCCATGTCGAGCTGACCTCGCTCCCAGGCGACAACCCCTAGGTTCTTGAGAGTGAATGCTAGGTTGAGGCTATCAGGTGCCAACTTTTGCTTGATCTCCAACGCCCGCTGATAATATTCCGCTGCCTCCTCGAGCTGACCTCGCTCCCAGGTGACGACCCCTAGGTTGTTGAGAGTGAATGCCAGGTCGAGGCTATCGGGTGCCAGCTCTTGCTTGATCCCCAACGCCTGCTGATAGTGCTCCGCTGCCTCGTCGAGCTGCCCTCGCGCCCGGGCGACGTTTCCCAGGTTGTTGAGACTGGCTGCCACGCCAAGGCTATCGGGTGCCAGCTTCTCCCGGATTCTCAGCGCCTGCTGATAGTGCTCCGCAGCCACGTCGAGCTGCCCTCGATCGAAGGCGACGGCCCCCAGGTTGTTGAGGCTGTCTGCCAGGTCGAGGTTATCGGGTGCCAGCTCTTGCTCGATCTCCAGCGCCCGCTTATATTGCTTCAAAGCCTCGCCGAGGTGACCTCGATTCCAGGCGAGGTTCCCCAGGTTCTTGAGGCTGCCTGCCACGACGAGGCTATCGGGTGCCAGCTCTTGGATGATCTTCAGCGACCGCTGGGAGTGCTCCGCTGCCACATCGAGCTGTCCTCGCCTCCTGGCGACGACCCCCAAATTGCTGAGGTTGCGAGCAAAACCCAAACTTTCACCCCAGGTCTCCCAATAGATCCCGAGCGCTGAACGGAAGCACGCTTCGGCCTGGTCAAAGTCACCCTGGCGGTAGTAAGTCCGCCCGATGGCGCCCCAGATAGCCACCTGGGCTACAGGCGCGCGAGCTGCCTCGAGCGCCAATCGATACGCCGCATGCGCTCTCTCCCACGCTTGCTCCTCGAGCCAGGCATCCCCAAGGCGCAGAAAGAGCCAGCAGCGCAAGAGCCCAACCTCTTCTCGATCCGCGAGCTTTTCCCACAACGCGGCTCCGCTCTCGAGATCGCCTGCCGTGACCAGTTCCCGGCCTCGCAGGTACTCTCCCAGTCGCGTTGCCGGAATCGTAGGACGCACCGTCGCTTCCCACAATCCCGGCTCCACCGTCCAGACCCTCGGTTGCCCCTGGTGCTCGCCGCTGAGCCGCACAGTTCCACGGGGCGCCTGTTCGACCTCGACCCACTGCCAGTCGAAAGACGAATAGAACTCACCCTGGGCCCCCTGCGGGGTCGCCGGATTCGGGAGCCGCTCCCAGGCGAGCAGGAGATCGTCCGGTTCAAGACCCGCCTTCTGCAAGGCGGAGCCCGCGGTGATCTCTTCGACCACGACACCGGTTTCCCGGAGTCCCTGATCCGGGGTCGCCTGGCTCGAGTCCGCCAGGAAAACAAAGAGAAAGCCAGCGGCCACCCAGCAGGCCCGCCAATCTTTGCCCAATGGGCCTGTCCGGTAGGGAAGATACCCTTTCCTCATTACACGTTCCTCCTGCAGTTCTTCCGCTGAAGAAACGCGAAAGCCGGAGCCGAAAAGGGACACGCACCGCGATTTGACTGGCGAACAAGCACGCCAGGACCTGTCGCCGGAGAGCCACAAAGAAGAGCAGCGGAGGATTCTCCCCTGCTCTTGAGACCCCGAATCGATCCGGCTACGCTGCGTCCAAGACCTCAAGGCTCAGGACGTACGCCTCTTCCGAACCCCAGAGGCTTTGCACCCGGAGGTAGTATCGGCCCGGAGGCAGCGTCCTCACGAGGCGGGCGGCCGGCGCGCTCGCGCTGCTTGCGCCAAGCCGCAGGCCCTGGATGTTGTAAAGGGAAACGTGACCGGCTGCCGCTTCAAGGACCTTGATCTCCACAGTCCGTTGCCGGTCGAGGTCGAAGGTGAAGAAGTCCTCGTCGTCGCCCACCGCATTGCCAAGCGTGCCGGCCGCCGAGCCGTCGACCGCGAGCAGCGTGGCGCAGAGCGCCGTGTCGCCGTGGTCGTCGACCTCGCCGAGGCCGCAGGAAACCAACCGTCGTAGCGCGGGGTGGTCGGGCCCCAAGCTCAGCTCCCAGACCTCGTCGTCCTCATCGTCGTCGACGGCCTTGGTAAGAAGCGCAGTGCCTTCGTCGAAGCGTCTCGGGGTGAACGAGTCCTCACCGCCAGGGCTTTCGGGGAGCACCGGATCGCAGAACACGATCCCCGCAGGCGTGGCGATGTCCTCCCCCACGAAGGCGTTGCGCAGCTTGTAGCCCGCCAGAGGCTGCTCGGGATCCTCGGAGGCCACGGTCAGGAAGAAGGTCCCCGGGGCCTCGACCTCTACGATGACCCCCCGCGGTCTCTGCTCTAACAGCCGGTAACGCCCGGCACCCTGGCCCTCCGGGGCCGATTCCCCCAGAAAATCGAGCCGGGGCTCGGCCTCGGGCGAGCTCGGTGCGGAGACATCGAGGGTCAGGATACCTGGCGCCGGGATGGAGAGTCGGTAGCAGTCTCGAGACGCTCCCGCACCCCAAGGGCTGCGATGCGTCGTGTTGAGCGCTAACTCGTCGGATGCTGAGCAAAGACTACGGGCCTCGGCCGGAGCGTTCCCCGCAGCCAATAGCAGGAGCCCCGTCAGAATGCAGGCGAAGGTACGGAAAGGTTCGATGTGGTGATGAAGGCTTTTTGCGAACATGGTTCTCCCCTTCTCGAACCCACAGGCTCGAGTTTTCATTCAGGTTTCGGGTTGTTCCTGGGATCCCAGGTCTGCCGGGGAAACGCTCCCCGACGGGCGACAAGCGCGGTGCAGCAGCTCGCTCGAATCGGACCGATCGATGTTGTTGACTGCCTCTACAGGGTTCTAACTGCCGGGTCGCCCGGATTGGGGCCGAAAAGCCATGTCCCTTTTCGCTCTCTTGTTTCGCGTTTAGTAGTAAGATTTACTTAACATTAGGAGGGCAGCGTGAGCGGGCAGCAGGAAGGGTTGGCGGTAGCCGCAGATCCTGTGGAGCTCGAGCCGCCGCGGACCCTGCGGAATGCGGGCTCCCCGGGCAGTGAGGAAGGAGTGTTCACTCACTATCTGCGGAGCCTCCGCCCCGATGGCGAGCCGCAGCCGAAGGCCTTCGACGCCTTGTGGCAGGCCCTGCGCGCCGCGGTCGTCGGGGAGCTCCGCCGGCGCGCCGCATGGACGAGTCCGCCGAGCTATTTCGGCGTCTACGGGTGGCAGAGCTGGCGGACGCACGATCGCCGTCCGGGGCACACCGGCAGCGCCCTCGAAGAGCTCGTCACCGACTGTTACGCCTTCGTCTTCCTCGAACGACTGCCGCGGCTGCGCGCTCAGCTCGTGATGAAGCCCAACGTCGACGGCCTCGTCATCCTCTACCTGCGGAATTACCTCCACGACCGGCGCAAGCGCCACGACCTGCTGGGCTTCCACGTCTTCGTGAGCCTGCGCCTCGCGGTCCGGCAAGCGGTCGAGGCCGGTGAGCTGTGGATCGTCGGAGGTGACCCCAAGGTCTCGAACAGTACGATCCTCGCTGCCTCGCCCGAGGCGGATCACACCGTCGGCATGGACGGCGAGGCTATAGCACGGATCGTCGAGGGCTGGGGCCACGCCCTGCTGCCGGAGCTGGTCACCGCCGCCGGGTCGCGGCGCCGGCAGGTCGTGCTGCGTCTCCGCCGCCTGCTCCTCGATCTGGAAGCCGAGGGGGCACCCGTCGTCCGCTTCAAAGACCTCGTCGATCGCCTCAAGCACTGCGTGCGGGCGTCGTGGGCGGCGAGCTTCGACCTCGAGGAGGGGGAGGCGGCGGTCGAGGGCGACACGCCGGACTTCGCCGGCGTCGCCCGGTTGGTGCAACCGGAGGCGGGTGTCGAAGAGCGGGAGAGCTTCGACAAGCTCGTGGCCTGCGTCGCGGAGCGGGTCGAGAGACTCGGCGAATCCGAGAGGGCACGCCACTACCTGCGCACTTTTTGGGGCTTCTTGCGCGCTTGGGCGAGTGGCGAGGGCCCGCAGAGGCTGCCCTCGAGCCGCGGCCTCAGCGACCTGCTGCACATCCCGCGCAAGCGCTTTCCCCGTTTGTGGACGACCCTGAAGGAGCTGGTTCAGTGCTGTACGGCGTCGTTGGCCGGGAGGCCCTCCGAGGGACCTGGCGGAACGGAGGACACGCCGTGACCACCCGAGTCGACCTGCTGGGCAAGACCCGCCGCGCCTGGAACCGCTCGCCTGTGCCGCGCCGCGGAGCCGGTCCACCGGCACCCGGCGACGTCGTGGTGCTCGAATGCACCGCGTGCTTCGACGTCGAATGGGCGGTGCTGGCGCGTGATCCCGCGCACCCGGGCCGGCTTTTGGCGGTGGCGGCGGACGGCCAAGCCATGGTGGGGAGCGCCGACGTCGCGGTCCCCGCCTCGGCCCCCGGCGGGCCCCTGGTGCTGCGCTGCCGGTTCGGCGGCTGGATCGACGGCGGCCTCATAGATACCGCTACCCGCACCGCGACCCTCCCCCAGGACGAGGTCGCGTGCGCCCGGGACCGCCGGGCTGAGGTGGAGCGCGGTACCGTCGCCGGCTCGATTCTCGCTTGCGAGGTGGACGACGACCCGGAATACCAGGATTGGGTCGCCGAGACCTTGGAGCCGGCCTGGCTGGCGTTCGCCAAGACAGGTCCGGTCCTCGTGCCCGAGGTGGACGGCGCCGCGGAGCGTCACGGGCGGATCGTCGAAGCCTCGGCGCCGGCCTGGCAAACAGCCGGCGCCCGCTCCCTCGCCCTCGCCGCTACCGTTCTGCTGGCCCTCGGCGCCGGGCTCTTCTGGCGCCAGCACCAGGAGCTGAGCGATCTGCGCGATCACCACCAGGTCGAGACCGAGGAGTATCGACACGAGATCGGAGAGCTCCGGAGTGAAAACGGGCAGCGGGAAGATGGGTTCCGGCGACAGCTCGAAGAGGCTGGCAACGAGCGCGAGCGGCTCGAGTCCGACGCTCGACTTCAGCTCGAAGAGCTTGGTCAACAGCTCGACCATGCGCGGCGCCAGACCGTTGTCGGCAACCCGGTCGCCCTCTCGCTCGACTTTCCACGCGGCCGGCGTGGCGACGAGAGGCGCGTGTACCTGCCTACTGACGCCAGCCACGTGTTGTTTTTCATGACACTCGAGGGGGCTGAGCCCGGACAAACATACGGCGCCGAGCTGCACGACCGCGCCACAGGCGAGCGTCTGTGGGCGAAGGGCGAGCTGCGCCCAGAGCTCCGGGAGCTGCGGTTCGGCCTTCCACGGTCGCAGCTGCCTCCGGGGGAGTATCTGCTGCGGATCCTGGAGCTGGCGGATGGCAGCAGCGAGCTGATGGCGGAAGTCCCATTGCGAATCCTGGCCCCACAGGCCCGGAGATGATCGGGGATATCGCATATGGTTCGGAGCAAGCTTCGGAGCTCCGAATGAACGATGACAGAAGCGAGATCACGCGCCGCCTCATCGCCTGGAGCGAAGGCGACGAGAGCGCCTTGGAACGCCTGATGCCGCTGGTGGAGAAGGAGCTCCGGCGCATCGCCGAGCGCTACTTCGAACGCGAGGACTCGGGTCACACCCTGCAGCCGACGGCACTGGTCAACGAGCTTTACCTGCGTCTAGTCGGCCGGCGGCGCGTGAGCTGGAATAACCGGGCGCACTTCTTCGGCTTCGCGGCCGACACCATGCGCAAGATCTTGGTGGACCACGCGCGCATCCGTCGTGCCGAGAAGCGGGGCAAGGGTGTGCGCCCCCTGCCCCTCGATTATGTCACCGAGGTCGAGGCGCCGCAGCCCTTTGACTTTCCAGCCCTCGACCAAGCCCTCAGGCGCCTCGCTGAGATCGATCCGCGACAAGAGCGGGTGGTGGTGCTGCGTGCATTCACCGGCCTCACCCACGAGGAGATTGCCGGTGTCCTGGGCGTCACCTCGCGGACTGTAAAGCGCGACTGGCGCACGGCGCGTCTGTGGCTGCACAAGGAGCTCAAGCCCTAGCCTGGCTGGTGCTGAAGCCATGTCGACCCGAACGCAACGGTGGCAGCGAGTCAAAGACCTCGTCGACGAGACCCTGGACCTCCCAGCCGTCGATCGCACGGCCTTTCTGGACCGGGCGTGTGACGGCGGCGACGATCTGCGCCGCGAGGTCGAGGCGCTGCTCGAGCGCGAGGACCAGCTGGGTGGCTTCTTGGCACGGCCTTTCTTCTCTTTGAGGACAGACGGCGACCCCGACCTGGACCGTCAGCTCGGGCCCTACCGGCTGGCACGCCGGCTCGGCAGCGGCGGCATGGGAACGGTGTACCTGGCACAGCGGACCGGCGACGATCTGCGCCAGCGAGTGGCCGTGAAGCTCCTCAAGCGCGGTCTCGACAGCGAAGAGATGGTGCGCCGTTTCCAGATCGAACGGCAGATTCTGGCGGACCTGTCGCATCCCTACGTCGCCCGGCTGCTCGATGTCGGTACGGCCGAGGACGGCCGGCCCTTCTTCGCCATGGAGTACGTGGAGGGCGAGCGCATCGACGCCTGGTGCGACGCCCGGCGCCTCGGCACGCGCCAGCGCGTGACGCTCTTCCGCCAGGTGTGCGAGGCGATCCACTTCGCTCACCAGAACCTGGTGGTACACCGCGACCTGAAGCCCGCCAACATCCTGGTTACCGCCGAGGGGACGCCGAAGCTGCTCGACTTCGGCATCGCCAAGCTCCTCGACCGGGACCCGGGGCTCACCGCCGTCACCGTGGCGCCAGGCCCGGCGCCGCTATCGCTCCCCTACGCCAGCCCGGAGCAGCTGGCCGGCGGCCCGATCACCACCGCCGCTGACGTCTACGCACTGGGCGTGATGCTCTACAAGATTCTCACCGGCCGCCGACCCCACCGTCTGAACGGCCTGGGTGCCGAGGAGGCGGCACGATTACTGCGGCGGGAGAAGCCGGTGAGGCCGAGCATCGCAGTCGGCCGCAGCGAGAGGTCGCGGCGCGCCGACGGCAGCCGCGATGAGCTGACGCCGGAGTCGGTGAGCCGGGTCCGCGACGGCGAGCCGCGACGTCTCGCCCGCCATCTGCGCGGCGATCTCGACAACATCGTGCTCAAAGCCCTGAGCCCGGAGCCGGAGCGACGGTTCTCGTCGGCGGAGCAGCTCTCAGAGGACCTGCGTCGGCATCTCGAAGGGCTACCGGTACGCTCGCGCCCCGACACCTTCCTCTACTGTGCCGGCAAGTTCGTAGGCCGCTATACCTTCGCGGTGGCCACGGCGACGCTGGTCGCGATCCTGGTGCTGGGCTTCGGCGTCGCCATGGCGGTGCAAGGGCAGAAAATCGTGCGCCAGAGCCAAGAGATCGCACGCGAGCGTGATCGTGCCGATTGGGTGACGGACTTCCTGGTGCATTTGCCAGAGACCCCCGCTCCGGACGGCGCCGCCAGCGAAACGCTGACCTTACGCGACGCTCTGGACGCGGGGGTCGAACGGCTCCACCGAGAATACGCGGAGGAACCGAAGATCCGGGCAGCGTTGCTCGATGCGATGGGCAGCAGCTACCGCCGACTCCTGGTCTATGACCAAGCTCGGCCGCTGCTTGAGAAGGCCCTTCATCTGCGCCGCGACCTCTACGGCGAAGACCACGTGCTGGTCGCGGAAACGATGCACAACCTCGCCAACCTGGAGAGGGACGAGGGCAACGGGGAGAAGGCAGAGGTGCTCATGCGCCGAGCTCTGGAGATTCAGCACCGGCATTTTCCGGAGGGGCACCGTGACCTGGCGCGGGGGCTTAACAACCTGGCGAGGTTACTCCCGGTCACGAGAAAGGAGGTGGAAGCCCTGGCCCGGGAGTCGCTTGAGATGAAGGAGCGTCTCTTCGGTCCCGAACATCGGGAACTGACGAAACCGCTCTACACCTTGGCGTTTTCGTTGCGCAATCGGGGGAAGCTGGAGGAGGCCGAAAACCTCTACCGCCGGTGCTTAGCGTTGCGGCGTCGACTGGAGGATCCGATGAGCCCCGAGCTGGCCAATGTGTTGAACGCTCTGGCAGGGCTCCTGGTCGAGCGTGACAAGCTGAAGGAGGCTGCGTCCCTCTACGAGGAGGCGCTGAAGATCCGCCGGCATCTCTACGCTGGCGATCATCCACGGCTGGTGTCGATCCTCAACAACCTCGGCCGGCTGCGCATCCTGCTCGACGAGCCGAAGCCGGGAGGTGCTCTGCTCGAAGAGGGATCAGCGATGGCGCACCGGCTGGCCGCCGATAAGAAGTTATCGGATGGGAAGCTGGCGGTGGTCGAGAAGAACCTTGCCTGGGCACGGCTGGAGTCGGGGGAGTTCTCGGCCTGCGAGGAGCTCGCACGTTTGGCTCTCGCGGTGTTCCGCCAGCGCAAGAGCGTCCGGCGGGTGGCCGAGACGAAGAGTATTCTCGGAGGATGTCTCATGGGCCTCGAGCGCTTCGAGGAAGCCGAGCCCCTTCTTTCAGAGGGTCATGAGAGCCTCCTCGAGACCGCGGGCGAGGACGCTCTCGTGACCCGGCTGGCACGAGAACGGCTCTTGAATCCGCGACGGTGAGGCAGCGACGGAGGGCTTCAGCCATCGGATGGGGCGGTCGATCTTGAGGTCGGGCTCCAGGGCCAATGCCCTCTTCACGGGCTCCTGAACAGCCTCCTAATCGCGCCTTGACAGCTTCCCTATAATCACCGGCCTCGCTTCTGGCGGCAGTGTGATCAGGGAGCAGCGAAGGCTGAAGCGACTCGCAGCCCCGCTTGTCTCCAGTCTTCGAGGGAGTATCCGTCGGAACTAGCGCCGCCGCCGTCCGGTTAGTGTCACTGACCGCTTTCTCCGAGGCGGAGCCCTCGGTGATCTCGTAGGCCACGACACCGGTTTCCCGCAGTCCCTGCTCCAGGTTTGCCTGGCTCGAGTCCGCCAGGAATCGAAGAGCAGGCCAGCGACCACCCAAGCCCGCCAGGTTTTGCCCAATGGGCTGTCCCGTGAGGCAAACTTCCTTGCCCATTACCCAGCTCCTTTGTGAACCCTCCATTGAAAGAACGCGAAGCCGGACGCGAAAGGGACACGCGGGCACAGATTTCTTCGGGCTCAGGAGCCGAAGTGAATCCGGGAGGATCGTTGCTCGTCGAACGAGGCTCGAAATCTCCCAACAGCGCTGGACAACCATGCCGGGGAACGGGCGGTGACAGCCCCCGAGGTGCCGTGGGTGGCGGCAAATTACGAAATCGCGGCATTAGTTTTCAATATTCATGTCCTCTTTTGGCTCCTGTCTTCGCGTTCTATAGATGTAGGGGCATAAAGATAGATGGTTGCTGTTACTCGATTCGCCACCACGCATTGCGCATCTATAGACAAGCAAGATCCAGAAGATCATACAGAGGAAGATGTCCTCAAAGAACACAAATGAAGGGAGGTGAGACAACGATGAAGATCAAGACATGCGTCAAGGCCGGAGTTCATCCAGAGCGGATTCTGATTGGCTGGCTATCAGCCTAAACTTGAGAAGTACGCCGGGTGGTACAAATGCGTTGTATCCATCAATAACCGAAATGGAGGATTGAACCATGAAATCTCGACTGATCGCAGCTGTCTTCTTCGCCTGTCTGCTGGCGCTTCCGGGGTTGTCCGGCGCCGCCTGTACATCTTCTAACGGTTGTGTCAAATGCGCTTATGACGCTAGCGGATGCATCACCGTAGAAACCGATGCTTTTTGCAACTGCACCGCCAGGGTGGAACCTTACCCTAGTTGCTATAGTCTCTTCTATTGCGACTATACTGGTGCTCCGGGGTGCCCCAACCCCACGCCGGCAGGGGAATGCCCGGGTTCGCGTTCGCCTTTTGCCCCGACGATCCCGAATGACGCCGCCGCGACTACGTCGACCGAGGCGGACAGCGGCAAGGAAGCCGAACCGGAAGCCACCGAGCCGGCCGGCGAGGATGATTGATGCGCTGGTCGAGCTGGGTCGTGCTGGCACTGCTTCCGACTGTGGCGCCGGCTACGGTCCACGTCGAGATCCGCTCGGCCAGCGAGCCGGTGCCTGGCGAAGTGGCCGCGTCGCGGCCAGGCGACGTGGTGCCAGCTGTGGTTGTGGAGACCTCGACCGGTACGGCGACTCTGGATCTGGAGGCCGGAGAGTGGAGCCTCACGGCCACCGCTGCGGGCTTCTGGTCCAGGCCGAAGGCTCTCGACGTCGTGCGCCAGGGGCAGCAGGAAACCGTGATCACTCTGTGGCCCTCAGGGACGCTCTCAGGTCGCGTCCGTGGACCGATAGGCGTCGTGCTACCGGCGAGTCTGGATCTCACCTTCCAGGCGAGCCCAGGCGAAGAGGGCGGCTTTCCTGGCGCTTCGTTGGCTTGTCCTGTGGCGAATGGTAAGTGGAGCTGTGAACTACCCGCCGGCTGGATCGATCTGTTTGTCGGTGCTCCTGGCTTTATCCGGCAGTATCTCTGGGATGTCCGCGTGCCGCCCGGCGAACTGGCCGAGCTGCGCGACGTCTTCGAGTTGCGCAGCGGGTCAGCGCTCCGAGGGTGGGTTACAACGGAGGACCGCGCTGCCGTTTATGGTGCGCGGGTCGAGTTCGTGCCGAGGACGGCGGCGGCTCCAAAGCGAGACGCCGCCGGCCGAATCGCCGCGCGCAAGCTCTCCACAAGAGTCACTGATCGCGGCTTCTTTCAGATCGACGGCATCGCCCCGGGTGCCTACGTCGCAACCGCTTCGAAAGACGGGTACGCACCTGCGCGAGCCTCCGTTCGCGTCTTCAAGGACGAAGAGACGGAGATCAATAACCCGCCTTTGACTCTCCGGCGGCCGAGGATCCTGGAGATCTACATCGACCCGCCGACCCCACCTGTCGGCGAAGCATGGACCGTTGAGTTGGCCCAGATCGATCAGCACGGCGGATCGCTGGCCGAGACGATAGAGGGGATTGTCCCGCCTGGCGAAGCTTGGCGGGTCGAAGGGGTCCCGGATGGTCGTTATTTCCTGGATGTGCGCACGACGGCGGACCGTGAAGAGCCAGGCGCCGGTGTGCCAGCGTGGTATAGTGAGACCATCGAAGTTCGGGCCGAGACAGCACAAGTCTTTGTCACGGTGCCGGCGATTGCGGTATCCGGCCGCCTGGCCCTCGGAGATGAACCCCTGCAGGGAAGGCTGATCTTCGGTACCCGGCACGGTCTACCGCGCCGCTCGCTCGTGACCAACGATGGTGGCGAGTTCAGCGGCTGGCTACCACGCGCCGGACTCTGGGAAATCGACGTTATCGCTGAAGAGCGGTCGATCACTACCAGGGTGCAAAGAGAGCTTGAAGCCGGTGCTGTCGCCGAGATCGATATCGAGATTCCAGACACACGTCTGAGCGGCCAAGTCGTTACCGAGCGAGGCGACCCCGCAGCGGATGCAATCGTCTACGTTCGGAGGCTGAGTCAACGGATTGAGGTTTTTACCGATGACCGCGGAGTCTTTGAGGCCGCAGGATTGCCAACGGGGACAGTGTCCCTGAAGGCAGCGCATAATCAGAGAAAGTCGGACATTCAGCAAGTCACACTCAGGGATGGGGCCGAGGCGCCGGAAGTCATTCTCATTGTGCGGCCGGTCCTGACGCTCACCGGTCAAGTCGTCGCGCCCAACGGCGCCGGCGTGGCAGGGGCGAACGTTACCGCACTGGTTGTCGAGGACGCGATCCATCCGCTCCCGCCGTCCCAAGTCACCGATGATGAGGGACGTTTTGAGCTAGAGCTCCCGAGCCATGCTCGAAACCTGCTCTTGACGGTGGCCGCTCCGGGATTCGCCTTTCGATCGTTCCGGGCATCCGCCCTCGAAGAGCCGCTGATCGTCCCGGTCTCTCAGGAGAGTGGAATTCTCGCCATAGAGCTGCCCGAGTCCTATAGCCCGCGCCGATGGGGCTCGGCTTCTGTCGCCGTGCTCCACAACAGCAGCGGTCTTAGCCACCTGATCCAGCTGGCGAGATGGGGGGATTTGAACGGTCAGTCGCCCAAGTGGCCTACTCGGATCACCGCCCCGTTCATGGAGCCTGGCGCCTATTCGGCGTGCTGGGCTGGACACGAGCAGTTTGCCGCTCTCATGACCGGAACCGCCAGCGGCCTGGATTGCGTCAGCGGAAATCTCGCCGTCTCGGGTGAGCTGACGCTGGCTCTCTCCGAGCCGGACGGCAGTTGACACACCTGGATCTCGATCCAGGCACGCTTTGGCTCATTCCTCGAAAGCGCTGATGCGCATACGCACATGGACGAGGGGATTCCTGCTAGAGGGCCGCTATTTTGTGCCCGGCTCACGGCCCGGGCCGCTCCCAGCTTCCGGTCTCGCGCCTGCCAGATCTCACATTCTCGGCCCGCTAGCATATCTGCTGGCGGGACGTAGCCGATCGCACTATCGAGACGCACGTCGTTGTAATGCTCGACAAACGAGCTATCGCCTGGCGCGGTTGATCGGGATCTGAAGGATCAAAACGCCGAATCGCTGCCGGTTCTTCTTCCCGTCAACAGCCGTCTCGAGTGCCTGGTGAGTTCAGCCGCCGGAATGATAGCAGAGGGAGCGTCAGACCTTGGAAGATTCTCTGTTCCGAGTCAAGCAGTTTCTTTGAGACCCGGGTAGAACTTCCCGCCGTCGAAGTTGGTTCCGGAGGTGAGCATGCCATGGATGGCATGAAGGAGTTTGCGCATGACGGCGACCTTGGCCTGCATCTTGGTCTTGCCGTTGTCGACGACGAGGTGGTCGGAGAAGGCCATGACATGGGGTTCGTACCGGCTCGCGTTATGTGCGGGCATGAACAGCGCTGCTCTGAGGTACTTGTTCCCGGCCTTGGAGATGCGGGTCTTGCCCTTGAAGGTGCCCGATTCGAAGTGCCGGGGATCGAGGCCGGCATGAGCGACCCAGTGGCGCGCGGTCAGATCCTGCGGCAAGACGCAGAGCTCGCCGTAGATCAGGATCGCGCTGAGCAGCCCGACGCCCTTGACCGAGACGATGCGTGCGACCGGCACCTGGAGGTCGGGATGTCGGTCGATCAACTTCGCGGCTTGGCTCTGTAGCTGCTCAATCCGGCCCGCAACTGAAGCTTCTCAATCGCTGGTGGGCGCCATGGGAGGAAGTCCATACGCTGCACGTACTTACGCAGCACTCGAGCATCGACCGGATCGGTCTTTGAACGGTGCATCAGGACGCGTGCAAAGTTCCGAGCCACTCGGGGGTTGAGCACCATCACTTCGATGCCCTTGGCGTGGTAGAGGGTCATGGCCAAGTCCAGGCCATAGACGCCGGTGGACTCCATGCAGACGCGTATCTCACGGCCGTGGCGCTGGAGTCGCTGGATGAGTTTCTGGTGACCCTCGGGGGTGTTGTCGACCTCGAACTCCGAGCCCTCCGAGGCGACTTGGAGCTTCTTGGCGCTGACGTCGATACCGGTGCAGACGTAGGCCATCACGAGCCTCCTTTGGTAGAGTGCTTGTCCGGTTCCCCGACCCTGTACCCTCGTCGGGCCGACCTTGTACACAGGCTTCGTGCCTCGGATACTCCACGGTCTTGACGAAGAGGGCGGGGGGCCAATCTTCCAAACAAGCTCGAGGCTTCAGGGCGACCGGCCTCTTAGCTAAGAGGGATCGCCAGTTCTTGGCTCCGATCTGTGTGAGGTCGCGTACCGACTGATAAAGATCCCTGGCACCACCGCCGAGGCCCACCATAGATCGTCATCTAGTAGGTATCTAGAGACACTCTGGGGGGCAGCATGACACCTCATCGGCTAGACCGGCACGTTAAATTAGCCCATGCCGAAACACCCGCTAGTGTGTTGCAACTAAATTTCCTCGGATCGGCTGACGCATCATGGTGGAGGCGCAAGAGCTCCTTCAGGAGCTCCTTGTCTGATCGGCGCCGTAGGTCGGAGATGTTCTGAAGTCCAGCCATTTCGCCCTCGGGATTTCACAGAAGAGTCGAATTCTTATAGCACGTTCAAGCAGATAAAAAGATGCCTTTTCGGCTTCGCCCAACTCTTCCTTGCTTCTATTGACCGCACACTGCGCGTTCTTCAGATCTTCTGGCTTCGATACCCTTACTTCCAAAGCCGCGAGCCTGTTCTCTGCTATCCTGCGCAACTCTCTCTTGTCTTCGATACGTTTCTCTAGAGAGGCCAGGCATCGGCCAAGCGCGTCCAGTCCCCTCGCTTCCTTTCGGAGTTGATGGTACTTCGCCTTCATCTCGTTCAACTTCTTATTGGTCACGGACTCTTCCTCAGCCTCTGGCTTGTCTCTGCCTGCCTGATCCTCCTCTGTTTCTATTCCTTTCAATAAGGCCTTCGTCTCCATCTCCACGTGGATTCTCCGGTGATGAATCCATTTGAATAAATCACTCTCGGTGACGCCGGCTCTCGCTCTCAGAGCATTTCCATCCCCTCTCAGGTGCCTCAAGGCATGTACTAGGAACTCGTGTCTCAGGCCAAGAATCTCCTTCAACTCATCGCGATCTTCGTTGAGTTTTCGCAGCGGTCTCAAGACAGGGCAGTCCTTCAGAATATCGAAGACTTCTCCGGATCCTTCCCAGTAGAGGAGCAGGGCGCGCACCCACCCCTCAAGAGCGGTCCAGGCGTTCGAGTGGTGGTAGCCCGGCAGCTTTTCCTCGGTTTCGTTCCACAGAAGTTCGCCTTCCTGTGGGGATTCGACGCAGGTTAGGTTCATCCTGGGCATCAAATCGCCAACGATATACTCTCCATGGAGTCTCCGTATAAAACAATTTCTCCAGTAGATCCAATCGCTGTCCGAGTTAGGCATGACCTTAACTCTCATGTTTTTGATCGCCTCGAGCCAAATGTAGACTATCCTAGCAAGGTCTCGAATCCGTTCCTTCTGCTCGTTCGAATCCCAGGCTCTGAATCCGATGTACAGCCGCTCGTCCTCCTCTTGCTGGCCGAGGAAGGGCTCCGCCACCATACCGCTAATCGAGTGGGTTCTGATCATGCCTTGGATCTGTTTCTCTCTTACAAAGCGCAGAAGACGCTCGCGCCGACCAGGCGATCTGCCTATATGTTCGAGTTCTTCAATTTCAATATTTATCCGATTGCACCCGTCTACCAAACGCTTCGGCTCCCTGTTGTCAGGCCCCGGCTTCTCGTCCGGGTTGAGCCCCTCGTTTTCCATTCTCTTCCGAAGAGCGGTGCGTCGCGACTCCAGACGCTTTCTCCATTGGCGTTCCAGCTTGTTCAAGTACAGGTCTAGGTCCTCTTCTGCCATCGATGCGTAATTGACCCATTTGTCGGCGACCTCAAGGAGGCGGCCGATCAGACCCAGACCTCGCCAAATGGAGACCGCCGCCCAGGACCTTCCTCTACTCACTCTTGTCCAAGACAGCATTTAGATCCTGCGTTGGCTAAAAACTATATTTCACGCCCATTGAGGACATGCATTCGTTGCGCTGCGATAGCGCCTCACGCGGTCCGGAACGGGCAGCGCAGCGGCTGCTGACGCTGGT
>JAAELT010000720.1 GCA_024226315.1 bacterium | reverse complement strand
GATGTCCGGCCAATACGATGTCCCGGCGATCAGCGTCGCGACCACCGGCGTGTTTACCCATACCACCCCGGTCGACGCCTACCGCGGCGCCGGCCGGCCCGAGGCGACCTTCGTCGTCGAGCGGCTGGTCGACCTGGCGGCAAACGCCGCCGGTCTCGACCCGGTGGAGATCCGGCGCCGCAACTTCGTGCGGCCGGACGCCTTTCCCTACCAGACCAAGGTCGCCCTGGCCTACGACAGCGGCAACTACGACGGCGCCATGGACCGGGTGCTCGAGATGGCCGACTACGACGGCCTGCGCGCCGAGCAGACGAGGCGCCGCGAGGCCGGCGACTCGACGCTGCTCGGCATCGGCTTGTCGAGCTTCATCGAGGCCTGCGGGCTGGCGCCGTCGCAGGTGGTCGGGGCGCTGGGCGCCCAGGCCGGCCTGTGGGAGTCGGGCAAGGTGCGGGTGCACCCCACCGGCTCCGTCACCGTCTACACCGGTTCCTCGTCCCACGGCCAGGGGCACGAGACCACCTTCGCCCAGATCGTCGCCGACCGGCTGCAGATCGACGTCGACCAGGTGGAGGTGGTGCACGGCGACACCGGCGAGGTACAGTTCGGCATGGGCACCTACGGCAGCCGCTCGGCGGCGGTCGGCGGCAGCGCCCTGGCGGTGAGCCTGGACAAGGTGATCGCCAAGGCGAAGAAGATCGGCGCCCACCTGCTGGAGGCGGCAGAGGACGACGTCGAGTTCGAGGGCGGCGAGTTCCGGGTCAAGGGCGTGCCGTCCAAGACCGTCGGCTGGGGCGACGTGGTGCTCCAGGCCTACCTCGCCCACAACATCCCCGACGGCATCGAGCCGGGGCTGGAGGAGACCAGCTTCTACAACCCGGAGAACTTCACCTACCCCTTCGGCACCCACGTCTGCGTGGTGGAGATCGACTCGGAGACCGGCGAGGTTAAAATTCGGCGCTACGTCTGCGTCGACGACGTCGGCAACGTCATCAACCCGATGATCGTCGAGGGGCAGGTCCACGGCGGTCTGGCCCAGGGCATCGGCCAGGCGCTGTGGGAAAACGCGGTCTACGACGACAACGGCCAGCTGCTGACCGGCACGCTGCTCGACTACGCCGTGCCGCGCGCCCACAACCTGCCGTCGTTCGAGACCGACCGCACCGTCACCCCGTGCCCGCACAACCCGCTGGGGGTCAAGGGGGTCGGCGAAGCCGGCTCGATCGCCTCGCCGGCAGCGGTGACCAACGCCGTCGTCGACGCCCTGTCGCCCCACGGCGTCACCCACCTGGACATGCCGCTGACGCCGGAAAAGGTCTGGCGGGCGATTCACCGGCCGTAACATCGGCAGACTGGAGGCTAGACGATGTATCCCTCGAAATTCGACTACTTCCGCGCCGCCAGCGTCGAAGAGGCGGTGGCCCTTCTCCACCGCCACGACGACGCCAAGGTGCTGGCCGGCGGGCACAGCCTGCTGCCGATCATGAAGCTGCGCCTCGCCCAGCCATCAGCGTTGGTCGACATCGGCCACATTCACATCCTGCGCGGCATCAGCCACCACGACAGCACCATCCGCATCGGTGCCCTGACCTCGCACGCCACGATCGCGTCCTCGGACGTGCTGCGGCGGGACTGCCCGCTGCTGGCCGAGGCCGCCGGCCACATCGGCGATCCGCAGGTGCGCAACAAGGGCACCATCGGCGGCAACATCGCCCATGCCGACCCGGCCTCGGACCTGCCGGCGGTGCTGGTGGCCCTGGGCGCCAGCATCCACATCGCGGGACCTACCGGCGAACGCAACGTGGCGGCGGTCGACTTCTTCACCGGCCTGCTCGAGACCGAAGTCGGCGACCACGAGATCATCACCGCCGTCCAGGTCCCGCGCCTGCAGACCGCCAGCGGCACCGGCTACGTCAAGTTCGAGCACCCGGCCTCCGGCTACGCCATCTGCGGCGCCGCCGCGGTGATCCTGCTCGACCGCGGCCACGTCTGCCGGGAGGCGCACCTGTGCTTCAACGGCGTCACCGATACGCCACACCCGGCTCCAGGCGTCGGCGCCGCTCTGAAGAACTCGACTCTCGGCGACGCCGACATCGAGCGCGCGGTCGACGACAACATCCAGATCGAGGATCCCCTGGGCGACGTCCATGCTTCCGGCGAGTACCGCGTCGAGCTGGCGAGAGTCTACGGTCAGCGGGCGCTCAAGCTGGCGCGGGATCGGGCGATCTCGTAGCGCTCTCACAGTGTCCCACCCCACCTCGATCGAGGAGCTCCAGGAGCGACTCGCCGCCGGGCTGTACTTCGCCGAGCGCAGCCTGGCGACCTCCATCTTCCTGGCGCTGCGCCTCGGCAAGCCCCTGTTCCTGGAGGGCGAGGCCGGCGTCGGCAAGACCGAGGTCGCCAAGGCGCTCTCGACGCTGCTCGACGCCCGCCTGATCCGCCTCCAGTGCTACGAGGGGCTGGACGTGCCCACCGCCGTCTACGAGTGGGACTACAGCCGCCAGATGCTCCAGATCCGCCTGCTCGAGGCCACCGGCGTCAACGATCTGGAACAGGCGCGCCACAGCCTGTTCACCCCCGAGTTCCTGCTCGAGCGGCCTCTACTCCAGGCCGTCAGGTCCGTCGACCCGTCCCCGCCCGTACTCCTGATCGACGAGCTCGACCGCGCCGACGAGGAGTTCGAGGCCTTCCTGCTCGAGCTGCTGTCGGACTTCCAGATCACCGTCCCCGAGCTCGGCACCATCCGCGCCAGCAGTCCCCCGGTGGTGGTGCTGACCTCGAACCGCACGCGCGAGATCCACGACGCCCTGCGGCGCCGCTGCCTCTACCACTGGATCGAGTACCCCGACGCCGACAAGGAGTACCGAATCGTCCGCTCCAAGGCCCCCGGCGCCGCCGAGCGCCTGTCGCGCCAGGTCGTCGACTTCGTCCAGGCCCTGCGCCGGGAAGACCTCTACAAGCGCCCCGGCGTCGCCGAGACCCTCGACTGGGCCAACGCGCTCGCCGCCCTCGACCAGACCGCTTTGACGCCCGAGAACGTCAGCGACACCCTGGGCGTGCTGCTCAAGTACCAGGACGACGTCGAGCAGGTGCGGGGCGAGGGGATCGAGGAGATCCTGGCGCGGGTCGCGTCCTGAGGATCGCTGGACGGCCCCGACGACCTCTGTCGCCGTTCCCGGCGCGAATGGGGCTTTGAAATCGCGCCGGGAACCGTTCCCAGCCGGATTGGGGATTTGAAGTCGCGCCGGGAACCGTTCCCAGCCGGATTGGGGATTTGAAATCCCGCCGGGAACCGTTCCCAATTCAATTGGGTGGATCGACCCCCTGCTCGGAACCGTTCCCGAGGTCAATGAGCAAGCTCAACTCGCGCTCGGAACCGTTCCCGAGGTCAATGGGCGGGCTCGACTCGCGCTCGGAACCGTTCCCGCCGTCGGCTCGAGCTCCTTCGTCAGAGCCTCATAGAGCTCGCGGGCATGACCTTCGTCCAGCCTGGCATAGGCGATAAAGACATCGAAACGCGCCATGTCCCCTCCTGGTGAAAGGTCGATCATACACCGCGCCCCCTCGAAGGGTGGGTCGAGTCCCGTTCCGTCGTGTGGTGAGCTCGGACGGCCGAGCCCCCATAATCGTCCTTCCGGGAGCCCGGCGCCGGACGGGCGCGAGCTCGGCCGGCGCTCGATCACGCAACGAGGGACAACCGATGACCGAACCTGAGAGCCAAGTCGTCACCATCGTCGGCGGCGGGGCGAGCGCGCACGTGCTCATCCCGTTTCTGTCCGGCGCTGGATTCGAAGTCAACCTGCTGACCCGCCGGCCCGAGGAATGGTCGAGCGAGGTGGATCTCCAACTCCAGTCGATCCACGGCGAGGTCCAGCAGATCTTTCACGGCACGCTGGCGAAGATCAGCGCCGATCCGGCCGAGGTGGTGCCGGACGCCGATGTCGTGGTCCTGTGCATGCCGGTGTGCAAGTACCGCATCGCACTCCATCAGCTCGGGCCCCACCTGGCGACCGGAAAGGAGGTGTTCGTCGGCACCATCTACGGCCAGGCCGGCTTCAACTGGATGGTGCGCGAGATCGCGGAGAAGCTCGGACGCGACAACCTGACGACCTTCGCGGTGGGTCTCATCCCCTGGATCTGCAGGATCGTCGATTACGGCAAGGTGGGGGTGACCTACGGCTGCAAGGCGGTCAACGTGGCGGCGGTGTCGCCGGCCGGGCGGTTCGAGGAGCTGAATCGGGCTTTCCTGCCCGCGGTCTGCGAGCGGTGGCTGGGCAAGGGGGCGTTCCGGCAGTCCGGCAGCTTCCTGTCGCTGACCCTGTCGGTCGACAACCAGATCATCCACCCCTCGCGCTGCTACGGCCTGTTCCTCGAGCACGGCGGGCGCTGGCACTCGGAGGAAGAGATCCCCTACTTCTACCGTGACTTCGACCAGAGGTCCGCCGACCTGCTGCAGGAGCTCGACGCCGACTACTCCACCATCCGCGAAGCCCTCAAGGCACGCTACCCTGACGAGGACTTCGAGCTCATGCTCGACTACCTGGCCCTGGAACGACTGTCGTACCAGTCCGAGAACACCGACATCCGCGAGTCGTTCCGCACCTCTCCGACCCTGGGCGCGATCAAGCCGCCGACGAAGCGGCTGGCGAGCGGCGAGTGGGCGATCGACACCGATCACCGCTTCTTCACCGACGACATCTTCTACGGCCTGGCGATCGCCAAGTGGATCGCCGACCGGCTGGAGCTGGCGGTGCCCACCATCGACCGGATCATCGACTGGGCCCAGCGCCTGCGCGCCGAGAAGATCATCGAAGGCGACCGCCTGCTGCTCGACAGCGAATGCCTGACCGCCGAGTTCGCCTCCGGCATCCCGCCGATGTACGGCATCGAGACCCTCGACGGCATCCTGGGATAGAAGCATCGGCGCCGTGCCGTGCCCACCGCTCGCGGCCCCCGGCCGGCGCCGATCGGTACATCAACGCAGAGTACGCCGCAGCCAACGCAGAACCGGCCGCTCCACGAACGCGCGGTGCTGGTCGGACCAGAAGTGGTCCAGGTGACCGAAGTCGGGCTCGACCCGGAGCTCGACCTCGCGCGAGCCGAAACGATCGAGCTGGTCCTGCAGGTACGGGCCGTAGCCATGACCGGCGCCGATCGCCAGCACCGGCCCGGTGAAGCTGCCGAGACCGTCGACGAATTGGTCGTCGATGCCGGCGTATGAACAGTGGAGGTCGCGGAGGACCGCCAGCGGGAAGTAGTCGTACAGGCGCTCGGCGCTCGCCACCAGCCTGGCGTCGGAGGCGAAGAACAGCCCGAACTCCTTCGCAATGGTGCCGTTCGCCAGGATGTAACCGGGGACCGGCATGCTGAGCGGCCCCGGCGTGGGCAGGGCCAGCGCGACGACCAGGGATTGATGGTTGGTGAGAACTGGTGGGAAGAGCGGATTCGGCGTCAGTCCCGACGGCGCCAGGTTGACCTGCTTTCCCAGCTGCTGGAAGACGTTGAAGGTCACGCCGTCGAATACGATTCCAGCGTCGACCGCGGCCCCGAGCCCGACGCAATAGGCCTCGCTCTGGGCGACGACGCCGGGATCCTCGCTGTAGAGCGAACCCTCCCAGACGATGGTGCCGTCATACTTCTCGGGGTGAGAGTTGACGGTGGCGATCGCCTGCATCGCGCCCAGCGAAGCCCCGCCAATGACGACCGGTGACCCGGGTTGGAGCTGCTCGATCCACTCGCGGATGAACGCCGCGTCTTCGACCATCGACCGCAGACCCCAGTGCGCCATCGCCGAGCAGTCCAGAACCCCGGCTTCGCAGCTGCCAGCCGGAATGCCGTCGACCCGCGGTGAGTAGCCGTAGACGTCGTAGCCGCGGCGGGCGAGAATCTCGGCGATGGAGTCACGGGCCGAGCTGTCGCTGTCGCCGTTCTCGTCGTCGGAGTCGGCCACGTCGCGCAGCTCGTAGAAGGTGAACGAGAAGCCGGCCGGCGGCAGGAGCAGGATCGAACCCCGCGAGCCCTCGATCGCGTCGTCCTTGACCAGACGGATCATCTTGAACTGGTCGAGTGGATTCTCCCCCACCTGAACGGTCGCTTCGGTGCGGACGAGGGCGCCGTCCTGCGACGTGGTGGTTCCGATGATCTGGTAGTCGGAGGCCATCGCCTGGGCCGCCGTCAACAGGAATGCGAGGACCGTCAAAAAAATCTTACGCATGTTTCGTTCCTCCATGGATCGGTGAATTCGTCGCGGTTTCCTCAACCTCTCTCTCTCTCTCTGGAAGCGTCATCCGCTACAGAAAGCGAACGGGGCAGCTCGCGCGCCCTTGGCGGAAGGTCAGACTGGTAGACTGGAACCACCATGGGTCCAGAGGAAAGCTCGCGGCTTTTCGAGCAAGCAAGGCAGGGCTCCCGCGAAGCGATCAACGCCATCTTCGAGCGCTACGGCGGTCGCCTGCACGCACTGATCCGCCTGCGCCTGGGCCCCCAGCTCCGGTGCCGCCTAGAGTCACGCGACATCCTCCAGGCCACCCTGCTCAAGGCATTCAAGGGACTCGATCGCTTCGATGGCTCCGGCAGCCGCTCGCTGATGGCCTGGATGGGCACCATCGCCCGCGACGAGATCTGCGATCAGGCCGACTTCCATGGCCGCCAGAAACGCAACGCCGCGCGCGACACGACATTGAACGAGCGGGTGGATCCCGTCGCCCGGCAGGTGCGCACGGAAGCCAGCCGTCTTCAGCTGCAGGAGGACTCCGAGCGTCTCGAGAAAGCGCTCGACGCCCTGGGCGAAGCTCAACGCGAAGTCATCCTGCTCCGGCACTTCGAAGAGTTGAGCTTTCCCGAGATCGGCGAGCTCCTGGGCAAGAGCCCCGACGCCTGCCGCATGCAGCTGGCGCGGGCCATGACCGCCCTGACCCTGAAGCTCCGGGCGATGCCATGAGCCCCGGGAACGAGCCCGACGCAGCGAGGCTCGAGCAGCTGCTCGGACGCTACGTCGAACAGCGCCAGCTGCACGGAGTGGTCCTCGAACCGGAAGAGCTCTGCCGCGACCATCCCGAGCTGCTCGAGCCGCTCCGGGACTGCATCAGGGAATACGAACAGCTGGAGCGGGCGCTTACCCCCACGGAGGGCCTGGCTCCCGGCCGAGCCGTGCTGCACTACCGGATCGTCGAGCGGCTCGGCGCCGGCGGTATGGGCGAGGTCTACCTGGCCGAGGATCAGAAGCTCGGCCGACGGGTGGCGCTCAAGGCGCTGCCGGCCGATATGGCGAGACATCCCGAGCGGCTGGAGCGTTTCCGCCGCGAGGCGCGAATCGTCGCCGCCCTGAACCATCCCAACATCGTGACCCTCTTCGCGGTCGAGGAGGCCGAGGACCTGTCCTTCATCACCATGGAGCTGGTGGAAGGCAAGACCCTGGCCGAGGTGATCCCGGAGGGCGGCCTGCCCCCCGGCGACATCCTGAGAATCGCGCTACCCCTCGCTGAGGCGTTGAGCGCGGCCCACGAGAAAGGCATCACCCACCGCGACCTCAAGCCCGCCAACATCATGGTGAGCGACTCCGGGCTGGTGAAGGTCTTGGATTTCGGCCTCGCCAAGGTGCCGCGGCTCGAGATGGCGCCGGAGGGCAGCGACGTCGCCACCCGGGCGCTGCCGATCGATGGCGTTTCACAGCTGACCCGCTCCGGCCTGATGCTGGGCACGGTGCCCTACATGGCACCCGAGCAGGTGCGGGGTCGGACCATCGGCCCCCGCTCCGACATCTTCTCTCTCGGCATCGTGCTCTACGAGATGAGCACGGGCCGGCGGCCGTTTCAGGGCGCGTCGGCGGCTGAGCTGATCTCCGCCATTCTCCGCGAAGCCCCCAGCTCGGTCACCGCGCTGCGCCCGAGCCTGCCGGTTCAGATGGGCCGGATCACCGAGCGCTGCCTGGCCAAAGATCCGCAGCAGAGGTATCCGACCGCCCGCGACCTGCGCGACGCGCTCAATGAGCTGAGGTGGCAACTCGAGTCGGGCGAAGCCGCGTTCGTCGCGGAATCGCTGGCGGCGTCCAAGCCCAAGCGCCACACAGTGGGTCGCGAGAAGGAGCGCGCGGAGCTCGCCGCGGGCCTCGCGTCCGTGGCCGGCGGCGGCGGCCTCCTGTTCTGCGTGGCGGGCGAGCCGGGCATCGGCAAAACGACGCTGGTCGAGGACTATCTGGCCGAGCTGGCCGACAGCCCTTCGGCCCTCACGATCGCTCGCGGTCGCTGCTCCGAGCGCCTGGCGGGCGCCGAGGCGTATCTGCCCTTCCTCGACGTGCTCGAAAGCCTGCTCAAGAGTCGAGCGGATGGGTCGGTGGCCCGGCTGATGCGGCGGGCAGCGCCGTGGTGGTATGTGCAGCTGGCCTCGCTTTCCCCCGACGACCCCTCCGATGCCGGCCTCGCCGACAGCGTGCGCGGCACCACCCAGGAGCGGATCAAACGCGAGCTCGCCGCGTTCCTGGAGGAGCTCTGCCAGCAGCGGCCGGTGGTCTTCTTCTTCGACGACCTGCACTGGTCAGACGCCTCGACTGTCGACCTCCTCGCCTATCTTGCCGGTCGCTTCGAGGCGCTGCGGATCCTGATCGTGGCCACCTACCGGCCGGAGGAACTGCTGCTGGCCGAGCATCCGTTCCTCGAAATCCGCCCGGATCTCGTGGCTCGCGGCCTGTGCCGGGAAGTCGAGATGAGTTTTCTGAGGCTCAGTGACATCGAAGAGTACCTGTCGCTGGAGTTCCCCGAGCATGATTTCCCGGAGGAATTCCCGAAGCTCATCCATGACAAGACCGAAGGCAGCCCACTTTTCATGGCCGACCTGGTCCGCTACCTTCGAGATCGCGAAGTGATCGTCGAGGAAGCGGGCTGCTGGACGCTTTCGCAGACCGTATCGGACATCCAACTCGAGCTTCCCGACTCTGTGCGCAGCATGATCCGGCGCAAGGTCGATCATTTGAGCGAGGACAATCGTCGCTTGCTGGTGGTGGCCGGCGTGCAGGGTTACGAATTCGACACGGCTGTGGTGGGGCGGGTCCTGGAGATGGATGCGGAGGAGGTGGAGGAACGTCTCCAGGCTCTGGATCGCGATCACGGGTTCGTGCGGTTCTTGGCAGAACGGGTATTTCCTGATCTCGCCCTCACCCTGCGTTACCGGTTCGTGCACGTGCTCTACCAGAACGAGCTCTACGCGTCGCTGACGCGGACGAAACAGGCGAGGTTGAGCCTGGCCGTCGCGGAGGCGCTCATGGGCTTCTACGGAGAGCGGAGCGGGACCGTGGCCTCCGAGCTGGCAGTGCTGTTCGAGGCGGCAAGAGATCCAGTGCACGCCGTCGAGTATTTTGGCCTCGCGGCCCAGAACGCGTTTCGAGTCTCTGCCCATCAGGAGACGATCGTGCTGGCGCGCCGCGGTCTGGATCTGCTGCCGCTGCTGCCGGATGCCGCCGAAGCGACGCGACAGGAGTTGGTCTTGCACACCGTGCTGCCACCGGCTCTCATGCTGACCAGGGGCTGGGCCGCCCCGGAGGTCGGCGAGGCCTATGCTCGCGCAAGAGAGCTGTGCAAGATGGCCGGTGAGACACCACAGCTTCTTCCGATGTTGTGGGGCCACTGGCTCTACTCCGCATGCATCGGGGAGCTGCGGGCAGCGCACCTGGAAGCCAAGAAGCTGCTCGACCTGGCGCAGACGGAGGGGAGCTCGGACACCCTCATCCCCGCCCATCATGCCCTGGGGAGCACCCTCCTGTGGCTCGGAGAGCTGGCCCAATCTCGCCAGAACCTCGAGCGGGCGACCGACCTCTACGACCCGCAGCGGCACCGTTCTCTGGGCTTCGTCTACGGGCATCACTCCGGCGTGGAAGCCGGAGCCGACCTGACCTGGACCCTTTGGTTGCTCGGCTATCCGGATCAGGCGATCGAACGCGGCCGCGAGTCGATTGCCCGAGCCCGAGCCATCGCCTACCCGTTCAGCATCGCCCACAATCTCGCGTGGGTCAGTCTTCCTCTCCAATGCCGCGGTGATGTTGCGCAAGCCCGGGAAAACGCGCGCGAGGCGATCGTGATCTCGACCGAACACGGATTCGTCGCGTGGTTGACGACACAACAGCAGATCCTGGGCTGGGCGATGACCCAGGAAGGTCGATTCGAGGAAGGGATCGCGCAGATGCACGAGGGCTTGCACGGCTTGAGAGCCACCGGCATGGATCTGTGCGGTTTGTACTTCCTGTCCATGATTGCCGAAGCGTATGCAGCGGCGGGGCGTGAGGAGAAAGGGTTGCGTGTCCTCGCCGAGGCTCTCAGCGTAGCGAAGAAAACCGGCGAGCAGTGGTGGCTCGCTGAGCTATATCGGCTCGAAGGAGAGCTACGGTTGTCGCTTGGAGAAGCCGAGACCGAGGTCGAGGGCCGCTTTCATCACGCCCTCGAGATCGCCCGACGGCTGGGCGCCAGATCCCTCGAGCTGCGGGCGGCCATGAGTCTGAGCCGGCTGTGGCAGAACCAGGGCCGGCGGCAGCAGGCCCGCGAGCTGCTCGCCGAGATCTACGGCTGGTTCACCGAGGGCTTCGACACCGCGGACTTGAAGGAGGCCGAGGCACTGCTCGAAGAGTTGTCGCCGGAACGACCGCAGCGCCCCAGGAACCCGCTACCACGAGAATGAGACGTGCGCCAGCGCGCGGCGATCGAGAAGATCTCCTCCGAACAGCTCGTAATGGCGGTTGTTCAGGAGGTTGCTGACGTCGAGGCCCACCCGTACCCGCGGTGTGATCCGGTAGTTTGCCGTCAGATCGACGATGTCGTAGGACGGCACCGGGCCGGTGAACAACCCGGAATTCCAGTCGAATCCTTCGGTGTATCGGTATTTGAGCGCCGTATCCAGGCGCGCGCCGACGTAGGAGAGACCGATTCCGAACTTGTTCGCCGAGGTGTTGGGCAGCACCGGATCCTCGTTCAGCTGTTGGCGGACGTCGAAGTCCGAATAGCTGTAGTTGAAATCGACAGTCCAGCGCTCGCCGAGGCGTCCGGACAGCCCGATCTCCAAACCCTCGGTGCGCACCTCGCCGAAGTTTGCGGCAGAGAAGGCGGTGAAGATCGGATCGCCGTTCGGGGCGTTCGACAGAATTGCGAACAGCGGTGGCGGCAGAATCGTTTCCAGGAGCGCCAGAAGCGCCCCCGCCTGCGCGTCTGCAAGATCGTCCGGCGGCATGTACGGCGGGAAGTTGTCCTGGATCGGCCCGCCGATCGTGGGATTGACGAAACCGATCAGATCGGTAATGAAATCGACGATCTCATGATCGTACAGATCGAGCGTCAGGTAGAAGTTCTTGCCGAGGAGGCCGGAGTACCCGAGCTCGACGCTCGTGATTCGCTCAGGATCGAGATCCTCGTTGCCGACCGCCATGACCCGCACTCCCCGGTCGAAACCGCAGGCCGAACCGCCGGCGGTGCAGATCGGCTCCAGGAACTGGAGTGGTACGGGCTCGGCGACGTCGATGGCGACGAAGAGCTCCAGGTGATTGGGGACCTGAAACGCTTCGCTGTAGGACAGCCGCAGGCTCTGCCGCGAAGAGAGAGCGTAGACCACTGAGGCGCGCGGGGAGAACTGCGCGTCATAGAGCGGGCTGTCGTCCCAGCGCGCGGCGAGCACGCCCCTGAGGCGATCGGTGAAGCCGTACTCGACCTGCCCGAACACGCCGTAGAAAGGGTCGTCCTTGGACTCGAACAGGAGTGTCTGAATCCCTTGCCGGTCTGCCGAGTCGACTCTCTTCTCCATCAGGGACATGCCACCGACGAGGAAACCCCGGCCATCTGCGAAGTCGGTATTGCCCTGAGCCTCGAGGCCCGTCCGAGACGCATCGAGGGAATTGGGCACGTCGGTCGCCAGCGCGACGTGGTCGATGTCGCGCAGAGTGTGGTTCGCGAGGACGTTCCAATGAAGACTGTTCAGGTTGATCCGCAGCCACGGCCGGTCGCCGTCGACCAGGTGCATGCGGCCGACGGGCGTCAAGGGGGTCATACCCTCGATGCGAGCCGTGCCGCCTTCCAGGGTCAAGACGTTGCCGTTGCCAAGGGCCTTGTCGAACCTCACAGTGCCGAAGAGGATCTTGTTCCGGTCGAAGATCGGTGAGACGACCTCCGGAGGTAGACAGTCCACCTCTCCGGCCGCGGTACAGGGGACCGAGTATTCGACCGACGTGGTCCGCGCGCGGGTGAAATCATGGTGCTCGGCATAGCCGCCGAGAATCTTGTAGTACCAGCCGCCGCCGAGCTCGGCGGCGTGCCGGAGGTCGAGCTTCATGGTGGCGAGCTCACCCCCAGTGAACCGCAGCTGACCGCCCTGACTGGTGCGCGGGCTCTTGGTCGTCATGTTCAGCACGCCGTTGAACGCGTCGGCGCCGTAGAGCGCCGAGCCCGGCCCGCGGACCAGCTCTACGGTCTCGAGCTCGTCCAACGGGAACGGGATGGCGGACCACTCCTGCGTCCCCAGGGAGGGTGTGGAGGGGTCACGGCCGTCGATCAGGACGAGAACCCGGCGGTTGAGCGAGCTGTTGAATCCTCTCGTGTTGAAATTGTAGTAGTAGACGCCGTTCTGCGTGACTTCGACACCGGGAGTGAACTCGAGCAGCTTGGGGAGCTGACCCGTCGATGCGTGTCGCTCGATTTCCTCCGCGGTCACGATGGTGACCGCAGCCGGGGCTTCGACGATGCGTTCCGTCCGGCGCGACGCCGAGTGGACGGTGATCGTCTCGGCGAAGCCCAGCTGCCAATCGACCGTCACGTCGTGGGCCGTGGTGGCTCCGGCGGTCACCTCCACCCCCGACTCGACGGCCGAGCTATCGCCCAGCGAGAAGGTGATTGAGAGGCTCCCTGCCGGAACCCCGGTGAAAGCGTACTGTCCGGTGGCATCGGTGGTCTGGGAGACGGACGTCCCCTCGAGCACCACGCTCACACCGCCGACACCGATGCCGTCCGACGTCACCACCTTGCCCTCGATTCGGCCGCTATCCGCCTGGCCGAGCGCCATCCCGGCCCACAGACATCCTGCACTCAATAGCCAGATCAGAGTCCCTCGTTTGCATGATTTCATGTGCACAGCTCCCACTTGGACTCTCCGATGCCGCTCGGAGTATTGAAAAAAGGCGCTGTTCGAGCCGACCTCGTGTCCGCTCGGAGCGTCCTCATCTGGTTAGCGGCATCCGTCGACAAAAGCGAACGGATGAGAGCGATGCCGCAACCATGATTGGGGCGTCGATCTCTCTGAGATCAACACCCGATCGGGTTGGCCGTGCCACGCCAAGAGGCAGGGTTGCCCCTACCTGGGGGGTGGGGAAAAGCGCCTCTGGCGTCCAATCCGTTCGCTTCCTGCCGCCGATGCCGCTTCCAGGGCAACACCGAAGGGAAACGCAAGATGCCCGACACCACGAAGAACCCACACCCTGACGCGGCAACGACCTTCTCGGTCGGCCCGCTGTCTCACGATCTCGTGATTGGCAGCCCGCGTTTCCCGACCGAAACCGTTCGGCCGCTTCCGGCGGCCGGGCAGAACCGACCCATACAGGAGGTCAAAATGAACACCAGACCAGCAAGAACCCTCTTGATCACGGCGCTTCTGGCCGTGCTCGGGGTAGCCACCGCCCACGCGCAGTCGGAGCCCGCGATCCGCGGGAACCTCGTCTCGGACGGCCCTCAATTCGAGATCTTCGTCTCCTCGTTCGCCTCGGACATCCCGACCGAGCAACCTCTGGAGAGCCGATACGAGACGCAGATCGGGGTGCGCGGCGCGTACCACTTCAACAACCGCTTCGCCGTCGAAGGCAGTCTCAGCAAGTACGGCAACTACGATGCCTGGCTGGCTGACCTCTCGGCCAAGGCCTACTTGAAGAACCGAGGCCGGGTCGCCGCCTACGCGGTCGGCGGACCGGGGATGATCTTCGGCTCCGACTTCGCCAGCGACGAGATGACGGTGCACCTCGGGCTGGGGCTCGAGATCGCTGCCGGCCAGCATCTCTACGTGCGCCCCGAAGTGCGCGGGGTGGCGCTGGCGAAGGACCTGTCGAGCACCGACGCGCTGTTCTCCCTGGGCGTCGGCTGGCGCATGTGACCTTCGCCGCTCGAGACAGCCCGCCGGGGGCCGGGTTCGGTCGCTGGCGGGTTGTCTGGGCTGGCCCCCCCGAGCTCGGGGAAACCACAGACTTTCACGAGGTGAGCCAATGATCAGCAAGAAACTGGTTCTGGGCCTCGGAGCCTTGACCCTGGCCGTCGGCGGATGGGACGCCCATGCCGACCGCGGCTATCGGCGAGCTCTGCAGCCCCAGCATCATCACTACGACCACGGTTTTCGCCACCCCGAACGGTTCGACCACCATGACCGGGGTGTGGACTGCGACCGATATTCCGAGCCCGTTTCCGGGAAGGTCTGCGTCTACGGCCGCAACTACGGCCAGGCGATGGCCACGTCCCTGGGCACGCCGAGCGGCCAGCACGACGGCTTTCTGGCCGGGTACGGTCGCGGCAGGGAATCCGGTCTCGCTGACGGCTCCGGAAGACGCATCGACCTGATCGAGGGGCGAGACTCGGTCCATGTGCCCGGCGGTTTCATCCAGCGCCTGATCGAGGATCAGCTGGACGAGGTCCGCGCCCGAGCCGCCGAGGAAGGCCGCGAACGGGGTCACGGCGACGCGGTGCGCCGATTCGAGGCGATCCTCGACAACGGCCACCCGCTGGACGATCGGCTCGACGAGCGTGCCCTCGTCACGTCCTACTCGCCGGAGTGGGGCGTTGCCGAGCGGTTGCTGCCGAGACCCGGCATCCGGGAGATGATCGAAGACGATCTCGGCTACCGCCAGAGGATCCGCGTCGACGACCACGGCGCCGACCTTCCCTTTCAGCAGGCCGGCCGCCAGCTCGGCTTCCCCCACGCCTATGCCGTCTGGGAGCTGGACGAGGCGGCCGACTGGGCCCGAGACAGCCCGTCGGTCTCGATGGAAGAGGCCTGGAGGCTCTTCTTTCACACCGACGCGCGTGAGCAGAGCCCCTGGGCGATGCTCGCCGTTGACCACCCCCAGAGCTGGTACCCGCCCGAGGGGCTTCCGGGCAACCCGGATCTCCCGGCCATCTTCAAACAGGCCTTCCTCCAGGAGTATGACTCCCGGAGCTACTCCTACTACGCCAGGTACTTCCGTCGCGGGCTGGATGAAGGCGCCGACCTGGGCTACAGCGTCGGCTACAGCCTCGGCCGCCAGTCCACCTACTACCGGGCCCAGGCCGAGGAGCTGGAGCGGGCCTACGCGCAGCGTTCCAAAGCGGCCTTCGACGCGTCGTATGCCGATGGCACGGGCGGCCGGAACGGTTATCGAAACGGCTTTCGCGACACGGTCGAGGCCTACCGGACGCGGCCCGTGGTCAGCCTCGAGCTCACCGGCGTCGAGAGCCTCGATACGGTGGACGACGGCATCATCTCGCCCGGCGAGCCCGTCGCCCTGGTCTTCACGCTGACCAATCTCGGCCTGGTCTCGACGCGGTGGCAGGCAACGATCGCGGGCAGGACAGACGGCGCCGCGCCGGCCTTCGACGGCGAGCTCTCGGGCAGTGCCCGGCGCAGCTTCAGCTCGGCAGCCGCGACGATTTCCCGGGATGTTCCACCCAGAGAGGTCGCGGCCCTGACCCTCGACTTGCGGGTACTCGGCAACGGGGAGCGCCTCGCCGGCTCCTGGGATCAAACGGTCCGCAACGTCGTGGAGCTGGCCGGCACGGAGGTCGATCTCGAGCTGGTCAGCGGAACCGGAACGGTCACCGCGCGCGCCGAAAACGCCTCCACCCTGGAATCTCCCGCCGAGGTCTCGTTGGCCTTGACCCTACCGGACGGGATAGCCCAGAGGCTCGAGCTCGGCGCCCTGGGCGGAGCTGCCGCCAGGACCGTCGATTTCCGGATCGAGGACCAGGATCCGCTCGATCTGATCGGCCACCGGAGAGAGCTCGAGATCACGCTGCGTTTTGGTGAAACGCTGATGGAAACCGCGGTCGTCTCGATCGGCGAGCCCGACCGGATCCAGGGGTTCGCCGACTACTTCGACGCCCTCCACGGCGGGCCGATTCCCGGTTACGTGCCGGCGGACACCGACCACGCCCAGCGCCGTGAGGAGGTGGTCGGCAGGATCCTCGAAGCCGCGGAGGCGGAAATCGCGCACTTCGGCCAGCGGGGGACGAAGAACATCTGGAAGACCAGAAACGGTGCCGCCGACCACATGGTCGGCAAAATGGCCCGCAAACGGCTCGTTGGCACCCAGAACAGCCTCGGTGAGGCCGGGTACCGCGCCCTCGGCGAGCGCTTGCGGAGCCTGGCGCCGACCGTCCGGGGCTCGGCCAAGCGCCGTGCCTTCAAGAAGCGCGTGTACGAAATCGAGAGGGACAGGGAGCGGTAGCCCGTTCGCTTTCGCGACCGATGCCGCTTCCGAAGTGAGACAACAACGATGGTTCGGGCGGCCTCGGCCAACCGAACCGCAACCTGATGGAGGTCGACATGAACTTCGAATCGAAAACAGCCCGCGAGGCCATCGAGAACGTCAGATTCTTCTGCCTGCTCTGCATCCTGGCGGCGGTGACCGCGGGTCCCGCGGCGGCGACTCAACAACTCGAAAACGGCGTGCCGGTCACCGGCCTCAGCGGCGAGTTCAGGGACGAGCACCATTTCCTGGTGCGGGTTCCCGAAGGCGCCGAGGATCTCCGGATCGGGTACTTCTCCGGCAGCGGTGATGCCGGCGTCTACATCCGGTTCGATGCTCAGCCATCGCTCTTCGACTTTCACCCGACATCCCCGGGCCTCGTGCCGGCTGGGGCGCCCGGAGGGGTTCTGATTCCGAATCCGAGCTCCGGCCCCTGGTACATCATGGTCTACGGCTTCAGCGACTTTTCCGACTTCGAGCTCGAGGCCAGCTACGTCTGTGAGGAAGACTGCGAGGAGGAGGAGATCTTCGAGCTCGAGAACGGTGCTCCCTTTGCCGGGCTCGGCGGCCCGCTCGGGGAGCAGCTCGATTTCTTCATGGAAGTACCGGCCGGCGCGATCGAGCTCCAGTTCGTGCTGTCCGGCGGCGAAGGCGACGGCGATATGTACGTGAAGCACGGAAGCTCTCCGACCCTCGAGGACTTCGACTGCGCCCCTCGATTGGGCGCCGGCAACACCGAGACCTGCTACTTCGAGGCCCCCGAGCCCGGGACGTGGTACGTCATGGTCCATGCCTACAGCGACTTCGGAGGCGCCGAGCTCTACGGGTCCTACGGGGAGGGGTCGGGCTGTTTCGTGACCTCTAGCAACCACTGCCTCAACGACGGCCGCTTCCACGTGGAAGTGGAGTGGCGAGACTTCGATGGCAACACCGGATCGGCGACGACCGTGCCGCTCGGAGAGTTCGCATCGGGGGACTCCGGTTTGTTCTTCTTCTTCAGCCCCAGCAACTGGGAGATGTTGGTCAAGGTCCTCAACGGCTGTCCCTGGAACGATCACTACTGGGTCTTCGCGGCGGCGACCACCGACGTGGAGTACACCCTGCGGGTGACCGATACTCAGACCGACGAAGTCGTGGAGTACTTCAACCCCCTCGGCAATGCCGCCGCGGCGACGACCGACACCTTCGCCTTTGCGAGCTGCCCGTAGGGAACCCAGGCGGCGCCGTGCCCCGGTACGGCGCCGTCTTCTCCACCCTTTCTCTTCCCCCATCGCTCCGTCGAGATTCTAGCGCCGGCCGTTCGGAGTAGAATGATCATGTACTCTGACCCTCGCTCCAGGGTCGATCACGACCTGCCGAGGATCTGTGGCGAACCCGAAGATGACGACCGCGGACCAGGATCTCGTCCGTTACTACTCCCTGCGCGCCAGGGAGTACGATGAGATCTACACCAAACCGGAGCGCCAGGACGATCTTCGTGGCATGCTCCGGCACCTGCGGCGACTGTTTTGCGGCCACCGTGTGCTGGAGTTGGCGGCCGGAACCGGTCACTGGACCGAGATCATCGCCAGCGTCGCCGACTCGATCCTCGCCACGGACATGAGCCCCGAGGTCCTGCAACTGGCTCATGCCCGGGACTTCGGTCATTGCGAGGTAGAGGTGGCAATCGCCGACGCCTACGAGCTACAGAAGATCGAAGGGGACTTCACCGCAGCCTTCGCGGGCTTCTTCTGGTCCCACGTCCCGCGCCGCAGCCTGGACCTCTTCCTCGATCGGCTCCACGACCGCATGGGCCCCGGGGCGCTGATCGTCTTCCTCGACAACCGCTTCGTGCCGGGCAGCAGCACCCCGATCTCGCACGTCGATGCTCACGGCGACAGCTTCCAGGTGCGCGAGCTGAAGGACGGCAGTCGCCATAACCTGCTGAAGAACTTCCCCGACAAGGAGGAGCTGCGAAACGCGGTAGCGGGAACCCTCGACGCGCACGTCGCGCTGTGGCCGCACTACTGGTGCCTGAGCTACCGGGTGGGAGCCGTCTCCAACCCGCCCGCCGCCTGACCAGGTATCAGAAGCCCACTCGTCGCATCACGAAGCGCGGCATCAGGCGGATCACCAGCATGATCCAGCGCCAGATGGGCGGCGCGTAGACCACCGGCCGGCCACGGTCGATCGCCCGCAGTACCGTTTTGGCCACGGCGTCCGGCTCGCCGGCGAACGGCGGCGGATCGAGCCCGGCGGTCATCGAGGTCTTGACGAAGCCGGGCTTGACGCACACCGTGATCAGGCCCTGGTCGCGGAATCTGTGATCCAAGGCTTCCAGATACCGCGACAATCCGGCCTTCGAGGCACCGTAGATTGCCACCGGCTTGCGTCCGCGGTCGCCTGCCACCGAGCTGAACACGCACAACCGGCCGCCGCCACGCCGCAGCAGGCGCCTGCGAGCCTCCTCGCAAAAGGCCACGGTGCGGCTGAAGTTGATCTCGAGCAGCCGCAGGGCGCGAGCGGGTTCGGCTTCCAGCTCCTCCTGCGAGGCGAACATGCCGGCCGTCACCACCACCGCGTCGACGCCGCCGAGGGCTCCCTCGGCGGCTGTGAGCGCCGGGCCGAAGGTCTCGGGCTGCTCCAGGTCACAGAGCGCCGTCCCGACCTCTCCCTGGCCGGCGCGAACCTCCAGATCGCGGGCGCTGCGCTCCAGTTCCTCTGCCTGACGGCCGAGCAGGAACAGCGCGTCGCCTCGCTCGGCCATGCGCCGCGCCAGAGCCCGGCCCATGCCCCGGGTGGCGCCCAGAAACGCGACCTTCATCGGCGATCCTCCAGGAGGCGGATCGACTGCGCGCTGGCCAACCGCCCGTCGGGGTCCCAACGCCGCCGGACCTCCTGCCACGCTTTCAGGCGCGGCTCCATGGCGCGGAAGCTCTCGGCGGAGGTGAAGGCATCCTTCGCCAAGTAGATCCGGCCGCCGCAGTCGATCACACAGTCGTCGAGTCGGGCGATCATCTCACGGATGTTCCCGCGCACCGGAATGTCGAGCGACAACGACATGCCGGGTTTGGGAAACGAAAGCATGCCCTCCCCCTCGCCACCGAAGTCCTTCAGGACGCACAGGAACGAAGCGACACCGAGGCTGGTCAGCAGGCCCAGGAAGCGGCGGACGCCGGCGGTGCCATCGGTTTCGGGAATGACGCAGGCGTACTGCGTGAAGCCCCGAGGGCCATAGATCTTGTTCCAGCCGATCAGCACGTCGAGGGGATGGAAGAACGATTCCGGGTGGGCGATGCCGCTGGTGCGGCGACGCAGCTGCTTGCGATAGTAGAGCAAGTTGAAGGTGCGCGCCGACAGCCGGTTCAGCACCCAGGACGGAAGCTCGACGGGTATGACCAGCCGTTTCCGGGGCGCGGGCGGCTCGGACGGCGCCTCGGACGGCTCGGCCCACCGGCCGCGGATGAGCAGCCCCCGCCCCCGGTGCCGGCCCGTGGCGAGACAGTCGACCCAACCGACGGTGAATGGCCACTCGGCCGCCGACTGCTCGAGGCCGGCGAGGAATCGATCGAGGCCTCCCATGCGCTCGGCCTCGGACCAGATCCACGGTGACGGGATGCGCTGCAGAACCAGCTCGACCTCCAGGATGTGGCCGGTAAGGCCCATGCCGCCGAGGGTCGCCAGAAACAGATCCTGATGCGATTCGCGCGAGCACTCGACCACACGGCCGTCGGCCAGCAGCATCTTCAGCCGGCGCACGTGGCTGCCGATTGTGCCGTCGCGGTGGTGATTCTTGCCGTGCACGTCGGCGGCCACCATGCCACCGAGGGTCACGTGCTGGGTGCCGGTCAAGACCGGCGAGGAGAACCGCCGGGGCCAGAAGATACGGTTGAGCTCGCCGAGCGAGAAACCGGCTTCGGCGCGCAGAACGCAGCTGTCGGGGTCGAACGACAGGATCCGGTCGGCCAGCCTCGATCCCGCCACCCGGGCCTCACCCGGCGGCGGCAGCGCCGAGTCGCCGTAGGAGCGGCCGAGCCCGCGGGTTAATGGCATACCGCGGGCGACGCGCTCCAGATCCTCGCCGAGGACCTGACGCCCGGGAAGCGGCAACCTCCCCCAGCCGGAGAGCATGGACTTCGCGGACAACGAAACTACTTCGACATCGCGCCGAGGAAGTCGTCGTTGGTGCGGGTCTTGTTCAGCTTGTCGCGCAGCAGCTCCATCGACTCGACTGACGACAGCGGATTCAGCACCTTGCGCAGGATCCACACCCGGTGGAGCTCGTCCGCCGGCCGCAGCAGCTCCTCCTTGCGGGTTCCGGACTTGTTGATTTCGATCGACGGGAAGACCCGCTTGTCGGTCAGCTTGCGGTCAAGGTGGATCTCGCAGTTGCCGGTACCCTTGAACTCCTCGAAGATGACGTCGTCCATGCGGCTGCCGGTGTCCACCAGCGCCGTGGCGATGATGGTCAGAGAGCCGCCCTCCTCGACGTTGCGGGCGGCGCCGAAGAAGCGCTTCGGGCGGTGCAGGGCGTTGGCGTCGATACCGCCGGAGAGCACCTTGCCCGACGGCGGCTGGACCGTGTTGTAGGCGCGCGCCAGGCGGGTGATCGAGTCGAGCAGAATCACCACGTCCTTCTTGTGCTCCACCAGCCGTTTCGCTTTCTCGATCACCATGTCGGCCACCTGGACGTGGCGCGTGGCCGGCTCGTCGAAAGTCGAGGAGACGACCTCGCCCTTGACCGAGCGCTGCATGTCGGTGACTTCCTCGGGCCGCTCGTCGATCAGCAGCACGATCAGCACCACCTCCGGATGGTTGGCCGCCATCGACGACGCCAGCGACTGCAGCAACATGGTCTTGCCGGTACGCGGCGGCGCCACGATCAGCGCCCGCTGCCCCTTGCCCATCGGCGTCGCCAGGTCCATGATCCGCGACGACATGTCGCCGGGAT
>JAAELT010000719.1 GCA_024226315.1 bacterium | reverse complement strand
GTCGACGAAGCCGCCCTCCTTGCCGTAGCCGGTGGTGTGGCAGGGCAGGCAGGTCGCGTCGGTAGAGTAGTCCTTGGCCGGGTCGAGCCCGGCCGCGACCTTGGCCTCGGCGCGGATCTCCGGTTTGAGTACCTCGAAGGTTTTCGCCATCTTGGTCTCGGCCCAGGACTTGTATTCCTTGAGGTGGCACTTCTTGCATTTCTTGGTGCCGACGAAGGCATGCTCGGCCTCCTCGGCGACGGACGCCGGCAGGCCGGTGAGCAGGGCGACGAGGGCGACGCCGACCGGCGTCAAACGAAACAGCTTGGAGTGGGTCATGGGGGAATCTCCTCCTTGGTCTGAGATACCGCCGTCGGCACCGTGGTGCGAACCGCGGCCAGAGTCGCCGAATCGGCTCCCGAGCCGGGCCTCCCAGCATCGGAGACCGATCCGGATGGGGGCAAGATATCCGGCAGCCGCCGGGCAGCAAATATCTTGGCAGGTGGTCTCCGGAACGTTTGCGGGGTGGTGCAGACACGCCTTTTGGGTAGTGCCGGTAGCTACCCGCAGAGAGGTGGTCACGGTTTCCTCGATCGCCTAGGGTCTGCCAGTCGCTGTACCGGAGCGGCTCGGCCCAGGCGGAGCTGCCCTCGAGCACCGTGACCAACGCACGAAAGGACAGGGGCGTATGGCTGCCGCAACAAAGCTCAGACTCCGGGCGATCTTGCCGGTGCTCATCGCCGTGCTGGTGGGCGTAACCCTCCTTGCTCAGGAATCCGAGGTTCCCAGGCAGCTCGATGATCCGCGGGAGGTGCTGGAGCGCTACCGCCCGCTGGAGGTCCGCGAGCGACAACCGGTCCTCGAGGACAACGGCTACTACCCCTGCTCCGACTGCCACGACGGCGTCGAGGTGGAGATCAATCCTACGATCCGCGAGCTCATGGTCCACGACGAGATCCAGCTGGTCCACGGCGGTGGCCGCTTCTGGTGCCTGACGTGCCACGGTGAAGAGGATCGCGACCATCTGGCCAGCCTCAAGCAGCAGCCCATCTCTTTCGACGAGTCGTTCCTGCTCTGCGGCCAATGCCACTTCCAACGCCAGCGGGATTTCTTCCTCGGCGTCCACGGCAAGAGGCTGGAGTCCTGGCAGGGAGAGCGCACGGTGGCGGTCTGTACCGAATGCCACGATCCGCACGACCCGCAGATCAAGCCGCGAAAACCCTACCGGCCGCCGCAAGTGCGCTCCGGCCTTCAGCCGGCGCCGAACGCGCACCACGAGCGCGCGAAGCCCTGGCAGATGCT
>JAAELT010000718.1 GCA_024226315.1 bacterium | reverse complement strand
CGGCGAGGCCGGCGGGCTGCACTTCCTGTCGATGGAGTACATCGACGGCGAGGATCTCTCGGGGCTCCTGAAACGCATCGGCCGCCTGCCGCGCGACAAGGCGGTGGAGCTGGCGCGGCAGATCTGCGCCGGCCTGGGCGCCGCCCATGAGGCCGGCGTGCTGCACCGCGACATGAAGCCGGCCAACGTGATGGTCGACGGCAAGGGGCGGGCCAAGATCACCGACTTCGGCCTGGCCCAGGTGGCCGAAGAGCTGCAGAGCCAGGACGTGTTCGCCGGCACTCCGGCGTACATGGCGCCGGAGCAGATCACCTCGGGAGAGGTCTCGGTGAGGACAGATCTCTACGCCCTGGGCCTGGTGCTCTACGAGATGTTTACCGGTCAGCGGGCGTTCCCTGACGAGGACTGGCGGCAGCTGATGGAGCGCGGCGGCCACGGAGAGATCAGCCGGCCGTCGAGCCACGTGGAAGGGCTCGACCCATTGGTCGAGCGGGTGGTGATGCGATGCCTGGAGGAAGAGCCGGCCGACCGCCCGTCCTCGGCGCTCGAGGTGTCGGCGGCCCTGCCGGGGGGCGATCCGCTGGCGGCGGCGCTGGCGGCCGGGGAGACGCCGTCGCCGGAGATGGTGGCGGCGGCGCCCAGGAAGGGCACCCTCACCCCGGCGGTGGGAGCGGCGCTCCTGGCGGTCGCGGTCCTGGGTTTCTTCGCCAACCTCTGGGCGTCGGACCGCTTCCTCCATCTGGCAGCGAGCGAGGTCGACAAGCGACCCGAAGTGATGGCGGAGAAAGCGCGGGAATTGCTGCGCTCTCTCGGTCATCAGGACCTCGACAACCCGGACAGCAAAGGCAACTACGACACCAGCTGGCGCTACCTCACCCATCTGCGGCGGACGTCCACGATGGCGCAGACCCGGCGCCTGTTGGGCCAGCGGCCGCCGGCGGCGATCCACTACTGGTATCGCGAGAGCCCGCGGCCGCTGGTGCCGACGCGTCGAGGGCGCTTCTACGTGAGCTCCGGAGATCCGCCGCTGGTCGAGCCCGGCATGCGGCGGGTGGTGCTCGACCCCGACGGGCGGCTGGTAGCGCTGCGTGTCCTGGTCGAAGACGCGACTTCCCGTTTGTCCCCCTCCCCGGAGCCCGCATGGAGCTCGTTGTTCGAGCAGGCGGGTCTCGACTTCGGGCGCTTCGCGCCCGAGCCACCGTCTTCCGTGGCGCCGCTGCGAGCCGACCTTTGGCGCGCCTGGAAAGGCAGCCGGCCGGCCGGCGTCGAGATCCACGTCGAGGCGGCGGCGGAAGGCGGGCGCGTCGTGCTGTTCGAGATCCTCGAGCCCTGGTCCGAGGTGACGAACGCGTTGGGCGGGCCCGGCGACGCTCCGATCTGGGTGGTTTTCTGTATCGTCTTGGCCGGCGGCGCCGCCCTGGCTCGCCACAACCTGCGCCTCGGCCGTGGCGACCGGGATGGAGCCCGTCGCCTCGCTGTGGCGATCGTCGGCCTCGTCCTGGCGTCCTGGATCCTGCGCGCGCAGCACTTCAGTGGTCCGGCGGAGCTCTCGCTCTTCCTCGAGGCTCTGGCGACGGCCCTGTACCGCGCCTTCGTCGTGGTTCTCCTCTATCTTGCCCTCGAGCCGCTCGTGCGCCGCCGCTGGCCGACGTCGATGGTGGCCTGGACCCGGTTGCTCGCGGGCCGGTGGCGCGATCCCCTGGTCGGTCGCGACGTGTTGGTCGGTTGTGCCCTGGTGGGCGTCCTCATGGTGCCGTTCAAGGCGCTGGCCCGTCTTCCCAGAGGACCGCTGGCAGGCGTGTACCGCCTCGAATCGGTATGGAACGGGATCGGAAATTTCCTGGGCTGGACGATCTTCCTTTCGATCCTCGTCAGCCTGGGCCTGCTGTTCTTCTTCTTCTTCGCCTTCCGTCTGCTGCGGCGGAAGTGGCTGGTCGGACTGGTGTTGTGCCTGCCTTTAATTCTCGCGGGCCTCATAGCAAGATTCTTCGAAGCCGCCTTTGCCGCTGTCATGATCTTGACCATCATGCGCTTGGGTCTGCTGACGGTCGTCTGTAGCTTCGCGATGTACGAGCTCTACCTCTACTGGCCTTTGACCGCCGACACCTCGGCCTGGTATTTCGATCACACTCTGGCAGTCGGGGCCCTGGTCATCGGTCTGTCGTTTTATGGTTTCCGCACCGCCGTGGCCGGCCGGCCGCTGGTGCCCTCGGCGTTGCTCGAGGATCCGTCGGAGTTCCGGGGGCGGGAGAAGCGAAAGTGAGCGGGAATCGGGATCCGACGCCCGCTCCCGGCGAGCCCGTCGCCGACGGCACCCGTACCCTGACCGAGCCCGGGCCGGGCTCGGCCCCGCCGCCATCGTCTGGCTCGCTCGACGGCGCCCGCTTCGTGCCCGGCACGGTGCTCGCCGGCCGCTACCGCATCGTCGGCCTGCTCGGCCGCGGCGGCATGGGCGAGGTCTACCGCGCCGAGGATCTGAAGCTCGGCGAGCCGGTGGCGCTGAAGTTCCTGCCGGCGGAACTGTCGCTCGATGGCGCCGCCCTGGCGCGCTTCCACCGCGAGGTGCGGGTGGCGCGCAACGTTGCGCACCGCAACGTCTGCCGGGTGTTCGACATCGGCGAGGCCGGGGGGCTGCACTTCCTTTCGATGGAGTACATCGACGGCGAGGATCTGTCGTCGCTGCTGCGGCGCATCGGCCGGGCGCCGCGAGAAAAGGCGGTGGAGCTGGCGCGGCAGATCTGCGCCGGGCTCGGCGCCGCCCACGAAGCGGGGGTGCTGCATCGGGACATGAAGCCGGCCAACGTGATGGTCGACGGCAAGGGGCGGGCCAAGATCACCGACTTCGGCCTGGCGCAGGTGGCCGAGGAGCTGCAGAGCCAGGACATCTTCGCCGGTACCCCGGCCTACATGGCGCCGGAACAGATCACCTCGGGAGAGGTGTCGGTGCGCACCGACCTCTACGCCCTGGGGCTGGTGCTCTATGAGATGTTCACCGGCCGGCGCGCCTTCCCCGACGAGGACTGGCGCGAGCTGATGGGCCGTGGCGGCCACGGCGAGGTCAGCCGGCCGTCATCCCACATCGAAGGGCTCGACCCGTTGATCGAGCGGGTGGTGATGCGGTGCCTGGAGGAGGAGCCCTCGGCGCGCCCGCGCTCGGCGCTCGAGGTCTCGGCGGCGTTGCCGGGAGGCGATCCGTTGGCGGCGGCGCTGGCGGCGGGGGAGACGCCGTCGCCGGAGATGGTGGCGGCGGCGCCGGAGAAGGGGACCTTGAAGCCGCGGGCCGCGCTCGCCTGCTTTGCCGGCCTGGTGGTACTGCTGTTGGCCCTGGTGCCGCTCGCCGAGCAGACGCGGCTCGTCGGCCTGGCGCGACTGCCGAAGTCGCCCCAGGTTCTCGCCGATCGTGCCGCGACGTTGGCCTCCGAGCTGAGCGACACGGCGCCAGCCGGGGGCGTCTACCGCCACGGCGGCTGGTGGACCCGCCGTGCCTATATGCGGCATTTGCGCCAGACCGACGCCGCGCTCGATGGCTGGGAGGCTCTGAAGCAGGGGCGGCCACCGGCAATGACCTACTGGTATCGCCAGAGCCCGAGCCCTCTCCACCCTCGGTCCGGGAATATGGCTCCGTCTGCTGTCGATCCACCCCTCGACACTCCGGGAATGGTCAGGGTCGAGCTCGATCCGACCGGCCGGTTGGTCGGCTGGCGCGTCGGTCCGCGCCTGGCCAAGCCTTCGGAGGCCGCGCCGTCCAGCCTGTCCTGGGCGCGGTTCTTTGCCGAGGCAGGGCTCGATCCGGCCACCTTCGAGAGCTCCGAGCCGCGTTGGGTGCTGCCGTTGCCGACCGACCAGCGGCTGGCCTGGGAAGGCGCCTACCCGCAGCGGCCCGAGCTGGAGGTCCGGGTCGAGGCCGGGGCCTTCCGCGGCCGGCCGGTCTACTTCGAGGTCGCCGAGCCGTGGGACGGGCCCCGGGGCCGCCTGGCCCCCAGCCTCGGAAGCTTTGGCAACATCCTCTTGCGTTTCATCATTCCTTTCTGGACGCTGACCCTCCTTGCCGGAGTCTGGCTGGCCCGCCGGCATCTGGCGAGCGGCCGCGCCGACCGGCGCGGCGCCACCCGGCTGTCGGTGTTCGTTTTTGCCTGCCTGTTTCTCAGCTGGGGTCTCGGAGCTCACCACAGCAGCTCGGTCGGCGAATTCAGCTCCTTCCAGAATGGGCTGGCTGAAGCCTTGCTGTGGGCGGCCTACTGCGGCGTCGTCTATCTCGCGCTCGAGCCCTTCTTGCGCCGCCGTTGGCCGGAAGGCCTGATCTCGTGGAACCGGCTGCTGGCGGGTCGCTTCCGCGATCCCCTGGTCGGCCGCGACGTGCTGATCGGAGGGCTGCTGGGCGCCGGCGCGGTGTTGACGCACGGCGCCGCCGTCCGCACCCTGCAAGCGTTCGGTCGGCCGTTCGCGATCTCGGACGACCTGTGGAGCGGCCACCTCCTGGGCCTCCGCTCGTCCGCCTCGACCTTGCTTTCCAATCATGTGTTCATCCCGCTGTTCAACGCCCTGGCTCTGGCCTTGGTCTTCCATCTCCTGGTCACGCTCTTGCGCCGCAAGGGGCTCGCCACCCTGGCGCTGATCCTGATGATGATGGCGGTTCTCGCACCCTCGGACCTGGTCGAGTTGCCGTTCAGCCTCATATTCGCGGGTTTGCTGGTTCTGCCCGTCGTCCGCTTCGGCCTCCTGACGACTCTGTCCTTCTGGTCCTACTTCTTTCTGCTCCGGCAGTTCCCGATGACCACCGACCTGGACGTCTGGTACGCGGGCGAGACCGTATTCGCCGTCGGCTTGGCAGGGTTGCTGGGCTTCTGGGGCTTCCGCACCGCGCTGGCCGGCCAGCGGCTGTTCGGAAGGTCGCTGACGACGGGGGAGGCGCCTTGAGCCAGGATCGGGATCCTACGCCGGTACCCGGCGAGCCTGACGCTGACGGTACCCGTACGCTGACCGAACCCGGGCCGGGCTCGGCGGCGGCGACGCCGTCGTCGTCGGGGTCGCTCGACGGCGCCCGATTCGTGCCCGGCACGTTGCTCGCCGGACGCTATCGGATCGCCGGCCTGCTCGGACGCGGCGGCATGGGCGAGGTCTATCGCGCCGAGGACCTCAAGCTCGGAGAGGCAGTGGCGCTCAAGTTCCTGCCGGCGGAGCTGTCGCTCGACGGCGCGGCCCTGGGGGTCGCCCCGAGGGTGCGCTCAGCCAACTCAACCGGCCATCGAGTCACGTCGAGGGCCTCGACCCGATGGTCGAGACGGTGATTCTGCGCTGTCTCGGATGAAGGCGGTCACAAGCATCCTCTGGTCCCCGGATTTCCCGATCGTCGTCTCCCTCCTGCTGGCGGGCCTCATCACCCTCGCGATCGCGCGTTTCGGTGTGCTGACGTTGGTGGCTTACTGGCTCAACTTCTTTCTTCTCTTCTACATGCCGACGGCCGTGGACCTCTCGAGTTGGCACGCGGAGAGCACAGTGCTCGCCGTCGGCTTGACGATGGCGCTCGGAGCGTGGGGCACCTGGGCAGCGGTCGGCGGCCGGCCGCTGTTCGGGCGGGAGACCGTTCGAGGGTGATCGAGAGCGTCAGCCGAGCTCGATAACGGTACGTGCTTCCTGGCGCAGGTCGACGTGGGTGGCACGTGGTCGGCGATTCGACAGTTCGCCCCGAGATCAGAGCAGTTTATCCCGGTGAGGGCAAAGACGTGTCCAGGTCATCGTAGACTGCGTCAGTGCGGAATCATCTGCCCCTCTTGCCGCTGTTTCTGATCCTGGCCGTCGCCTGCAACGACAAGGCGACGACCGGCCCGGTCGACACGCCTGAACCGAACGAGACGGACGCGACGGCGACGCTCGAAGAGGGCTTCGTCGAGAACGGCGCACATTCCCTCTACTACAAAACCAAGATCCTCTACGATCAGTGCTCCACCGGCCTCTCCAGCGGGCCCGTTGATTCCGACTCGGTGAACATCGACACCTTCATCGACGACATCGAGGCCATTCGCGAGCACTTCGGAATCGAGAAGATGAACCTGTTGGGACACTCCTGGGGTGGCAGGCTGGCCATGCACTACAGCCTGCGGCACCAAGACAGGACGGTACCGAGGCGTTCAGCCGCAGTATTCTCGAATTCCTGGCAGATCTGGCCGAAAACTAGAGGCGGAAACGTGCACCGTACAGGAAAAAGCAGCCGAACTGGAGCTCAGTCCGGAGCTTCGCCACCTCAATCCTTCAGGAGAAAACATCAATGAAGCACTCCTCAACCCCCCGCGTGGTCATCGCGGTCCTCTTGCTGTCGACCTTCACGGCGGCACCGATCCTGGCGGACGTACCGGCGACGCCGAACGAGTTGGTGATTACCGAAGCCGTGGCCGATCTGGTGATCGACGAGCTGGTGATCAGCGGATCCAACTTCTGTTCCGACCCGGAGGTCGAGCTGGCCGGGGCGGCGATCCCGGCGGTCAGCTCGGGCGGCGTGATCGTCGCCGCCCTGCCCGCGGCACTCGGAGACGGCGACTTTCTGCTCACCGTGGATTGCGGCAGAGGCAACAAAGGCTTCGACGCCTGGGAGCTGACCCTCGGCGCTGTCGGATCCGCGGGTCCGCAAGGCGACACAGGTCCGCAGGGCGACACAGGTCCGCAGGGCGACCCAGGCCCGCAGGGTGATCCCGGACCTCAGGGTGATCCCGGACCTCAGGGCGACCCAGGGCCACAGGGCGTTCCTGGGCCCGCCGGACCTCCCGGGCTGCCGGCCGGGTTCTACGTCGTGGCGAGCACGCCCACGACGGTCTTGGCTTCGGCCACCGATACCCAGACCATCAGTTGCACCAATGCTGGAGACGCGGCAACCGGCTGGACAAAAGAGGGATTCGGTCTGAACGCCGGGCCAGGGGTCAGCGGTTTTCTCAACACCGTCCCGGTACTGACGGGCGGGCAGCCCACCGGCTTCACCTTCACCTTCATCTGTAACACGAATCCGTCCTGTGACGACTTGACCTACCGGGTCATCTGTGCCGATCTGACACCCTGACGCGGGGCTCCTGGCCTCTCGGTAACGGTGGCTCGAGCGAGCCCACTGGCGAGCCCGAGTCCGCCGCCACTCCGGCGGTCGCCGCGGCGCTGGAGTCCGCTCTGGCGTTCTCGGACGGCGCCGAAGCGGATGACCGCGTCCCGGGGCACCGGGGCTGGCCGCCGCCGAGCTATTCGAGCGCGGCCATTGCGACCATGAAGACGATCCAGGCAGCCCAGAGGCCCACCACGACCAGCGCGGCACTGAGCTTGTCGGTGTTGGCGGCGATGCTGTAGCCGATCACCAGAAGCACGATCGACCACAGCGAGAAGAGATCGATGCTGTTGAGCAGGATCCAGAGCTCCAGGCTGGTGTCGCCATCGGCGAAGGCGCCCAGACTCAACGTCCCGAAGCCGGGATCGTAGAGGTTGAGGCTCTCGGTCGTCATCAGGATGGGAATACTGAGCAGGTAGGCGACCGCCCAGGGCATGAAGCCGTGGACGAACACGCCCAGGCTGGTGCGGAAAGACAGGTCGCTGCCCATGGCCATGAAGACGCGGTGGAAGACGAACGCCAGCATAGGGTAGATGATCCATGGCGCCAGGACGTGGGAAAAAACCATCACGCCCGTTCCATGCTCCTCCAGGAAATTGATGATGAGCTCGGCGCCCGGCGGCATTTCGCGGCTGGCTCGATGGAGCTTCGTATCGACGGTGCCCTGCCAGTCGATCTTCGGAGCCGCGACGCCGGCGGATATGGCGGCGAGCACGACGAGCACCAGCATCGCGACCAACCAGGTCGGGCGCTCCGCGATGGACCGAAACGTCTTGGTCGGTGAGCTGAAGACGGTAACGACGCGGCCGAGTCCGAGGTCTTTCATCTCGACACCCCTTTTGAGGAGGCTACGCTGCGGTCCTTGCCACTATTCGGCGCTGGTCGACATCCGACCAATCGAAATCATCCGCGCTACCCCGTGGGGTAGATCCGGACCTACACCAATAGGTATTGCGGAACAGCTGAGGCCTGCGGATGGTCAACCAGGTTCACAGGGAATCGAGCGATCCACCGATTCGGAGGAAAGATCATGGACAACTCCCCGACGACTCGAGGTCTGCTGGGAAAGAGTATTTCCGTCCTCGGGACCGGCCTCGGCCCCTTCATTTCGCTGGCTCTGATCGTGCATATCCCCACGCTGGTCTCGGGTCTCGTGCTGGGGCCGAGTGTGGGCTCGCCGGACCTGGAAGGGCTACCCGTTGTCGTTGCCGCCGTCGCGATCGTCACCCCCATTCTGGTCTTGCTGCTGGAGGCACTGGCGACCGCCATCATGGTCTACGGGGTTTTTCAGATCTTGCGCGGCGCGCCGCTCCAACTCGGCGAGTGCCTGCGTTTCGCGGCCGCCCGCCGGCCGGCAGTGATCGGCCTGGCGATCCTGGTCTTCCTGGCGGTCGTGGGTGGCGTGCTGCTGTGCGTGATTCCCGGGTTCGTCGTCCTCTGCGGGCTCTTCGTCGCGATGCCCGCCCTCCTCGTCGAGCGGCTGCGGGTCACCGAGGCCATGAAGCGTAGCTGGAGCTTGACGGACGGCCACAAGACAGTGATCTTCTTCTTCCTTCTCGTCATCATGATTGTCCAAGTGGTACCCTTGGGCATCGCGTCGCTCTTCTCCCTGTCCCCCCTCGACGGCACTCTGGCAGGCAACCTGATGGTCGCCTTCCTCAACTACGGCATTTACGCCATCGCGACGGCGCTCAACGCCGTGGCCGCGACGGTGGCCTACCACGATCTGCGCGTCTTCCGCGAGGAGATGGGTGCAGAAGAGCTCGCTGCGTTCTCGGCATTGAAGGCTTCGCCGGCAGGTGTCGCCTCCGGCGCGGCGCGGTGAGATTCTCAGGGCAGGAAGCCGTTGCGCGCAGCGCCTTCTAGCTCAAAATCCCCGTCCCCCGAACATTGCCAGGCGACGAAGGCAGCCAGGCGACGAAGGCAGTCAAGGTGCCAGCCACGGAACTGTTGGCCGTCTTGCGCGTAGAAGACCGTCGGCTTGGAGAGATCGAAGGGAGCGCCGAGCTCGTAGTGGAGGTCGAAGGAACCGGCGTCAGGCGCGTCGTGGTCGAGGGGTACCCGAACCGATCGGCCCAGGGAT
>JAAELT010000717.1 GCA_024226315.1 bacterium | reverse complement strand
TACCTAACTAACATGCTTACAAGCCATCTAGTTAACTAACTAGTTAGGTAAAGAACTAATTTACGTACTAACATCCTTACAAGCCATCTGGTTATCTTATTAGTTTTGTAACTAACGAACTGACTTGCTAACAACGTTACAAGCCATGCTAACTAACTAATTAACAAGCTAACTAACAAGCTAACTAACTAACTAACTACTTAACTAACATGCTTACAAACTATCTAGTTAACTAACTTGTTAGGTAACATACTTACTTCCTTATAACAACCTTACAAGGCATGCTTACTATCTAACTAACAAACCTACTAACATGCTAACTAACTAACTAAATAACTAACTAACAGACTTACAAGCCATCTGGTTAACTTATTAGTTAGGTATCTAATTAACTGACTTCCTAAAAACGTTACAAGCCATGATACTTAACTAACTAACAAGCTAACTAACAGGCTTACTAACTAACTAACTACCTAACTAACATGCTTACAAACTATCTAGTGAAATAACTAGTTAGGTAACAAACTATCT
>JAAELT010000716.1 GCA_024226315.1 bacterium | reverse complement strand
TCGAGGTCGAGGCCGGCAAGCACGGCCTCAACTACATCAAGCTCGACGGCAACATCGCCTGCATGGTTAACGGCGCCGGTCTGGCGATGGCGACCATGGACATCATCAAGCTCTACGGCGGCGAGCCCGCCAACTTCCTCGACGTCGGCGGCTCGGCCAGTCAGGAGGCGGTCAAGAGCGCCTTCGGAATCCTGGTTTCCGATCCCGCGGTCGAGGCGGTGCTGATCAACATTTTCGGCGGCATCGCCCGCACCGACCGCATTGCGGCTGGGGTGGTCGGCGCGCTCGAGGAGTTGGGCAGCGTCGAGCTGCCGGTGGTGGTGCGGCTCGAGGGCACCAACGTCGAGCGCGGCCGGGAGATCCTGCAGGAAGCCGACTTTGATTTTCTGGTCGCGCAGCACATGGCCGACGCGGCCGAAAAAGTGGTCGCTGCGGCCGGGGGAGGTGCCTGATGTCGATCTGGGTCAATGACGAGACGCGCCTGCTGGTGCAGGGCATCACCGGCAAGGAGGGCAGCTTCCACGCCCTCGGTTGCCGCGACTACGGCACCCAGGTGGTGGCCGGGGTGACCCCGGGAAAGGGTGGCCAGGAGGTCGAGGGCATTCCGGTGTTCGACTCGGTGGCCGAGGCCCGCGAGCAGACCGGCGCCAACGCCTCGATGATCTTCGTGCCACCGCCCTTCGCCGCCGACGCCGTCATGGAGGCTGCGGGCGCCGGCGTCGAGCTGGTGGTGTGCATCACCGAGGGCGTGCCGGTGGCCGACATGCTGAAGGTGAAGGCCTTCCTGCAGGACCATCCGACGCGCCTGGTGGGCCCCAACTGCCCGGGCGTCATCACTCCCGGGACGGCCAAGATCGGCATCATGCCAGGCCACATCCACCTGGCCGGCCGGGTGGGTGTCATCAGCCGTTCGGGCACCCTGACCTACGAGGCGGTGTGGCAGCTCACCAACCTGAAGCTTGGCCAGTCGACCTGCATCGGCATCGGCGGCGATCCGGTGGGCGGCACCAGCTTCATCGACGTGCTGGAGGCCTTCAAGACCGACGGCGACACCGAGGGCGTGATCCTGATCGGCGAGATCGGCGGCAGCGCCGAGGAAGAGGCCGCGGCCTGGATCCAGGAGAACTTCGACCGCCCAGTCGTGGGCTTCATCGCCGGCCGGACCGCGCCGCCCGGGCGCCGCATGGGCCACGCCGGCGCCATCGTCTCCGGCGGCAAGGGCACTGCCTCGGCGAAAATGACGGCGATGCGCGAGTGTGGCCTGCACGTCGTCGAATCGCCGGCCGAGCTCGGGGTCACCATGGCCCGGGCGCTCGGGCGGTAGGACCGCTGGCCGGTGAGACTGTCCAGGCTCCCCGGAGAGGGGTGGGTCGTGCTCATCGGCGGCGGCGAGTTCAGCTTCGGCGAGACCGAAGAGGTCGACGCCGCCTGGGTGGCCAAGACGCCCCCCGGCCCCGTGGGCTTCCTGCCCGCCGCCAGCGGCTCGACCGAGTACGGCGGCCATTTCGCCGCCTATCTGCGCGAAGCCTTCGAGCGTGAGGTGGAGACTGTACCGATCTACCGGCCGCGCGACGCCCGGCGGGGCAAGAACAGCCGGCGTCTGGCTGGCACCTCGGCGGTCTACATCGGCGGCGGAGTGACCGATCGTCTGCTCGAAGCGCTTCGCGGCACGCCGGCACTCGAAGCACTGGAGGAGAAGCTGCAATCCGGCGGCGTGGTGGTGGCGATTGCCGCCGCCGCCCAGAGCCTCGGCCGGGTGGCCCGCGGCCTGCGCGGCGAGACCGTCCTCCCGGGCCTCGGCTGGCTGCCGGACGGCGTGGTGGAGCCCAACTTCCACCCGTCTCACGACCGGCGCCTACGCGCCCTGCTGGCGCACCCCGAGGTGAGCTGGGGGCTCGGTCTCCCCGCCGGCTCGGCGGTGCTCCTGGGGCCGGAAGGCGAGCTCGAGATCGTCGGCCCGGTGTTCGCCGTCGAGGGTGAGGACGGCGATCTGCTGCCGCTCGGCGAGACCGGCTTCGATCAAGATCAGGAATCAGATCCGACACCCTGACCAACAAATCCAGTAAACAACAAAACGAGAACCAACGGAGAAATACCATGGCTATGACCTTGACCATCGTCAAACCCGATGCTGTCGCCGCCGGCAATGCCGGCAACATCCTGGCGATGCTGGAGAAGAAGGGATTCACCATCCGTGGCCTGAGGATGCTGCGCCTCTCGGAGGACCAGGCACGCGCCTTCTACGAGGTTCACAAGGAACGGCCGTTCTACGGCGACCTGGTGAAGTTCATGACCAGTGGCCCGGTGGTGCCGGCCGCGCTCGAGCACGACAACGCGGTGCCCTTCCTGCGCGAGGTGATGGGCGCCACCAACAGCGCCGAGGCGGCGGAGGGCACGGTGCGTGCGCTCTACGGCACCAACATCGAGCGCAACGCCATCCACGGCAGCGACTCGGCGGAGAATGCGGCCATCGAGCTGGCGTTCTTCTTCTCGCGCTCGGAGCTGATCGCGGGGCGCTGAGGCAAGCTGTTGGCGGCTGAAAGCACCACCCTTGATCAATCTCTGGCCGATCGTCTGCGAGAGCTGACCGAGCTCCTCGAGGCCATTGCCGGCGATCGGGGGTTACTCGCCGAGCTTTCGAAGGACGAACAGCGCCGGCTGATTCAGGCGGCGGGAGACGTCTGGTGTCCCGACGTCGCGATGCGGCGCCGGCTGGTGAAGGCAGTGGCGGCCAAACGCCGGGCGGATCGGGTGGAGCGGGAAGAGCGTGTGCTGCGAGAGACCGGCATCAGGGCCCTTCGAGCTCAGCCTTCGTCGCGGCAGAGGCGCGCCGACAGGACCTTCACGACCCCAAACGTCTTTCTCGATCAGCACGGTGTTCTCGAGCAGAACCGTGAGCTCGAGAGCCCCGCGGTTTCGTCTCCGGTCGAGGGTGAGAACCGGCGCCATTGCTATGTCTGCAAGCAGGACTACTTCGAGATCCATCACTTCTACGACCAGCTGTGTCCGGAATGCGGCGAGCTCAACTTCGCCAAGCGCACCGAGCTCGCCGATCTCTCCGGGCGCGTGGCTCTGGTCACGGGTGGCAGGGTCAAGATCGGCTACCAGGCGGGCCTCAAGCTGTTGCGTTGCGGCGCTCGGTTGATCGTCAGTACGCGCTTCCCTCGCGACTCCGCGATTCGGTATTCGAAGGAGCCCGACTTCGACGAGTGGTCGGATCGGCTCGAGATTTTCGGCCTCGATCTTCGGCACACGCCCAGTGTCGAGGCCTTCTGCCGCGAGCTGCTGGCCCGCGAGGATCGGCTCGACTACATCATCAACAACGCCTGTCAGACCGTGCGCCGACCGCCGGCCTTCTATGAGCACATGATGGCCGGCGAGACAGCCGCCCTCGAAGCCATGTCCGCTGAGACCGCCAGGTTGGTGGGCAGCTACGAGGGCCTGCGCGGTGCCCGGCCTCTGCCCGGGATAGCTGACGTAGCCGTCGCCGGCGATGCGGCGCAAGACGCGGTGGGCCTGGTCGCGGCCGCGCATCTGAGCCAGATCCCTCTTCTGCCCGACGAGCTGGAATCACGGGCGGAGCTGTTTCCCAGCGGCGCCCTGGACCAGGACCAGCAGCAAGTCGACCTGCGAGCGACCAACTCGTGGCGGATGTTGCTGGCTGACGTACCTACCGTCGAGCTGCTGGAGGTGCATCTCGTCAATGCCGTGGCACCGTTCATCCTCAACGCCCGGCTCAAGCCTCTGCTGCTCAAGGCTCCCGAACGCGACCAGCACGTGGTCAACGTCTCCGCCGTCGAAGGGCAGTTCTACCGGACGTCCAAGACCACCCGGCACCCCCACACCAACATGGCCAAGGCCTCTCTCAACATGATGACCCGAACCGCGGCCGCCGACTATCACAACGACGGGATCCACATGAACAGTGTCGATACCGGGTGGGTCACGGATGAGGATCCCGAAGCGATCGCCGCCCGGAAGACAGCCGAGCATCGTTTCCATCCACCGCTCGATACCGTCGACGGCGCTGCCCGCATCGTCGACCCCATCATCTCCGGCACCAACACCGGAGAGCACGTCTGGGGGCAGTTCCTCAAGGACTACCGGTCGACAGCCTGGTAGACGGGCTCGATGAGACGATCCCCTTGCCTTGCTCGATCACGATCAGGAGATTGACCCCGGTGCCGGGGTAGGTGTCGGAGGTACCGTCGGGCCAGTCGATGATCAAGCGGTCGATCTGCTCGACCTGGCCGAGGCCGAAGTGCAGGCGCGGGTCGTTGTGGGACAGGTAGCTGTCGCTCGAGCGAACGGTGCGGCTGTGGTGTAGGCCGGCCGCCTCGACGCGCACCCGGGCGCCGATCGCCGAGCGGTTGCTGCCGGTGCCGCGCGGCAGCACTTTCAGCCAGTTGCCGGCGGCGCGGGAGTCGTTGCGCAGCACGGTCGGTCCGGCGTCCATGTTGTTGATCACCAGGTCGAGGTCGCCGTCGTCGTCGAGGTCGCCGAAGGCGGCGCCGCGGCTGACCTCGCGTGCAGCGAAGCCGTCACCGGCCTCCGCCGAGACCTCGCTGTACCGGCCGTCTGCCCGGCGCGCGAACAGCTCGTTGGTCTGGGCCCAGCTCTCGACGCCGGCGAGCCGGTCGACTTGCGGGTAGACGTGGCCGTTGGCGACGAACAGCTCCAGGCCGCCGTCGTTGTCGGCGTCGAAGAAGAAGGTGCCCCAGGCCAGGCTGGGCATGGTCTTCGCCCCCACCAGGCCGGCGGCCACGGTGTCGTCGTGGAAGAAGCCGGTGCCGTCGCCGACGTAGAGGGTGTTGAGCTCGTCGGCGAAGTTGGTGACGAAGATATCCAGGTCGCCGTCGCCGTCGTGGTCGTCGAAGGCCGCGCCCATGCACGCCTGGTCGCTGCCCGACCGGTCATAGGCGACGCCCGTCGCCACGGCGGTGTCGACGAAGCCGCGGCCCTCCTGGTTGTGCCAGAGGAAGTTCGGTGTCGAGTCGTTGGCCACGAAGAGGTCGAGCCAGCCGTCGCCGTCGTAGTCGCCGATCGCGGGTTGGAAGCCGTAGGCTGGCTCGATGGTACCGATTCCCACCTGGTCGCTCACCTCGGTGAAGGCCAGACGGCCATCCTCGCCGGTGTCGTTGCGGAACAGCTGGTCCGGCGCCGCCGGCAGGCCCATGGGGCCGGAGACGACCTTCAGCCCCTTCCAATCGTGAGTGATCCACTCACGGCCCTCGTAGGCCGCCAGCACCTGGTCGTAGAGCACGAAGTTGGATACATAAAGGTCGAGGTCGCCGTCGCGGTCGTAGTCGAGGAAGGCGGCGCCGGTGCTCCAGCGGCCGGTGTCCACGTCGGCTCCTTCGGCGACCTCTTCGAAGGTCCCCTGGCCGCGGTTCAGGTAGAGGGCGTTGCGCTGGTAGTTGGTGACGTAGAGATCCGGCCGGCCATCGCCGTCGACGTCTGCCACGGCGACGCCCTGGCCCCAGGCGCCGTGGGACTCGAGCCCGCTGCCGGCGGTGACGTCGACGAACGACGTTCCCCGCCCTTCGTTGCGGTAGAGGCGGTTGGTCGGTTCGCTGCCGGGCTCGAAGCCGCCGATGCGCGAGCCGTTGATCAGGAAGACGTCGAGGTCGCCGTCCAGGTCGAAGTCGAAGAGTGCCACGCCGGCACCGGTGGAGGAGGGCAGGTAGAGCTTGTCGGTGTCGCCGGAGATCTGACGGAAGGCGCCGAGGCCGACCTCGGCGGCAACGTCGACGAAGCGCAAGGCCGGCGTCTCCTGCACGCTTTCCGTTGGTGCCTCTTGCGGTGCGTTCGCGGGTGGCTCCTCGGCAGGCGGCCGACACGCGAGGAGGCCGAGAAGGAGCCAATAGAGAGTTGTGCCTGAGGTCTTCATGAGCGTTCGGGGCCGGTAAGATACCATCCCTCCCCCGAACCGTCCGACCTGATCTGATTGTAATTTCAAAAAGTATTGAAATTTCTGTCAAGGTGCGCTAGCCTGTCGCCGTGACGGGGGAGGATCCACCGAAAATGAGCGAAGTCGAAACGGTCCGCCAGGCTTTTGTCCAGCTCTGGGGCTCCATGGGGCCCTTCTGGGGCATCTCGCCGACCACGGCGCGGGTCTACAGCTGGCTGCTGTCCCGCGCCGAGCCGGCGGATGCCGACGAGATCGTGCAGGGGCTCGAGATGAGCCGCGGCGCGGTGTCGATGGCGTGCAAGGAGCTGCGCGAGTGGCACCTGATCTTCCCCGAGAAGGCGCCCGGGTCGCGCCGTGTCACCTACCGGCCGGCCACCGACCTGGAGAAGGTAATCCGTAACATCGTCGAGATCCGCAAGCGCCGGGAGTGGGATCCGGTGCTCGAGAGCCTGCGGGAGTGGATTCCGCTGCTCGAGGCTGATCCGTCGCCGGAGGCGGAGGTCTTTCGCGAGCGCCTCGAGTCGCTCGAATCGCTGGTGGCGCTGACCGACTCGATGGTCAACGTCTTCCTGAAAGGCGGCCTGCTCGGCCGGTTCGGACTCAAGATGCTGGTCAAGGCCGCCCGCGACGAGCCCCGCCACGAAACACCTGACGAGGAACTGGTCCTGCAGTTGGAGGAGAGTCCATGAAGTTAGCCACGCGTGCCGTGGACCGTGTCGCCGAGGACCGTGCCGCCGTGGAACGTGTCGATGTAGACCGTGCCGCCGCGGCGCCGGCCGCCGCGCCCGAGAGCGTCCCCGGCCTGCCGGTCGGCGTCGATCTGCTGGCGCGGCTGGAGGGCATCTGTGCCCACCGCGGACTCGGTCGGCTGGCCGACCGGCTGAGCGACATGGTGGCCTTCGTCGGCCAGGACCTGGAGGCCTTCGAGGTCGAGTTCGCCACCCTGCCGCGCGACGGGCGGCTGGTCGAGCGTGCCGCCAGCCACCTGCTCGACCTGGGCGGCAAGCGATTGCGCCCGATGTGCCTGGCGCTGGCCGCCAAGGTCGGCTCGGGCTTCGACCGCCGCGTGCTCGACCTGGCGGTGGCGGTGGAGCTGGTGCACAGCGCCACTCTGCTGCACGACGACGTCGTCGATCTCTCGGACGTGCGCCGCGGCGCGCCGACCGCGCGCGCCGTCTACGGCAACGCGGCCTCGATCTTCGCCGGCGACTGGCTGCTGATCGAGGCCCTGCGGCGGGTCAATTCCACCGGCGTGCCGGTGCTGCTCGAAGAGCTGTTCGGCATCATCGAAGAGATGATCTTCGCCGAGTCGCTGCAGCTCGAAGCGCGCGGCCGGGTGTCCACCGACCGCGACCTCTACTTCCGGGTGGTCGAGGGCAAGACCGCCTCGGTCTTCCGCTGGGCGATGTCTTCCGGCGGCCGGGTCGGCGGGCTGGGCGACGCCGAACGCCGGGCGCTGATCGACTACGGTCGCCATCTGGGCATCGCGTTCCAGGCCACCGACGACCTGCTCGACCTCACCGGCGACGCCTCGCGCACCGGTAAAGAGCTGTTCACCGACCTGCGCGAGGGCAAGATGACCTTCCCACTGATCGTCGCCCTGGAGCGCGACCCGGAGCTCGAGCCGGTGATCGCGGAGATCCTCGACAACGAGACGATCTCCGACCTGGTGTCGGCGCGGGTGGTCAGAGCGCTGCGCGAGACCCGAGCGGTGGAGGAGTGCCTGGCGCTCGCCCGCCAGCACTCGGGCCGGGCGCTGGCCGCGCTCGAGGCGTTGCCCGAGAACCGGGCGCGCCGGGCGCTGGTGACGGTGGCGGAAACGATCGTCGACCGGGATCTCTAGGGAGGGGCGATGCAGCAACTCACCGCAATTCCCCCGGTCGACCGTCCGCGACCCGGCTCCGGCGCCATGTTCGACAGCATCGCCGGTCGCTACGACCTGCTCAACCGGATCCTCTCCCTCGGCCTCGACCGCCGCTGGCGCGCCCGGGCGGTAGCCGCGGTCACCGGCCCCGGCAGTCGGGTGCTCGACCTCGCCACCGGCACCGCCGACCTGGCGATCGAGGTGCTGCGTCAGCACGCCGACGCCACCGTGGTGGGGATCGATCCGTCGCCGCGTATGCTGGCCGAGGGCGAGCGCAAAGTTTCCGCCGCCGGCCTTGCCAGCCGCATCGAGTTGCGCCCGGGTCGCGCCGAGGAGCTGCCCTTCGACGACGATTCGTTCGACGCCGCCGCCATCGCCTGGGGCATCCGCAACGTGGCGGACCGGCCCGCCGCGCTGGCGGAAATGGCGCGCGTGGTGCGTCCGGGCGGCAAGATCGCGATCCTCGAGGGCAGTGAGCCGCGATCGGGTCTGCTGGCGCCCTTCGCGCGCTTCTACCTGCATCACGTGGTGCCGCGGCTCGGTGCTTGGCTGTCCAAGGAGCGGGCGTACCGCTATCTCCAAACCTCGATCGAGGCGTTTCCTCCCCCTCCCGAGTTCGCCGAGATCATGGAACGGGCCGGCCTCGAGGTCACGGAGATCCGTGACGTGAGCTTCGGCGTGGGCTGCCTGTTCCTGGCGCGGCCCGCCGAGAAACAGGAGGTGCCCCGATGAGCGCGCCGTCGACCCTCAAGGTCGCGTCGGCCTCGGTGCCGGCCTCTCCCGCGGCGACTTCCGCGCCGGCCGCCGCACCGACGCTGACGCCGGTGGCCGACGTCGCGCGCCTCGATCGGCGGGCGTGGCTCGAGCACCAGCTGGCGGAGCACGCCGGGTCGCGGAGCACGCTGATGGTGTCGATTCCGGCGCCGGTGGTCGAGCCCGAGATCCTGCTCGAAGTCTCCTCGCGTTCGATGGGCGTGGTGTGGGATCCTCCCGACGGTCTGGCCTTTGCCGGCGTCGGTGCGGTCTATCGCATTCAGCTGGCGGGGCCGGATCGATTCCGGCGCCTGGAACGTGAAGCCGAGCAGGTCTGGGGCCGGTTGGTGGCCTGGGCGCACCCGGAATGCCTGCCGGTCTCGCCGCGACTCTACGGTGGCCTGGCGTTCGACCTCGGGGCGGCGCACAGTGAGCCCTGGCAGGAGTTCGGCGACGGCTGTTTCACCCTACCGCGGCTGGCCTATGTCAGCGACGGCGAGCGAGCGGCACTCAGCCTGGCGGTGCGCGGTGACGAGCTGACCACGAGCTCCGAGCGGCTGGCCTGGGTGGCGGAGGTCGAGTCGCTGCTGCCGCTGCTGGCCGAGCGTCAGGCTGCCGGCGCGGCCGCCGACGCCCGCAGCGTCGTGCTCGAGGTGCAACGGCCCTCGCGGCGGCACTGGCGGCAGGAGATCGAGGCGATCCGCGGTGGCATCCGGAGCGGCGCCTTCCAGAAGATCGTCGCCGCCCGCCACTCGCGGGTCGAGCTGGCGCGGGCGCCCGAGACCGCGGCTGTGCTGCGGCGCCTCAGTCTCGGTCTGCGGGCCTCGACCCGTTTCGCCTTCTGCCGCGAGTCGAGCACCTTCCTCGGCGCCACCCCGGAGCGGTTGGTGACCCGGCGCGGGCGCTCGTTCGTGACCGAGGCCCTGGCCGGCTCGATCGCCAGCGGCGGCGAGGGCGCCGAGCGCCTGCTCCGGAGCGACAAGGACCGCCGTGAGCACCAGCTGGTGGTCGACGAGATCGTGCGCCGTCTGGGGCCGCTCAGCGAACAGCTGGAAGTCGGCTCGCCTCCACGGGTGCGCGAGCTGCGCGACGTGCTGCACCTGCTGACGCCGGTCACCGGCACCCTGGCCGAGCCGCGTCACGTGCTCGAGCTGGTGGAGGAGCTGCATCCGACGCCGGCGGTGGGCGGCGTGCCCACCGAGACCGCCATGCGCTGGATCTCGGAGCACGAGCGCTCCAGCCGCGGCTGGTACGCCGCGCCGGTGGGCTGGTTCGACGCCGAGGGCGACGGCGATTTCGCGGTGGCGCTGCGCTCCTGCGTGCTGCGCGGCGCCGAGGCCTTCCTCTACGCCGGAGCCGGTATCGTCCGCGATTCGGACCCTGAGCTGGAGTACACCGAGACGGAGCTCAAGAAGCAGGCGCTGCTGACCGCCCTGGGGGCGTAGGAGATGCCCGAGAACCTGCAGGCCGAATGGGCGCGGCTGCTCATCGGCTCGTTCGCCGATGCCGGCGTCACCGACGTCGTGATCAGCCCGGGGTCGCGCTCGACGCCCTTCGTGCTGGCGGCGGCACAGCACCCGAAGCTGCGCTGCTTCGACCTGATCGACGAGCGCTCGGCGGCGTTCTTCGCTCTCGGGCAGGCGCGCGTCACCGGCCGTCCGGCGTTGCTGCTGCCGACCTCGGGCACCGCCGGCGCCAACTACCTGCCGGCGGTGGTGGAGGCGGGGGCGTCGCACACGCCGCTGCTGGTGCTGACCGCCGATCGACCGGTGGAGCTGGCCGCCTGCGGCGCCAACCAGACCATCGATCAGATCCGGCTCTACGGCGATCACGCTCGCGAGTTCTTCGACCTCGGAGGCGCGGAGGCGTCGCCCCAGGCTCTGCGGGCACTGCGACGGACGGCGGCGCAGGCGTTCTTCGCCAGCCGCCATCCGCGGCCGGGGGCGGTGCACCTCAACGCCAGGATCCGCAAGCCGCTGGAGCCGGGCGAGGCGGTGAGAGAGGCGGAGCAGGATCTGGCGGCGGCGGTGAGCGAGCTGCTGGAGCGGCCGGTGCCGAGCCCGCGGGCGCCCCGGTGGCTGCCGGAGGCCGCCGACGTCGACCACCTGGCGCGTGCCTGCGCTCGGGTCGAGCGGGGCTTGATCGTCTGCGGGCCGGCGCCCCTGGCGCAGGCAGGCACGCGCAGCCTGATCGCCGAGCTCGGCCGCCGCACGGGCTTCCCGGTGTTGCGCGAGGCCGCCAGCCAGGTGCGCTACTGCCCCGAGCTCGATGCGGGCGTGCTGACCGTCGACGGTTTCGACGCCCTGCTCGCCAACTCCGGTTTCCGCGCCGGCCCGACTCCCGAGCTGATCGTGCAGATCGGCCGCGTCCCGACCTCGGGCCGGTGGAGCAGGTATCTGGACCGCTGCGCCGGCTGTGCCCACTGGGTGATCGGCACCGAGGGCTGGCAGGACGCCGAGAGCACCGCCTCGGACCTGCTGTTCGCGGATCTCGACGGCAGCCTGGCGCGGCTCACCACCCGGCTGGCGGCGCTCCCTCGGTCTCGGGCCTGGCCCGAGCGCTGGCGCCTGGGCGAGGAGGCGGTGCGGCGGGCCGTCGACGAGGAGCTGGCGTCCTCCGATGCCCTGACCGAGGGCGGGGTGGCCAGGGCGCTGGTCGGAGCGTTGCCGGCCGGCAGCCTGCTGGCGCTCGGCAACAGCCTGCCGATCCGCGAGGTCGACACCTATTGCCCGGGCTCGGGGGTGGACCTGCGGGTCTGGTCCCAACGTGGCGCCAGCGGCATCGACGGCGTGGTCTCCGGCGTGCTCGGCGCGGCCAGCGTGTGGCGCCACCGCGTGGGGCTGCTGATCGGCGACGTGAGCTTCCTGCACGATCTCTCGGGTCTGGGGGCGGCGAGGTACGTGACGGTGCCGACGGCGATCGTGGTGGTGCAGAACCGCGGCGGCCGGATCTTCGAGCAACTGCCGCTGGCGGCACACCCGTCGGCGGAGGGCGAGGTCTTCGAGCACTGGACGACACCCCACGAGATCGATCTGGCACCCGCCGCGGCGCTGCACGGCCTCGCCCACGAGCGGGTGGAGCGGCCCGCGGAGCTCGACAGTGCCCTTGCCGAGGCCTTCGGGCGGCCGGGAGTGAGCGTGATCGAGGCGGTGGTGCCGCCTCACGGCGCCGCCGAGCAGAACCGGCGCCTGCGGCAGCGAATCGACAATGCCCTGGGCGGAGACGGTCCGTGACGACGCCCGCGCCCGGCTCGCTACGCCGCCGCCCTCTGGGCGGACCAGCCAAAGCCTGGCTGCTGGCCAGCCGGCCGCAGACCCTGGCCGCCGCCTTCGTACCGGTCCTGGTGGGCGCCGCCTGCGCCTTCACCCTCGGCGGCCTGCGCTGGGGTCCTACCCTGGCCGCCCTGTGGGGAGCGATCTGGATCCAGATCGGCACCAACTTCGCCAACGACGTCTTCGACTACGAGAAGGGGGCCGACGCCAGCGAGCGCCTGGGTCCGTTGCGGGCGGTGCAGGCGGGACTGCTGACCCCGGCCCAGATGCGGCGCGGCATGTGGCTGGCTTTCACCCTGGCCACCGCCGCCGGCGTCTACCTGACCTGGGTCGCGGGCTGGCCGATCGTGGCCATCGGCGTCGCCTCGGTGCTCTCGGGCATCGCCTACACCGGCGGACCGTATCCCCTGGGCTACCACGGCCTGGGCGACGTCTTCGTGCTGATCTTCTTCGGCTTCGTGGCGGTGTGCGGAACGGCCTTCATCAACCTCGGCGAGGTGCCCGCGCTCGCCTGGTGGGCGGCGGTGCCCGTCGGCTGCCTGGCGACCGCCATCCTGGTCGTCAACAACGTCCGCGACCGCGAGGGTGATCGCGCCGCCGGCAAGCGCACGCTGGTGGCGCGGCTGGGCCGCCGCGCGGGGGTGGCGGAGTACGTGCTGTTGCTGGCCGCCGCCTACCTGACGCCGATCTGGTTGTTTCGCGACTGGGCCTCGCCCCTGATCATGTTGCCGCTGATCACCCTGCCACGGGCGGGGCTCCTGGTCGCGCAGCTGGTCGAGCGCGAGGGGCGTGAGCTGAACGAGACCCTGGTGGGGACGGCCCGGCTCATGGTGTTGTACGGCGTGCTGTTCGCGGCGGGGATCGTGCTGGGCAGATGAGCTTCTCGGTGCTCCAGGCCGCCGCGGACGAGCCGGAGCGTGTGGCCCTGGTCCTCGACGGCCGGGAGATCTCCTTCGCCGAGCTCGCGGCGAGGGTGCTGGGGGCGATCGACTGGTTCGGCCGGCAGGGTGTGGGGGCGGAGCGGGCGGCGCCGGTGGCCGTTGTGGGAGAAACCACGGCCGAGGTTCTGATTACGCTCCATGCTCTGTTCGAGATCGGGGTGCCGGTGGCGTTGGTGCATCCACGCTCTCCCGAAGACGACCGGAGGCGATGGCTCGGCGAGATCGGAGCCGACGTTCTGCTGGATCCCTCGACGGCCGATTTCCAGGGCAGCTCCCCGGATGTACCGGCGCGCGTCGTGCCGGATGACGAGCGGCCGATGGCCATCGCCCGCACGTCCGGCTCGAGCGGCCGGCCAAAAGGGGTGGTGCTGAGCCGCCGTGCCTTCGCCTCGGCGGCCGCCGCCAGCGCCCGCAATCTGGACTGGCGCGACGACGACCGCTGGTTGCTGAGCCTGCCGGTAGCCCACGTCGGCGGCCTGTCGATCCTCACCCGTTGCCTGGCCGCGCGGCGGGCGGTGGTGGTCCGCTCGCTGCCGCGTTTCGACGCCGAATCGGTTGCCGAGGTGATCGAGCGTGACCGCGTGACGTTGCTCTCCCTGGTGCCCACCATGCTGCGCCGGCTGCTGGAGCTCGAAGGCTTTGCACTACCCGAGCACCTGCGTGCCGTCCTCCTCGGCGGTGCCGCGGCGCCGCCCGCGTTGCTGGAGCGGGCAGCGGACCGCGGCTGGCCGATATTGACAACCTATGGCCTCACCGAGGCCTGCTCGCAGGTGGCGACGCAGCGCTACGGCACGGTGAACCAGGGCGAGCTAGGCTGCGGTGAGCCGGTGGACGGCATGGGCGTACGCATCAATGACGGCGTCGTCGAGATCCGGGGGCGCAACCTGATGAGCGGCTATCTGCCAGCCGGGGATGTGCCGCCTCGGGACGAAGAGGGCTGGCTGACCACCGGCGACCTGGGCCGGCTGGACGAGGCGGGGCGGCTCCACTTGCTGGGACGTCGCGACGACGTCATCGTCACCGGGGGCGAGAACGTCCATCCGGTGGAGGTCGAAGCCGTGCTGGAGGACCATCCCGGGATCACCGCCGCCTGCGTCTTCGGCGTCGACGATGCGGATTGGGGTCAGGCGGTGGCAGCGGCGGTGGTCGCGGGGAGCCCACCGGAAGACGGTGAGCTGTTGCGACACCTGAGGGGCCGACTGGCGAGCCACCAGGTGCCGCGCCGGATCGCTTACGTCGAACGCTTGCCGAAGACGGACATGGGCAAAGTCGATCGGCGAGGCTGCGCGCGCCTCGCCGGCCCGCGCCTGCGGCTCTTGGGCCGTGTAAGCTCCCCGGAGGACGCGTGACGGCGGCCCGCGTCGTCTGTCTGCACGGCTTCACCGGCTCCCCGGCGTCCTGGGACGCGGTGGTGGAGAAGCTGCCGGCCGACTTCCAGGTCGAGCGGCTGGCGCTGTCCGGCCACGATCACCGGCCGCCCACCGTCGACGGCTTCGTCGAGGAAGTCGACCGCCTGGCCGGACTGCTGCGGCGCCCCTGCCACCTGGCGGGCTACTCGCTCGGCGGCCGCGTGGCGCTGGGGCTGCTGGCACGCCACCCTGACCTCTTCACTTCCGCGACGCTGATCGGTGCCCATCCCGGGCTGCGCACCGAGGCGGAGCGCCGCCAGCGACGGGCGGCGGACGAGGAACTGTCTCGCCGGCTGAAGCGTGAGGGGATCGAAGCCTTCGTCGACTTCTGGGAGAGCCTGCCGCTCTTCGTTTCGCAGGGTTCTGCGTCCGCCGAAGCCTTGGAGCTCCAGCGCGCCATCCGCCTCGGGCACGACGCCCACGGGCTTGCCCACTCCCTGCGCGCCCTGGGGTTGGGTGCCATGCCCGACTACGGCGCCGACCTCGAGCGAATAGACCTGCCTGTCCACCTGATGGCAGGGGAGGCCGACCTCAAGTTCGCCCGGCTGGCGCGATCGATGGCCGCCTCGCTGCCGCGGGCCACCGTCGAAGTCGTGCCGTCGGCGGGTCACAACCTGATCCTGGAAGCGCCGGGCGCCGTGGCGTCGGCGATCGAGCGGCAGGCGCGGTTTACTAGATGAACCAGAAGAGCGCCATCGCCGCGATGCCGGCGAAGGCGAGCCGCACCGTCGTCAGGCTCGGCTCGAGGGTCGGCAACAGCAGCTCCAGATCTTCCATCAGGGCGGAGAAGGGTGTGGCTCTCATGCCCGTCTGATCAGCAAGGCGGATGCCAGCCGGCTGTCGGTGTGACAGTCGGCCTAGAACGAGGGACGGCCCGCGTTTCCGCGCGGTCCGAGGCCCATCCGGGCGTCGCGCTGGATCCGTCAGGCCCGCGCGCCGCATCCCGAGGTGTATCGAAACGGGGACTGACCCTGTACGTGGAGGTGGACGGCAATCTGACTTCCCCCCTTTGAAAAAGGGGGGACCGAGGGGGGATTTTAGGTCCGAGGCGCCGCCGTCTTGCTCGGACTCCGCAGAGAATCCCCCTCCATCTCCCCCTTTTTCAAAGGGGGAGGGCCTGAACCCTGTTACAAGTCGAACTCGACGCCCTGGGCCAACGGTAGCTCCTCGCCCCAGTTGAGGGTGCAGGTCTGACGCCGCATGTAGAGCTTCCAGGAATCCGATCCCGCCTCGCGTCCGCCGCCGGTCTCCTTCTCGCCGCCGAAGGCACCGCCGATCTCGGCGCCCGAGGTGCCGATGTTGACGTTGGCGATGCCACAGTCCGAGCCGGTGGTGGCCAGGAAGCGCTCGGCGGAGCGCATGTTGAGGGTGAAGATGGCGGACGACAGGCCCTGTGGCACGCTGTTGTGCATCTCGATCGCCTCGTCGAGCTCGTCGAACTCGAACAGGTAGAGGATCGGTGCGAACGTCTCCTCGCAGGTGATCGGCATGTGGACCTTGGCTTTCACCAGGGTCGGTTCGACGAAGAAGCCAGGGCGGTCGAGCTCATTGCCGCCATACAGCACCTCGCCGCCCTGGCACTTGGCGACCTCGAGCGCGTTCATCATGTCGTCGACCGCCTTGCGGTTGACCAGCGGTCCCATCAGCGTGCCCGGGTCCATCGGATCTCCGATGCGCACCGAGCCAAAGGCCTGCCGGAGCCGCTCGGTCATCTCCGCGGCGATGCCCTTCTGCAGGAACAGGCGCCGTAGCGTCGTGCAGCGCTGGCCGGCGGTGCCGACCGAGGCGAACACCGCGGCGCGCAGCACCAGGTCGAGGTCGGCGTCGTCGGTGACGATGATGCCGTTGTTGCCGCCCAGCTCGAGCAGCGAGCGGCCGAGCCGTTCGGCCACCACGGTGCCGATCTTGCGCCCCATGGAGGTCGAGCCGGTGGCCGAGATCAACGGCGCCCGGTGGTCGGCCACCAGCGGCCCGCCGACGGCGTGGCGGTCGCCGATCGCCAGGTTGAACACCGGCGGCGCGCCGGTCGCCTCGAGCACCCGCTCGGCGATCTTGGTGACCGCGACGGCGGTGAGCGGCGTCTGCGAAGACGGCTTCCACACCATCGAGTCGCCGCAGACGGCGGCGACGGTGGAGTTCCAGGCCCACACCGCGACGGGGAAGTTGAAGGCGGTGATGATGCCCACCGTGCCGAGCGGATGCCACTGCTCGTACATGCGGTGCTGCGGGCGTTCGGAGTGCATCGACAGGCCGTAGAGCTGGCGCGACATGCCGACCGCCAGATCAGCCATGTCGATCATCTCTTGCACCTCGCCCAGGCCCTCGCTCACGATCTTGCCCATCTCGAGCGTCACCAGCTTGCCCAGGGCGTCCTTGTGCTTGCGCAGCTCGTCGGCCAGCAGCCGCACCACCTCGCCGCGCTTCGGCGCCGGCCAGGTGCGCCATTCGTCGAACGCCTCGACGCTTGCCGCGATGACTTTCTCGTAGTCCTCGGCGGTCGCCTGGCGCACGGCGGCGATCGGCTCGCCGGTGTTCGGGTCGACGGAGTGGAGCAGCTCGCCTCCGGTTTCGATCCAGGAGCCGTTGAACGCGCCGGGGTTCTCGGCCTCGATACCGAGCTCGGCGAGGATGGGACGAATATCAGTAGCGGTCGCGACAGTCATGATCGGGATCTCCTCAGGTTGGCGGACACGGTCGCCTGGCGGGCGCGCCTCTTGGCCGACAGGTGTCCGGAGTCCCTAGGATATCGCAGTCAGCGCGTTCCCGTCGCCTCTCTCGCGGCCCGCCGCACGAACGATCTGAAGCCCGTGGGCTCGTGGCCCAACAGCCACTCCAGGACCCGGGAGTTGCCGGGCAGGCCGTGGCGCTCGTAGTAGCGGAACATCTCCACCAGCGAGCCGACGCGCTCCTTGTCCAGGCCCTTCTCGCGGGCGCCCTCCGCCCATGCCTCGAGCGAGACCACCACCACCCGCACCTCGCGCCCCAGGCTCCGCGCCAGGGTCTCGGCCACCTGGGTCTGCGACAGGTAACCCGGCCCACAAAGCTCGTAGGTGGCGCCCTCGTGGCCGGTCTCGCTCAGTACCCGGGCGGCGACCTCGGCGACGTCGCGCAGGTCGACCATGGTGAGCCGCGTCTGCGCCGCGTAGGGCAGCGGATAGACACCCAGGTCGGCGACCGACGACCAGCTCGCCACCACGTTCTGCATGTAGGCGGCGGGCCGCAGCACGGTGAAGTCAAGACCCGAGCCGACCAGCATCTCCTCGACCCGCAGCTTGCGCCAGTGGTGCGGCATGGCCTCGGTGTGGGGGTGCAGAACCGAGTGGTAGACGAGACGTTCGACCCCGGCGGCGCGCGCCGCGGCGATGGCGAGGCGGCCGATCTCGACCTCCTTCGGATGCATGTTGGGGCAGATGTGGTACATCGCCCGGGCTCCGGCGGCGGCGCGCTCGACCGCCTTCTGGTCGAGCAGGTCGCCGGCCATCGCCTTGGTGGCACCGAGGCCTTCGAGCCGCTCGACCTGCTCGGCCCGGCGGACCAGGGCGCGGACCGGCTCTCCCCGGCGAACCAGGGCCTGGACGACGGCCCGGCCCGTCTTGCCCGCGGCGCCCGTGATCAGGATCATCGAAACGGATTGTATCCCGTATCGCCAGGGCCGAGCTGATCGCAATGAGGCGTCTCACGCCTCATTGGTGACCGCCTAGCAGGAGCCTCCGGGGGTGAAGACCGCCGTCCACCTCAGAATGCGATTCTCGGCGCCGCTGCCCGTTCCTCTTACAGCGATGAGGTCTCCAGCTGCGAACGAGACGCAGTTGCTCAGGTCTTCGCAGGAGAGGGTCCCGGCCGCCACGACACAGGTCACGGACTGCGCCGCGCCGTTCTTCATCACGTGGAATGTGTAGGTGCCCGCGGGGCTCGGCTGGTTGAGCGCGGCGAAGAAATCGGTCAGCGTGCCGGCCAGTCCGACTCGGGTCTTCGAGCCATCGTAGTCGTTCGTCCTCAGGCTGCCCGCCATGGGCATGAAGTTGTCTCCGGTGCCGAAGGAGTTGAACGAGGTCGCTCCGCCGACGATGAAGGCTCCACTGCCCCCATCCGCACCCGGGGGACCCTCGGGGCCTTCGGGGCCTGCCGGGCCCGCGGGGCCTGCCGGGCCGGCCGGGCCTTCGGGGCCTGCCGGACCTTCGGGGCCTTCTGGACCTGCCGGACCTTCTGGGCCAGCCGGACCCTCGGGGCCTTCTGGACCTTCCGGACCCTCGGGGCCTTCTGGACCTTCCGGACCTTCGGGGCCTTCGGGACCTTCAGGACCAGCGGGACCCACCGCGCCGATCGTCAGGTCGTACTCGTCGGACTGACTCTGACCGTTGCCGGTGGAAACGGTGAGGAGGTAGTCGCCGGCCGGGAAGAGATTCGTGGGCACCGTGGCGATGATCTGCGAGCTGGTCGCGCTCACCACGTTCGCCGGAATCTCGGCGAGGGTCACGTCGAGCGGCCCCCCGAAGTCGAAGTCCTCTCCGTTGATCGTGAGCGTGGTGTCGGGATCGCCGACGCTGACGAGGACTTCAGCGATGTTGAGATGGCCTCCAGGCGGCTTCGCGAGCGCCGAGGTCGTCGAGACGAGGGCGAGGATCAGCAGCCCCAGCCCCGAGCAGTAGATTCGAGTGCGCATTGTGGTTCTCCTTGCTCGATGGTGAAGACGTTCCCGTTGATGGACTCCTCGAAGAATCTAGCACAGGGGAAGAATCGGGCCTGCCGGCCTTCCGGCCGGCAGGCCCGCCGAAAAGGGTGAACGATCAGGCGGTCGCCTCTTCGGACGCCGCTGCTTCGTCGGTCGCGTGAGTCACGGGCACCTCGCCCTCGAGCACAGTGCCCTCGGCCGCCGTCTCACTTTCGGGCGCAGTGCTCTCCGGCGCAGTGCTCTCGGGTGCCGCGTCGGCCTGGGCCTCGGCGGCTTCCTTGGCCTCCTGCTCCTCGAGCTTGCGGATCACCCGCTGGATTACCGGGCGGAAGCGCGCCGCCAGGTCGCCGCGGCCGGCGAGGCGGAACATGCCCTGCGCCATGCGCACGATCGCCCGGATCGCGGTGTCGAACTCCGCGATCTTCCGGCGGCGACGCGAGCGCACGTCGCCGCTCTTTCGGCGGCCGTGGCGCCGAGCGCCCACCAGGCGGCCCAGCTCACCGAGCTCGGGCTCGAGCTCGTCGGCCAGGTTGGCGGGCGTGAGAGCGCCCTCGCCCGCGGACAGCACCGGTGTGAGCCCGCTCGCGGGATTGCGCAGCGACCGGCGCACGAGGCTGGCCCGCTGGTGCAGCCGCACAGAGTAGCGGGGGAGCTCTCCCTTGAGCCCGATGCGCTCCAGGCTCTCCTTGCCGAACACGCCACGACAGGTGTCGCGGACATAGCCCAGCTTGGCGAGCATCGCTTTGGTGGCCTTCTCGATCTCGGAGCTGACGGTGACGTCGGCACCGCTCTGATCGACGACGTCGCCGTCGATGCCGTCGAGCTGCTGGCGCTGCCTGGCCACGCCGCGGCGCAGCAGCTCCAGCTGAAAGCGGATGTCGGGCGCGGTCTCGCCCTCCTCGAGGAAGGGCTCGAAGAACTGGTCGTAGCCCTCGGCGACGTCGCCGAGGTACTCCTGGATCCCGGCCTCGAGGTCGAGGGCGAGGTCGTTACGGACGGTGGTCATCTCTGATGTCTTTATTGCCATGACATCGGTCTCCTGGTTTGTTTGGCTTGAATCGGTCTGCTGGGGTTCATGGTTCTCCTCCTTCGTTCGAGATCGGGTGACGGAACTGGTTGTCTGGTGATCATGGCGATGGTCCTCTTTCGGTCGTGATGGGTTCCGGCGGCGTCCCGCCGGGGCTCTGGCGTCGCTGGCATGCCTCGCTGCGACGTGAAAAAGGGTACGCCGAGATCGCCGTTGACCCCCTCTTCAAAACACCGGACAAAAATCACGAAAACCGGACACTTTCTGAAATGGAGACGTCTTCAAAACACCGGACACTTTCCCCAAGCCGTTTGTTCGCAGTGGCTTGCAACGTCATGACGGAAGCTCGCGACCGTCATGCTCGCGTAAAAAGTGTCCGGTGTTTCGGGGCTGGTTTTCGCGGAGCGGGGGCCGCGGGGACCCTGCGACCCGTGATGAGCCGAGTGTTCGCACCATGCGAAGCGGCGGGTCTGTTCAGCGTGCCGGGGACCTGGGACGGTGAAAAGCCGCGCGGCGCATTGTCTTCTTGGTCTTCTCTACAAACCCGCCCAGCAGAACCCACAGGTCAGGAAGCACGGCGGAGCGCATGCCCCGGACGCGCTCGATCTCTTGCCGCCGGCTGATCATCTCCGCCGCTGCTGCCCTTCTTACCCGCGGCCGGATCTCTCGGATGCGCTTCAGCCGCCTCTCGTTGTAGGGCGTCGGCGACGCGAGGGCCGCCTCACAGAGGTTGAGGAGCGCGCCAGCACGAGGGTGCCGGCAGACCTCCTGGACGTGGCGCCACGGCTCCGCGTTGAGCAGGGTGTCCAAGTCGGCCGCGGTCTCGAGTGCATCCCGACAGAGGGTCGCGAGCGGTGACAGCGGGTCTCGGCACCGCAGCGCCAGCTCGACGACCACACGGGCCTCGAGCTGCTCCTGCGACGAAGAGAGCAGGTGCAGCAGCTTACCGAGCCGTTCCGGCGCTGCTCCGGCGACGGTGTCGATCAGTCCGGCGACGCCATGGAAGTCGATCCAGTAGAGGATCGGCTCGGGCATGGGCCGCGGCTTCGTATAGGTGCTCACCTGCAGAGACGATAGGCCCAACTGATTGAGGGAGACTCAAAGCTCTGGTAGCCTGCTCGAAAATGAGTCACAAGAAGCTGGCCGAGTTGATCGGAGGGGCGCAGGCCAGGGCGGTTCAGGAAGCCCTGAAGCCGCTGCTCAGGAAGGCTGGCGTCCACACCGTGGAGGCGCGGATCGGCAAGCCGCGCCGGTTTCTCTCCAACACCCGTCAGCGCGGCACCATGAAGGTGCGCGACTTCCTGGCGGTCTGCGCAGTTCTGGAGATCGACCCGGGCGACTTCCTCACGTCGGCTGTCGGCGGGGAGGTGGCGCCCGAGATCCGCAGACCGCGGATCGTCGCGTCTGCATGGAAGCGCATCGAGGAAAGGGATGGGCCCGGGCTCGGGGAGCGGCGGCTGAGGATTCTGGAGACACAAACTCACGAGAGACCGCAGCAGGCCCGCTCTGCATTGTCGCGTGAGCTTCAACTCGCTCGGCCTGATGAGTTGCCTCGTATTCTCGGTCTCTACGGTTCAGCGTTACGCGTGGAGTCCGACCTGGATCGCGCCGAGCTGGTACTCAAGGAAGCACGAGATCTGGCGCGTGAGTTGGGCTTGCGAGACGCCGAAGCCGATCTCTTGATCCGCATGGCCTATCTGACTCTCGAGCGCGAACGGCTGCCGCGGGCCGTCAAGTGGGCGCAGGAGGGCACTCTGGCCCACACTCGGCTCGGCGATCGTGAAGGGCAAGGCAGAGGATTCCAGATCCTCGCCATCTTGGGCTACTACAGCGGTGACTTCGAGGACGCCTTGCGGAATTCGGACGCTGCACTGGGGTTTCTTTCCGATCCTCTCTTCCGCCTGGCGACTCACCAATTGGCCGCGCTTTGCCACGCGGAAGCAGGCGCGGTCGAAGACGCCCGGCAGGCTGCATCGCTGGCTCGCGCTGCGGTAGACCGCATTCCTACATGGATGACGGGCAAGTTGTCATGGCTCGAAGCCCGACTGACCCAGGGCGCGACGCGCCTCGATCATCTCAAGAACGCGAAACACGCCCTGTGTCCAGCCCGCCCGCCCGACTGTGCCTTGGTGACAATCGAGCTGATCGAGGAGGCACTGAGCTTCGGGGAAGAGGATCTGGCGAGCAGCGAAGTCACCGGACTCTGTGCCTTGCTCGACAGAACAGGGAGTGCGCGGATCGAGAAGGCGATCATTCGTCTCGTTCGCCACCAGACGAGATTGAATTCAAGGCTGGTTGCACAGATCCGCCGATCGCTGGATCGTGCGCGAGACCGCCGGCTTTCGACGTTGGTCTCGGCGGATCTCCAGCGCTAGAAGACTGAGGCCCCGCCGCATGGCAGGGCCTCTTCGGCTCCTAGCCGCCTGGATCAATCGCAGGACCCGAGCCAGACCTGACCAAGGTATGGATACGCATAACCAATCCTCCGTAGAACCGCGGCGCTCGATTGCGCCAGTGCGGCCTACACAGTGTGGCTGATGCCTTCCGGAGCGACGGCACAGAATCTCTGCAAGTCTCGATCCACCTCAAGAATCTGTAATCGTCACTCTCGCGAGTACTGGCCCGCGCGAAAATCCAGACGGGCGATAGAGAACTTCGCTCATCGACGGAACCTCCTGGCGTGGTCGCCTAGCCGCTCGGATCGATCGCAGGACCCGAGCCGGACCTGACCGAGGTGCAGATACGCATCGTGCGTCCTCCCTGGAAGCGCGGCGCTGGATTGCGCCGGTACGGTCTACGCAGTGTGGCAGATGCGCCGGCGCCACAATTTCGACGCGGCCCGTGGCAAAGCCTCTGCGCTGCGCCGAAGCAGATCAAGTTGTTGACTGTCAATGCTTTGCGGCACACCGCGTGTGCCGGAAGCCGCCGTTTCACCCGTTCGCGGTGTGCCGCGCGCCCCAATAACTTCTGTTTCCGCCTCGCGCGGCACGCCGCGGGCGCCATTACTTTTCGTTTTTGCCTCGAGCGGCGTGCCGCGGGCGCCGATAATTTCTGTGAACGCCGTGCGCGGCGTGCCGCGGGCGCCAATAAGTCTTGTTTCTGCCTCCCGCGGCATGCCGCGGGCGCCGATATTTTTCGTGACGGCCTCGGGCGGCGTGCCGCGCGCGCCGGAAACTTCTGTTGCCAGCCTGCGCGGCGTGCCGCGCACGCCGGAAACCCCGGTTCGAGCCCTCCGCGACCGGCCACGGACGCATGGAAGCCCGCCTGTGGATAGGATCGGGCTCCCACGACCGAGGAGAAGCCCGCATGAGCCTGGACGACTTTCCCCGCTATCCCCTCACTTTCGGTCCTTCGCCGATCCACCCGATGCCGCGCCTGAGCGAGCATCTCGGGGGCGAGGTGGAGATCTGGGCCAAGCGCGAGGACTGCAACTCCGGCATCGCGTTTGGCGGCAACAAGGTGCGCAAGCTGGAGTACCTGGTGCCGGAGGCCATCGCCCAGGGGGCCGACACCCTGGTGTCGATCGGCGGCGTACAGTCCAACCACACGCGGCAGGTGACCGGGGTGGCGGCGCACATCGGGATGAAGGCGGTCACCGTGCAGGAGGCCTGGGTCGACTGGCCGGACGTGGTCTACGACAAAGTGGGCAACATCCAGCTGTCGCGCATCATGGGCGGCGACGTGCGGCTCGATCCGGCGGGCTTCGACATCGGCATCCGGGACAGCTGGCAGCAGGCGCTGGACTCGGTGCGCGCTGCCGGCGGCGTACCCTACGCCATCCCCGCCGGCGCCTCGGACCATCCGCTCGGCGGTCTCGGCTTCGCCAACTGGGCGCGGGAAGTCGCCGAGCAGGAGGCCGAGCTCGACCTCTTCTTCGACACCATCCTCGTCTGCACCGTCACCGGCTCGACCCATGCCGGCATGATTGCGGGCTTCGCGCTCGAGGGCCGGCCCGGCCGCCGCGTGCTGGGCATCGACGCTTCGGCGACGATGGAGAAGACCACCGAGCAGGTCAGCCGCATCGCGCGAGCGACCGCGTCCAAGATCGGGCTGGATCGTGAGCTGCGCGACGACGAGATCACCATCGTCGACGGCTACAGCGCCGGCATCTACGGCATCCCCGACGGGCAGACCCTCGACGCCATCCGCACCTGCGCCCGGCTCGAGGGTGTGCTCACCGACCCGGTGTACGAGGGCAAGTCGATGGCGGGCCTGATCGGCCTGATCGGCAGCGGCGAGATCCCGGCGGGCTCGCGGGTGCTCTACGCCCACCTGGGAGGGCAGCCGGCGCTCTCCGCCTACGCCGGCGTGATCTGAGCGACGTCTCTGGCGAATGTGGCTCGGCGAGTTGGCCGTCTGCTTGATGGCGGCGGGAGGTTGGGGCACAATAGAGCAAATCCACAACCAGGGGAGACCCGACATGAACCGTCTCGCGGCACGGACCTGCCTGGCCACCACCGTCCTGTTCCTCTTGCTCATGACCACCGTCAGCTTTCCGGTCCTCGGTCAGGAAGCCGAGGACTCCGATTCCGCCCAGGAAGAGACAGCCGCCGAAGAGGGTGCCGAGGAGACGGCCGGCGAAGAGGCGTTCAGCGAGGAGATCGTCGTCACGGGCACGCGCAAGGTGGGCCTGATCCCCACCGAAACACTGTCCCCGGTCGACGTGCTGCCCAGCGAAGCCATCTCCGACCAGGCCAGCTTCGATCTGACCGACAGCCTCAGCAGGATCGCGCCGTCCTTCAACACCCAGCGTTTCCCGATCGCGGACGGCACGGCCTTTATTCGCCCGGTGAGCTTGCGCAACCTCTCACCCGACCACACATTGGTGTTGGTCAACGGTACGCGGCGCCATCGTTCGGCGCTGGTCAACTTGCAACTGGCGCCGCTGGGTACTGTCAACCAGGGCTCCCAGGCGGTGGATTTCTCGACCTTGCCGGCGGCCGCTATCCAGCGCATCGAGGTTCTGCGGGACGGGGCCTCGGCCCAGTACGGATCGGACGCCATCGCCGGCGTGCTCAACGTCATCCTGAAAGACAACAGAGACGGAGTCTCCGTGTCGCTGCAGACCGGCGAGTACTTCGACGGCGACGGCGCGCGCACCACCCTGGGTGTGAACGCGGGCTTCGGCCTGGGCCCCAATGGATTCCTCAACGCGTCCTTCGAGTACTCGGAGTCGGACCGGACCTCGCGCGGCGTCGCGCGCCCCGACGCGGCCTTCGTGGCCAGCGTCGTCGGCGCGGATCAGACGCCCCTCGACGGTTTCGGGCAACGCTGGGGCGACCCCGACGTGGAGGTCTCGAAGCTGTTTCTCAACTTCGGCTTCGACGTCAGCGACAACACCGAGATCTACTCCCACGCCAGTTATTCGGAGAACGAGACCATTTCCGACTTCTTCTATCGCGGCCCGGTACTGGATCCCGTGCACGAATTTGCCGCGCGCACGACCCTGCAACAGGATCTGGACGGCGATTTCCTGCCCGATCACGCGCCTCAGTCGCTGATCAACGACATCCTGGCGGCGGGGTTGAACCCGTCCGATTATCTGGTGGCTGATCCGTCGAGCCCGAGCGGCTTCGTGCTGCGCAACCCCATCTACACCCTCTTCCCCGGTGGCTACAACCCGAATTTCGGTGCCGAGCTCACCGATTTCGCCTGGGTGTTCGGCGGCAAGGGCGAAACGGCCGGCGGTCTGTTCTGGGATGCCCGGTTCCGGATCGCGGAGAACGAGGTCGAGTACGTCATCTCGGAGACGATCAACCCGAGCCTGGGAAGCCTGTCGCCGACCTCGTTCAATCCCGGCACCCTGACCCAGGAGGAGACCGGCGTCACCCTGGACTTCGTCAAGCCGTTCGACATCGACTCTCTGGCCTCGCCGCTGAACCTGGCCTTCGGCTTCGAGTACCGGGACGAGACCTACAAGATCGGCGCGGGAGATCCGGCGTCGATCACGGCCGGTCCCACCGCGGCGATCTTCGGCGTCGGCTCGGATGGTTTCCAGGGCTTCCCCGTGGAGTCGGCTGGCAACTTCAGCAGCGAGAGCCTTGCCGCCTATGTGGACCTGGAAACCGACTTCACCGACCGCTTCTCGGGCGGCCTCGCCTTGCGTTTCGAAGACTACGACGAGTTCGGCTCGACCTTCGACTGGAAGGTTTCCGGACGCTTCGAGGTCTCGGACAAGCTCGCCTTGCGGGGAACCGCCAACACCGGTTTCCGGGCACCGACGCCGGGGCAGGTCAACACCTTGAACATCACCACCAGCGCGGATGCCAGCGGCAACCTGATCCCCAGCGGCGTCTATCCGGTGGAACATCCGGTCGCCCTCGCGCTGGGCTCCGTCGCGCTCGAGCCCGAGGAATCGACCAGTTTCACGGCCGGTCTGGTGTTCTCGCCCTCTGCCAGCACCAGCATCACGCTGGATTACTACCAGATCGAGATCGACGATCGTCTGGCGCTGCAGAACAACACCGTCAGCGCGGCCGATCTGCCCGCCCTGATCGCCGCCGGGGTCCCCAACCCCGAGTTGCTCGTGGGAAGTATCGCCAACTTCTTTTCCAACGGCTACGATTCCGACATCTCCGGTCTCGATCTGGCGATCGTCAGTCACTTCCAGGTCGGCCAGGGCCTCTTGACCGTCGATTTCCGTCACAACTTCAACGAGCAGGAAGTCTCCGGTGTGGCGCCGGGCACAATCAACGTCTCGCGAATCTTCGACCTGGAGAACCAGGTGCCCGAAGAGAGGTCCAACCTGACCGTGAGCTACGATTCCGGTGGCATCTTCGCCGGCTATGTTCGCGGCAACCGCTATGGCAGCTGGAAATCCACCGGCGGGCTGTTCAGTCCCGGTGACGCCAGCGACGCGTCGCCCTACGGCTCGGAGATCCTCGTCGATGTCGAGGCCAAGTTGACTTTCGCCGACCGCTACGAATTTGCAATCGGCGGCGAGAACGTCTTCGACACGCTACCGGACGACGAGCAAGATGGAGTCCTGCAGTTCCTGGGTGTGGTCAGCTCGATCACCTCGCCGTTCGGCTTCAACGGCGGCCACTGGTACGCCAGGCTCGGAGTCCGCTTCTAGCGCCCCAAGAAGTCGAAGCCTTCAGCCTTCGACTTCTTGGCCCATCCCCACCGGCCCATGAGGCCGTCCTCGAATACTCGGACGGCCTCCTAGGGCTCCTGGTCGAGCTCGCGCTGCAGGCGTTGGAACGCGTGGTCGCGCTCTACGAGCGCTGGGGGAAGCTCGATCTGGCCGAGCGTTTCCGGCGGCTGATGTCGGACAGTCCCCTAGAATGGCCCGATGCCTCACCGGCTCACCTGGCTCGAGCCTCATCTTCCCGCCGCTCTCGTGCTGCTGTTCAGCGGCTGGTCGGGCACCTTCGCCGTTGGCGCCCGGGGGGAGTGGGCGCTCGCCGGCCATCTGGCCCTCTTGCTTTTTGTCGGAGCCTACGGCAGGGCATGGCCGGATCCACTCGGACTGGGGCGTCGTGGCGGCGTCCTGCTCGCGGCGCTCGCGGTGACGCTGGCAGCCAGCTACCTCACATCGCCCGTGCCGCGTGCCGGCTGGCTGGGTCTGATTCTGTTGCCAGCGTTCCTGCTGGTTCCTGCCGCCGTCGCCCGCTGCTGGTCGAGCGCCGAGGCCCGGCGCCTGGGTTTACTGTCGCTCGCCGCCGTCTTCGCCGGCGTCGCCGGTTGGTCGCTCGTCGCCTGGTGGCGGTACGAGACGGCCGACGCGGCGCTGCCTCTGGGGCATCACAACCTGCTCGCTTCCTGGCTGTTGGCTCTCGGACCCCTCGCCGCGTTGCCGTGGCGCGACGGTGGAGCAGGGCGGGCGCTCGCGGCCCTGGCGTCGACGCTGGGCCTGGTCGCGCTCCTGGGCACCGGCTCGCTCGGCGCCGCCGTCGCGGTCGGCCTGGTCGCCGCGCTGGCGGCACTATGCAGCCTGGCAGCACTGCACAGCCGCAAGGGGCGCGTGGTGCTGGCCGTCGCTGCTCTGGTGTTGTTGCCCCAGGTGCCCAGGGCTTGGAGGATCCTGCAGGGCGCCGACACTTCGGTCGCCGCGCGGATCGGCTATCTGGAGGCCGGCTGGCGGGGCCTGCTGGAACGGCCGGTCTTCGGTTGGGGTCCGGGGTCGGCGAGCTGGACACTCGGCGAGCACCTGAGGCCCGTCCCGGGCGTGCATCCGCCGGACCAGGTGGTTGCGGACGTTCATTGCCTACCGCTTCAGATCGCCTACGAGATCGGCTGGAGCGGGCTGCTCCTGATCTGCGGCCTGGCATGGGTCTTCGTGCTGCGGCGTCGTAGCGAGGCCGAGGACTCAGGAGCCCGCCGCGCGGCGCTCGCCGGGCTCGCGGCATTGGCGTCGATGAGCTTGTTCGGGCTGCCGCTGGCGGTGACGGCGCTGCCGCTGACGGCGATGATCTGCATCGGGGCGGTCCTGGCCGTCGAGTCGCCGCAGCACTCCGCCGGCGGGCGCCCCGCGCCGGTGATCATCGCATCGGCTGTCATCGCGGCCGGGACGGCGTTGCTGGTGCTGCCGCTCGACCTGGCCAACCTGGCGTACGGCCGAGCGGTCGACGCCGACGCCCACGACGATCGGCTGCACCACCTGCGGCGGGCGGTCGATCTGGATCCCGATTTTCCGCTCTACCGGGCGCGGCTGGCCTGGCTCGAAGGGGAGTCGCGACCAGCCGACGCCGTCCTCGCCCGGCGCGCTCGGCAGGCGGCCCGCGACGCGCGCGGCCTGGCTTCGCTGTGGCTGGTCGCCGGCCTCCGCGGCCAGGAGGCCGGCGAGCCCTGGAGCCGCGAGGCCCTGACGCGCGCTTGCCGTCTGAGCCCGCTGGGCGCGGTCGCACCGTTCCAGCTCACGGCGGGGGTCGACGATGGCCCTGCGTCGCGGTGGGCCGCTCGCGCGCTGCTCGCCGAGCCGTTGCTGCTGGCCGCCGTCGACTGGGACGATCGCGCCGCGATGCTCGGCGCGGCGGTTGCCGAGCTGAAGCGGCTGGAGGGCGTCGACGCCGCCTGGCGCGACGCGCTGGAGCGCTCCTACCTGAATTCGCGCGATCTCGGCGGACCCGCGCGCGGCCTGGTGCTGGAGATGGACGGCGACGGACCGACCTCGGTCTCTCTGTTCGCCTTCAGGCGCCGGCCCTGGCCGGCGTACCTGGCGCGACTGGACCTGGCCGCCGACCGGCTGGCGGCGATCGAGGCCGCTCCCGCGACCCGGCTCGCCACCACCGACGGCGCGATCTTCGACGGCACCTGCGGTCTGGGAGGGCCGCGTTGATACCTCGGACGCGAAACGAGGCGTGTCGCGGCACGCCTCGTTGATCTCGAAACACCGCCGGCCGGCCGCCTACCCGTCCGGCGGCTCCAGGTCGAACTTCTGGTAGTTGATCGCGATGAACTTCTCCCACTTCTCCGGCACCTCTTCCTCCGGCACGATCGCCTCGACCGGACAGGCGTCGACGCACAGGCCGCAGTCGATGCACTCCTCCGGGTGGATGTAGAGCATCTCCCAGTCCTCGTCGGCGCCGTAGATGCAGTCCACGGGACAGACGTCGACACAGGCCGTGTCCTTCACGCCGATGCAGGGTTCCATGATGATATGGGTCATCTTCGAGCTTCTCCTTGGCCTCGGGTCGTCGGTCGGAATCCGTAATCCGTTCGCGGCGCGAAGTATAGCAACGATATTTCGCGGGGCTCAAGCGAGTTTCCATTGTGGTACGATCTGCTTACGCCGCGATGCGGCGTAACTCCTGTCCAGTCCGTATCCCGACGAAATATGAGACCCGCGGATCGTCTGCTGCAACGCCGGTTGATCGTGGTCACCGGCAAGGGTGGAGTCGGCAAGAGCGCCCTGGCCTCGGTGCTCGGCCACAGCCTCGTGCGCCGCGGCCGGCGGACATTGGTGCTCGAGGTCGATCCGCGCGAAAACCTGCATCGGCTCCTCGGCGTGCCGCCATCGGGCGGCAAGATCGTCCGCGTGCGGAAGGACCTCTATCTGCAGAATCTCAAACCACGCCATGTCGCGGACTGGGTGGTGGAGCAGCAGGTACGGATCAAGATGCTGGTGCGCCGGGTGCTCGCGAGCCCGATCTACCATCGGTTCGTCGAGGGAGCGCCGGGCCTGACCGAGATCGCGATCCTCGGCCATGCTCTGCGCCTGGCGCGTGGTGATCTACGGGGAGCGCCCGAGATCGACACCGTGGTGCTCGACGCCCCCGCCACCGGCCATGGTGTCTACCTGCTCACCGCTCCCCGGCTGTTCGCCGAGACGATCGGCGAGGGCCCGTTCGCCCGACTGGCGCAGGAGGTCGCGGAGTTCGTCGCCGACCCGGAGGCTTCTGGCCTGGTGGTGGTCACTCTGGCCGAGGAGATGCCGGTCGCCGAAGCGCTGGAGCTGCGGCGCGCTCTGACGGAGAGGTTCGGCCGTGAACCGGAGCTCTTGATCGCCAATGGCCTCTACCCGGAGCTGCCCGGTCGCGGCGTCGATGACAATGACGAGGGCGAGACCAGCGAGCTCTGGCGTCGTCGCCGCCGGCTCAACGTGCGGCAGCTCGCCCGCCTGGATCGCGAGTGGCGGGGGCCGCGGATCGAGCTGCCGCTGTTGCCCATCGACGAGGGCTCGGAGCTGGTGGCGGCCCTCGGGGAGCCCTTCGACGCCGCTCTCGACGATCTGGAGGAGCCATGATCCCGAGCTCCCCGCTGGTCATCGTCGTCGGCTCGGGCGGCGTCGGCAAGACCACCCTGGCGGCCGCTCTCGGGCTGCGCTCGGCGGCGGCGGGGCACCACACCCTGGTGATGACCTTCGACCCGTCGAAACGTCTCAAGGACGCGCTCGGAATCGGTGACGCGGCCGGCAACGAAGAAGTGCCGGTGGCGGGCACCGGCGGCCGGCTGCACGCCAGCCTGCTCGACGCCCGCGAGACCTTCGACGCCCTGGTGGCACGCTATGCGCCGGACGAGAGCTCGCGCCGGCGCATCCTCGAGAATCCCTACTACAACCACCTGGCGGGGCATCTGGGCGGCATCCTCGAGTACATGGCGGTGGAGCGCCTGTACGAGGTCGCTTCCGCGGGTCGTTACGATCGCGTGATCCTCGACACACCGCCCACTGCCCAGGCGATCGACTTCCTGGAGGCACCGGCGCGGATCGTCGATTTCCTCGACAGCGGGGCGCTCAAGATTGCGCTCGCGCCGTGGTTCGCCGGCGACGGCAAACTACGGGCGACGTCTGGCCTGGGTTTCGTCGGTCGCGGCCTGGAGCATTTCCTCGATCGGGTGGTCGGCATGCGGCTGCTGCGCGACATGTCGGAGTTCTTTCGCGCCTTCGGTCCGCTGTTCGACGGTTTCCGCCAGCGCGCGGAAAAGACGGAGAACCTGCTGGCCGCGCCTGGCACGCTCTTCGTCCTGGTCACCGCCGCGGGCGAAGACCGTATCCCCGACACGCTCTTTTTTGCCCGCAAGCTCAAGGAAGCGGGGTATCGGCTCGGTCCGGTGGTGGTCAATCGAGTGCATCCGAGCCTCGGCGACGCGGACGACGAGGGCACGGAATCCGAAGGTATGAGACTCTTCAGGTGGCTGGGCGAGCGTCACCGCCGCGGCGTCGCCGGTTTGCGCTCGCTTCTCGGCCCTGAGCGGCGGCTCGTGGCGTTGCCGGTGCTCGGCGACGAGCCGACCGACCTACGGTCCCTGGATGCAGTCGGCCGCGAGTTGGAGCGCCGGCTGGCGGCCGAAGAGGCGCTCTAGACGATTTTGCCGCGGCACGGCAAAAAGTCCTTGACGCTGATGCCGCAGTGCGGTATATTTCGTTTGTCGATGCCGCGACACGGCAAGCAGCGGCGATGACAAGACAAACCCGGACAATTCAGGAGGCGCAGCATGATCCGAGTCATCAAACGGTACGAGAGCCGGAAGCTCTACGACACCGAGGAAAGTCGCTACGTATCCCTCGAGGACATCGCCAAGTGGGTGCGGGACGGTCAGGAGGTCAAGGTGATCGACAACGCCAGCGCCTCGGACGTCTCCGCCCAGGTTCTGACCCAGATCATCCTCGACGAGGGCAAACGCGGCACCTCTTTTCTTCCCACCGAGCTCCTGCACGAGTTGGTTCGAGCCGGCGAGAAGGCGGTCGCTACCGGCGTCGAGCGGGTTCAGGGCAAGGTCGATCGACTGGTGCAGGCCTCGATCGACCGGCTGGGACCGGTGCGGCAAGCACGGGAGGAGATGTCCCATCTGCGCGATCGGCTATCCGACCTGGAGAAGACCCTGAGCGCGCTCGAAACCGAGGAGGCACCAGCCGCGGCCAAGAAGCCCAGGAAACCGGCGGCCAGGAAACCGGTGACCCGCAAGCCGGCGACCGGCGCCCGCAAGGCGGCGCCGCGCTCGGGCAAGAAAGCCACGAAGTAACTCCCTGCGACACCGAGCAGGGGAACCAACAACACTGATTGAACACAAGGAGTGAATCATGACCGATAAGAAAGATTTTCAGGCCGAGCTCAAGGACAATGCCCACAAGATCTGGCTGGCTGGCCTCGGGGCCCTTTCGGCGGCCGAAGAGGAGGGCTCCAAGGTCTTCAAGAGCCTGGTGGAGCGCGGCGAGGCATTCGAGAACCGGGGCCGCGAGCGCTACGATGAGGTGCGGACCAAGGTCGAGGACGCCGCCGGCGAGGCCAGGGACAAGGCCGAGTCTTCGTGGGACAAGGTCGAGTCCAGGCTCGACGACGCGGTAGCGTCGGCACTGGGCCGACTCGGGGTTCCGAGTCGCGACGAGATCGCCACCCTGACCAAGCGGGTGGAGGAGCTGACGGCGGTGGTCGAGCAGCTCAAGCCGGTGAAGACAGTGTCGGCGAAGAAGGTGCCGGCCAGGAAGAGCACCGCGTCGACCAAGAAGTAGTTGGACGGGGGAACCGGACGATGACGAGAGTCGCCACACGACGGTCACCGGTTCCCCCGATCGGGCTGGCGCTCGCGGGCGGCGCCCCGGGGGGCGCCATCTACGAGATCGGCGCCATGCGCGCGCTCGACGAGGCTATCGACGGCTTCGACCTGACCGAGTGCAGCACCTACGTGGGCGTCAGCGCGGGTGCCTTCCTCACAGCCTGTCTGGCCAACGGTCTGAGCACCGACCAGCAGGTGAGGGCGATCGTCAAGCGCGATCCCGGCGAGCACCCGTTCGTGCCGGAGATCTTCTTCCATCCGGCGGTGAAGGAGGTCGGCAAGCGGCTGCTCAAGACGCCGGGACTGCTGGTGAAAGCGCTCAAGGACTACGCGACCGGGCGCGAGAAGCGGCTGATCGACGCGTTGACCGTGCTCGGCCAGAGCCTGCCGACCGGCATTTTCGACAATGACCCCGTGCGCGACTACGTGGCGCGGATCTTCTCGATCAAGGGGCGGACCGACGACTTCAACGAGCTGGGTCGCAAGCTGACGGTGGTCACCACCGATCTCGAATCCGGCGAGTCGATGCGCTTCGGGTATCTCGGTTGGTCCCACGCGCCGATCTCGGTGGCCGTGCAAGCGTCGACGGCGCTGCCCGGGCTCTACCCGCCGGTGGAGATCAATGGCCGTTACTTCGTTGACGGCATCCTGCTCAAGACCATGCACGCCTCGGTCGCGCTCGAGGCCGGGGCCGAGCTGGTGTTCTGCATCAATCCCCTGGTCCCCGTGGACACCCGCAAGGCCGTGCAGCAGAACGTCCTGCGCCGCGCGCCGGTGACCCGCCGGGGTTTGCCGACGGTTCTCTCCCAGACCATCCGGACGATGATCCACTCGCGGATGAGCCTGGGGCTCAGGGCCTACGACAACCTCTACCCGGATGCCGACGTGGTGCTCATCGAGCCGCGGCGCGATGATCACGAGGACTTCTTCTCCAACATCTTCAGCTTCGCCTCGCGCCAGGCGGTTTGTGAGCATGCGTTCGAGGCGACCCGCAAGAGTCTGCTGGCGAGGTGTGATCAGGTCGGGCCGATGCTGGAGCGCCACGGCTTGCGTTTGAATACCGATTTCCTGCACGATACGACTCGTGACGTATGGGAGAGTGTCGGTCTACCGGAGCTCAGCGCCAACGGCCATGAGGAGGCCGAGGGGCAGGAGTCGGACGCGGAGCAGAACCTGAGCGGAGACCTCGAATCACTTCTGGAACGAGTCGAAAAGCTGGCCGCCGCGAGAACGGCGGCAGCGAGATCCTGATCCCGGTCGCCTGGAAGATCGGGCTCGCGGTGTGCGCACTCGTCTGGGCGGCACTCGTCTGGGTGGCGCTCGTGTCGTCCGTGGGAAACGCTCGGGCCGAGGAGCAGGGCGAGAGTACAGAGCCCGCTCGGCCACGGGTCAAGCCGATGGAGCCGCTGATGCCCGACGCCGAGCTGCTGCCCGAGGCCGAGGAGGAGGTCGATCCGCACAACCGGATCGTGCCTCTGGAGCCGCTGCCGCCCGTTCTCGACAGCGGATTCGGGAGTGAGAGCGCGGACGTCGCGGTCGAGGCCCTGATACGCGACTGGGCGGTGGCCTGGTCGGAGCAGCGAATCGAAGACTATCTGTCGTTTTATGGCGGCAGCTTCAGGCCGCCGAGAAACATGAGCCGCCCGCGGTGGGAGTCCTGGCGCGAGGAGCGCCTGTCGGCGCCCGCCTTCATCCGGGTCACTTTGGACTCGGTCGAGGTTCGAATCGAGGGTGTGAATCGGGCCCTGGTCGAGTTTCGGCAGGCCTACACGTCGGAGGCCTACAACGACGTCGTCACCAAACGTCTCGAGCTGAGTCGGGAGCGCGGCCGGTGGAGAATCACCGCGGAGACGGTGGTTCAGCGCGGCCGGTAGCTCAGCTCCGCTGAGCGCTCACCACCGCGGATCTTCCGTCAGGAGGGCGGTTGCAGCCTCGCTCGGCAGCGGTCGCGAGAAGAAGTAGCCCTGAGCGTGGGTGATGCCGAGCTCGCGGATCTGCTTCAACTGGGCTTCGGTCTCGACCCCTTCCGCCAGTACGGTCAGGCCGAGGCTGGTGCCCAGGAGGCTGGCCGCGCGCACGAGCTCGACGTCCTCGCCACCGGGCTTCATTCTGGAGATGAAGGAGCGGTCGATCTTCAGGGTCTCGATCGGGGAGCGATAGAGCTCGCCGAGCGACGTGTGGCCGGTGCCGAAGTTGTCGAGCTGGAGCCGGCAGCCGCGTTTGCGCAGTTGCCAGAGCGCGGCGATCGATTCCGGCGCGTCCACCAGCAGGCTCTCCTTGATCTCGAAGGCGGTGGCGTCGGGTCGCGCGTCGGTGCCGGAGAAGACCTTGTCGATGTCCTGCAGAAAGTCGGGGGCGAGGAGCTGATGCTCGGAGAGGTTGACGTTGATCCGGAGGTCTCTGCACTGGGGGAATCGTCCCCGCCAATCGACGATCTGTCGGCAGGCCTGCTCCAGGATCCAGCGGCCGAGCGGGGCGATCAGCCCGGTGCTCTCCGCGGCCGAGATGAGCTCGGCCGGCCCCAGCAGCCCGCGGTCCGGGTGGCGCCAGCGTACCAGGGCCTCGAAGGCCACGATGCCCCCATCAGCCAGCGACACGATCGGTTGAAAGTGCAGTACCTGCTCCTGCCGCTCGATAGCTCGCGCCAGATCCGACTCCAGACGCTGCCGTTCGACGGCGCTGCGCTGCATGATCTTGTCGAAGATCTCATAGCGTCCGCTGCCGCGCCTCTTGGCCCGGTACATGGCGATGTCGGCGTCCCGGATCAATCCCTCCGCGTTATCGTAGCTCGGCGAGCTGAAGACCATCCCCAGGCTGCCGGAGATCTCGACCGTCTGGCCGGCCGACTCGAAAGGGCGGGCGAGCGCGGCGAGCGCTCGTTCCGCGACCCGGGTGGTGTCGGCAACTCCCTGAACGTCCTCGAGGATGATGATGAATTCGTCACCGGCCAGGCGGGCGGTGGTATCGCCTGGCCGTAGGCAGCCCTCGAGCCTCCGCGCGGTCTCGATCAGAACCTCGTCACCCGCGGCGTGGCCGAGCGAGTCGTTGATCTCCTTGAAGCGATCGAGGTCGATGAACAGCAGGGCGAATCGGTAGTCGGTCCGGCGTTTCGCCCGGCGCAGGTCGCGCTCCAGCCGCTCGGCCAGCAGGGTGCGGTTGGGCAGGCCGGTCAAGGGGTCGTGAAAAGCGTCGTGGAAGAGCCGTCGCTCTGCCCGTTTGCGCTCGGTGATGTCGGTGTAGAGGCCGAAGGCACCGGTGCCCTCGGCTAGCTCGATCGGATAGCCCACGATCGACACGTCGACACGCGAGCCGTCCTTGCGCTGGCGCAGGGTCTCGTGATTGACGGATTGCCGGTCGAAAACCAGCTTCGAGAGCTGCGTGGCTTCGCCGCGCAGATCGGGCGGCACGATCAGGTCGCCGAGCTGCTTGCCGACCATCTCCTCGACTGAGAACTGGAACAGATCCGAGAATCCACGGTTGGCGTCGACCACCCGATCGTCGTTGTTGAGGATCACGATGCCGGCGGGTGAGTTCCGGAACAGCTGCTGGAAGAGGGCGCGCTCGCGTTGCAGCGCCGCTTCGACCTTGTGGCGTTCCGCCACGTCCCTGGAGGTGACGACGATGCCGCCGACCACGGGGTTCTGGATCAGGTTGTTGCACAGCGACTCGAAGTGGCACCAGTGGGCCTCGCGGTGGCGCAGTCGTATCCTGATCGCGGCGGTGATTCCGGCGGCTCCGAGCGTCCGGTGAAGGGTCGCGGCGAAGCTCTCACGGTCGTCTTCGTGAAGCAGTTGGTGAAAGTCCTGTCCGACGAGATCTTCCGCGCCGCGTCCCAGGAGCCGCTCACTCGACAGGCTCTGGTAGAGAATCGTGCCGTCGAGGTCGATGATCGAGATCAGATCCGAGGCGTTCTCGAGCAGGACCCGGAAGTACTCCTCGCGGAAACGCAGGCTTTCCTCTGCCTGGCGCTGCTCGGTAATGTCTTGCACCACGCCCAGGGAGCCCGCCGCGGCACCGCCGGTGGACATCGGGGCCGCGGTGAGCTTCACCCAGATCGGTTCGCCACTCTGGGTCGCCAGCGGGATGGTGTACTGCTCCGAGCCGGTGCCCGATCCCAGGAGGGTCTGCCCTGGCAGTTTTTCGCGCACGCTGGGCGCGACCAGGATCTCGTCGGCGCTGCGGCCGACGAGCTCGTCCAGGGTGTATCCGGTCATCCGGCTGAGGCGGCTGTTGGCGAGCTCGATCTTGCCCTGGCGGTCGACCTGGAAGACGCCTTCCCGCATGGTCTCGAGCAGCGTCCGCAGGCGTTGCTGGCTGTCCTGAGCGGTCCGCACCGAGCGCTTACGCGCCGACAGGCTGCGGTGCCCGACCGCCAGGCGCAGCTGCAGGGCCGTCGGGGTGAGGGGCTTGATCAGGCAGTCGTCCGCGCCCGCCTCGAGAGCCGCGCGGATCGACTCCGGCGACTGTTCCTTCGACACCACCAGCACGAAGGCTTGCCGGCTCTTGAGCTCGTGACACAGCTCGAGAGCGCCGGTGGGGTCTTGCTCGAGGTCGATGAGAACGAACGCGTAGGACGTCTCGGCCAGCGCGGCGCGAGCTTCGTCGACCCCGCCGCAGACGGTCAGCTCGTGGTGCCGCCGGTGGAAGAAATCCTCCAACTGCTGCCGGGCCGCCGCCTCGTCCACAACCGTCAATACCCGCATGCCGCCGTTCACTCCCGCTTGTTCAGTCCGGCGATCAGCCCGATCACCAGCAGCGCGGTCCACAGCGGCCACGGGCCATCGCCCGCTGCCAGGATCGCCGCGGCGACCAGACAGAAGCCGCCGAAGATGGTGCCGCGGACGCCGGCGAAGGGGTTCTCCGTGCGGCGCTTGGCGGAGTGCTCGAGCAGTCTCAACCCTTCGCTCACCAGGGTGGGGGCCTTGACCATCGCGTCGATCAGCTCCGGAGCGCCGCGCAGACTCTCGCGTGCCAGGCGCCACGGGCTGAAGCGATAGAGGATGATGCGGGTGATGTGGCCCTTCGACGCCTCGGCGACGTCGAAGCCCGGCTTGAGCATGTTGCCGACCGCCTCGAATGTCACCAGCGCCTTGGTCATCAGCACCGTTTCGATCGGGAAGTAGACTCGGAACTGGGCACCGAGCGAGACCGATTCGAGGATCAGCTGCGCGAAGGAGAAGTCCTCGAAGCTCGAAGCCCGCTGCCAGCGGCGGCTGACTTCCTCGACCTCACGCCGGAAACCGTCGAGATCGCCCCCGGGCGCCGGCTCCGCGACGCTGGTCAGGTAGCGCGCCGCGCTCGCCGGATCGCCGGTCACCAGACAGTAGTAGTAGTAGAGCAGCGAGCGGCGTACCTCTTCGGTGAGGCGGCCGACCATGCCGAGGTCGATGAAACCCGCTTGCGGGCCAGGCAGCACCAGGAGGTTTCCGGGGTGCAGGTCGGCGTGGAAGAAACCGTCGCGGTAGAGCATGCGGATGATCGAGCTGACCCCCAGGTCGATGACCCGGTCCTTCTCGTCCTCGGTGAGGGTCTCCGCGGCATCCTCGTCGGGGCGGATGCCGTCGAAAAACTCCATGCACAGGATAGTCGAGGCGCTGTAGCCGCGGTAGATGCGGGGAAAGCGGACGTCGGGCTCGTCTTTGAAGTTGGCCGCGAAGGTCTCGGCGTTGTCGGCCTCACGCTCGAGGTCGACCTCCCTCAGAGTGTACTCGGTGAACTCGTTCAGCACCCGACGCGGCTGATAGCGCGGCAGGATGATCTGCAGGCCGATGCCGAACATGCCGAGCAGCCGGGCGTCGCGTTTCAGGGTCTCCCGGATGCCGGGCTTGACCACTTTGAGGATCACCGAGTCGCCTTCGATGGTGGTGGCGCGGTGGCTCTGGGCGATCGATGCCGAGCCGGCGGGGATCGGCTCGATCCATGAGAAGGCCCCCTCGACCGGCCGTCCCAGCCCCTCGGCAACCAGCTCGAGATATCTTTCGTAGGGCACCGCCGGCAGCCGGTTGAGCAGGTTCTTGAGCTCCGAGGTGACCTCGCGCGGCAGCAGGTCCTCGCGCAGGCTCAGCACCTGGCCGAGCTTGATGTAGGTCGGCCCGAGCAGCTCCAGCCGGCGCCTGAGCTGCACCGGAAACGGCTTCTTGACCAGTGAGTGCTTGACCACCGGCCGCACCAGCAGCGCCGCGACTTGCATGGTGCGGAACTTGAGACCGCGGCGCTCTTCGCGCGGGCGCGTACGGGTGTAGTCGACCAGGGCGCCGAACAGCAGGCCGATCAGGTGCCGGTTGGTGGTCAGGTAGCGGCGCAGCAGGCCGGCTGGGCGTCGCTCGCGCAACTCCTCGTAGCCCGCTTCGGCGAGCGACGGCACCCGAGTGCCGGTGACCGCGGCGCTCGGTGCCGCGACACTCGGTGCCGCGACACTCGGTGCCGCGACGCTCGGTGCCGCGACGCTCGGTGCCGCGACGTCGCTGACCGGTTGACTGGCGTCCATGTTCACTGCCCCGGCCCGATGATAGCTCGCGCCGCGAGGCGCCGACACCCCAATACTGGACCTGTGGATGCTGGACCGGTTCGCGGTTTCACCGTAAGCTCGCCTGCTAGGCCATGGAGCTCACCACTGATTCGCTCGCGCTCGGCGTCGTCTGGTACGCGGTCTTTCTGTTCTCGCTGACCGTCCACGAGGCCGCGCACGCCCTGGCGGCCCTCAAGCTGGGCGACCAGACCGCGTACCTGGGCGGCCAGGTGACGCTCAACCCGCTGCCGCACATGCAGCGCGCGCCCTTCGGCACGATCGCGATGCCGATCCTGAGTTACATCATGGCGGGCTGGATGATGGGCTGGGCGAGCGCTCCCTACGATCCACACTGGGCCGACAGGTATCCGCGTCGCGCTGCCTGGATGGCGCTCGCCGGGCCGACCTCCAACCTGTTGCTGGTGATCATCTGCGGCATCACGGTCCGCTTGGGGATGGTCATGGGCACGCTGTCCGCGCCGGACAGCATCACCTTCACCCGCGTCACCGTCGCGGTTCAGCCGGGAGCCTGGGAGGGATTGGCGACGCTGGTGAGCATCCTGTTTTCGCTCAACCTGCTGCTCTTCGTCTTCAACCTGTTGCCGCTGCCGCCGCTCGACGGCAGTGCAGCGCTGCCCTTGATCCTGAAAGAGAGTTGGGCTCGCGGCTACCAGGAGCTCATGCGCCAGCCTGGCTTCAGCCTGTTGGGCTTGATCGTGGCGTGGAAGATCTTCGGCAGCATCTACTTTCCGCTGCACCTTCTAGCGCTGAACCTGCTGTACCCGGAGTTCGGATACGGCTGATTTAGATTTCGATCGGCACCACGCACTGCGGCGCGTTGTTCGACGGCCGGTTGACCAGCTTGCTCACCGGCGAGAGCTCGATCTCGCCGGCGTCGTACGCTTGGAGCACGCTCGTCAGGCGCTCGGCGTCGTCGATTTCCGGGTCGAGCCACAGGTCGATGGCCTCGGGTGTGAGGATCACCGGCATGCGGTTGTGCAGCTCGGCGACTTTGTCGTTGGGGCTGGTGGTCAGGATGGTGAACGACTCGATCGGATCGATGGGGCCCTTGTCCCAGCGGTCCCAAAGCCCGGCGAACACGAACGGCCGGTGGTCGCGTAGGTAGATGTGGTAGGGCTGCTTGCCGTCCTCGGTCTTCTTCCACTCGTAGAAACCGTCGGCCAGGATGGCGCAGCGCTTGCGTCGCAGCGAGTTGCGGAAGGCCGGTTTCTCGGCCACTGTCTCGCTGCGCGCGTTGATCATCCGGTTGCCGATCTTGATGTCCTTGGCCCAGAAGGGGATGAGCCCCCAGCGCAGGTTGTCGACCACGCGCACCAGCGCGGTGGACGCCTCGCCCGCGTCCGCCTCCTTGGGCTTCGTCCTCACCACTGGCACCTTCTGCGTCGGCGCGATGTTGTAGCTCGCCGGCAGCGGCTCTGTGGTTTCGACCCCGAGCTCGGTGAGCAGATCTCCCGGCCGGGTCAGGGTGTAGCGTCCGCACATCGCGTCGTCCTCCTCTCGATTCAAGTGGCCGGCTCAGGGCGTCTCGGGACCAGACTCCACCTCGTCGCCCAGGAGCCGTTCCAGGCCCACGGCCAGGACTGCATAGCAGCGCGGCCGAGCCGTTTCCCCGCGTTGCCGGACGAGGGCATCACGGTACCGCTCGACCTGATCGCGCGCGTCGTCGAGCGCCTCTTTCACCGCCGGCAGCCGGCGCAGCGCCGCCTCGCCCATCTCACGCAGCTCCCGGCCTGTCTTGCCCAGTGTTTTCCGGCGCACCAGCTTGAGCTCGAAGAGGATGTCGAAGGCTTGGCGGTAGCGGTTCTCCGGACGAACCAAAAGGCAGAGGTCGGCATAACCGCGCTCGATCTCCAGCTCCGAGTGGACGACGAAGCGCTGATCGTCGAAGAGGATCGACAACAAGAGCGCCTTCAAGACCATCTCGTTGACGCCGCTGCCGCTGTGCCCGGGCTTCTTGGGCGGTGCGCCCTGGTCGCGGTTGGAGAGGACCGGCAGGAGCTTTTCCTCGAAGAAGTCCAGCAATGGCCGCAGCTCGCCGTTGTCGAAGAATCGTAGGGCGACTTCGCGCGCCTCGTAGCTTTCCGCCGGATCGGGGAGGAAGACCTCGAGCAGACGGTCGAGGAAGAGCTTGCGGACGACGAGGTTGGGGATCCGTAGTCTTCCGGGCTCGCCGGTCAAAGTCAGCATGCCCATGTAGTAGAGAAAGGAGGCGACGGCTCCCCGGTCTCTGCTGATCCGCTTCACCATATCTTCCAAAGAGAAGGTGTCGAGCAACCGCGGGATCCGGATCTCGCCGGTCCCTTCGGTGAGCTCCTCGACGACGCCGGTGCCGGCGACCGTCCGGGCGAGGAACGCGAGTTTCGTCTGGTCGGTACGCAGGTTGGCGTCGTGCAGCGATTCCGGCGGGTGACCGTGGCGATAGAGCTCTCTCAGCAAAAAGAGCGTGTTGGTCGGATTGTAGACGAGGCGGCCGCTGCCCCGGCTGCTGAAGCGGTAGCCGTTGTACCAGACACGCATGACGCCGAGCAGCCGATCGACTTCCTCGGGGCCGAGACGGCGCTCTTCGGCGACAGGTCTCAGGAGATCGCGGATCTCGGTCTCATCGAAGCCGCAGAGGCCGGCCAGCTCCGGCTCCAGGGAGACGTCCGTGGCATTGTTGAAGCCGCTGGTCAGGTCGTTCAAAGCGACCGGTGAAACGCCGGTGACGAAGACGCGCTCCAGCCCCTGACCCTCCGTCGCGGCCTTGACCGATTTGAAGAGCTGCTTGTAGGGGCCGTCCTTTCCAAAGAGGGCATGGTAGGTCTCGGGGTCGCGGACCATCACCTCGTTGACGAAGTTGTCGTATTCGTCGATCAACAGGTAGAGCTTGTAGGGCGTTTGGCTGACGGCGCTGAGCAGGCTCGTGAGCATGGCCGCGGGGCTCCCGTCGGTCGCCACCGGATAGCCCAGGTGGTCCCGGTAGCTCACGACGAAAGCCTTGATCTGCTCGCGGACGTGCTCTTCCAGGCTCTCGGCGATCTCGCGGACGCCACCGCTCGCATTGACGGTCGAGAAGTTCCATTGGAGGACGAAGAAGCGGTGGGCGAGCGGCGTCGGTCCCCGAGGCCCCCCTTCGCTCGCCGCGGAGGAACTGTGGTGGACCGCCAGGCCGCCGAAGATCTCGTCGAAAGCGTCGGCGTAGCGTAGGTCGTAGTAGGTCGCCAGGGTCTGGAGCCAGAGGGACTTGCCGAAGCGTCGTGGACGCAAGAAGACCAGGATGCTCCCCAGGGCCTCCAAGTCCCGAATGTGCGCGGTTCGGTCGACGTAGACCATGCCTTCGCGCCGAATTCGGCGGAAGTCGGCGATGCCGTAGGGGAACTGGATCATGCAGTCTCCATCCCCTCCAGTCTAGCAGCCCGGCGCCCAGGCCCACGGCAGCACCGGCTACGGGTGGTGGTACGTTTTGAGATCCCGGCTGTAGATGTAGAGCCGTAGTCGACGCCGATGCCAGGGAGCTCGCCGACCGGCCGCTGTCTTTCCTCCTGGTGACCGGGAGCGGACGCGGTGGCCGGCAAGAGATCCCGCCAGCCGACGCGGCGGCACCGGTGGCTGCGTTGCGCATCTTCAGCCAGGCCGCCCGGCTCGCCCGGCCGTGCTCTTTGCCGTCCGATCACTCGCCCGGCACGCGGTGACGCGCAGTTTTCTCGCGAAGAAACGTCGCGGCACCGGGTGAGATCCGTTCCCGCGGCGGCCAGCGTCTCGACAGGGCGGTGAGATGCGGTCCGCTCGCCACCCCGCTCGCCAAACGATCGGTGAGATGCGTTCCGCTCGCCACCTCGCACGCCGAACGATCGGTGAGATGCGCTCCGGCCGCCGCCTCGCACGCCGAACGATCGGTGAGATGCGCTCCGGCCGCCGGAGGCGAGCGCCGATGAGCGTCGATCCGTGCTCGCGACAGGACTCAGACAGGCCGATCAGGCGACCCTGCTCGTCGCCGGGTTGCGCGCCTTCTCCTTTTTCGGCTTCTCCGGCTTCTCCGGCTCGATCTTCGTGCCCGATGCCTGCTTCTTCTTTTTCTTCTTCTTCGCCTTCCTCTTCGGCTTCGGCCCGGGCCGCTTGCGTTTGCGGCTGAGGCGGCGGATCTGCTTCGCCAGATCCTTGCGGCCGGCCAGCAGGCACTGCCCCTCGGCGATACGCACCAGGCCGCGGGCGGTGCCGTCGAAGGCGTCGAAGGCCTTCTTCTTGGCGATCAGCAGGCCGTCGAGACGTTTCTCCTGGAGCTTGATTCGCCGGCGCAGGTCATCGAGCTGGCGGAAGGCGGGCTCGATCATCCGCCGCCACTGTGCCGGGTTGGCGGAGACGCCCCGCAGCACCGGCTCCGACGGCCTCAGGCCGCCGAGGCGGGCCAGCACGTCCGCGGCCTGGGAGTAGACGCCGTCCTGCCGGCGCGGCGTGCGGCCGCGGAACGCCAGGTACGTGCGGCTGGCGCCCTTGCCGAGAGCGAGGTCGACGATCTGGCGCAGGTAGCGCAGCCGGCCGCTCAGCTCGGCCGTGGCCTCGCCGATCCGGATCTGCAGGCTCTTGAGCGCCACCGCCGCCAGGGAGTAGTCCCGCTCGGCCGCCCTGGCGTCGTCGAGCCGGCGCTTCAACGCCCGCAGCCCCAGCTCGTTCTCGAGATCGCCGTCGGGCATCGTCTCGCCCGCGCGCAGATCCGGCGCCAGAGCCTCCGCGCGCAGCGAGGTGATCTCCTTCGAACGGGATCCCAGAACCTCGCCCAGGATCTCCGCCAGCTTGATGCGGTCCCGGAGCCCTCTCGATACCTTGATCTTCGGTGGCACGGGCGGAGGATACTATGTGCACGCCGATCCCGCGAGAATGGCCGGGCTCTCGGGCGCGGCCTCGCGGGAGTCGCAGAAGGGGTTCTCCTCAGCTGGCTCCGAGCAACCCCCGCGCGAACTCCAACCCGCCGCCCAAGTCCGAGAAGACGCCGTCGAGCTGGGCCTCCAGACAGGCTTCGAGCAGCTCCTTGAAGTGACGCCCGGGCTCGAGGCCGAGCTGGATCAGGTGGCGGCCCATGACGATGGGTTGCGGCTTGTTGGCCGCTACCTCTAATTCCCGCGCCCGCTCCAGCAGCCAGTCACCGGCGGGGAAGCCGTCGAAGGGCTTGGGCGGCCGTCCCGCGTGGTCGGCGCGGGCGACGCGCACCAGGCGGTCGATGCGGCCGACGCGGCGGGCGAGGCGGCGGATCGCCGAGGGGCCGGCGCCGGCGTTGAGCAGCGCCGTGGGCTTGAGGTGCTCGCGCACCAGCGGCACGACTTCGTCGGCCAGCTTGCTCTGGGAGGTCATCCGCCGCAGGAAGGCGCGGGTGGGCTCCTCGCCGGCTTCTTCGTGGCTCTTGGAGCGGATGCGGCCGTCCTCGTCGTGGCTGGTGGTCGCGGGCTTGCCGAGGTCATGGCACAAACAGCCGAAGCCGACCACCAGGTCCTCCCAGTCCTCGCCGACGCGCTCGCGCGCGAAGGCGTCCATCACATGCGAGGTGTGGATCCAGACGTCGCCCTCGGGATGCCACTCCGGGTCCTGCGGGCAGTCGATCAGCGCCTCCAGCTCGGGGGTGTGGGCGACCCAACCCGTGGCGCGTAGGAAGTCGAGCCCGCGGGAGATCTCGCGGCCGAGCAGGATCAGCTTCTTCCACTCGTCGAACACGCGCTCCCGCGCCAGCCCCTCGGGTGCAATGCGGCGGCATAGCTCGACGGTATCGGGATCGGCCCGCAGACCGAAACGCGCCACGAAGTGCATGCCCCGCAGCACCCGCAGCGGATCCTCGGCGAACTTCGCTGACACGTGCTTGAGCAGCCGTGCTTCCAGGTCCCGCCGGCCGTCGAAGGGGTCGAGCACCTCGCCGCTCAAGGGGTCGAAGGCGATGGCGTTGATCGTGAAGTCGCGGCGCTCGGCCGCCTCTGCCACGGTCAGGCCGGGATCGGAGTGGACCTCGAATCCCTTGTGGCCGAGCCCACGCTTCGACTCCCGGCGGGGGATCGAGACGTCGACGTCGAGGCGCCGGATCTTGAGCACGCCGAAGGACTGGCCCACCAGGTCGAGCTCGAAGTGCTCACCGAGCACCGCGCGCAGGCTCTCGGGCTCCAGCCCATAGGCCTCGATGTCGAGGTCCTCGGCCGGCAGATCCAGGAGCGCGTCGCGCACCGTGCCGCCGACCAGCAGCGCCCTGCCGCCGGCGGCCGCCACCGAGCGGCAGATCCGGTCCAGAGCGTCCCGCAGCCGCGGGTCCTCGATGCGGACTTCCATGGCGGGGAAGTGTACCTGTTCGGTGCGCGAGCACCCGCTGGTGGATTCGGCAGCGAGGACGTCAGGTACCGCCGGCCTCGGCGGTCACCTGGTCGGCCGAATCCGCTGTCGCGGCCCGCCGGAGCCAACGATTCAAGACAACCGGATCCTGGCAGGCATCGATCGCGGACCGAACGGTGTCGGCGAGCGACAGCTCCCTGGCCGACAGAACCTCGAGAATCGATCGTCTCAGAGTCGCCGCCTTGCCCTCGGCGCGGACTTCCTCCAGGCTGTCGTAGCCGTGTCGCTGGAGCAGATTACGCAGGGTGACCTCTCGGCCGACCTCCCAATCGTAGAGGGCCTCCACCGGCACCGGATTTCTGAGGATGCCCGGCGCCCACAGCTCGTCACCCGGTTCGACGGTGCGCATTTCCCGGCCGGCCTCGTGAACCTCCACGCGGCGCGGGCCGGTGAGCCGCACGACCCAGATCAGTCGCGTACCGGCGTCGAGCAGCTCGCGGATCTTGACCTCCAGATCCGCCTCGTTCTGGCCGGTGTCGGCGTACTCCACAGCGAGCGGCGGGACACCCTTCACCCAACCGGGCTCGTTGGGTACGTTGCCCACCGCGACGTCGGGGGCACGCAGCGTGTCGGGCGCTGGCGAGTAGCCGGTGTCCACTCCCGCGGACTCTACCGCCGGGTCGCTCTTCAGCACCGCGGTGCCGGTCGCCGCGGCGTCCGATCCCCGTCCACCGGTGGGCAGGCACTCGACCTTGTAGCCTCCGGAAAGCTCGTACGGATCGCCCTCGCGAATCTCGTCGGCTTCGAAGCGGCGGGGTGTGCGGTAGTTGCCCATCCCTCCCACGATACCACGCAGCTTCAGTCCATCCGCTCCTCGACGACGCCCAGAATCTCGGCCTCCCGCCTGGTCGCCTCGACGTCCGAGTGGTCACCTTCCGAAGGTGGTATCCTTGCTCGTGGAGGCCAGGCACCATGAATCTTCGCGTTGAAACCGACTCGCTGACCCACTTCCGGGACCGTACATCGGAACTCGTCGACCGGCTCAAGGAGACCGGCTCTCCGCTCGTCCTTACGGTCGCCGGTAAGGCTCAGGTCGTCGTTCAGGATGCGACCGCCTATCAAGAACTGCTCGACAGAGCCGAGCACCTGGAAACCGTAGAGGCCCTGAAAGAGGCGATCCAGGCCGTCGACGATGGCAGGACGCGGCCGGCGGCCGAGGCCTTGGAGGACATCAGCCGTCGTCATGGAATTCGAGGTTGAGATCGCGGAGCCCGCCGAGCAGGACATCGAAGAAGCCTACCTCTGGTTCTACGAACAGGATCCCAACGGAGCCGATCGGTGGTACCGCGGGCTGCGCCGGGCGATCATGTCGCTACGCCAGCTCCCGAGGCGGTGCTCAATCGCCCCGGAGACCCGCGACCTCAATCGGGAGGTCCGCCAACTCCTCTATGTCCGGCGCCGGCAGATGTACCGCATCCTCTACGAGATCCGGGGTCAGACGGTCTTCGTGCTGAGACTGCGGCATACTGCTCGCGCCTATCTGGATCCGGGGGAGATCGGGTAGCCGCGCTGTTGATATCCAAGACTAGGAAGAATCCATGACGCGAGGATCGACCTCGGGCAAAGGTCGACAGCGCTACGACTTGTTTCTTGCTCATGGGAGTGGCGACAAGCCGCTGGTACGGGAGCTCTACGAGGCGCTTTTAGGCGAGGGTCTCTCCGTCTTTCTCGACACTGAGGAATTGGTGCCGGGAGGGGTCTGGAGGCCCGCCTTGGAAGAGGCCCTGGCGGCAAGCCAGTGCATTGCTCTCTGCGTAGGTCCGGCAGGCCCGGGCCCGTGGACCGAGCTCGAGGTCAATTACGCTCTCCGCAGGAACCGAGAGGATCCTTCATTCCCTGTAATTCCGATCATGATGCCAGGCGGCGATCGAGCCCGACTCGAAGAGCTCTCCGCATTCTTGCCTGATTTTCATGTAGTCGACCTCACGGCTGGGATTCTCGGGGGATCAGGATTCTCCAAGTTGACCGGAATGCTCGAGCAGGCACCTACGGGTACAGGCCACGCCCGCCGATCGGCTCATGATCTACCCATCGGGGACGTGGAGGAGGGCCTAAGAAGGCTCCAAGATCGATTCGCTGCCTCGCTGCGTCCGTTTCTCGCCGGCGGTCAGCAGATCGAACGCCAAGAAACGCTGCAAGTCCTGAAGCACCTCGAGAATGACGAGGTGCGGATTGTCGTGGTTCACGGAGTGGCGGGATGCGGCAAGAGCGGAGTCCTCTTGGGATTGGCCGACGATCTCGTGGAGCTAGGGAGGTCGTTCCTTCCATTGAGGCTCGACCGGCACTCGCTCAAGGGCACACCCCGCCGGTTCGCTGCCACAGAGCTGCTTCTCCCAGGGTCGCCAGGGAGGTGCCTTGCGCGGGTCGGGGGTAATAAACGTGGAGGCATTCTCCTCCTCGACCAACTCGATGCCCTCCGGTGGACGGGCGCACATTCGAGTGAGGCGTGGGATGTGTGCCGGGAGATGATTCTGGACACTTTGAGCGCTTCGCCCGCGGCCAAGATTGTGGTTTGCTGCCGCACCTTTGATCTCGAGCACGATCCACAGATACGAAGCTGGAAAGAGCAGTCGAAGAACCTGCGTGAGGTGCGAGTTAGCGATCTCGCCGACGATCAGGTCCAGGCGGCGGTAGAACGGGCGGCCTCCTCCAAGGGTGAGACGCGGAAGATCGATGATCGCGAACTCGAGCTCCTCCGTCACGTCCATCACCTTCAGATGTGGTTGACCCTCTACCCCAAGCTCGGGCCGCGAGGCTCCTTGGGTACGCGCCGAGCGTTGATGGAAGCCTTCTGGCAGGACCGGCGAACAGAGCTCACGAAGCGCGCTCTGACACCCGATCGAATTGAGTCGATAGAGGCGCGTTTGGTGGACGAGATGCAGGAAGGTGCACGGCTTACGGCATCGATCGGAGCGCTGAACCTCAGCAGTGTGGAATCAGAGGCTTACCTGTCCCTTCAGATCCTCCACCTCGATCCGGCCCACAACCTGGTCAGCTTCTGTCACCAAACATACCTCGATTACCTGGTCGCCCTACGGATCGTCGGCCAGCTGGCTCAGGGTGCACAAAGTCTGTTGACCTGGCTCGGCGCGAAAGCCGAGCAGAGCTTGTTTCGCAGGGAACAACTTCGCCTCGTCCTAGAAGAGCTGAGGGGCCGGGATGCCGACGCGTACTTGGTGCAGCTCCGGACGCTGCTTGAGGCAGGGGAGGAGACACGCTTCCATCTTCGGTTGCTCTGCCTCCAGTTCATCTCTCAACTCGGCGAACCGTCGAGTGCTGAGAAACAGCTCGTCCTCGAGTTGCTCGACGACGCCTACTGGCACGAGCACGTTCTGGGAGATGTCGTGCGTGGCCAGGTGACATGGTTCGAGGTGCTCGACGATGCGGGCGTCTTCGAACGGTGGCTGGCCGGCGACGACAGCAAACTCCGGGACTCCGCTCTCGAGATGCTGCTCTACGTCGTCGAGGACAGTGGAGATCGAGTCGCACGGCTCCTTCGCCCCTATCTGGGAGAAGACGCAGACTGGAACCACCGCATTCTCTGGGTCCTGCGGTTTGATCCCGCCGAGGACACGGATGCGTTGTTCGACCTGCGCCTCGAGCTCACGCAGCAAGGCGCCGATACGGCGGATCACATCAAATGGGATGAGCTGGCCGAGAAGCACCCTATGCGCTTCCTGAGTCTCGTTTGCCACCTCCTTCTGACCCTCGCCAGAAGCCTTCTGGAGGGGCGCAGGCGCCGTCGGCCTGGGCGGATGAACGAACTGGACTGGTACAGCTTCGAGAAGGTAACCCCGGCACTCGTCCCAGCCGAGCTTCGTCTGCCAGCCTGGGAGTTGTTATTCAAGGCAGTGATGGCGGTAGCTCAGATCCGGCAGTTTCAGTCTGAGGAAGATCACGTCCTCGAGCCCTACGCAGTCGAGTTCGGGACTCTGGAGCCGGTCACTGACTTGCTCCGAGACCTTGGGCGTATCCTATTGGAGGAGAACTGGGCCGCGTTCACGTCCCTGGGTGAGGGCCTCGCGCAGGGGGATCGACGGAAAGAAATCCTCTTCCTCGATTGTCTGCGAGTGGGACCCGCGAACCCGGACCTAGCGGATTGGGCGCTCGGTTGGCTGATGGCAGACCCCTGGCGAGCGCGGCTCCGGATGAGGCGAGCTACAGGCGAGTGGCGCCTTGCAGGCATGCTGATCGAAGCCTATTCCCCGGCCTGCTCGGAGGAGACCCTACGGCGTCTCGAGAAATGGTTGCTCGACTACTGTGAGCCTGACCTTCTGGAGGTATATCAACGCCGCCATGACTGGATCAAGAAAGGCGGCAATTTGAAGGTGCCGAGTCCGTTTGGCCGTACGACGCACGCTCTGTTGCCGAAGCTTCCTCCCGATCGAGCATCTGCGGCAGTCGCTAAACGCACCGCCGAGCTGAACCGGAAGTTTGGCGTTCCCCAGGTTTCAAGCCTCGACGACGGAGGAGGGGTCAAGGCGGGCTTCGTCGGATCACCGCTCGGCCCCGAAGTACTCAAGCGGATGAGCGATCGCGCCCTACTGACGCTTGTTGCGAGCGACAAGCTGAAGGGCGGACCAGGGGCTGACCGCTCGAAGTGGAAGGGCGATCATTTCGAGGAGGCTTCGCCTGAGACGATCGCGTCCGACTTCCAGGCCGCCACCCAGCGCGAGCCAGAACGCTTCGGGAGGCTGCTGACCCGCTGGTCTTCGGATGGGCACCCAGCCTTTCTGAGAGCGATTCTGGCCGGTCTGGCATTTCCGGGAGACCGGAAGCCCGATGAGGAAACCTGGAAACCCCCTTCCCACGAGCTTCTCGAGGATATTCTTGCGGTCCCGGTTGTACAGGCTCTGGCTCAGAACGAGCAGGACACTCAGGTCGGAGAAAACCTCTGCGACTTCCTCCAGCGGTACCCCAAGTACCCGTGGTCCGATGCGGCACTGGACTTTGTCGTGTGGGTTGCGCAGCATCACCCACACCCGTCGCCGGACTACTATCCAGTCGGATCGGTCGGCCAAGACTCCGACGACTTCAACCACCTCGAGAACAACGCGCTCAACGTGACCCGTGGGCGGGCCGCCTACGCGATCCGCAGCCTGCTGTTCCAACATCCGGAGTTCTTCGCCAAGCTCAGGCCGGCCATCGAGAGCCTGATCCGGGATTCGCATCCTGCCGTGAATGTGGCGGCGCTCGGAGCGTGCCTCCCGGTTATCAATATCGACAAAGATCAGGCGGTTGTGTGGTTCCTGGAGGCGTCCGCGGGGCCGGATGAGGTTCTCGCGACGCGCGATGCGGGGGCGTTCCTCCGATACTGCTACCGCACCCACCTGAGCCGACTTCTCCCCACCCTCGATCGCATGGTGGCCTCATCGGCCCGCGGGGTCGCCATCGCCGGAGCCAGGTGTGTGGCGGCTGCGTTTCTCGTATCAGGTGAGATTGCGGAACGCTTCGAGCAGTGTATTGACGGCACCCCGGAGCAGCGTAAAGGCATCGCCCAAGTCGCGGCGTCGCTGATCGGTGAAGGCGAGTTCGCCGAAAAGGCGAAGGCCACCCTCCTGCGCTTAGCCGAGGACACGGACGATGGGGTAGCGCAGGCGGTGGCCAAGAGCTTTCGTCAGCTCGACCTGCAACACATCGAGTCAGGCCGTGAAGCCTGGAACCGGTTTGCACGGTCCAAGGCCTTTCAGGCAGATCCGACGCCGCTCTTACGAGCACTCGAACGGCAGTCAGGGGACCTGCTGCCCTTCGCGGACTGTCTGTTGGCGGTGGGCACGACCTTCGCCGAAGAACTGGCCGAGGCCGCTCGCGATCATGCCCGCGGTCTTCGCACTGACGCCGCCCACTTCCTCCTTCCGCTTCTTCTGCGCCTCTACGAGCAGGCCAAGGATCGCGATCAGGCCGTCTACCTCCGGTGCCTGGACCTGTGGGATCGGCTCCTCGAGCGGCGGGTGGGGTCAGCGATGGGGCTGACGCGAGAGATGGATCGTCTCTGATCAGAGCGCGCAGAGTGTCGGGCGTTTCTAGCCGCTCCTGGTCGCAGCATCAGTCCCCCAGCAACTCGACAAAGCGCCTTGGCTCGATGATCGGAATGCCCTCGAAGGGATCGAGGACTCGAAGGTCCTCGTCCCCGGTCACGATGACGTCCGCGGCACCAGCCACTGCGACCTCGAGGAAAGCATCGTCGTCGGCGTCGCGGCAGACTGTGATCTTCCGGCGTGGCTCGATGCACTCTCCATGCAGGACCAACAGATCGCGTAGTGCCTCCACCCGTTCAGAAGTGAGACCGTATTTCTTGACCATCCGAGGCCGTTGCAGGACCTCTAGAGCTTCGCCGAGGGTTTCCAAGGAATAGAGGTACACGTAGCGGCCTCGTCGCAGTAGGTCGAGCACCGGCGCGACGGTACCGGCCGGCTTGAGCATGGCTCGAACCAGGATGTTGGTGTCGATGACGGCTCGCATCAGCGGGCGCGGACTTCCGCAAGGGCGGCCTCGACATCGGCCGCGACCTCTTCGTCCCCGAGGTCGGCGGTGCGGTGGCGAAATGCGGCTCGCGTCCGATCGAAGCGCTCGTGGACATCGTCGGCCAGCGCCTGGAAACGCAGGAAGTCCTGGTAGGGCACGAGCGCGGCGCGCGGGTGCTCCGCCCGCGTGAGCACGTAGGGTACGTGCTCTTCCGCTACCTCGTCGATGACAGCGTCACAGCGCGTCTTGAGCTCCGTGATGGCGATTGTCTTCTTCATGTCCCTGGTCCTCTGGTCCATCCTAACACCTGAGAACGCCCGGTCTCAGCCCATCCGCTCCTCGACGATCCCCAGGATCTCGGCCTCCAGCCGCTCGGCTTCCGCCGCCATCTCCTTCGCCGCTCGGAGCTTTTCCGCCAGGTATTCCTGGTCGTCGAACCCGGCGGCGTTGATCAGGACGTTGAGGTGGGCGCCGCGCAGGGCGGCGCGGGCGCACAGGGCTCCGACGCCGGCGTCGGAGACAGAGCTGCTCATGCCGTCGCGGGCCATGGCGGTGGCGACTTCCATGGCCTCGAGCGAGCGCTGCATGACCTGGAAGGGGGCGTCGATGGCGCCGCGGGTGGCCTCGGCGACGGCGGCGGCGCGGGCCTGTTTTTCCTCGGCGGTCTTCTTCGGCAGCCGGAAGGCGGCGCCGATGCGGTTGAAGGCGTGGGTGTCCTCGTCGACCAGGCGCAGCAGCTCGGCCTCGAGCGCCTGGCCCTTCTCGGCCCAGCCGGAGAAGTCTTCCCAGCGGTCGTCCCAGCCGCGCTTGTGGGAGGAGAGGTTGGCCACCATGGTGGCGAGCGCCGCTCCCAGGGCGCCGGCGTAGGCGGCTACCGAGCCGCCGCCGGGGGCCGGCGACTCGGACGCGGTCTCGGCGGCGAAGGCGCGCAGGTCCATGTGGACGAGGGGGTCGTCGGCCGGGTCGCGCAGCTGGTACTCGATGATCTTCTGCGCGGGGTCGAAGGGAGCCAGATCGTCGAGCCCCATGGACTTGACGGCGATCTTGATCAGCTCGTCTTCAGGCACGCCGAGGGAGCGCTGCTGCTTGGCCAGGAAATGGCGGCCGGCGTCGAGCATCGCCTGGAGCGGGATCAGGCCGACCAGCTCCGAGCCGGTGGCGCGCAGGCCGCGGGCGCGGGCCTTGCCGGCGACTTCCTCGAAGACCTTGTGCACCGGCGTCGCCCGCATGTCGGTGATGTTGAGCGACACCTGGGCCAGACCGTACTCCTCGATGAACCAGCCGATCGCCTTGACGCCGGGGAGGGTGCCGGCCTGCCACCGCTTCTTGCCGCGCTCGTCGCGCAGGATCTTGCCACCGGGCTTGCCGCCCTCGCGCATCACCCGCCCCTTCTCGCGCACGTCCCAGGCGACGGCGGTGGCGCGGCGGGTGGAGGTGGTGTTGAGGTTGACGTTGTAGGCGATCAGGAAGTCGCGGGCGCCGACGGCGGTGGCGCCCGGACCGGGGCGAAACTCCGCCGGACCGAAGTCGGGCGCCCATTCCGGCCGGCGGAGCTTCTCGGCCAGGCCCTCGTACTCGCCCTCGCGGACGGTGGCCAGGTTCCTGCGCTCGGGCGAGGTGGCGGCGTGCTCGTAGAGGTAGACCGGGAAATCGAGCTCGCGACCGACGCGCTCGGCGAGCCTCTGCGCCCACTCGACGGTCTCTTCCATGGTCAGCCCCGAGATCGGCACCAGGGGGCAGACGTCGGTGGCGCCCATGCGCGGGTGCTCGCCCCGGTGCTGGCTCATGTCGATCAGCTCGGCGGCGCGGGCGATCGCCCGGAAGGCCGCCTCGGTCACGGCTTCCGGGTGCCCGACGAAGGTGACCACGGTGCGGTTGGTCGCCTTGCCCGGGTCGATGTCGAGCAGCTTGGCGCCCTCCACCGTCTCGATCACCTCGGTGATCCGGGAGATGACGCCGGCGTCGCGGCCCTCGGAGAAGTTTGGGACGCATTCCACCAGTTGGGCATTGCGGGAAAGGCTCATTGGGGAGCTCCTGAAGGCTGGATTCCTGGAGACGGGCGGGTGCCCGGAACGGCTCGCGATGGTAGCACGGCGCGGTTCTCGGGAGCGCCTTCTGGCCCCGTCTTCACGGCCCACCCGGCTACGGATCGTCGCGCCACCCGCCGGGGTGTGGCGAGCCCGGCGGGCCTATCCTAGTGTGACTCTTGGATACGTCTGTCCGCGAACGAAAAGGACTTCTTTAAAGAAAGGGTTTGAATCGTGAGCTCTCCAAGAGTCATGAACCGTTGGTGGGTGGTGGCCGGAGGCATTCTCGTGCAGCTCTGTCTCGGCGCCATCTACGCCTGGTCGGCGTTCACCGGCCGGCTGGCCGGCGAGCCGTTCGGCTTTTCGGCCGTGCAGGGGCAGTGGATCTTTTCCGCCAGCCTGCTGACCTTTGCCGTGGTGATGGCGCTGGTCGCCGGCCGCTGGCAGGCGAAAGCCGGGCCCCGCGTGGTGACAATCACCGGCGGCCTGGTGCTCGGCCTGGGCTACGTGGTGGCCGGGCTCTCGGGAGCCAGCTTCTGGGGCATCCTGCTGGGCATCGGCGTGCTCGGCGGCGCCGGCATCGGATTGGCGTACGTCTGTCCGCTGGCCGCGCTGGTGAAATGGTTCCCGGACCGCAAGGGCCTGATCACCGGCCTGGCGGTGGCCGGCTTCGGCTTCGGCGCGCTGATCTGGATCAAGCTGACCCAGGGGTTCGTTTTCGGGCCGGTGCGGCTGACCGGCGATTGGGGTGGCCTGTTCGGCATGGGCTGGTCGGTCCACCAGGTGTGGATGCTCTACGGTGTTCTGTTCGCGGCGTTGGTCAGCCTGGGAGCGATCGTCCTGGTCGACCCGCCGGCGGGCTGGCGACCCAAGGGCTGGACGCCGCCGACGTCGATCGAGGTCTCGGGGAAGCGCGAATTCACCGGCCGCCAGATGGTGCGCACGCCGCAGTTCTGGGGGCTGTTCACCACCTTCCTGTTCGGCTCCGTCGCCGGCTTGATGGTGATCGGTTGTATCGAGCGCTTCGGCAGTGATCGGCTGGCGAGCTCCGGGCTGACGGCGGCCGAGACCACGGTCGTCGCCGGCACCGCCATGGGGCTGTTCTACGCCCTGTTCAACGGCCTCGGCCGGATCTTGTGGGGATGGATCAGCGACGGCCTCGGCCGGCGCCGGTCGATCATCCTGCTGAGCGCCGTCCAGGGGGTGATGATGATCGGTTTCTTCTGGATCGGCGGCTCGGAATGGGGCCTCTACCTGGGAGCGGCGATCATCGGCTTCAACTACGGCGGCAACTTCGCCCTCTTCCCGGCGGCAACCGCCGACCTGTTCGGCGACAGGAAGGTGGGCACCAACTACCCCTACGTGTTCCTCTCGTACGGCGTCGGCGGCATCGTCGGGCCGCTCCTGGGCGGCATCATGAAGGACCTCGGCACCCAGTCGGGCGACGCCACCACCTGGATCTGGGCCTTCGTGCCGGCGGGCATCGCCTGCCTGCTGGGCTCGGTGATCATGCTCGCCTTGCGCGCGCCGCGGCGGCTTCCGAGGCCCGCGGAGCAGGCGGAGGAGCCGGTGCGCAAGGCAGCCTGACTCCTGGTCGTTGTCACCCAGGCGTGACTATCGGTCGTTGGCGCAAAAGCGCTCGACGACCACTTCCAGCAACTGCGACGCCAGGGAGAGCTCGTCTTTCGGCATCCATTCGTTGGGCTTGTGGGCGACGTCGATCGTGCCCGGCCCCCAGATCAGGCAATCGAGCCCGGCGGTGGCGAACCAGCCGCCGTCGGTGGCGTAGGAGACGCTGACGGTCCGATCCTGGCCGATGAGCTCGCACACGGCCCGATACAGGTCGTTGCCGTCGTCGAGCAGCAGTGGCGGGCTCTGCTCGACGCGGCTCATCTCGAAAGATTCGCCAGCCGCTTCGGTCACCGCCAGCTGGATCCGCTCCGCGATCGGTGCCGCTTCCATTCCCGGCAGCACCCGGAAACCGACGTCGATGACGCAGCGGTCGGGGACGACGTTGACCGCGGTGCCGCCACGGATGCGCGAGGCGGAAAGGGCCACGAAGGGCACTTCGCCGAAGTGCTCGCCGTGGGGGCAGTGCTCCGCCTCGAGCTGCCGACGCAACTCGGCGAGCGCGACGACCGCGCGTCCAGCGGGCTCGATGGCGCTCTTTCCCAGATGCGGGTAGCCGGTGTGGGCGCCGACGCCGTGGAAGGTCAGGCGGGCGCTGGCGTGGCCCTTGTGCATGCGCACCGCCCGCAGCGAGGTGGGCTCGCCGACGATCGCGCGGCGAGGCAGAGATCGCTCGGCGGGCCAGGTGTCGACGAAATGACGGGCGCCGAGGGTGCCGATCTCCTCGTCGTAGGTCAAGAGCAGCACCAGGGGGTGGCTCAGGCGCTCGGTTTCTGCGCGCGCGGCCGCGTTGACGGCCAGCGCCACGAAGCCCTTCATGTCGCAGGCGCCCCGGCCGACGTAGCCGGTTTCGGTCTCGATCAGCTCGAACGGGTCGCTGCGCCACTCCGGCTCGCCGGCGGGCACCACGTCCATGTGTCCCGAGAGCACCAGGCCGGGGCGCTCTTCGTCCTCTTCGGAGTCGCCACGGCCCCCCACGGTGACCACCAGGTTCGTCTTGTCGCCGTCCGGTGACGGGTTGCGCTCGATCGCGACACCCGGGCGATCGAGATAGTCGCACAGGAAGTCCGACATCGGTAGATTGCTGTTGTGGCTCGTGGTGTCGAACGACACCAGGCGGCGCAGCAGGTCGGCGTCGGAGAGCAGAGAGGCCATGGATCAGAGGTTACCGCAAGCAAACCTGCCTGATCCATTCTCGATCTCGATTCCGCGTTAGAAAGCAGTGGTAGACTCCGTTCCAGAGAGGACTTCACACGTGCAGAGTCTGATTCGGGATCTGGGCTTCGGTGTCCGTATCCTCGCGCGGCGCCCCGGTTTCGCCGCCGCGGCGGTGGTGTCTCTGGTGCTCGGCATCGGACTGAACACCGCCATCTTCACGCTGCTCGACGCGATCTTCCTGCGGCCTCTGCCGGTCGAGGATCTCGACTCGCTGGTGTCGATCTACGCCACGCGCAAGAACGACGCGGGGGAATACGCCGGCTACTACAGTCTCTCGCATCCGAACTACCTGGATCTGTTGGAACGCAACCGCTCGTTCTCCGGCATCGCGCTCCACGTCTGGCACAAGATGAACTTGACCGGCGGTAGCGAGCCGGTGCGCGGCACCGGAGCGTTCACCACGGCCAACTATTTCGACGTGCTCGGCCTGAAGCCCGCGACCGGCCGGTTTTTCTGGCCGCGGGAAGACGAGGAGGGGGCGGAGGCGGTGGCCGTCTTGAGCCACGGCTGCTGGAGCAGGTGGTTCGGCGCGGACCCGAACATCGTGGGAAGCCGGATCGAGATCAACGGCGAGAGCTTCGGCGTGGTCGGCGTCGCCCCTCGCGGTTTCAAGGGCACCGAGGTCGGAATCGACATCGATTTCTGGATGCCGACGTCGGCTTTCGAGCGGATCTCTCCCTACGGCCAGTGGTTCCGGGAGCGCGGCGGTTCGGTTTTCAGAGGCGTCGGCAGGCTGCGCCAGGGCGTCAGCCTGGAGCAGGCCGGCGAGGAGATGATGCGCCTCTCCAAGCAGCTCGAGGAGGCGTTCCCCGTCGACAACGAGAGGCTGGGTGCCCGCCTGAAGCCGCTGCTCGAAGGGACCCTGCTGCCCACGGAGCGTCCCCGGCACCTGGGGTACGGCCGTATCCTGCTGGTGGCGGTGGCGCTGATCCTGTTCATGGCGTGCCTCAACGTGGCCAGCCTGCTGCTGGTCCGGGGCATGGAGCGGGGGCGCGAGATCTCCATCCGCCAGTCGCTCGGCGCCAGCCGCGGGCGGATGGTCACTCAGCTGGTGAGCGAGAATCTCTTCCTGTTTCTGCTCGGCGGCGCCCTGAGCTTGCCCATGGCGCGCTGGAGCCTCGACCTCCTGTGGCGATTTCGTCCGCCGCAGTTCGCCGCCGACGCGCTCGAGCTGAAGCTCGACTTCTGGATCTTCGCCTTCACCCTGGGGACGGCCCTGGTCAGCGGCCTGATCTTCGGCCTGCTGCCGGCGTTCAAGGTCTCGAAGCCCGACCTGGTCGCGCATCTCAAGGAGTCGAGCGCTTCGCGCCAGGCACCTGCAGGTTCGTTGCGGCGCTGGCTGCGACCGCGCCGCCTGCTGGTCGTCGCCCAGGTGGCGCTCGCCCTGATCGCGCTGATCGGAGCCGGGCTCTACCTGCGCAGCCTGGACAACGCCCATCGCATCGATCTCGGGTTCGAGGCCGACTCGCTCTTGGCGTTGTCGATCGCGCCTGGTGAGCAGGGCTTCGAGCCGGAGCGCGCGCGGGCGTTCTACCGCCGGGCGCTGGAGCGGGTCGAGCAGATTCCCGGCGTACGCTCGGCGGCGCTGTCCGAGAACCGCCTGCTGCGCGGCGCGATCCTCCAGCTGTCGGTCTACCTGAGCGGCGAGGAGAAACCCTTCGAGGGTGCCGGGCGCGCGTACTTCCGCAGCAACGCGGTGTTTCCTGGCTTCTTCGAGACGGTGGGAATACCGCTGATCGAAGGGCGTGATTTCGACGACACGATCCTCGCCGACGGGCCGCTGATGGCGATCGTCAACGAAACCATGGCCGAGGCCGCCTGGCCGGGCCAGGACCCGATCGGCAAGCAGTTCCACATCTCTTTTCCCGACCAGCCCGCGGTCGAGGTGATCGGCATCGCTCGGGACGCCAAGTACCGGCACATCCACGAAGCGCCCCAGTGTTTCATCTATCTCCCCGAGATCCAGCGCCACGCCTCGGCGATGACGCTGCACGTGCGCGCCGAGGGAGATCCCAAGGCGCTGCTGGCGACGGTGCGGCAGGAGGTGCACGCACTGGCCCCGGAGCTGCCCATCGCCGACGTCGGCACGATGTCCTATTTCGTCGACGAGGCGTTGTGGATCGAGCGGGTCTCGGCAACCCTGCTGAGCGTCTTCGGCGCGCTGGCGCTGGCGCTGGCGACGCTCGGCGTCTACGGTGTTCTGGCCGAGTCGGTGAACCAGAGGCGTCGCGAGATGGGGGTCCGCATGGCGATCGGCGCGGGGCGTGGCGACGTCTTGCGGGTGGTCGTCGGGGAGGGCCTGAGGATGGTGGGAGCCGGCCTCGCACTCGGCCTGGTCGCCACGTTCGCGATCATGAAGCTCTCGGCCAGCGTCGCGAGTCAGCTCCACGAGGTCAGCGTCACCGATCCCGGTATCTACGCCGGCGCGGTGGTGCTGCTGCTGGCGGTGGCGCTGGTGGCGTTTCTGGTGCCCGTGGTGCGCGCTATCCGCACCGACCCGGTACGCGCGTTGCGTGCGGAGTAGCTCAGGGTACGAAACGGTACCCGGCGCCGCGCACCGAGGTGATGTGACGCGGGCGGGAGGGGTGCTCCTCGAGGGCCCGGCGCAGCTTGCGGATGAAGTTGTCGACGGTCCGGGTCTCGAGCGACCCGGGCAGGCCCCAGACCTCTTCCAGGAAGGTCTCTCGCGAGACGACTTCGCCGGGCCGGGTGGCGAACAGGCGCAGGATGCCGAGCTCCTTCGGCGACAGCCGCAGCTCTTCGCCGTCCGGGGCGGTGGCGAGAAAGGTCTGGAAGTCGATCTGCCAGCGGCCGAACTCCAGGGTCTCCGGCGCGTGGGAGTTGGGGAATGTCCGGCCCCAGACCTGGCGCCGGAGCGCTCCGCGCACGCGCGCCAGCACTTCATCGAGGTCGAAGGGCTTGGTGACGTAGTCGTCGGCACCGGCGTCGAGCCCGGCGACTGCGTCGGCGGTGCGGTCCTTGGCGCTGACGATCACGATCGGCTCGGTATGGCCGGTCTTGCGCAACGTCTCGGCGACCTCGAGGCCGCTGATTCCGGGCAGCATGACGTCGAGCAGGATGAGATCGAAGGTCTGCCGCTCCAACACCTCGAGAGCGGCCTCGCCGGTGCTGGCGATCTCGACGTCGTAGCCCGAGTTGCGCAGGTTGTACGCCAGGCCCTGCGCCAGGTGGTCCTCGTCCTCGACCAGCAGGATGCGGCTCAAGTCTTCACCGTCAAGTCTTCACCGTCAGCGGCAGCTCGGCCGCGTCGACGACTTCTGCCCGCACCAGCGGGGAAGGCAGGCGAATAGAGATCGTCGTTCCCCGGCCGAGCCCGTCGCTGAATGCCCTCACCTTGCCGCCGTGCGCCTCGACGATCGAGCGCACGACGAACAGGCCGATGCCGGTGCCCTTGCGCTGACGCACGGGTGCCGACTTGTCGCTGCGGTAGAAGCGGTCGAACAGATGTGGCAGCTCGGTGGCCGACACACCGATCCCCCGGTCGACGACCCGCAGCTCGGCCCAGCCGTCGACGCGCGCCAGGCGCATCTCGACCTCGGGAGCCTCGGGCCCCCGGTAGCGGATGGCATTGTCGATCAGGTTGTCGAGCACCTGGCGGAACATCATGCGGTCGAGCTTGACCGGCAGCTCGCCGCCGCCCGAGAGCGCCAGCCGGAGGTTGCTCTCCTCGTTGAGCGCGGTGGCGTCACGGATGTACTCGCGCAGATAGCTGGTGAGCTCCACGCTCTGGACCACCACGTGCAGCTCGTCGCCGCGGTTGTCGACCTCGGCGGCGCGCAGGATGTTGGAGATCAGGCGCTGCAACCGCTCGACGTCGAACAGGATCTTCTCGACGAAATCGAGCCGATCCTCGGTGGCCAGGTCGCGTCTGCGCAAGGTCTGCGCGAACAGCTTGATCGCCGACAGCGGCGAATTGAGCTCGTGCGAGACCGAAGCGACGAAATTCGACTGCCGCTGGCTCCAGCGGATGTGGCCGATGAGCTGCGAGCCGAGGATGCTCGCCAACACGATGATCGCCAGGAAGAGCACGCTGCCCAGGGCGATGAAGGTCCAGTGGAATGCCGAGTCCTGAGCCGCCAGGGCCTTGAGCTTCTGGTAGTCCTGGACCAGCGCCACGTGCCAGAGCACCGTCAGGGTGACGATCAGGACCAGCACGATCACGAACAGGATGACCGGCCCGCGGGTGGAGAGGGATCTGTAGCGTCGCTCGTTCATGGCTAGCCTCTCTAGGAGGCTGTCCGAGTATACGAGGACAGTCTCCTAGAGATCGGTGGGGTTGGGCCAGGAAGTCGAGCTCTTGAGCTCGACTTCCCGGGGCGCTAGTTGCGGATCATGGCCCACTCGAGCCGCAAGAACACCACCGTTCCCGGCAGATCGTGCACGCTGGGTGCCATGCTGATCACGCCGCACGAGTCACAGACCGCCGGGTCTTGGTCGAAAATGTTGTTGACGCCGACGACGAAGCGCAGCGAATCGCCGGGGACCGGCGGCTGGTAGCTGAGCTGGACGTCGGTGAAAAAGCGCGAGTCCAGGGTTTCCATGGACGTCTGCACCATGTCGTCGACCCAGCGCACCGCCAGGTTGCCGCCGAGGCGGTCGCGCGTCCAATCCAGGGTGGTCAGCATTTTCCACTCCGGGAACGCCCGCTGGAAGGTCTCGTTGGTGATGGTTCCGGTGCGGTCGGTGCTGGTCAGCGACCCGTCCGGGTTGGCGGTGAGCTCGACGTACTCGTCCAGGTAGGTGGCGCTGAAGGCGAGGTCGAACACACCGGCCCTATCGGTCTCGCTCCGCCACTTGAAGACGAAGTCGGCGCCCGAGGCCTCGACGCTGCCGATGTTCTGCAGCTGGTTGTCGACCAGGTTGATCAGGCCGCTGCTGGCGCGCTCGACGGAGTCGCAGAAGAACGGGTCGAGGGTGTCGACGCAGGCGGTGACCACGTCACCGGGGTCGCGCCCCTGGATGGCGTCGTCGATGGTGATGTCGTAGAAGTCCACCGACGCCGTCCAGCCGCCGCCGCCGCTCCTCCGCGGGCTGTACACGAAGCCGAGGGAGAGGTTGTCCGAGGTCTCCGGAATCAGCTGCGTGTTACCGGCCGAGACGGCGGAGATCTGCGGGTTGCGCTGCGCGAAGGTGACCGGCACGCCGAGGGCGGCGCAGTTGGCGATGATGTTCGGCGGCTGCGGCGTGTCGCGGCCGCCGTTGGCCGAGCCGATCACGCCCAGGACGTCCGCGCAGGGATCGAGAAACGTGAAGTCCTCGCGCGCGGCGCCGCCGAAGAGCTCGCCGATCCCCGGCGCGCGCAGACCGGTGGAGAAGGAGCCGCGCAGCGACAGCTGCTTGATGGGACGCAGCAGCACGCCGAGCTTGTAGGTGCCCTCACCGCCGAAGGTGCTGTAATCGGAATAGCGGGCGGCGCCGTTGAGCTCGAGGTAGTCGATGCCGCCGTCGAACAGGAGCGGGACGTTCAGCTCGACGTAGAGCTCCGTGACGTCGAAGCCGCCGGCGGTCGGGGCCGAGGGAATGCCCGCCGTCTCGCCGCGCGCCGCGATCGGATCGGGCTGGAACGAGCCCTCCTGCTCGCGGTACTCGGCGCCGGCGGCAAAGGAGATCATGCCGCGCGAGGTCTCGAACAGATCGCCGGTGATGTTGGCGACGGCGTCGAACAGCGTCTGCTCGCTGAAATCACGCTGCGTGTAGCCCACGAAGTTGAGCATCTCCTGAGTGATCGAGCCGGTGCCGTCCGGCCCCTGGCCGCCGAAGAGGTTGAACGGTACGCAGTTGGGCGTCGCCGCGCACACCGCGGGGTCGCCCAGTGCCACCTGGAGCTTGGCGATGTTGTGCGAGCCGAACTTCTGCTGGAAGGCGCGGTTGTCGCCATAGGTGGCGGAGACGTCCCAGAAGTAGTTCTTGTCCCCGCCGGTAAACCAGCCCTCGAAACCGGCGGTGCCCAGGTAGCTGTTGACGTCCTGGACGAAAACGCGCGGCCCCGACTCGAGCGGCCGGCGGCCGAAGAACTCCAGGTTGCCGTTGGCCACCGAGAGATCGATGCCGAACGGGTTGAACGGCTGGTCGCGGTGAATGAAGATGTTTTCCGCGATCCGGTTGCCGCAGCCATTGCCCAGGCACAGCGGCTCCGGCGCCGCGCGGGTGTCGGATTGGCGGTTGGTGTAGGCGCCCTTGAGTGTGAAGCTCGAGTTCTCGGTCAGCTCGTGGACCAGGTTGGCGAAGAGATTGACCCGCTCGTTGGGCGTCCGCAGATAGTTGAAGTCCTGGCCGTTGTAATTGAAGCGGTCGAGGCTGGTGAAGCCGTGGAAATCGCCGCTGCCCGGGTTGTTGGGGTCGAACACCGGTTTGTTGGCGCCGCCGTCGTTCAGCACGCCGTCATTGAGGGTGATGCTGGCGAAGTCGAAGTTGGGGCCGAAGATGAAACGGCCCTGCGGGGTGAACGATGAGCACAGCGTACCGGGCACGTCGCAACTGGTGGCGAACGGGTTCGGGAAAGCCGACTGCGCGCGGTCCGTGGTGGTCACGCCCCCCTCGTTGTAGTAGCTGCCGCTGATCACGAGGCTGGTGCCGTCTCCGCCGCTACCCCAGACGCCGGAGACCTCCGTCGCCTGGCCGTCACCCTCGCTGGCGAACTCGCCGCTCTGGAACGCCACGTGCATGCCCTTGAAGTCCTTCTTGGTGATGATGTTGACCACGCCGCCGATGGCGTCCGAGCCGTAGACCGCCGAGGCGCCGTCCTGCAGCACCTCGATACGCTCGATCGCCGCGGCGGGCAGGGTGTTCAGGTCGACCGAGATGGGCACGCCGGAAGCCGACGCCCCCGCGATCCAACGCTTGCCGTCCACCAGAACCAGGGTGCGCTTGGCTCCCAGGTTGCGCAGTGAGATCTGCACGGCGCCGGCGCCGATGCCGTTGCCGTCCTGCGGGAAGCCCGAGTTGCCCGGCACGTTGTCGCTCGAGTTGATCGCCGTGCCCATCGAGGGCAGCTGCTGCAGCTTTTTGCCCAGATTGGTCAGGCCGGAGCGCTGGAGGTCGGACGCGGTGAGCTCGACCAACGGCGCGCGCTCGGTCAACGGGCTGCTGAGGATGCGCGAGCCGGTGACGATGATCTGGTCAGAGACGGTCGGGACCTCCTCGTCTTCTCCTTGCTGCTCTTCTCCTTGCTGCTCTTCTCCCTGCTGCTCTTCGTCCTGGGTGTCGGAGTCGTCTTCCTGAGCCAGGGCCGCATATGGCATCGACCAGCTCAGAAAGACCGCGAAGGCGATCAATGCGAGACGACAGAGAACACTGCTTCCACTCATGGGCTTCTCCTCTTTGGTTGGTCGAATCAACTCTTGCCTCGGCGATATCCAGCGACATCGCACTCGGCTCGACCGGACGAGAGAAGCACGGTCCCTCCTCCGGACAAGCACAGACCCAAGGAAACGATTTATGGTCGCATTATAACACAGCGGACCGCCCTCGGGGGTGGGGAATGCCCTGAGTGGCTTTGGGCTCTCCCGGTTCCGGCCGAGGCGACCTGCCGGTCGCCGGGTCGTAGAACCAGCTCGGAGGATCTGCGGACCCTGCGGGTGCTGTACGATGCCTATGACGCCCTCGGCCGCACCGAGCTGCTCGCCGAGATCGCCCCTCGTCTGGCGGCCGTGGACCCGGATTTTGGCGGCTCCAAGCTGGTCGAGCAGGCGGCGGTCGCCTGGAACGCCGTCGCCCCAGGCTTCGAAGTGGTACTTGCCGAACCCGAGCGTATAGGTCTGCTGGTGGGTGAGCGTGACGAGCCGCAGCCCTCGCCGGACCAGGTGGCCCGGATGGTCACCTGGGTGGTGGGCCGGCCACGATGCATTTGCGGCTTACGGGCAGCCGCAGGTGCCGCTGAAGCACCTGCAGAAGTTGCACTCACCGCCACCGACTCTGCAATCGGAATGCTGCGAGCACGACTTGCCTTGTTTTGGACACTCCGGCACGGGGTCGCCGCCGCCGCCGGAAGGCGGTTCGCAGTAGTCCTTGGGGTTGCCTCCGCACTGCACCCATTCGTTGCATCCGGAGCCGCCGGAGAAACACGTACCGGTGGGGCCGCTGCAGGTGACCGGCACCAGTCCGCAATCGTCGCAATCGACCGAAATCGTGCAATTGGTGGCGGCCGGTACGGTCGGCTCGGCAAACTCGAACAGCAGAGGAGCGAGCCCTTCGGCCACCGCGGGGAGCAAGGGCGAGCACTCGTCGGCCGCCTTCGACGGCGGCTCGAGGACGACTTCTTCCACGCCGGCCACCGGCATGGCTTCCTCCGCGCCGGCCACCGGCACGGCAAGTACGAGTACGAGAAGGGTCAGGCAGGTCTTCATCTTCGGCTCCTTTCAGTAGAGGATCGTTCACCTGTCCGGCGGGCACGGCCGCCTCTACTTGAGTGAACGAGATCGGGGGCCGTGACTTGTCAGGGCGCCAGAAAGAAAGGATCAGGGCTCGGGCGGGAGCTGGGCGAGAAGCTCGGGACGGTTCCAGGCGCGGTACAGCTCGGCCAGGCGCTGGCGGGCCTTGACCGTCGAGCGGTCGGCCGGGCCGTGGGCCTCCAGGCTGGTGTCGTAGGCCTGGCTCAGCACCGCCTCGGCCTCGGCGAAGCGGTCGCTCGCGGCGAGCACCTCGCCGAGCTGGCCTTGCGCCCTCAGCCTGTTGCGGTCGCCAGGCGGAAGTTGCGCGCCGTCGTAGATCTCGAGGGCCCGGCCGAGGGCCGACTCCGCCGCGCCGAGCTTGCTCTGGTCCTGCAGCGCGCCGGCGAGGTGCGCCAGGGCCACGCCGACGTTGGGGTGATCCTCGCCGAGCAGGCTCTCGAAGATCTCGAGCGCTTCGCCCGCGAACCGCTCGGCCTCGACCGGCTGCCCCAGATCCCTCAGCAGCCGCGCCAGGTTGGTCTTGACGACGCCGATCTGGGAGGTGCTGGTGCCGAGCGAATCCTCGAAGATCTCGAGCGCCTGCCGATAGTGGTGCGCGGCGCCACGCGGATCGCCCTTCCTCCTCAACGTCGCGGCGAGATTGTTGTGCGCCGTGGCGACCTGTGGATGCTCCTCTCCGTAGGCCTGTCGAAAGATCTCCAGCGCTCGCAGGTGGTGCTCCACCGCGCCGTCGAGCTTGTCCTGCGTTCGCAGCACGTCCCCCAGGTTGGTGTGCGCCGTGGCCACCACCGGGTGGTTCTCACCGTGAACGCTGCTCCAGATCGACAGGGCTTCTAAGAGGTCTCGCTCGGCCTGGTCGAGCGCGCCCTGTGCCCTGCGCAGCAGCCCGAGGAGGTTGAGGCTCGCCGCGGTCTGCGGGTGCGCGTCGTGAAAGATCTCGCGATCGATCGTGAGGGCGTTTCGGCACAGCTTCTCGGCCTCGGCGAAGCGGCCGAGCTGGAGCAACAGCTCGGCCAGGGTGCGCTGGGCTTCGGCGACCTTCGGGTGCTCGTCGCCGAAGGCCTGGCGGGTGAGCGACAGAGCCTTCTCCAGGTGTTCTTCGGCCGCCGCGAAGTCGTCGCGTTGTTGCAGCAGAAGCCCTTGCGCGGTGATCAGGCTCACCACCCGCGGATGCGCCCCGTCGTACAGCCGCCGGTAGATCGACAGTGCCTCGGCGAACAGCGCTTCGGCCTGGTCGTGGTCGGTCCGCTCGCGCAGCAGGTCGCCCAGGGCGTAGAGGTTGGCTGCCAGCCGCTCGTGGTCAGGGCCGTGGATCCGCCGCGCCAGATCGAGGGCGCGGCGCCGGACCTCCTCCGCCTGCCGGAGGTCGCCGCGATGCCGCAGCGCTTCGGCGAGTCGCGACAGAACGCGCTCGACCGCGGCAAGGTGGCTGCGCCCCAGTCGCTCGAGGATCGCCAGGGACTCGCGGAAACGGCTTTCCGCTCTGTCGTTCTCGTCGAGGTCGTAGTGCAGATCACCGAGCAGCCGCAGGCTGTCGGCGACTGACGCGTGTCGTGGACCGAGGTGCCGGCGGCGCAGCTCGAGCGCCTCGTCGAGCAGTGATCGCGCCGCGTCGTACTCGCCCAGCTGGCGGTAGAGCTCGCCGAACATCGCCTTCAGCTCCGCCCGCAGCTCGGGCTGGGCCGTGAACTCTTCGTCGATCCTGCCGACCCGGAGATCCAGCACCTCGCGCAGGCTCAGCTGATCGCCGCGAGCATGCTGTGGCAACAAGTGCCGGAGGTCGGGATCGGAGAAGTAGACCTCCGGGTCGGCGGGCTCGAAGGTGTCGGCAAGGAACTCCATGGCCGCCCGCGTCCGCACCTGCTCGCGCCGAATCCGGCGGTTCTGCTCCACCAGCGTCGCGCTCAGCGCCACCAGTCCGGTGAACAGCGCGGTCGCGAAGGCGACTTTCCAACGGTGCCGCCGGACGAACTTGGCCGTCCGGTAGGCCACCGTGTCCGGCCGGGCTTGCACCGGCCGGCCGGCCAGGTGGCGCTCGACGTCGCGGGCGAGCTCGTCGGCCGAGGCGTAGCGCCGCCGGGGCCGCTTGCGCAGAGCTTTCAAGACGATGTTGTCCAGGTCGCCGGCGAGCCGCCGCCGCAGCTTGCCCGGCCGGCTGGCGCGTGCCCGGCTGACGGTTTCCGGACTCGAGGCGTCGCCTGCGGGCTCGCCGGCCGCCGGCACCAGGGACGAGGACGGCGGCGGCGGTGGCTGTTCGCGCACCTGCTGCAAGAAAGCCTCCACCGGCTGATCGCCGAGTTGGAACGGGCGCCCACCGGTGAGCAGCTCGTAGAGCAGCACGCCGAGCGAGTAGACGTCGCTGGCGGTGGTGATCAGCTGCCGGCCGAGCTGCTCCGGGCTGGCGTACTCCAGGGTCAGCGGCGCCAGGCCGGGGACGGTCGCGGTCGCGTCGTAGCGCTCGGGACCCAGCAGCTTGGCGATGCCGAAGTCGAGCAACTTCGGCTCGCCGGCTGCCGTCACCAGGATGTTGGCCGGCTTCAGATCGCGGTGGACGATCAGGCTCTGGTGAGCGGCGTGGACCGCGCCGCAGATGCGGCGAAAGAGCTTTAGCCTCTCATCGACGGAGAGCCGCAACCGATCGCAGTAGCGGTCGATCGGCTCGCCCTCCACGTACTCCATGACCAGGTAGGGCCGGCCGTCGGCGGCGGTACCGCCGTCGAGCAGGCGGGCGACGTCGGGGTGGCGCAGGTCGGCGAGGATCTGCCGCTCGCGCCGGAAGCGGCGTGCCAGGTCCTCGCCGGCGAGCTCCGC
>JAAELT010000715.1 GCA_024226315.1 bacterium | reverse complement strand
GCCGCCCGGGCCCAGCTGGCCCTCGATCGAGCCTACCTGGAGATCGATCGCATCGAGGCGATGATCTCCAGCTGGCGGCCGACGTCGGTCACCAGCGAGATCAACCGCCAGGCCGGTGTGCGCGCGGTTCCGGTGCCCGCGGAGCTCTTCAACCTGGTGCGGCGTTCACTCAAGCTCTCGGAGCTGACCGGCGGCGCCTTCGACATCACCTTCGCCGGCCTCGGCGGCTTGTGGGACTTCAAGGCCGACAACCCGCGCCTGCCCGAGCCCGCGGCGATCCGCCAGGCGCTCGAGCACGTCGGCTATCGCAAGATCGTTCTCGACTCCGCCGAGCGGACGATTTTCCTGAATGATTCGGGGGCTCGGATCGGTTTCGGTGCGATCGGCAAGGGCTATGCCGCCAACCGGGCGGTGTTCGTTCTGAAAGAGAACGGTATCGAGAGCGGCGTGGTCAGCGCCGGGGGCGACCTGGTGGCCTTCGGGCGCAAGGAGGACGGCGGCCTCTGGGACGTCGGCATCGCTCACCCCCTGCACCGCGACCATGTCTTCGCGCGCCTGCCGCTGAGCGAGCAGGCGGTGGTCACCTCGGGCGACTACGAGAGCTTCGTCACCATCGACGGCAAACGCTACACGCACATCCTCGATCCCCGGACCGGCGTGCCGGTCGATCACCTGCGCAGCGTCACGGTCGTCTGCCCGGACGGGGAGCTGGCCGACGCCCTGGCAACCGCCGTGTTCGTCATGGGCCCGGTGGACGGCCTGCGGCTGATCAACCAGCTCAACGGCATCGAGGCGCTCTTGGTCGACGCCGAAGGCCAGCTGTTGTTCTCAGGCCGGTTGCGATCGCAGCTGGTCTTTTCCACGGATGGATCCCAGAAAGGAGAAAGATGAAACGGATGCGAGTCGTGTTTTTGTTGGTTCTGCTCACCACGGGCTGCGCCAGCGTCGAGCCCTGGCAGAAAGGCGATCTTGCCACCGGGCCGATGCAGGTCGAGGACGACAGTTGCCATCGCTTCGAGCGCAACATCGAGGTCTATCGCGAGGGTGCCGTGGGAGCCAACGGCGGCAAGTCGGGCGGGGGGTGCGGATGCACTTGATGGCGAAATCCGTCCCGGCGGTCTTGCTGCTCGCTCTGTTCGCTGCGCCTCCCGCCTCCGGGATCGACGTCGATTTCCTGCTCAACTACTACGATCAGGACGGCGAGAATTCACCGGTCACCGGCGGCATCGGCACCGAGGATCTGCAGGTCGTGGCACCGGTCTTCGTGATCGACTGGGCGGTGTCGGATGATTGGAACCTGAGCTTCGATCTCGGCGTCGACGGCATCACCTCGGCATCGACCGACAACATGGACACCGAGGTGAGCAGCGCCTCGCGCCAGGACACCCGCGCCTACACCACGGTGACCGCCAGCCGGCGGTGGCGCGAGAACCAGACCTGGCGCTTCGGGGCCAGCCTCTCGAACGAGTACGACTACTCCTCGCTCGGCGGCAACGTCGGCTGGAGCATCGATCTCGACCAGCGCAACACGACTCTCGCGCTCGGCCTCCGGTTCTTCTCCGACACCATCGACCTCTACGACATCGACGGCGTCAACCAGGGGGACGACGACCGCCAGACGGTCGATCTGTCCTTGTCTCTGACCCGGGTCCTGGGGCCGCGCACGGTGGGCTCGGTCGAGATCGGCTATACCGGCCAATCGGGCTTTCTCTCGACGCCGTTCCACGAGGTCATCCTGGCGCCGACGCCGGACTTTCCAGAGGGCGAGCACGTGACCGAGAGGCTGCCCGACAGCCGTACGCGCATGGGCGTGGGACTCACCCTCAACCACACCTTTTCCAAGCGGATCGTGCAGCGCCTGTCCTACCGCTATTACGACGATGACTGGGGCATCGCGGCCCACACCGTGGAGGCGGAGACCCACTTCCGGTTGCCAGCTCGGAACGAAGTCTGGATCTATCCGATCCTGCGGTTTCACACCCAGAGCGGCAGCGACTACTTCGGCCTCCCCGGGACCTTCACCGGCGACGAGCCGTTCATCACCGCGGATCGGGACTTGAGCGAGCTCACCAGCGAGAAGATCGGCCTGGGGCTACGGGTCGCGTTCCGGCACAAGCAGACCGGTTTTCTCTCCAAGCTCCGGTCTTTCGAATCCCGGATCGCTTCGTACTCCCGGGACGACGGCCTCGACGCGTTGTCGGTGTCGCTGGCGTTCGGATGGAGGTTCTGAGCGTGACTTCGCTCACCGGAAGCAAAGCGGTCCCGTTGCTGCTGTCGGCGCTCCTCTGCGGAGCGTCGGCTGGCCGGGCCGAGAGCGTCGATCACGTGACCGCCGATCAATTTGGTGCCCACCACGACCTCCACCAGGCCGGGGCCTACACCGTGGTGGAGTTCGCCGCGTCCTGGTGCGAGCCCTGCTACCGCACTCTGCCCAGGTTTCAGGAGCTCTCGGCCGAGTATCCGGAGGTTCGGTTCCTGGTTGTCAGCGTCGACGACGAGGTGGCCGGCAGAGACCGTCTGGTGGCGGACCTGGAGCTGCGCCTGCCGGTGATCTGGGACGAAGGGCAGGTCCTGATCGAGCGATTCGCGCCGCGTGGATTTCCCGCCACCTATGTCCTCGATGCGGCCGGCGAAGTCGTGCATCGACATGCCGGCACCAGCAAGAAGAAGTGGCGGGCCCTGGTCGAGTTTCTCTCCGGGCTGCCGCCGGCGTGAGTCTCAGAAAGCCCAGCGGACGCCGACGCTAGCGCGCAACGGGGCCTTCACTTGGACAGGAGCGCTTGGCGGTCACTGATCCAGGTGCCGCTTCAGCCAGTCGATCCAGCGCCGGTAGACGTCCTGCGTCCCGGCCGGATCCGAAGGAAAGTGCCCCGCTCCCGGAAAGGCGACGAACTCCACCTCGACCCCGTTGTCGCGCAAGGCGTGGAAGAGCTTGTAGGACCCGGTGACCGTCACCCGCCGGTCGCCGGTCTTCGACATGACGAGGGTCGGCGTCCGCAGCTTCGAAAAGTGGGCGATCGGCGATTGCGCCAGGTACTCCTGGTATCTCGTCCCCACCCAGGGCGAGGAGGTGAGGCAGTGACGGATCATGACGTTCAAGTCCGAGAGCGCCGTCATGTCGGTGGCGTCGACCGGCGCCGCGCCGGCCACAGCCGCCCGCCAGGCGTCGGGATAACGGCCGATGAGCCACGCCGTCATCCAGCCGCCGTAGGACCAGCCCGAGACGGCGACGCGCTCGGCGTCGATGAAGCCTCGGGCCTTCACCGCCTCGATCCCGGCCATGACGTCGCGCCCCGGGCCTTCGGCGCAGTCGTCCGCGATGGCGCTCTGGTAGGCGTTGCCGCGATGGTTGCTGCCCCGGTAGTTGGGCTGGAAGACGACCCAGCCCTCGGCCGCCATCAGCTGCGGTAGATCCGAGAAGCGCTCCGTCGAGGTGCCGGTCGGGCCGCCGTGGACTGCCAGCACGAGGGGGTACTTCTCTGCGGCCTCGAAGTCCGGGGGATAGACCAGGACGCCGTCCTCTTCGAATCCGTCCGGCCCTTGCCACGTGATCGTCTCGGTGCGGCCGAGCTGGCGGCCGGCGATCTCGTCGTGGAAGCTGGTCAGCCGCTTCGGCGGCGACGACGGCGAGGCCATGTAGTAGAGCTCGGCAGGACGCACGGAGGTGGAACCGATGAAGGCGATCTCATCGGATCTACCGAGCGTCACGCCGCCGAACGACACCACCTCGCCGAGGTCGAGGCGGCGGGTCGCCGAGCCGTGGAGCCAGAGGGCTCTGCGGGTGCTGTCGAAGCCGGAGAGGAGCATCGTCGTGCCGTCTTGCAGCCACCCGTGCAGGCTCACGTTGCGGTCGAGCTCACGCGTGGCACTGCGCCCCTGGCCACCCGCCGCCGGCGCCATGTAGACCTCGTCGAGGTTGGCGGCGACGCCGTCGCGCGGGTAGGCGTAGGCGATTCGGGTGCCGTCGGGAGTGAATCTAGCGCTCCCCTCGAAGCGGTCCGCGCTGGTGACCGCTCGCGCCTCGCCGGACTCGACCTCGACCACGCGGACGGCGGTCAGATCGGCGTCGCCCGAGTGTAGGCCGCGGGTCGGGACGAAGGCGAGATGGCGGCCGTCGGGAGAGAACGAGAGAGGGGCGGGGCCGAAGCTCGTCGCCAGGTTGAGCTCGGACGTCAGCTGGCGCGCCTCGCCGCCGGTCGCGCCCACCAGGTAGACGTGGCTCATCACCGGGCTCTCGGTCGCCAGGTAGTGGTTGCTGCCCACGACGAAGGAGGTGTCGTGCCCGTCCCTGGGCGGCGCCTCGTCCGCGGCGACGTAGGCGATGGTCGCGCCGTCCGGGCTCCAGGTGAACGTCCGCACGCCCGCAGGTGCCGTGGTGATCGCCAGCGCTTCGCCCCCGGCCATGGGCAGGATGTGGACCTGTGAGCCGTGCTCGGCGCGGGCCAGGAAGGCGAGACTGTCTCCGGAGGGAGACCAGCGCGCATGCCGCGCTCCACCGCGGCGGGTGAGGACGCGCTCGTTTCCGCTGCCGACGTCGATCGCGACCAGCTTTCTCAGCCAGCGGTTCGCTTCGGCGTCGGGGCGGCTGACCGTCAGGACGATCGAGCGCCCGTCGGGCGAGATCTGTGGGTCGCTCAGGCGGACCCTGAGGCTCAGATCGGCGAGGCGGTACCTGTCATCGCCATCGACGGAGGGGCCGGCGAGGGCGAGCAGCAGCAGGAAGATCGGTACGATGCGGCTCATGTCGGATGCGCTCCTTGATCAGCGAGCTTCAGCGAGGCGCTCGAACTGGAAAACCCGGCCAGGGACGTAGAGCTCCGGGAGTTTCAGACTCAGCGGTAGCACGCCGGCGTCGGCGTCGTGCGGCGGCCCGATCTGTACCAGCCGGACGCCCCTGTCCGCGTCGATGAAGGGGTCCAGCGTGAGGTCCGGGACCTCGACGGCGAAGGAGCCGTCGCGCGCGGTCGTGACCTCGCCCAGCCTGAGCGGGGTCACCATGCCGTCGGTGAATTCGAAGTAGGTCATCTGCTCCAGCAGCGAGTACTGGATCTCGAGCGGAGTCTCGGCCAGTGGCTGCCCGTCCGTCGTCTGCGCCACGCCGTGGATCGTCTTGCGCGGCAGCTCCTCGAGGCGCGGGCGCCAGGTCTCCCCGGCCTTCAGCTTGCCCACCTCGGTCTCCCAGGTGGCGATGCGGAAGCCCGCGCAGTGAATCATCACCTTCAGTCGATCGTCGGCGTCGACTTCGATCTCGTGGAACCTGGCGGTCTGCTCCAGGTCGATCGTGACCTCGCCGCTGCCCGGACCCACGGCGCAGCCGTCGTCATCGAAGTGCGGATTGCAGCCGGCGATCAAGCCGCCGACGCCGAAGGTGAGCTCGGCGTCGCAGCGTGGGGGATGGTTCGCGATCTCAATGCGCAGCGAGCGGCCGCCCGCCGGAGCGCCACAAGCCAGGAGGAGGAGGGCGAGACAGCTCGGTATGAGGCGGGTCGGCGGCATGGCGAGCATTGTACGCTAGAGCGCCTGCCACCCGATTTGTCGGGGACGCGATAGGATCGTTCCCGTGGTGCGCTTCTTTCTGCGGCTGCTCGCTGCGATCGTGGTCCTGGTGGTCATTGCCGTCGCCTGGTTCGTCGTCTCCACTCTGGCCACCGAGCGGCGGATCGAGCAGACCTGGCACGAGGAGATCTTCGCCGGCCTCGAGCTCCACGAGCGTTTTCCGAGCCGGGAGGTCAACGAGACGGCGAGACGCCTCGAAGACCTCGGCACCTCTCTCGGGATCGACTTCACGGCCCAGCACCGCCCGCTGCCCGCGGCGCCGGCACCGGAGGACGCCGCGCGGTTTGAAGCGGTGGAGGGGACGCTGAAGGAATGGTCCGGCGAGGCCTATGCCGCGACCAGCGGACCTCTCCCCGATCTTCCCGCCGGGCTGGAGTCCTATCTGACCTGGGCCGAGACCGGTCTCGGCGACGTGGAAGAGCTGCTGCTCCGTGCGGAGCCACCCGCCTGGGAGCTGGACGTCTCGCTACGCTTCGAGATGCCGCTGCCGAATTACCTCGGCCAGATGCACCTGCACCGGCTCCTGAGCGTCCGCGCCTTGCAGCTCCTGCGTGAGGGCTCGTTCGAAGCCGCCGATCGCAGCCTGGAGGCGGCCTGGCGTCTGCGCCAGGCCACCGAGCGCGATCCGCTCCTGATCGGCCAGCTCGTGGCGCTGGCGCAGGCCAAAGCCGAGCATCTGGTCCTGAGGAGACACTGCGCCGCGGACGAGCGCTGGCATCGCCGGCTGGAAGAGACGGAGCGTGCATCGCGGATGTTGCTCGCGATCCAAATCGATGCCTGGGCGGTCAGCGACGGCTGGCGGCGCGGCCTGGGGATGACGGAGGAGGGCCCGTACGTCCCGGCGGTGATTCAACGGTACGGCGCGGTGGACTACGCCGAGGCGATGCAGCACGGCATCGAGCGGCTTCGTACCCAGGACCCGCGGAATTTCGACAACGCGCTCTTCTTCGAGGAGGAGTACGCGCGGATCCCCAGGTGGAACATCGTGTCCCGTCTCCTCTTCCCCGACCTCTTCGGCGCCTGGCTCAAGGCGGTGCGCGCCGAGCTTCACGCGGAGCTGACGCTCGGGATCCTCCGGCAGCGTGGCGGGGAAGGGGCTCCGGCCCGGGGCCGGATCGATTCGTCGGCCGTCCCCGGGGCGTTCTGGGCGATCGAGCCCGAGGGCGATGGAACGCGCCTGGACTTCCAGGGCACGATCGACGAGCTGTCGGACCGCTCGCTGGCGCTCGAATACACGCTGTCCGCGGCGGACTGCCGCCACGATTCCTGAAGGCGACCGTCCGCCTCGGCGTGCCGGCCAGAGGCCTGGACCTCCGGAGCAGCCTGGCAGCGGTCACGCTAGCGGCTCGGTCAGCACGTGATCGTTCCTACTGACGCGGCCTGGCTCCACGGTCGAGCCGTAGACGCCGAGGCATCCCTGCCGATCTCGCGCTACCGCGCGCAGAACCGCGGGACTGCGCTGCGTCGTCACGGGATCGATGGTGATGACGACGCAGCGACCGTCACGTTTGTCGACGCGCATGCGCATGCCGCCGATGCGCAGGACGCGGCCCACCCAGGCGTCCTCGGCGAACGGCGCCTCGTCGGTTGCCTCCACCAGAATGTTGGGGCGAAAACGCTCGACGTCGAGCTCCGCGCCGGCGATCTCGCCGAGCCGGGCAATCGTCTGGGTCGTGATGAGGGAGAGCGGGAAAGCGTCGAAGATGCCGCGGTCCTGCTTGATCACCCGCGCTCCGCCAGGGCAGAGCTCCGTCCCGAGCGCCCGGTTCGTGACGTCGAGGACGGTCCCCGACGGAGTCCGCACGACCGTCGGCGACTTGTCGGGCCGGGCCGGCTCGACGAACGAAGGGCGATAGTGATTCAGGTCCTCGCGCTGGCGAAGCGTCAGCCACGGAAACCCGCTCCGCACCACCCCCTGTCCTGGCCCTCAGTCTAGCCGACGAAGAAGCAAAGTAGACGTGATGCTCCGCGACAGCGTCAGCGTTGCTTGATCGTCGATGCCTGGTCAACTAAACTGGTCATCATGGTGACCATCAACGCATCCGAGTTCAAGGCGAAGTGCCTCGCGATTCTCGACGAGGTGGCTGATACGGGCGAAGAGGTTCTGATCCTCAAGCGGGGCCGGCCGGTCGCACAGCTGGTGCCGCCGATCCAGTCCAGCTCCCCGCACCCGCAGGACGAGCTGCGTGACAGTGTCGTCATCAAGGGAGACGTCATCGAGCCGGTGCTCCCGGCAGAGGCCTGGGAAGCCGTGGGCGGGACGAGCGATTGAAGGCGCTGCTCGACACGCATGTTCTCCTGTGGTGGTTGGGACCGGCTTCGAGACTCTCGCCGGCCCAGTGGCAGGTGATCGAGGGAGCCGGAGCCGAGGAGCCGCTCTGGGTCTCCGAGATCACGCTGTGGGAGATTGCGACCCTCCACAGTCTGAAACGGATCGATCTGCGGCTGCCGCTGCGCGACTGGCTCGAAAAAGCGACAGCGCCCCCTCTGGTTCGCCGGATCGGCATTTCCCCGGCCATCGCCGCCGAGGTGGCCGCTCTGCCCGATACCTTTCACCGCGATCCGGCGGATCGAGTCCTGGTCGCGACCGCCCGCGTCCGAGGCGCGACCCTCCTGACGCAGGACCAGCGAATCCTGAACGCCGGAATCGTCCCCACTCTGGCTTAGCCGGCACCAGGCATGAAGCGGGCCCGCCGGCCCGAAGGCCGGCGAGCCCGTAGATAGTTGAAGGATCAGGCGGTCGTCTCTTCAGCCGCCGCCGCTTCGTCGGTCGGAGCGGTCTCGAGCACCTCCCCCTCGGGCACAGTGCCCTCGGCCGCCGCCCCGCCCTCGGGTGCCACTTCGCTGTCAGACGCAGTGCTCTCGGAAGCCGCGTCGGCCTGGGCCTCGGCGGCCTCCTTGGCCTCCTGCTCCTTGAGCTTGCGGATCACCCGTTGGAGCACCGGGCGGAAGCGCGCCGCCAGGTCGTCGCGGCCGGCCAGGCGAAAGATGCCCTGCGCCATGCGCACGATCGCCCGGACCGCGGCGTCGAACTCCGCGACCTTCCGGCGCCGGCGCGAGCGCACGTCGCCGCTCTTGCGGCGGCCGTGGCGCCGAGCGCCGACGAAGCGGCCCAGCTCACCGAGCTCGGGCTCGAGCTCGCTCGCCAGCTGCTCCGGCGTGAGTGCGCCCTCGCCAGCGGCAAGCACCGGTGTGAGCTCACTGGCAGGATTGCGCAGTGACCGGCCCACGTCGCCGGCCTTCTTGTGCAGCCGCACCGGGTTGCGGGTCAGGGTGCCCTTGAGCCCAACGCGCGGCAGGCTCTCCGCGCCGAACACGCCGCGACAGGTGTCGCGGATGAAGCCCATCTTGGCGCGCAGGGCGTCTCTCGCTTTCTGGATCTCGGCGCTGACGGTGACGTCGGCACCGCTCTGATCGACGACGTCGCCGTCGATGCCGTCGAGCTGCTGGCGCTGCCAAACGACGCTACGGCGCAGCAGCTCCAGCTGAAAGCGAATGTCGGGCGCGGTCTCGCCCTCCTCGAGCACCGGCTCGAAGAACCGGTCGTAGCCCTCGGCGACGTCGCCGAGGTACTCCTGGATCCCGGCCTCGAGGTCGAGGGCGAGGTCGTTACGGACGGTGGTCATCTCTGATGTCTTGATTGCCATTACACGGGTCTCCTGAGTTGTTTGGTGCGAATCGGTCTGTTCGTACTCATGCGTGTCTCCTGGTTTGTCTGGTGTGAAGTGGTTTGGTGTTTCTCATGGCGAAGGTCCTCTTTCGGTCGTGAAGGTTCGGGCGGCGTCCCGCCTGGCTCTCGCGTCGCTGGCGCCTTGCTGCGACGTGAAAAAGGGTACGCCGAGATCGCCCCTGACCCCCTCTTCAAAACACCGGACAAAAAACACGAAAACCGGACACTTTCTGAAATGGAGACGTCTTCAAAACACCGGACACTTTCTGCAAGCCGTTTGTTCGCAGTGGCTTGCAGCGGCCTGACGGAGGCTCGCGATCAGCATGATCGCGTAGAAAGTGTCCGGTGTTTTTCGGCGGTTTCGCCGGACCGGGCGGTCAGGGCGTCGCCGCGGGCACGATGAGGGAGGGGGCGTAGCCGTCAGCGTCACGCTCGTAGAGCTGGAGGTCGATCTCCATGCCGGTGAGCTGGTGCCCCAGCAGCACCGCGAGCTCGACTGGGGCGGCGCACAGCACGTGCAGCAGTCGGACGCCCTTGTCGCCGCATGTACGCTGGGTCTCGAGGGCGATCGCCTTCGACAGCGCGGCGAGGTGCTCCGGTTTCAGGTCGTCCCTGCTTTCGCGCCAGAACTGGAGCCGGCCCCGGAGTGGGTGGGCGAGAGTCGACACCAGATCGGTGGCCATCGCCCGGACCGGGTGGGGCAGCAGCTCGATCTCGAGGGTGGCCTCGTCCGCGCCGGACGATCCCTGGTCCCACACCACGCGCAGATCTTCCGCGTCCACTGCCGCGTCGAGGCGGGCGACGCCGTGACACCCCTCGACAGCCAGTCGCCAGCCCGCGGCCTGGTGGAAGATCCGCCCGAGAGCGAGCGCCGCGGAGAGGTGAAGGCCGAGGCGAAAGACGATCTCCCGGTTCGCGGAGTGGGCCTTGAGCGCCGCTTCGACGTCACTCAGGGCGGCGAGGAAACGGCGCCAGGCGGCCGCGGAGCCGGGCCGGCGCCTGGCGCCTCCGACCAGGGCTGTCGCGTCGAGGGTGAGCTCTCCGCCCGACTGACGGGTGCCGCGGGTGCTCAGAGGTGGGCGGCAGCGGCGCCCTGGGATAGGGACCCGAGAAGCAGCAAGGCGGGCCAGCCGGCTCGCGGGCGTGCTGGGCAAGGTCTGGTTCATGTCTGCTTGTTCCTCAGATGGGAGATTCGGAGGGTCTCTTCACCCAAGAAAACCCCTTCTAACTCCTTCCGCAAAAGCAGCCGGCGAGTGGGCGTGCTAAGCTGAAACTGTCGTGGCTGTCACTGGGCGAACTAATTCTTCGGGAGCCATCACTGGTGGCGCCGATGGCTTGCGGGATTATCGAGATTCAAATGGGAAAAAGAGAGTTATTTCTGTACTTCGATGGCGACGGAATAGGAGATTGTCTGGAACTCTTGTTACTCGATAATAAGGCGCAGGAGGCTAGAGACTTCTCTGCTGCGATTGAGCGGGCGATGCTCGCGCTACGAAGTTCTTTGTTGGACGACGGCGCCACAACAGTTTTTCTCGGAGGCGACGACTTGGTTGTGAGACTAGCGATTGAGGGCTGGCAGCCGAGCAGAGTGGAGTCTCTGCGGAAGGAGTTCAAAAGCAGTACCGGGTGCTCGATCAGTTGTGGAGTCGGAACCTCCCCAGCAGGAGCGCTCGGTAGTTTGCGCAGGGCGAAGCTGTCCGGCAAGGATATGGTGGTTTCGGAGGGCGTAGAGCTGTGAGGACTTTATATATATTTGCAACTTCGCTCTACCCCGATGCCTACATTAACCTAATTGCCTATGCTCTTCAGCATCGTGGCGTTGATGCAATCCAGATCCATGTCATCCATGAGGACGAGTCTGATGCAGAAAAAGAAGCAGTGAATGCGTTCGAAGTCCTCGAGAACATCCATGGTCAGCTGAAAGCATTGGCGAGTGGCCAATATGTGAAATATGGACGCGATCCCTCCGAGAAACATCTAGAGAAACTCACTGCTGTCCAAGATAACTCAGGGTTGAGCTGGCAACCCCCTAGAACAGCGGCTTAGAAGGCTGGATTTGGCGGAAATCACGGTGGAGGTCCCCTATGTCTCAGAATTTCGGCTGTCCAAGACCTGGGAGAT
>JAAELT010000714.1 GCA_024226315.1 bacterium | reverse complement strand
GTCCGCGGTGTTGGCGAAGATGCTCGGGGATGGGGAGAGACGATCCCGCGAGAGAAAGGCATCGAGCGCCGAACCATCCGGCGGACTGTATGCGTCCGCGGGTGCCGGGAATGCCTCATCGGAGTCGGAGTCGGAGTCGGAGTCGGAGTCGGAGTCGGAGTCGGAGGCGTGCTTCTTCCAGGACTGGGCGTATTTCTGGGGTCCGAACTCCTCGAAGCGAATCATCTGTTGCTCGTATTCCCCAGCGTTGAACAGCGGGCTCGGAGCTCCGTTGGTCGGGATGTTCCAGATGAAGTCGTCCCGCTGATCTTCCGGCTGCAGGACGTTGTTCGCGCCGGCGTCCTCGCCGGTCCCCGTCTCGCCGCCTTCGAAGGAACCCTCGTTGGCTTCCGGGAGACCTTCGGGGAGGGGGTCGGTATTGAGGGGGCCGAAGGCCGAGGGGTCATCCTCGGGGGGAAACGGGTCGGGCGGATCCGCGGCCACGTAGGCGACGACGAGACACGTCGCCAGGAGCGCTATCGTCGCGGTCTTCGGATTCCGCAGGCCACGCAGCCTGCTGCCGGTGGGGCGATTCGCTCGCCTCTCGTTCAATTCATCGGGATTCGGTGTCTTCACGTTCTGGTCTCCTTTCGAGCCATTTGAAGCCTGGTTGGCCTACGACAGGCCGTCGCTGATCCGGAGCTACGACGACGAGGACATCCCCCATCTGGCCTCGCCTTCCCTATGAAGAGCAAGGTCCACTCGCAGCCTGTCGACTCTCTCGACTCCTTGTTTCGATCGTCTCTCTGTTCCTGCACAGAGAGTGCCAGTCGCCAACAGGCCGGCAGCAGAGTCGTTAAACCGCTTTGACTCAGAGAGATACGAGCGACGAAGCAGTGTTGATACAGGCCTCGGAAGACTTCATCTCTTACCGTATCCGGTAGACCCTTTCCACATACGGTAGCCCTCCTGGATGCGGCCGGAGATTATGTGACCGGATGCGCCCGACTGGAACCAGCGCACGCGGGGCTCCGGTGCCTCCGGCGCAGGCCGGCCGCTCTCGTCCTGAGAAGCCCGCGCCGGCCGCGGTCTCAGCCGATTCCGAGCCTCTTCATCTTGTTGATCAACGTCGTCAGGGGCAGGCCCAGGGTCCTGGCGGCCGCCGACTTGTTGCCTCCGGTCTTCTCCAGCACGTGTCGGATGTGATCTCGGATGATGCTGTCGAGTCTCGGATCCCCGTCTGACGTACGCCCGTTGCCGTTCTTCGCCACGCCGGGGCAGAGGTGGGCGGGGGCCAGCTCCTGATCGGGGACAGTGGCGGCGAGGCGGAACATCTGGTTGCGCAGCTCGCGGACGTTGCCCGGGTAGTCGTGGTCGGCAAGCGCTCCATAGAGAGCGGGTCCGGCACACGTCTTGCCGCCCGACCCGAGGCACGCACGGCAGGCGCCCCGCTCGCTCATCCGCCGGTATCGGCCGCTGTTGAGGCAGGCTTTTCTCAGGAAGAAATCAGCCAGCAGCTTGAGGTCATCCTTCCTTTCTCGCAACGGCGGCACGTGAATCTGAAGAACGTTGAGACGGTCGTAGAGGTCGCTTCGGAAGTTCCCCTTCTCCATCAGTTGCTCGAAGGTCCGGTTGGACGCCGCGATGATCCGCACGTCGACCTTGAGGGGCTTGTCGCCGCCGACCTGGCGGATCTCCCCATGGTCCAGGGCCCGCAGGAGAAAAGCCTGGACGTTGAGCGGCATGTCGCCGATCTCGTCAAAGAAGAGCGAGCCCTCGTGCGCCGATTGGAAGAGGCCGCCCCGCACCAGATCCGCTCCGGTGTAGGCTCCCCTCTCGTGGCCGAACAGCTCGTCGGCGGCCAGGCCGTCGCACAAGGCGGCGCTGTTGACCGCGACGAAGGGCTTGTGGCGACGACGGCTGAAGTAGTGGGTGGCGTAGGCCACCAGCTCTTTTCCGCTCCCCCTTTCGCCCCGGATGAGGACCGGATTCGAGGGGTCGCAGGCGACCCGCCTGATCAGGCTCTCGAGCTCGAGGAATTCCCGGCTACTACCCACCGGATGAATGTCGAAACCCGCCGCGAAGGCATGTTCTTTGAGCAGAAGGCGCTCGATGAGAAGGCTGCCGACTCGGTTCAGTTCGGACAGCGCGCACAGATCCTTCTCGGAGAAAGCACCGGGATGCCGGGCCTCGACCTGGAGCATCCCCGGAGCGGGCTCTCCCCGTAGCAGCGGCAGGTACACCAAGGACCGACCCTCTCGGAAGAGAAAGCAGGACGCGTGTTGCTCGCGTGCGTCTTCGCAATAGTGGTAGCAGGACTCGCTGTCAAGTGCCGTTGCAGGGCGCGGGTTGGCGGATGGATTGGCCAGCTCTCGCGTCAGCGCGCTTTGTGAGCACCGCAGAATTCCCCCAGCAGCTTTGAAGTGACAGCAGCCAGGGTTGTTCGGATTCTGCAACCAGATCGCACCACCGGCGTCCGAGCAGGTGAGACCGAGGGCGGCCTCCAGAATCGCGTCCAGGAGCTGCGGAAGCTCGACGGCGGGAGAAGCCGCCAGGGAGAACAGGCCGGTCAGGACACATTCGGGGACGGAATCCGTCTCGACCATCGGTATACCCGACGGTGAGGAAGGACCCGAGGAGGAGATGCTCACTGGTCTGTCTCCGTGGCTGAGACCGTTTGTCGACTGCCACTCAGGACCCTTCGGCATCAACTCAGGACCTTTCAGCGTCAGATGTCTGCCACCCGGCACCTACGCCATCCGTTCCGTCTCCAGCCAGGGAATCTCTCGATATACTCGTTCTCATCAATGTGCTCCTCGAGGGCAACGGTTGCGATTTCGATGAAGAAGATTCCATCTTGACCAATCCGGTACCACGGGTCCACCCCCGCCGTCGCTCCGGTGCCCGGCCACTGGAAAGCCTTACCGGCCCGTATTTAGAGTGCGGAAAATGGTGGCAGAACACCTCATCGATCTGGCTGATCTGCCGGTCGCCGCCCACAGGCTGAGCGCGGCCTGAGGGGAACATCGATGGTGGAGCACTCACCGCCGAGAATCACCGGTGTGCTCGGCAAGCCGAGCGGCTGGGGCGAGAAGCTCGACGAGTTGTTGCCGATGGTTTTCGACGACCTGCGCCGGCTGGCCAGGTACCACTTCTCCCTCGAGCCCGAGGACTACCATACCCTCCAGCCCACGGCACTGATCAGTGAGGTCTACCTGCGGCTGGTGGGCAGCAAGGCGCAGCGGCCGTCGAACCGCAGGCAGTTCTTCACCTTCGCGGCGCGCCTGATCCGCGAGATCCTCATCGATCACGCCCGCGCGCGGCAGACCGCCAAACGCGGCGGCGCGGTTACCAAGGTGAGTCTCGAGGAAGCCCTCGGCGTACCCGCGCCAGCGGTTCCGAGTCCGGAAGACCTGCTCACGATCGATCAGGCCTTGAACCGCCTGGAGCAGATCGACCCACGCCAGTGCCGGCTCGTGGAGCTGCGCTATTTCGGCGGTCTGACCCTGCCTCAGGCCGCCGAGGTGCTGGGCATCTCGCGCGCCACGACCGAACGCGACTGGAGCGCCGCCCGGCGCTGGCTGGCGCGCCAGATGCAGCCTGACGCGCGTTGACTCAGAGCAGCTCGCGGTATGGCGCAGCCTCCTCTGGCCGGCCCCAGGCGTCATAGAGCTCGATGACGCGCTCGAGCGCATCCCGTGCGTCCACGGCTCGGGGACCGAGCCGATCCGCCAGCCAGAGATAGCTCTCGGTCAGCAGCGGCTCGGCCTCCTGGAAATGCCCCTGACGCGCCAGGCTGGCGCCGAGAATACTCTCTGCGCAACGGGTGTGCCGGTGTTCTGGCAGGCGGCGCCGGAGGACTTCGAGCGCCGACCTCGCGACCGCCTCGGCGGCGACCGCGTCGCCCTTTGCCAGCAGCAGCCTGGCCTGACTGAGGCGGTAGTTGGCGTAAGTCGGATGGTCCTCGCCCATGAACCGCCGCCCGTTGGCCAGAGCGTCCAGCAGCACAGTCTCCGCCGCGGCGAGCTCTCCGCGGAGCAGCATCAACAGCGCCAGGTTGTGCTGCACGGGCGCGTTGGCCGGATGCTCTCTCCCGAGCTTCTCGCGATAGGTCGCCAGGACTTCCCGGTAGAGTCGTTCCGCCGCTTCGAACCGGCCCATGCCCCGCAAGCAGGTCGCGAGGTTGGTCTTGTTGGCGGAAACCTGCGGATGCTCCTCCCCGTACAGCCCGCGAGAAATGGCGAGGGCACGGCGGTAGAGCTCCTCCGCCTCCTCGAGCTCCCCCCGGTTGTAGAGGAGAATCGCCAGATTGCCCCAAATCGCGGCCACGGCCAGGGTCTCCTCACCCTCCAGCCGCTGCAGATCTCGAAGCGCCTCGCGCAAGAGCGGTTCGGCAGCGTCGTACCGGCCCTGATCCATCAGTCCCACGGCGACCGCGTGGCGGGCACGGGCGACGGTGGGATGATCCTCCCCCAGGAGCAGACGGCAGATCTCGAGACTCTCGCGAGCGAGGGACTCCGCCCGCCCGTAGTTGCCGTTGCCGACCTCCAGGGCGGCGAGCAAGTCCAGGGCCTCGGCGACCTCCAGGTGCACGCCGCCATGGATCTGCCGACGAAGGCTCATCGCTCGTTCCACCAGCGGGGTGGCGGCGGCGCAGAACCCGAGGCCCTCATACCCTCGGGCGAGGATGATCATCAGATCCGCTTGCATCCGCGGTTGTCCCTGCAACTCCCGATCGATCCTCTCCGCGCCACGGTCGAGAAGATCCCGGGCCGTGAGCTGGCTGCGCGGCTTGCCGATGTCTTCGGCCTGAATGTCAAAGAGCTGGCTCAAGAATGCCGAGATCTGCTGCGCCCGGTCTCGCTCCCGGGCGATCCTGTGCTGCTGGAGCTCCCGATTGACGGAGAATCCCCCGAGAAGCAGGAGGAGCACGACGGTCAGGACCGCCGCTCTTCTGTACCGGCGGAGGAACTTCGCCGTGCGGTAGCCCCAGGTGGGGTTGCGGGCGCTCACCGGCAGGCCGTCCAGGTGACGGCGGAGGTCGTCGGCGAGCTGATCGGCGGAGGCATAGCGATGCCGTGGCCGCTTGCGGAGCGCCATGAGCACGATGTTGTCGAGATCGCCGGCCAGTCGGCGCTGCAGGCGCCGGCCATTACCCGATGCCGCCACGTTCGGGAGCGGCATCTCCGGCGCGCGGCTCGTCCGCCGCCGGACGACCGCGAGGCTGGGCTCGAGCGGCCGGCTGTGGCAGATCGCCTGGCGGACGTCGGTCTCCAGGGAGCTGTCGATGCGGTAGGGCCGCCGGCCGGTCAACAGCTCATAGAGCACGACGCCAAGAGAATAGACGTCCGAAGCCGTGGTCATGGGCTGGGCCAGCACCTGTTCCGGGCTGGCGTAACCCGGAGTCATCAGGCGCCAGCCCGCCGCCGTCACGGGCGCGGCGCCGGCGGCTTCCGGGTGGAGGAGCTTGGCGATGCCGAAGTCGAGCAGCTTGGGCTCGCCGGCGGCGGTGACCAGGATGTTCGAGGGCTTCAGATCGCGGTGGATCACCAGGTTCTGGTGCGCGAGCTGGACGGCGGCGCAGACTTCGAGGAAAAGCTCGAGGCGCTCGCGGATGCCCAGGGAGC
>JAAELT010000713.1 GCA_024226315.1 bacterium | reverse complement strand
GGTATCAGAAACGACTTGGACTTAGATGAGCAAATAGATGGCTTCATTACCCGACGACATATGGCTTCAGTACCCGGCTTCAGTACCCGACGTTTCTGATCGGTCTTTGAATGAGGCATGAGGCATGCATCGTTTCCACCATAAATGCTGTGTGGGCCATGTACTGACTATTTTCCAATTCCAATCGAACCGAATTCAATTTTAACTCTCCTAGATCGATTGTCATCGTTAGATATAGCGATTCTTCACTCAAAACTTTACAGAAAGACTCAATGACTTCAGAGAGCTTTCATGGTCCGAAATTTTTCAAATTTGTCCAAGCTTTGGACCGACTACTAATCAAATTGTTAGGACTGACGTTGCCAAAAAGGTAAAATTTTTGGACCGACTGCATGTAAATTTTTGGACCGACTGACAAAATATTGGGGGGGGTGTGACACCCCCCCACACCCCCCCTAATGTGCGCCCCTGTTGATCGTCTCTTCTTTTGAATATTGACGAGAAAGCTATCTTTGCGGACGGGTTGTTGCTTTGGATAGTCTCCAGATTTTTCACAATTTCGCTGACCAATTGCTGTGGC
>JAAELT010000712.1 GCA_024226315.1 bacterium | reverse complement strand
GGCAGGGTGTACTGGGTGGTGATCACCTGCTGATCGGTGCCCGAGGGCTGGATCGAGGCGATGAATACCCAGGACGGGTTGGTGGCGTCGGCCGCGTAGTAGAGGTCCAGGGTGTCGGCGGTGAAGGTAGACCAGGCCCAGACGGTGGCGTCGATCTGCACCGTGTCGCCCTCGGTGAAGTTGCCGCTGTCGAGCGTCGAGACCACGATCCGGTCGTTCGACTCGTCGCTGTGGTAGGTGCCCGAGGTGCCGTCGTTGCAGGCGTCCAGGGTGTTGGGCTGGTTGGGCTCGGAGCTGGCGACGCCGTCGAGCAGCGCCAGTGAGTCGCACTCGCTACCCGCGATCGTGCAGACCGGGGCGCCGAGGCCGCCGTCGTAGACCGCGTCCTGCGGGCCGTTGGAGCCCGCCGGGATGACGGTGACCTCGACCGAGTCCTGGGCGCTGCCGCAGCTGGTCGTGGCGGTCACCGTGTAGGTGGTGGTCACCGTCGGCGAGACCAGGACCTGGGCCGTGGTCGCGCCGCCCGGCGACCAGGAGTAGGTGTGGCCGGCCTGGGCCGGGGTGCCGATGGTGGTCGAATTGCCCTCGTTGATCTGCACGTCGGGACCGGCGTCGGCGATCGGCTGCGGCGTGCAGGGGGTGCCGACCGGGATGCCGGCGGCGTAGACGTCCACCGAGTCGGCGCCGCCGCCGCCCTCGTTGCGGTTGTCGGTGTAGATGGCGAGGACGTCGTTGAGCACGATGTCGGCGCCGTTGTAGTCGCCGAACTCGAAGGTATCGTCGATGTTCGGCGAGATCTCGTCGGTCACCCGCACCGGCGCCGTCCAGGTCACCGCGCCGTCGGCCGACGAGCTGTAGAAGAGGTCGGTGCCGGATCGGTTGACGACCCGGCGGGTGTCGTAGAAGATCACGTGCACTTGGCCGTCGGGACCCACCGCGAGCCAGGGATTGAAACGGTCGACGGAGTTGATGTCCGCGGTCTCGTGGGGCGTGCTGAGGTTCCAGGTGTTGCCGCCGTCCCGTGAGTAGGCGACCTGGATGCGGGAGTGGTTGTTGGCCGCAGTGCCGCTCTCGGGCCCGTCGGTATCGAGCCAGGCAGCGTAGATGCTGTCGGCAAACGGGCCGTTCGACAGGTCGGCGTCCGCCGCCACGTAGATGAACGCCGCCCGGGTCTCCATCGCCGGGATCGGAAAGTCGAAGCTCGCCTCGGTGGACGCGATCTCGATCACCGAGCCGAAGCTGGCGCCGCCGTCGGTCGACTTGCGCACCAGGATCCGCTGGCTGTTGAACGCCGGCCAGATGTAGTAGACGTTGCCGCTCTTGTCGGTGGCGATGTCCGAGCCGATGCCGCGCTGATCGGTGGCCGAGGAGAACGCCTGGATCGCCCAGGTGTCGCCGAAGTCGGTCGACCGGGCGAATTGCATGACGTTCTGCTTGTGATAGGTGAGGTAGAGGTTGTCGACGTAGGGCGAGGTCGGATACTTGTCGACGTGCAGGAACTCCTTGTCGTTCAAACCGTCGGTGGTGAGCCGCCGACGGTCGCTCGTCAGGTCGTTCCAGGTCTGGCCGCCGTCGGAGGAGCGATAGAACAGGATGTCGCACACCGACCCGCAGTGGCCCAGCGCCGAGGCGTAGGCGAAAGCGCCGTTCAACGACCAGTCGACCGTGGGATCGCAGCAGGTGTTGCCCAGGGGCAGCGCCGCGGACTGGGTCCAGGAGCTGCCGCCGTCGGTGGAGTAGTGCATCTGCTGCCCCGAGCCGGGGCCGTTGGTGCCGGCGACCACCTGATTGACGTTGGTGTGGTTGATCTTGATCGCCGACTCGGCGGCGCCGGTCGGGTTGGTCACCCGGACTTCGCCGACCAGGGCCTTCTCGAGCTCTTCCCATCCAGTTTCGAGGAACCTGTCGAGCGGATATCCCTCTTCGTCCCCGATCAGCTGGTAGCGATCACCGCGGCGCTCGACTTTGCGGTAGAGCTGGCCTTCGTAGAGGAAGCCGCCGTGGCGCATCAGGAAGACGTTGAGCATGCTGCGAGGATAGAGGGCCACGCCTTTCTGGATGTCCGGCCATGCCTTGCGGACCTCGATGCGGAAGAAGGCCGGCACGGCTCCGCCGAGCTCGGCTTCGTTGTCGGCCAGCAGCGCGATGTCTTCCTGGGTCAGCCGGTAGTTGCGGTCGTCCCACAGGCCGATGTCGGCGAGTGAGGCGTAGTCGACCCGCGAGTCGATGCCTTTGTGTTGGAAGACCTGCTGCGCCTGGCCCGCGGCCGCGAGGCCCAGGCTGGCGAGGATCAGCAGACAGGGGACGAGAGCGATAGTTCTCCTGGTCAAACTCGACATGGTTTCTCCCTGAAAATGGTGAACCGACCGGGCGCGCGCCGCGTGGGCGATGACCCCTGCAGAAGACGGGCCCCGGCATGGGCAAGCACCGTGCCGATCGGTCGGTCGCCGCGAGCTTGCGCACTTTTCCTGCGATGTCGGCTTGTTCTTCAAGAGCCGTGCCACTTTGCCTGGTCGAAGATCTCGATCCGGCGAGCTCTGAGATCGCGAAGGTAGCCCGTCTCAGGAGTGATTGCTCCCTATCCTCAGAACCGGGCCTGGGCGAGTCAGTGGCTGTGTTCTCAGAGTTGAGAAACAGTTGTCTCAAGTCTGAGAACGAGGGGCGGGGACCGGACCTCGGACGGTCAGGGCTCTCCCGCCTCGGTTCGAACCATCGATGCAATGGGGCCGTGCAAATCGCGCTCGTACGGCTTGCGAAGACGATGGGGTCGTGCAAATGGCGCTCGCACGGCGTGCGAAGATGATGGAGTCGTGCAAATGGCGCTCGCACGGCGTGCGAAGATGATGGAGTCTTCCATGTCGCGCTTGCACGGCTTGTGGCCACGAAATGATCTTGCAAATGTGGTTGTCAGCGCCCTCGAGCACCGTGGATCGATGCGAGCACGACTAGTCAAGCGAGGCAAGCCATGAAGACTTTCGATTTCGAGCTGGTGCTGGGAGCGCCGACTACCGCGGAGGACGACGAACGCTTGTTTCAGCAGCGCTTCGAGGGTCGTGTATCGCCTGCGGTCGCCAACGGCGTCCCGCTGCTCTATGTCCACCTCGATGCCGAGTCGATGGAGCACGCGACCGGAGAGGCGGTGCGGGGAGTGAAGGAGCTGGGGCTTTCCGTGCGCAGGATCGAGTTGGACCCGGACGTCGTCTCCGCCGATGCAGCGTGAGAGCGCAGGAGACGCGAGTCCGGCCGAGGGCAAGGCATAGCTGAGACGCATGGTCACCGATCGCGTCGATTCGGGGCGCGGGGTACGACGCTGAGTCCCACCCTGGGGGGTGGCGCGACATGCCACCTCGTGAGGTGTGGTGCCGCTCGGCCCCGGCTGCTATGCAGGAAGGTGGTTTGGAGCAAGTCTAGTGGCTTGCTGCAAGAGTCGGGACTTTGGTCCTGAAGGGAGGGCCGATGAATAGAAGAGAGTTCGCCAACTCGCTCCGGAGAGTGGGAGGCCGGCTCTTCAAGCCTCCACACCGAGTCTTCCAGGCTGGGTTGGGGGCAGCCGGTTTGGCCGGGGACGGATTCGTCGAGACGTCCAATGCTTTGGATAGATTTGCGGCAAGAGGCCAGCCGGTCGAGGACCGCGGAAGGCGCTGGGTCCGAGATCGGTTCAACCGACTGGCTTCCGCCATCGAGAAGTTTCGCAGAGAGCCCCTGACCGGCGCCTTCGGCCCGCCCCCGGAGAAGCCCACCGACAGGCTCCGGTACACTTTAGACGATTTCGAAAAACTGTCGCTGCTAGAACGTTTCGCGGTGCACACGGGCCCGTCCGTGGGGGAACTAGACGGCGAGAACCACGTCGATGATCGCGAAGCCTCGCGGCAGGACCAGATCCAGGCGTAGAAGTCGGGAGCTGCCACAGGGAGGAACGAAGATGTTCGGTGGGCTCACGAAGCTGTTCGATCGGAACTTCGCGATCGGCTATTTCCTGCCGGCGGTCATCTTCATCGGCGTCACCGTATGGTTCATCTGGACGTTGGCGCCCTCGGACTCCATCGAAGCGAAGCAGGGCACTGAACCGGCGAGCGCCCACGCGGTGCCCGTGAGTCCAGGTATCGGCAACTCGACAGCGGGTTCAGATGACTTCCATACCATAGCCCGCACCAACTACTCGAGATTTCACTCATTCATCTCGAGCCTGATCAAGGAGCACTCGGTGACGGTTCTGAGCTTCACGGGTGTTTTCGGCTGGCTTTTTGGAGTGTGGTTGCTCGCGGCCAACAAGGTCATCATCCGCCTGAAAGAGGGTTACGGATGGTGGAGCCCCCTGTGGGCCCCCTTTCTCAAATGGCAGAAGTACCGCTTTCGGACGAACGAGAAGTATATCCAGAGGCTGCGGAGAAAGATCCAGCAGTGCGACGACCAAGAGGCCCAGGGCCGGCTTAATCGCCAGAACCGGGATTTCAAGATTCACTTTCCGACCAAGGAGACGCGAGTTCTGCCGTTCGCTTTCGGCAATACGATGAGATCCTTCGAGGATTATCCGCAGACAATGTATGGCTTCGCTGGCGTCCTGGGCTGGAATCGACTTCTGGGAGTGATCCCGGAGCCGTACAAAGAGGTTCTCGATGGCGTCAGGGCGCAGATGGATTTCATGGTCAACATGTGGTTCCTGTGCCTTGCGTTCCTGATCGAGTGCGTCGTCCTGTCCTGGGCCGCGGGCGTAGGATTCGGTTTCTGGTGGTGGCCCACGGTTGCGCTGCTGATCGCCGTATTCGCCTCGTACGGTTCGCGGCAGGCGGCGGCCGACTGGGGCGAGATGATCCGAGCCGCCTTCGATCTCTATCTCTCCGACCTGTGTGATCAGCTCGGGCTCGAGCGAACCGCGTCCCGCGAAGAAGAACGGAGGCGGTGGAGGGCCTTCAGCCGCGCCATTCGTTACCACAGGCCCGAGTGCCTGCCGCCGTTGGCCAGTCCAAAGCAACCGAGCGGCCGTCCGCCTGGCTCCGGGAGACCGATGAGCGTCTTGGTCGACCAGAATTCGGAGCTGCCCCCACCCCAAACCCATTGAACTGGACCGATTCTCCGCCAGCGGGGCAAGACGCCGCGAGAAGGAGGCTGCGCAGAGGCGGTGCCAGCGAAGCCCTCGATACCAAGACCCTGGCGGTCGCGCGACCCTTTGCGGTCAGCTCCTCGATCTCATGGCAACGGCTACAATCTTGCCATGGTCACCGACCGCGTCGAGCAAGCCATCCGCGATCTGCCGGAGCGTCCCGGCATCTACATCTTCCGCGACGGCAGGCGCAAGCCGCTCTACGTCGGCAAGGCCAAGTCGCTGCGCAAGCGCGGCCTGAGCTATCTGCGGGAGGACCACGAGGCGCGGCTGCTGGCGATGCTCGCCGACGCGCGCGAGCTCGACTACCTGGTGACCGACACCGAGGCCGAGGCGCTGGGGCTCGAGAACGCGTGGATCAAGCGCACCCAGCCGCGCTACAACATCAACCTGCGCGACGACAAGACCTATCCCTACCTGAAGCTGACCATGCGCGACGACTACCCGCGCATCGTCTTCACCCGCCGCATCTTGAAGGACGGCGCCGAGTACTTCGGCCCCTTCCTGCCAGCCGGGTGGGCGCGCAAGGCGATCAAGCTGGTGCAGAAGCTCTTCCAGGTGCGGGTGTGCCACATTCCGATCGACGGCAAGCTGCCGCGGCCATGCCTCTACCACGACATGCGTCGCTGCCTCGGACCGTGCGTCGACGGGCTCACCAGCCACCAGACCTACTCCGAGGCCGTGGAGCAGGCGAAGCTGTTCCTCGCCGGGCGCAACGAGCAGCTCCTGCGCGATCTCAAGCGGCAGATGCTGGCGGCGTCGGAGCGGCTCGAGTACGAGGAGGCAGCGCGCCTGCGCGATCTGCGTGCCGAGGTGGAGGAAATCGGCGCTAAGCGCAAGCTGTCCTCGGTGCGCGGCGAGGACGTCGACATCTTCGGCGTGCACGCCGCGGATGGCAACGCCGCGGTGATGATCCTGGTGATGCGCGGTGGCCAGGTGCTCGATCGGCGGGAGCTGTTCTGGGAGGGCCAGGGCGACGTGGAGCCGGCGCGACTGTTGTCGGAGGTGTTGCCCCAGATCTACGACGTCACCACCTTCATCCCCAAGGAGATCCACCTGCCGGCGCCGATCGATGGCGAAGAGGCGCTGCTCGAGTGGCTCTCTGAGCGCAAGGAGCAACGGGTCTACGTACGTATGCCGTCGCGCGGCCCCAAGGCCGACCGGGTAGCGCTCGCCATGCGCAACGCCGAGCTGGCGTTCAAGCGCCGCTTCCGTTCGGAGAGCCGCGGTGCCCTGGCGTCGCGGTCCCTGATGGCGCACCTGGAGCTCCCCGATCCGCCCCAGCGCGTCGAGGGCTTCGACATCTCGACCTTCCAGGGAGCCGACACCGTAGCATCGCTGGTGGTGTGGGAGGCCGGGCGCATGCGCAAGTCGGACTACCGCAGCTTCAACATCCGTGGCCTCGAAGGCCCCGACGACTTCGCCTCCATGCGCCAGGCGGTCGAGCGTCGCTACCGGCGGGTGCTCGACGAGGTGGGCGCGATGCCGGACCTGATCCTGATCGACGGCGGCCGGGGGCAGCTCAACGCCGCGCTCGAGGCGCTGGCGATCCTCGGCGTCGAAGAGACGCCGCTGGTCGGCCTGGCCAAACGCGAGGAGGAGCTCTACCTTGTCGAGCGTCCGGAGCCGCTGCGCCTGCCGCGCGACGATGCCGGCCTGCAGCTGTGTCAGGAGATCCGCGACGAAGCGCACCGTTTCGCGGTCTCGCGCCACCGCCGCCGGCGCAAGGCCCGGGCGCTGCGCAGCCGCCTCGATTCGCTGCGCGGCGTCGGCGCGGGGCGGCGCAAACTGCTGCTGCGGCGCTTCGGAAGCGTCTCCGGCGTGGAGCGGGCGAGCCTCGACGACCTGCGTGAGGCGCTCGGCCCCAAGATCGGTAGCTCGGTCTTCGAGCAGCTTCGCGCGGAGCCGCGCATCGCTGATTGAGAGTGTGATACTTTCTCTCTTCGCTCGTCATTCGCTTTGAGGCTGTATGTGGCCCAACCGGGGCCGCTCACAGTCTCGGAAGTCGAGCCGGAGAGCCTCAGATGGATCCAGCCGAGAACGCACCAGCCAGCGAACCTTTCGCGGTGGTCGTGCGCTCGGTCTACCTGGGGCGCCGTACCGGTTGCGTGGAGGTCGAGCTCGGGGAGGAGCCGATCAGGCTCTTCTTCCGCGACGGTGAGCTGCACCTGGATCGGGACGAGTCCACGGCGCTCCAGATCAGCCCGCTGCTGGCCGCCGCCGATCGCGAACGCCCGGCGGCGGACCCGGAGCTGAGTCACGCGGTCGAGGCCCTTGCCCGAGATCTGTGCCCGGAGCCCGAGGTGCAGGCGCGGTTCCGCGAAGACCAGTCGATCGTGGTCGAGCTCGTGGGGCCGCTGCCGACGGTCCGCTTCGTCCAGGAGCTGGCGGTTCACGGTTGCGACGAAGAGCAGCTCGTCGGGCGGCTCGGCGGCAACGCCTTGAAGCTGCGCTCGAGCGCCAGGACCCCGGCTCTCGATCAGCTCCCCGGGCTCGAGCCCGACATGGCGAAGGTACTGGCAACGCTGGCGCAGCCGGCCGCCCCAGCAGACCTGCTCCGTGGTGCCGGCAATGAACGATTGCCTCTGCTGCGCGGTCTCACCAAGCTCTGGGCGGTCGGCTTGGTGACGCCGGTGGTGGGGGTAGACGCCACGATCTTGGATTGGGGTAACGAGATCCTGTCGCCACGCCTGCTCAAGCAGTTCACCCAACGCATCGCCGAGAGCCTGGAAGCCCAGCACCTGGACCTCGAGCACGAGACGCATCGCGCCCGCCTCGCCGAGTTGCTCAGCGGTCTCGGCAAGATGAACTTCTACCAGCTGCTGGGTATCGATCCCCGGGCCCAGGACGAAGAGATCTTCGCCGCATACAGCGAGCTCGCCCGCGTCGTCCACCCCTCGCACACGGTGGAGCTTGGACTCGGAGGCAAAGAGGAGGGTGTCCGGGTGCTGTTCGAGAAGGCGACAGAGGCCTATCTGACGCTGTCGGACCCTCGGCGCCGAGCGAGCTACAACACGGTCGCCGGCATCCACGTCCAGGTAGCGGTCGATCAACAGCAGCGGGATGAGGAGAAGCGGGTGATCGCGCTGCAGAACTACCGTCGCGCGGCTTCCTGCCTGTCGCAGATGGACTTTTCGCTGGCGGTCGATCTGCTCAAGGAAGCGACCCGCATGGATCCCAAGCCCGAGTACTTCGCCCGCCTGGGTCTGGCGCAGTCGAAGAATCCCAAGTGGCACCGCCACGCGGTGGAAGCCTATCGCCAGGCGGTCGAGCTCGATCCCGACAACGCGGGGAACCGCGCGGCCTTCGGCGGCCTGCTGGAAGAGATGAACCAGACCGACGAGGCCCGCGAGCAGTACCAGGCTGCGGTCGAGCTGATGCCGGGTCAGGTCGACGCGCTGGCCGGCCTCGATCGGGTGGGAACCGGGCTTTCCGGGTTCGGCGCCAAGAGCGGCGGCTTCCGCAACCTGTTCAACCGCGGCGATTCCTCCGACTGATCGGTCTGCCAACTGATCGGTCTGCCAACTGATAGGCCTGCCAAGTGATACAGTCGAGCGGCCGGAGAGCTCCGGACGGTCGCCTTCCCGGTCGCGCGAGCGGCGCGGGAGGGAGGAAAGTCCGGACTTCCACGGGCGGCATGCTCGCTAACGGCGAGGCGCGGCGACGCGACGGAAAGTGCAGCAGAGAGTAGACCGCCCGGTCCTTCGGGGCCGGGCAAGGGTGAAAGGGTGCGGTAAGAGCGCACCGCTTTCCCGGCGACGGGGAAGGCATGGTAAACCCCATGCGAAGCAAGACCAAATAGGGAGGCGGAGACGCGGATCGCCCGTTCCGCTCGCGGTCGCTCCGGTGATCGTGACCGTCTCCGGGTAGGTTGCTCGAGGCCGGTGGTAACGCCGGTCCCAGAGGAATGACCGTCACCCCGGCGAGGCTTCTGCCGGATCGGGGTACAGAATCCGGCTTATGGAGCTCTCCGGCCCTTTGATCTCTAAAGCGACCCTGCCACCCCCGGTTCGCCCCGGCGATCGGATCGGCGTCGCCGCCCTGTCGGGGCCGGTGGACCCGGACCGGCTCCTGGCGGGCCTCGACGCCCTGCGATCGATGGGCTACGAGCCGGTCGAGGCGGCCAACCTGCGTTCCTGCTGCGGTATCTTCGCAGGCTCGGATGCGGAGCGTCTCGCTGCCTTCCACGCGCTGGCCGCCGACGAGTCGGTGGCAGCCATTGTTTTCGCGCGCGGCGGCTCGGGTCTGCTGCGGGTTCTGCCGGATGTCGACTGGCGGCTGCTGGGCCGCCGGCCGCGGGCCTACGTCGGCTACTCCGACCTCACGCCTTTCCTGCTGCAGGTGGTCGCGCGCTTGGGACTCGTGGCGTTTCACGGCCCGATGGTGGCGGCGGACTTCGCTCGCGGGCTCACCGGGCGGGAGCGGGCCAGCTTCGAGTCGGCGCTTGCCGGCGCTCTCCCGACAACCCTGCCGGTGTCCTGCGAGGGGTCCGCCGAGGCGGTCGAGGGACCGCTTGTCGGGGGTTGCCTGAGCATGGTTGCCAGCACGCTGGGCACGCCCTACGAGCCCGATCTCGAAGACGCCATCCTGCTGCTCGAAGAGGTCGGGGAGCCGCTCTACCGCTTCGACCGAATGTTGACCCAACTACGCCTCTCAGGTAACCTGGCACGCTTGAAAGGCGTGGTCGCCGGACACCTGGAAGGCGAGGGCGGAGACCCACTCCGGGCTGATTCGGGGGACACGTTGCTCAGGCAGCTCAGGGACGAGACGCGGAATGAGCCATGGCCGCTGGCCTGGGGATTGCCCGCGGGTCACGCGGCGCCGAACATGACGTTGCCCCTGGGTCTCCTGGCCCGCCTGGACTCGGCCGCCGGTCGCCTGACGGTCGGTCCCGGCGCCTAGCCCGCGCAGCCGAGAACCCGAGACACAGATGGTCAAACCTGTCTTCAAGACGACGTCGAAGAGCGAGAGCAAGAGCTTCTCGGTGCAATACGCGGCCGAGGATCTGGTTTTCGAAGAGGGAGGCCTGGGCACGGAGATGTACATCGTGCAGCAGGGCAAGGTCGCCATCCTCAAGGAGTTCAAGGGCCGCGAGCAGCAGCTCGCGTTGCTCGGCCAGGGGGATTTCTTCGGCGAGATGTCGGTCCTGGAAGACCTGCCGCGCACCGCCTCTGCGCGGGCGGTCACCGATTGCCGACTACTCGAGATCAACAGCTCGACGTTCGACCAGATGCTGCGCAAGAACCCGGAGATCGCGGTACGCATGATGCGCAAGCTGTCGCGCCGGTTGCGGGAGACCGACATGCGGCTGCGCGAAGCTCTCGGGTCGGAGGAGAGCCAGGCTCCCGAGATGCCCACCGCCGACAGCCAGGCCAAGCGCCAAACCGGACCGGAAAAGCTGATCCACGATCTGTCGAACATCGAGTTCTCCCTTTCCGCCGGCGAGGAGACCTCGGTCGGCCGCCGCGACCCAGTCACCGGAATCAATCCGGACATCGATCTGACCCCGGCGGATTCCCAGCGCTCGATCAGCCGGCGGCACTCGAAGATCTTTCGCCGTGACGGCAAGTTCTACGTGCGCGAGGAGATCGGCACGATGAACGGCACTTTCGTCAACGGCGAACGGATCGAGACCGGTCTGCCGGTGGAGTTCAAGGACGGCGACGAAGTTCGCTTCGGCCTCGTCAAAACGATCTTCCACGCCAGTTGAGGAGCGGGTCCATGGCCAGCCTTCTGCCGCCCACCGGCACCCTGCCGGAGACTTGGCGCGTCCGCCTGCCCGACTTCGAGGGGCCGCTCGACCTGCTGTTGCACCTGATCAAAGTCAACAAGATGGAGATCACTGACATCCCGGTGGCGATCATCTGCGACCAGTTCCACCAGTATCTGGAGCTGATGGAGGAGCTCAATCTCGACGTAGCGGGCGACTACATCTACATGGCGTCGTACCTGATCCACCTCAAGTCACGGATATTGCTGCCCAGGCCCAAGACCCTCGACGGCCAGGAGGTCGATGAAGATCCACGCCAGGATCTGGTCGAACGCCTGCTCGAGTATCACCGGCTCAAGGAAGCGGCCCAGACTCTGGCGGAGGTCGACAGCGTGCGCCGCGGCATGTGGCCGCGCAGGACCGACGAGGTGAAGCGCATCGCCAAGGAAGATGCTCCAGAGATGGATCTCAGCGAGGTTTCGCTGTTCGATCTGTTGCGGACGTTCAAGTCGGTGCTGGAGCGCTTCGATAAAGAGAATCCCGAGCCGCTCCACATGCATGGTGAGGTGTTCACCCTGCGCCAGCAGATCGAGCGCCTGGTCGAGGTTTTGCGTGCCGGAAGGCCGTACGACCTGATCGACGACCTGCGCTGCCTGTCTGGGCGCCGCGAGGCCATCGCCGCGTTCCTGGCGGTGCTCGAGATGGCGCGCCTGCGACTTGTGCGCCTGCATCAAACGCAGCAGGGCTCGATCCTGCTCTATCGCACCACCCGTGAGATCGACGCCCGCGAGCTGGAGGCGATTCAGGGATGATCGACCGGAAGGAGATGGAAGCCGTGGTCGAGGCGATTCTGTTCGTCTCGAACGAGGCGGTGTCGCGCGCCAAGTTGCTCGAGGTGTTCGCCGAGAGCGAGCGCGCGCAGGCCGCCGAGGCGCTCGACGCGGTGGTCGAGCGCTACGCGCAGGATCCCGGTCGCGGAGTGCTGATCGACGAGGTGGCCGGCGGCCTGCGCCTGGTCTCCCGCCCCGACCTGCATGGTTACCTGCGCCGCTTCTTCGAGGTGACCGGCACCAACAAGCTGAGCATGCCGGCGCTCGAGTCGCTGGCGATCATCGCCTATCGTCAGCCGGTGACCGCGCCGGAGATCCAGGAGCTTCGCGGCGTAAATTCCTCGGGCGTGCTGAAGAAGTTGTTGGAGCGCCGTTTGATCCGCATCTCCGGCCGCAAGGAAGTGGTCGGCAAGCCGTTTCTCTACGCCACCACGCGCGAGTTCCTGCAGCACTTTGGGCTCCGCAGCTTGAAGGAGCTGCCGCCGCTGGAGCAGTTCGAGGAGCTCTTCGGCGGCGATGCCGAGGGTGCGCCGGAAGACCTCGGCCTCGATCAGGAGGAGGAGATCCAGAGCGAGGTGACGGAGATGGAGGAGAGGGAGAGCGAGATCCAGGAACGCGCCGAGGTCGAGGCGATCGAAGCCGAGCGAGCTCTCGCCGACGCGGCGGAGCGTACCGGCGCCGAGGCAATCGAGGAAGAGCCTGCCCGCGCGGAGGCGGTGGAAGGATCAACCGAGGCCGGGACCGACGAGTCGGCACAGCCGGAGGAAGTCGAGGTCCCGGGATGAGCAGGTCCAAGGGTGCCGGCGAGCGGCTGCAGAAAGTGCTGGCTCGCGCCGGCGTCGCCTCGCGCCGCCGGGTCGAGGAGATGATCCGCGAGGGGCGCATCACGGTCAACGGCAGGCTCGCCGAGCTCGGACAACGGGTCGACCTGAGCGTCGACGCCGTCAAGGTCGACGGCAAACGCGTTGCCGGGCACAGCGGCGAGCATCGCTACCTGCTGCTCAACAAGCCGACGGGCTGCGTTTCGACGGCCGACGATCCAGAAGGCCGGCCGACAGTCATCGACCTGGTGCCGGCGCGGCTGCGCAAGGGCCTGGTGCCGGTGGGGCGCCTCGACTTCGACACCGAGGGGCTGCTGATCCTCACGAGCGACGGCGATCTCGCTCAGCACGTCGCTCATCCGCGCTACGGTTGTCTCAAGACCTACGAGGTGAAGGTGAAGGGCCGGCCGGCCGACGCCGAGATCGACGGACTGCGCGAGGGCGTGATGCTCTACGGCAAGCGCACCGCGCCGGTCGAGATCGAATCGCGCACGGCCGTCACCGGCCGCCGCGCGAGCGTCAGCAACTCGTGGTGGACGGTGACCCTCGGGGAAGGCCGTACGCGGCAGATCCGCGAGATGTTCTTCCGCATCGGTCATCCGGTGAGCCGTCTGCGCCGGGTGGCGATCGGGTCCGTCGCCGATCCCCGGTTGCCGCGCGGTGCCTGGCGCGAGCTGACCGAGGAGGAGGTCACGGCGTTGCGTCGCCGCACCGCGAAACCGGTCGCGCGCGGGGAACGGCCATCGGGCAAGCGGCCGGCGGGAAAACGACCAGCGGCCAGGTCTGCAGGCAAGAGAACGTCGGGGCGCAAGCCGTCGGGGCGCAAGCCGTCCACCGGCGGGAAAGGACCTCGCGGCCGACGTGGCTGAGACGTCGGGCGATTCCGCGAGGCCACTGATCGTGGCCATCGATGGCCCGTCGGGCGTCGGCAAGAGCACTGTCGCGCGCCTGCTGGCGCGGAGACTGGGAGTGCCGGTGCTGGATACCGGCGCAACCTATCGAGCCGTGGCGCTCGAGGTGCTCGAGGCCGGGATCGATCTCGACGATCGGGAGGCGGTGCTGGCCGCCGTCGGGCGTGCCGACATCGAGCTCCAACCGACGGCGGACGGAGGTCTCGAAGTGATGCTCGATGGGCGGCCGGTCGGCGACCGCATCCGCACGCCCGAGGTCTCGGCGGCCACCTCGAGGGTGAGCGTACATCCCGAGATCCGTGCCCGCCTGGTGGCTCTCCAACGGCGGGTGGCGGCGCGTTTCGGGGCGGTGGTCGAGGGGCGCGACATCGGCAGCGTGGTGTTTCCCGAGACGCTCCACAAGTTCTTCCTGGACGCCCGGCCCGCGGTGCGCGCCGACCGCCGCCACCTGGAGCTGGTGGCGTCCGGCAAGGATTCGAGCTATCAGCAGGTGCTGCGCGACATCGAGGAGCGTGACGCGCGCGATCGCGGACGGCCGGACTCACCGCTGATCTGTGACGAGACCTACCATGTCATCGACTCCTCGGATCTCACTCCGGAACGGATCGTCGATCGCATGGTGGCGACGATCCGGCGGACTTCCGGGGCACGGACGCCGCCGTGATCGACCCGAAGGAGGGTGCGGAGCGTCTCCGGCGCTGGGCGCTGGAAGAAGGATTCGACCGGGCCGGCATCGCTTCGCTCGAGCCCTCGGATCAGGGAGCGCACCTGCGGCGCTGGTTGGCGCGCGGCGACCATGCCGGCATGGAATGGATAGCACGCCGGCTGGAGATCCGCGAGGATCCGGCGCGCTTGCTGCTGGGCTCTCGCTCGGCGTTGTGCGTGGCACTGCAGTATTACCCGCTGGTTGGCGAGGACGAGCCGGAAGGCGATCTCTGGCCGCGTGTGGCGCGCTACGCTCGGGGACGCGATTACCACGACGTCATGGGCAAGAGGTTGAAGAAGCTGGCCGCCCGCATCGGCGAAGCGTTCCCTGGTTGCGGTACCCGTCCCTACGTCGACACCGGGCCGATCCTGGAGCGCGAGCTGGCGGCGCGCGCCGGCCTCGGAGCTCAGGGCAAGAACACGCAGCTCTTGCATCCCGAGGTGGGGTCCTGGTTCCTGCTCGGCGAGCTACTGCTGACCCTCGACCTGACGCCGTCAGAACCGGTTGCCGATCTCTGCGGCCGCTGCACCCGCTGCCTCGACGCCTGCCCGACCGGCGCCCTGGCCGAGCCTTATCGCCTGGACTCGAATCGCTGCATTAGCTACTGGACCATCGAGCACCGGGGAGCGCTGCCGGAGGCGGCCCGAGAGATGCTCGGCGACTGGGTCTTCGGCTGCGACGTCTGCCAGGAGGTCTGCCCCTGGAATCAGCCGACCCGCCCTGGTGGCCGCCGCGAGGAAGGACCGACGCCCGGCGACCACGAGGAGCTGCGCCTGCCGCCAGAGCGCGCCGAGCTGGATCTCGTTGGTCTCCTGGCGCTCGACCGGGAAGAATACCTTGAGCGCTTCCGCGCGAGCCCGATGAAACGCGCCAAGCTCGAAGGCCTGCAGCGCAACGCCGCCGTCGCCATGGGGAACCGTGGCGAAGAGCGCTACGTCCCGGTGCTCGAGCGCGCGCGAAACAACGCCGATCCAGTTGTTTCGGAGCACGCTGCCTGGGCGCTCGAAGCGAAGGAAAACAGTTGACACTCGAGCGATCGCCCCCCTATACTGCAAGGCCCGAGTTCTCAAGCACTTAGCCCGCCGCTAGACGCTCTTCCGGCCCCGCGCCCCCCGGATCTGACGAAACTTCGCTTCAGCCCCTACGACGCGGATCATACACCGCGGAGTTCGAATCACGGCCGGCGGGGTCGATAGAGAGCTCGATCCCCCAAAAAAGCAGCCCGTAACAGGCGCATCGTGTGCCTGAATCTGTCAACAAGGAGGTTCGTGAGGCAATGGAACAACACAGCGACGAGACGATGACCGAGGCCGGCCTGATCCCGGCTGACGACAGCGAGCTGGATTACGAACAGCTCGTCGCCCTCTACGACGAGAGTATGCGTCACTTGGAGGAGGGCGAGATCGTCACCGGGAACGTGGTCGAGATCACGTCGAGTGAGGTGGTCGTCGATGTCGGTTACAAATCAGAGGGCCTGATCCCCATTCAGGAATTCGCCGACTCCACCGGTGAAGTCCTTGTCGGCGTCGGAGACGAGGTCGAGGTTCTACTCGAGAAGACCGAGGATCTGGAAGGGCACGTGCTGCTCTCGAAGGTCAAAGCGGAGAGGATGAGGATCTGGCAGGATATCGAGAGCGCCTACAAGGAAGGCCTGATCATCCACGGTCGGGTGATCGACCGCATCAAGGGAGGCTTGACCGTCGACGTCGGTCTGCGTGCCTTCCTGCCTGGATCGTTGGTCGACATCAAGCCGGTCAAGCATCTCGAATCGCTGCGCGGCTCGGAGCTGGAATTCAAGGTCATCAGCCTGGACCGGCGGCGCAACAACATCGTGCTGTCGCGCAAGGCCGTGTTGGAGAAGGAATTCGCCAAGAAGAAGGCCGAGACGCTCGAGAAGCTCATCGAGGGCTCCCGGCTGCCCGGCGTGGTCAAGAACATCACCGACTACGGTGTGTTCGTCGATCTCGGCGGCATCGACGGCCTGCTTCACATCACCGACATCTCCTGGGGGCGGGTCAACCATCCCTCGGAGCATTTCTCCGTCGGCGACGACATCGAGGTGGTGATCCTCAAGTTCGATCCCGAGACCGAGCGCGTTTCGCTGGGCTACAAGCAGCGCACCGAAGATCCGTGGACTCTGGTCGACAAGAAGTATCCGATCGGCTCGCGGGTCGACGGCAAGGTGGTCAGTCTTGTTGATTACGGCGCCTTCGTCGAGATCGAGGAGGGCGTCGAGGGTCTGATCCACGTCAGCGAGATGTCGTGGACCAAGAAGGTGGTCAACCCGTCGAAGATCCTCGCGGTCGGCGACGCGGTGCAGGCCATCGTCTCCGAGCTCGACATGCCCAATCGCCGCATTAGCCTGTCGCTGCGTCAGACCGAGCGCAATCCCTGGGAAGAGCTCTCGGATTCGTTCCCGATCGGCAGCATCATCGAGGGCAAGGTGCGCAATCTGACCGAGTTCGGCGCCTTCGTCGAGATCACCGAAGACATCGACGGTCTGATCCACGTCTCCGATATGAGCTGGACCAAGCGAGTCAAGCATCCTAGCGAGGTGCTCAAAAAGGGCGACATGGTGCAGGCGCGGATCACCAACATCGACGTCTCGAACCAGCGCGTGTCGCTGTCGATCAAGGAGTTCCTTCCCAACGAGTGGGACAGCTTCGTCACCGAATTCCACGTCGGAGACACCCTCGACGGCAAGGTGGTCAACGTCACGGACTTCGGCCTGTTCATCGACATCTATCAGGGCCTGGAGGGCCTGGCGCACATTTCGGAGATCGACCTCCCGGGCGGGAAGCTCGAGGACCACTACCAGGTTGGCGAGTGGGTCTCGGCCCGCATCCTTCGCATCGAAGAGGAAGACAAGAAAGTCGGCCTGACCATGCGCGGCGTGCCGCAGCCCGATCCGGACGAGATCGAGGAGCTGGAAGCCGCGCGACTGGCAGCGTCGGGCATCGTCGTCGAAGAGTCCGAGGAGGGCGAGCTCGAAGAGGCCGCTGCCGAGGACGCTGAAGAGGCTGCCGCTGTGGAGCCCGAAGGGGCGGTCGCTGAGGAGGCTGCTGCCGAGGAGCCCGAAGAAGGCGCCGCTGAGGAAGCTGTCGCCGAGGAGTCCGAAGAGGCCGCCTCTGAGGAGCCTGAGGCAGCCGCCGCTGAGGAGTCTGCCGCCGAGGAGCCCGAGGAAGCCGCCGCTGAGGAGGCTGTCGCGGAGGAGGATACGGGGGAGACTGTTAGCGACGCTTCCGAGGAAGAACAGGCCGCGGCCGAAGATGCTTCGGACGAGCCTGAGACCGGGGACGCCGCGCCGGCGGCGGAGTCGGAAGAAGAAGAGGACAAATGAGCTAGCCCACGACCTCTCCGCGCGGCACGCCGGCGTGCCGCGCGAGAATCGTCGGAACGAGGGCTGAGAGACCTGAGGGAGGAGCCGTGGCTACGCGGGACGCCATGACCAAGGCTGAGCTGGTGGAAGAAGTCGCCGGCATGACGCAACTCACCAAGAAACACGCCGAGATCATCGTCAACACCGTGTTCGAGAGCATCGTGGACTCGCTGCGGGTTGGTGCGAAGATCGAGCTGCGTGGATTTGGCAGCTTCCGGGTACGCAACCGCGGACCACGCGTGGGTCGCAACCCAAAGACCGGAGCGCGGGTGGACGTGCCCGCGAAGCGGATCCCCTATTTCAAGCCGGGCAAGGAGCTCAAGGGGCTCTTGAACTCCTGACTTCTCCTGACGAGGAGGGTTCATATTGGCCGGCAAAGCCGGAACGAAGAAAAAGAAGCGGTCGGCCGCCAGGGCGGAACGGCCGTCGGCCGAGACCGCGCCGGTTCCGGTCGCCAACCCGTATCTGGCGTGTGTCCTGGCCTGGTTCGTTCCTGGCGCGGGGCATCTCTATCTAGGCGCCAAGAGCCGCGCCCTGGCGTTCCTGGGTCTGGTGATCACCTCTCTGGTGATCGGTTGCCTACTCGACGGGCGGTTGCCCTGGACCTTCAGTGGAGCGCCGCTCACCGTGCTGGCGAGCCTCGGCTGTCTGGGCGCCGGAGCCCCGACGCTGTTCCTGCGTCTGGCCCTCGGGTACGAGGGTATGGTGGAGGCGCCCGGATACGAGTATGGTAGTGCCTTCATCCTCACTGCCGGCCTGATGAATCTACTGTTGATCCTCGACGCCTGGGACATCTCGACAGGCAGGAAGACATAGCGTGTCTCATTTCCTGCTGATGGTGGCCTACGCGGCGCTGGTCAGCGTCTTCTTCGCCCTGCTCTGGCGCCGGCAGCCGCGGGCGCAGGGCAAGTTGTTTTTGCAAGTTTTCTTCGGCATGGTGGCTGGCGGTCTCGCTCTCGCCTGGCTGGTGTATTTCTTCCCTTCCGGGCCTCCCGCGCCCATCCCATGAGCGGCGAGGGGCGGCCGGTCGAGCAAGCGCCGGCCGGAGCCGCGCCGGCCGAGCTCGGCGACGGAGTGCCGAAGATGCGGGTCTTTCTGTGGCGATACTTCCGCCGCTACGTGCCTCAGGCAACGTTGGCAGTCGTGGCGACGGCGATCTTCGCCGTCTCCACAGTGACGCTGCTGGCGCTCTTTCGCCCCATCCTCTCTGACGTGCTGCAGGCCGACCGGGAGGATCTCGAAGGCCCCGCGGCCGTGCTGCTCGAACAGGAGGACGAGGAGGACAGCGAGCCCGGACGGTTCGAGGAGGCCTTCGGATTCCACGTCGATCTCGACGAGGTCTTCGAGACGCAGCTCACCCGGTTGGAGGTCGCGCTGGGTGTCGACTCGGAGAACAATGTCTGGTTTCTGCCGGTGCTGTTCATGGTCGTCTTCATGATGCGCAGCCTGGCAGCGTTCGCCAACGGCTATCTCTTCCAGATCCTCGGCCTGGGCGCGACCAACGATCTGCGCAATGATCTCTACGAGCGCATTCTCAATCAATCGTCGAGCTTCTACTCCGACCATCCGTCAGGCGAGCTCATCAGCCGTGTCGGCAACGACATTTCGGTGATGCAGAACGCCGTCACCAACAGACTGCTCGACCTCTTTCAGCAGTCCGTCACACTCGTGCTGCTGATCTGGTACCTGCTGTCGACCCATTTCCGCCTCGCTCTGATCTGCCTCGTCCTGGTGCCCGTCGTGGCTTATCCCATCGTGCGGTTCGGCAAGGGCATGCGCAAGACCAGTCACCGTAGCCAGGAGCGTCTCGCCGAGCTGTCGAACCTGGTAGCCGAGGCGGTGCGTGGGCACCGGGTCGTGAAGGCTTTCGGCATGGAAGGCTTCGAGCTCGCCCGATTCTGCGAGGCGACCGCTCGCCACCTGAAGGTCAAGCTCAAAGCCCAGCTCCTGACCTACGCCTCGAGTCCAGTGGTGGAGACCCTGGCGGCGGCCGGCGCCACCGCGTTTCTCGTCTACGCGGGTCATACCGTGCGCACGGGTGAGCTGACGCCGGCCCAGGTGGTTCAGTTCCTCACCAATCTGCTGATGCTCTACGATCCGGTGCGCAAGCTCAACAAGGTCAACCTGATCCTTCAAGAGGCGTTGGCGGCGGCCCACCGCGTGGAATCGATCATGCACCTGCCCAATCCGATCGAAGATGCTCCGGACGCCGTCGAGCTGGCGCCGGTGCGCGAGGAGATCGCTTTCGAGAAGGTGTCGTTCGCCTACGACTCGACGGCCGTGTTGCAGGGCATCGATCTGGCCATCCGGCACGGGGAGGTGGTGGCGCTGGTCGGCGTCTCCGGGGCGGGAAAGTCGACGTTGGTGAATCTGCTGCCACGGTACTTCGACCCGACCGAGGGCCAGGTGTCGATCGACGGCACGGACCTGCGCGGTGTCACCCTTCGCAGCCTCCGAGCGCAGATCGGTATCGTCACTCAGGACACGGTGCTGTTCAATGACACGATTCGCAACAACATCGCCTATGGGCGGTCCGATCTGCCGCTCGAACAGGTCAGGGCCGCGGCGCGGGCCGGTTACGCCGACGAGTTCATCGAGACGGCACCCGAGGGCTACGACGCGGTGATCGGTGAGAGCGGCCTCAAGCTCTCCGGCGGCCAGCGACAGCGCCTGGCGATCGCTCGCGCATTGCTCAAGGATCCGCCGATCCTGATTCTGGATGAGGCCACCTCGCACCTCGACAGCGAGTCCGAAGCCCTCGTGCAGAAGGCGCTGCAGAACCTCATGGCGGGCCGCACCGCCCTCGTGATCGCCCACCGGTTGTCGACGGTGCAGCGTGCCGATCGTATCCTGGTCATGGAGAGTGGCCGAGTGATCGAGGAAGGTAACCACGAGCAGTTGCTCGAGGCCGGAGGCGTCTACCGGCGGCTCTATGACCTGCAGTTCAGAGATGGAGAGAGCTAGTGCACAGCATGACCGGATTCGGCCAGGCGTCGAAAGAGAACGAGCGGTTCCGCATGACCGTGACTCTGCGAGGGGTCAACCACCGTTATCTGGACCTGTCGCCGCGCATGCGCGACGAGTTGCGCCCGCTCGAGCCGTCGCTGCGAGAGGTGCTGTCCCGCCGTCTGCAGCGCGGCAGGGTGGAGGTCTCGGTGGAGGTCGCGTCTTTGGGGACGCGTGACGTGGAAGTGACGATCGACGAAGCCGTGGCCGACGCGGTCAAGACGATGGCCGATGCGCTCGCCGGCCGCGGGGTGATCTCGGGCGAGCTTCAGCTGCGCGACCTCCTGAGGCTGCCGGAGGTCGTGCAGCTCCAAATCCGCGACCCGGAATGGACCGACGAAGATCGCGCTCTGCTGATCTCAGTGGTCGAGGCAGCGCTGGATCAGCTGCTGACGGCACGCGCGGCGGAGGGCGAGAAATTGTTCGCTGTTCTGGAGGAGCGTCTCGCGGGTCTCCAGCGTATCGGCGTGGCTTTGAGCGAGCTCAAGGCCGGGATGGCTGCAGAGCTGTCTTCGTCACTGCGGCGCCGGATCTCCGAGCTGCTCGATCGCGACCGGCCGGACGAGGACCGTCTGGCCCAGGAGGTCGCCTATCTGGTGGATCGTGCCGACGTCAGCGAGGAGCTGGATCGGCTAGAATCGCATCTGGAACAGTTCAGGTCGGCGATGCGTCAGCGGGGGAGCATCGGCAAGCGGTTGGACTTCCTGGCCCAGGAAATCTTCCGCGAGCTCAACACCCTGGGGGCGAAGTGTCGCGACAGCGAGATGACTCGCAACATGCTCGACGCCAAGGTGCTCTGCGAGCAGGTACGCGAACAGGTGCAGAACGTGGAATGAGGGAGGAGGTCAGAGCGCTATGTCCGATGAGGTGCGAGCTGGCCGCGGCGAGTTGTTCATCGTCTCGGCGCCGTCCGCGGCCGGAAAGACGACCCTGATTCGGCGGGTGTTCGACAAGCTCGACGCGGCGCCTTGGAGCCTGGCGTTTTCCGTCAGCCACACGACCCGACCGCCGCGCAACGGTGAGGTGGACGGGCGCGACTACCATTTCGTGGGTCTCGAGGAATTCGAGCGGCTGATCGCCGAGGACGCTTTCCTGGAGTGGGCGGTGGTTCACGGCAGGCTCTACGGTACCAGCCGCGCCGAGATCGATCGGCTTCGGGAGACCGGTAGTGACGTCGTCCTCGACCTCGACGTCCAGGGAGCGGAGCAGGTGCTGCGCCTGCATCCGGAGGTGCCGGCGATCTTCATCCTGCCACCGAGCTATCAGGAGATGGAACGTCGCCTTCGTCGCCGCGGTCTGGACGCCGCCGAACAGATCGAGTTGCGCCTGCAGGATGCCCTCGGAGAGATGGGCTGCTATGGCAGCTACGAGTATGTTATCGTCAACGACGACTTGGACCGTGCCTCCGAGGCATTCGCGGCCATCATCCTAGCCAGACGCTTCCGCCGGGATCGCGTGCAAGATCAGATCGAAGGAGTCCTCGAGGGCTTCCCACGGCCCGCGCATGGGTCTGTTTCCGGCCAACGCGACTGAGCTCTTACCCAGACCTGCTCTTACCCAGACCTGCTCTTACCCAGACCTGCTTTTACCCAGACCTGGAGCCACGGCCCGGGCGGAGATTCGAGCGATGCGACAGATTCCCGAGAAAATCGACAGTAAGTTCCGTTTCGTCCTGCTGGCTTCCACCCGCGCCGAGCAGATCATGCGTGGTGCGCAGCCCAAGGTCGAGCAGCCCGGTGCCAAGCACACCCGGCTGGCGCAGGAAGAGATCCTCGGCGAGGCCGTGGGTTGGGACTACGGTCCGGCCGAAGACGTGCTCGAAGACGCGCTCGGGGCCGAGGGCGGAGAGGAAGGCGAGGCCGCGGCGGGCGAGGCCGACGCCAAGGGAGGGTGATCCCCGCGCCACCCGCGATTGCCCATGAGCCGGCCCAGAGTCCTCCTCGGCGTCACCGGGGGCATCGCCGCCTACAAGTCGACGGACGTGGTGCGCCGCTTGATCGAGCGCGGCTGCGAGGTCAAGTGCGCCCTGACCCGCAGTGCCGGCTCGTTCGTGACGCCACTGAGCCTCGAAGTGCTCAGCGGGCATGCCGTCTACGAGCAAGAGTACCTGACCGCCAACGGCCGCGGTGAGGAATCCCATATCGTCGCCGCCCAGTGGGCCGACGCCGTGTGTGTCGCGCCGGCGACCGCTCACCTGATGGCACGCCTGGCCCTGGGGCTGGCGGATGATTTCCTGACCACGACGCTCCTCGCATTCACTGGGCCGGTGCTGCTGGCTCCGGCCATGCACAGCGACATGTGGAGTCATGCAGCGACTGCGGCCCATGTCGAGACCCTGAGTAATCGCGGCGTGCATTTCGTCGGGCCCGAGGAAGGGCCGCTAGCCTCGGGGGAGGTCGGGGTCGGGCGAATGTCCGAACCGGTGGACGTCGCCGAGGCGGTGATGCGCCTGGCTGTAAGCGGCGGGGCCGGCGTTACCGGAGCGCTGGCCGGACGCCGAGTGCTGATCAGTGCCGGCCCGACTCACGAGCCGATCGATCCGGTGCGTTACCTGGGCAACCGCTCCAGTGGCAAGATGGGATTCGCTCTGGCGGCCGAAGCGGCGCGTCAGGGAGCGAGCACTACCCTGGTGGCCGGGCCGGTGGCGCTGCCGACGCCGGCGGGCGTCGAGCGGATCGACGTCACCACCGCTTTCGAGATGCGCGACGCGGTCTATCGGCACGCTGGCGAAGCGGAGCTGATCGTGATGACGGCAGCCGTGGCGGACTTTCGCCCGAGCAGTCCCGCTGGTGGTAAAATCAAGCGCGCGCGAGGGGTGCCGACACTCGAGCTCGAGGAGAATCCGGACATCCTCGCTGGCTTGCCGGAGGTGGCGCCGCGGGCGCTGCTGGTGGGTTTCGCCGCCGAGACCGAGCCGTCGGTCGAGGAAGCGACCGCCAAGCTGGCCCGCAAGGGCGCCGACTTCCTGATCTGGAACGACGTCTCACGCTCCGACATCGGCTTCGGCGCCGAGAACAACGAAGTGACGGTCTACAGCCGATCGGGTGAGCCGAGCCATCTCGAGCGCCGCCCGAAGGAGGAGCTGGCGGTGGCCCTGATCGATCTCTTCCGCGACGCCCTGGAGGACCGTGAGCGATCGGCTGTCGGAACCGCTGGCTGAGCTGCTCGATCACCTGAACGGGATCGGCTACGAAGAACTGTATCTGCCTGGAGCCGGCGTCCCCGATCCTCACGCCCGGGGCCCAGCCGGAACGCCCGCTACGGACGCCGCGGATTCCGAGGAGCGCGCCGTGGCGCTCGGGGAGCTCGCCACCGAGGCTTCGGAGTGCGCCGCGTGCCGGCTCAGCGAGGGCCGGAAACAAGTGGTCTTCGGCAGCGGCAACCCAGACGCCGACCTGATGCTCGTCGGCGAGGGCCCGGGGGCGGAAGAGGATCGGCGCGGCCTGCCTTTCGTCGGCCCCGCCGGCGAGCTGCTGACCAAGATCCTGCGTGCCATCGACCTGGAGCGTGATGAGGTTTACATCGCCAACGTCGTCAAGTGTCGACCACCCAGCAACCGAGACCCGGAACGAGACGAGATCGCGGCCTGCAGAGGCTACCTCGAGCGCCAGATCGAGCTCGTCAGACCGCGGGTGATCGTGGCGTTGGGCCGCGTCGCCGCTCAGGCCCTGTTCGGCACCACCGAAGCTCTCGGCAGACTACGCGGCCGTTGGCACACCGTGCGCGGCGTGCCCGCTCGAGCGACCTACCATCCAGCGGCTCTGCTGCGGTACTCAAAATACAAGCGGCCGACCTGGGAAGACATGCAGGAGGTGCGCGACCGTCTGAGGGGAGGAGAGTGATGGCGCGACGGTCCGGCGCATGGTGATGATTGTGGACGCCCGGCGATAGGATTCTTCCGATGCACGTGCGGACCAAAGCGCTCGATTGCCTCTACCTGAACTGGGCCCTGCCTCACGATTCGGCGCCGCCTTTGCCGCCGCCGCTACGCTACGAGGTGCACGAGGGGCCGGGTGGCGGCGAGTACATCTTCGCTTCGGCGCTGCTGTTCCGGCTCTCGCGCCTGCGGCTCGAGACTCTGCCTTTCCTCAGGCTCTCGTACCCGCAGATGAACTGCCGTGTCTACGTGCTCGATGGCGACGGCGTGCCCTCGGTTCTTTTTCGCCGCATGCTGGTGCCGTTGTGGAGCGTGCCCGTGTCGCGCCTGCTGGCTCGGCAGCCGGCGGCCGCGGCGCGATTCTCCTATCCGCGGCCATCGAAACAGCCATGCGGCGATTCCTGGAGCTGGACGGTCCGCCGCCGACGGAGCCTGGAGGTGACGGGCCGGGTGGCCTCACCCGACTTCGGACCCGGACCGCGGCTGGGCAGCTGGGAGCAGACCCTCGACTACTTTCGCCAGCGGACGCGAGGCTACGTGGTGTGGAATCAGCGCCTGCGTCCGATCCAGACCACTCGCACCTCGGGCGAGGTCTGGCCGCTGGCGGTCGAAGTGGGCTCGGCCGACCTGGTCGCCGAGTGTGTCGCCAAGCTCAGCGAGGACGTCTGGCGAAGCCCGCATTCAGCCTGGCTGTGTCCGGAGATCCCGTTCGTTTTCGAGCTGGCCGAGATGCGGGCGCTGTCCCTGGCCCGCGGCAGGGTGCCGGCGGCCGAAGGTTGCTGAGCGCACCCGCTCGGCCGGCACCTTCCAGCCCGGTTTCAAGGCCGGGCGCGATAGCGCTGGTACAGGTCCCGGTGGCGGTTGTCCGTCGAGACCTCCTTGCCAGCGATGATCAGGTGGACGACCCGTGTGGTGATCTCGAGCGGATCGCCGTCGGTGACCATCAGATTGGCGATCTTGCCCTTCTCGATGGTTCCCAGCCGATCGCCGACGCCCAGGATCTCGGCCGGGTAGATGGTGAGCGCCTTGAGCGCCTCCTCCCGGCTCAGACCGAAAGCCGAGGCGGTGGCGCTCTCGTAGGGTAGGGTGCGTGCCGAGTGCGGGCCACCCGGACCGAAACCACCGCCCGCGGCCGATCCGAAGGCGATTCTCACCCCCGCCTCCCGCAGGTCGCCGGCGCCTCGAAACGGGCGATCGTAGGGGTCATCGTCCTCGGCTGGCAGACTCTGGGTACGGCCCAGGATCACCGGAATATCCTTCTCCGCCAGCATTTCCTTCACCTTCCAGGCGTCCCTGCCGCCGGCGAGAACGATGTCGAGCCCCTCGCGTTCGGCAAAATCGGCTGCCGCGGTGATGTCTCGCTCGGCATTGGCCAGCAAAAGCACGGGCTGGCTGCCGTCGGCGACTCGCGCCAGCGCCTCGAGCTTCAGGTCGTGCTCCGCCCGGCCGTCGCCGGCGCTGGCTGCTTGTGCGTAGTGGCGAGCCGCTTCGAGCCAGTCGCGCAACTCTGCACGTGCCTCCTCTGCCTTCTCCTTGGCTTCGTTGTACGGCACCGTGCGGCGGGTGAAGGTGCTCCGGTCAAAGATGCGGGTCTGGATTGCCGGCCACTGAATCACCATGGCGATCGACGGCTCGATCGCCATCTCCTCGACTGTCCAGCCGTCCAGGTGGAGGAGGGCGGCCTGTCCGGCGATTACGCCGCCCTGGCCGGCGCGTGGCCCGGTCACCGCGTGGGTGATGCCGTTGGCCCTGGTGACCGGGATCACCTCGCTTGCGGGATGCACCGCGGTGGCTGCCATCAGGTGGGGGTTGTAGGCTCCCAGCTCCGCGGTATCGACGGTCGCCGCGACTGCGTTGATCTCCGTCAGGCCGAGGGTGGAGAGGGCGTCGAAGAGGCCCGGATAGACATGCAGGCCGGCGACGTCGAGTCGCCTGGCGCCGTCCGGAGCCACGGCGCCGGGACCGGCGTCCGTGATCAGGCCGCTGTCGATGACCACGCGGCCGGTGAACGAGTCGCCGGCCAGAGTGTGGACGGTGCCGTTCTCGAGCACCAACGGTTCGGCGGCGAGGTTGCTCGCGGCAAGGCAGACGGTGAGGACGATGGCGTGTTTCATGGACCCACCTCCCGACAGCTGTAATGGATGTCTTCGACTCGTGATTCGGGCGGTGAGGGAGCCTCTTCTTCTTCGCCCCTCTCTTCTGTGGTCTCCTCATCCTCCTCCGGCGCCAGCTTCTCCTTGACCGCGTCGATCGCGGCTTGCCGTTCGCGATCAGCATTCCGGTCGAAGTAGAGCACGCCGTCGACAAAGGTCTTCTGGACCACCGAGAAGATCGACAGCGGGTGGCCGTCGTAGAGGACGAGGTCGGCATCCTTGCCGACCTCGATCGAGCCAACGCTGTCGCCGATGCCGAGTTGCAGGGCGGGGTTCAGGGTGACCAGCTTCAGTGCCTCGATCTCGTCGAGGCCGCCCCATTTCACGGCTTTCGCCGCTTCTTGGTTGAGGTGGCGCATCTCCTCGCCGCTGTCCGAGTTGATCGACACCATCACACCTCTTTCGGCCATCAGCGCCGCGTTGTGGGGAATCGCGTCGTATGCCTCGACCTTGTAGCCCCACCAGTCGGAAAAGGTCGAGGCGCCGGCGCCGTGAGCAGCGATCTCGTCGGCCACCTTGTAGCCTTCGAGCACGTGCTGCAGGGTGGCGATACGGAAGTCGAAGTCCTCGGCTAATCGCAACAGTTGCAGGATCTCGTCGGCGCGGTAGCAGTGAGCATGCACCAGGCGTTCGCCGGCCAGTACTTCCGCCAATCGTTCGAGCTTCAAGTCCCTGCGCGGCGACAGCCTGTTCTTGTCGCTCGAGCTCTCGTACCGCTGCCAGTCAGCGCGGTAGTCGCGTGCTTCCTCGAAAGCCTGCCGGATGACGTCCATGACCCCCATGCGGGTAGCGGGGTAACGTCGCTCGACGCCGGGCGGAGGGTTCGAGCGCGAGCGCTTGGGGTTCTCGCCGAGCGCGAACTTGATGCCGGAGGGTGCTCCTTCGAAGCGCAGCCCGCCGGCGTCCGAACCCCAGCGCAGCTTGAGCACGGCGTTTCCGCCGCCGATCGGGTTGGCGCTGCCGTGCAGTACGTTGACGGTGGTGACGCCGCCGGCCAGTGCCCTGTAGATGGCGATGTCCTCGGGCTCGATCACGTCCTGAATCGACACCATTGCACTGACCGCTACCGAGCCTTCGTTACCGCCTCCCTCGATGGCGATGTGGGAATGGGCGTCGATGATGCCAGGGATCACCGAGCCACCGTCGGCGTCGATCGCCTCGATACCTGGTGGAATCTCGATCCCTGTCCCGATCGCGCGGATCTTGCCACCGTCGACCACCACCGTGGCGTCTTCCAGGGTCTCGCCGCTCACCGTGTAGACAGTGGCGCCGGTGATCGCGAAGCTGTTGCCATCGCGAATCGGGCCGCTGTAGAGGGCCATCGCTCGTTCGAGCTCCTCGGTCGACACGGCGGGTTCTTCGCCGTCTTCGGCCTCCGCTTCCGACGCCTCCGCGGTGCGCTCGCCGGTGATCTCCATCGACCGCGGCCCGGCACGGAGCGTGCCTTCCACGTTGTCCTCGGCGACGGTCAGGGAGTAGGAGGCCGTGACCGTGCGCGGACCCATGGTGCGGGTGGTCTCGAAGCTCAGCCGGTCACCGCTCATACGCCCGTCATCGACCGTGACGGTGCCTCGCTGGCTGGTGAGATCGCCGGTGACCTTGCCGTCGTCGGTCATCTTCAGATCGGCAGTCATGTCACGGACGCCGCCGGGAGTCTCGAGCTGCAGCGCCCAGGTGCCGGAGACGTCCGTGGCGGGCGGCTCGGCGTCTTCGTCCTCTTTGCGTTGTTCATACTTGCGGCCGTCGACGAACACCGCACGCACCTCGGCGTCCTCGATCCAGGGCTCGGCGGTGGCCAGCACCAGGTTGGCAATCTTGCCGGCCTCGATCGATCCCAGGCGATCGTCGACTCCCAGGATGCGGGCGGCGTCCAGAGTCAGGGCCGCGAGCGCGTCGTCGTTCGAGAGCCCGGCGCCGGTCGCCGCGCGCACGCCTTCGAAGATCTTGGCCGGGCTGGAGAGTCCGTCCGAGGTGAACGCGAAGGGCACACCGGCATCAGCGAGCATCCCGGGCGTGGCGGGCGCCTTGCGCCGGTGGTGGAGCATCGGCAGCGGCGTGTCCGCGTCCGGATCGGCGTCCTTGTCCGCCTCGGGCCAGTCCAGGCTCACCAGCACTGGCGTCCGGCTCTCGGCCAGCGCGTCGACGCGGGCGTAGGCGCCCTGGCCGCCGTAGAGCACAGGCACGATCTCCGCTTCCGCGGCGATCTGAAGTACCCGGTCGATTTCCCGACCGTGATCGGCCGGCATCAGGAAAGGCAGCCGACCTGTGATCGCGTGGCGGATCGGCTCGAGCGCGCGGTCGTGGATCGGCCGCTGCCGGCCGTTCGGCGATCGCTCGTAGAGCTCGAGCTCGATCGCCTCGTGACGGGCGTCGGAGAGTACCTGCCGGACGTAGGAGATACCGCCCATCAGCGAGCCTGGAAAGCTGCGGAAACCGCCTCCGCCGCTTCTGAAGCTGATGCGCTGCGCCACCGGCGTCGCCAGCACCCGTTCCTTCGGCTCGCTGTCGCCGAGGTGGACCAACGATGCCTGGCCGGCGAAGAACCCCCTGGTCGGCACGCTCACCGCGGCCGTGAAGCCGGCCTCGCGCCATTGGGCGACCCGGTCGTCACCGTCGCCGAGCATCTGTGCAGCGCTGACCCAGGGCGTGGTCGCAGGCCGATCTTCCGGGCCCCGGATGGTCGGCCGCGGAGCTCCGCCCGGACGGCCGCCGCCGGACCCGGCTCGGCCCGGCGCCTCTTCGCGTTTCTGCGCGAGATCGGTCATCGCGTCGATCAGTCCCGGGTAGAGCGTCAGACCCTCGCCTTCGATCACCCAGGCATCCGTGGGAATTGCCAAGTCCGTGCCGAGTGCCTCGATCAGGCCATCGGCAATCAACACCGTGGCGCGTTCGAGCGTATCTCCCGCGGCGGTGACGACCCGAGCGTCGCGCACCGCGTAGTAGGGGGGTGGCTCGGGCCGCTCCGCCGTGGCCGGCCCGGCGCAGACGAAGCATACAGCCAGGATCAGGGAGACGGGCGCGATCTGCCGCCGGAATCTCATGGATACGGACCTCCTGTCGCGCATCGGCGCTCCTTTCTACCTCATTTGCTTGCGTGACGCGGCCACATTCTAACCACTGAGCCCGGGCCATGAGCGCTCTCGGGCGTGCTACAATCATTCGGATGTCCGGAATCGAGGAAACGCGGGAGAACGTGACCGAACCCGACGATTCGCGCGCAGCGAGCGGACCACAGCGCGTCGCCGTGCTGCCGGGCGACGGTATCGGTCCCGAGGTGACGGCCGAGGCGGTGAAGGTGATCGAAGCGGCGGCCGAGCGTTTCGGGCTTGCGCTCGATCTGGTCGAGTTGCCGTGGAGCGCCGATCACTACCTGGCCACTGGAGAGACGCTGCCCGAAGGCGCCCTCGACGATCTGCGTGACCACTATCAGGCGATCTTCATCGGCGCATACGGCGACCCGCGGGTGCCCGACATGAAGCACGCCGCGGATATCCTGCTCGGCATTCGCTTCGGGCTGGACCTGTATGTCAATTTCCGGCCGGTCAAGCTCTACGACGAGCGCCTCTGCCCGCTCCGAGGCAAGGGCGTCGCCGACGTCGACTTCGTGGTCTTCCGCGAGAACACCGAGGGTGCCTACGTCGGCATCGGCGGCAACTTCAAGAAGGGCACGCGGGACGAGGTGGCGATCCAGGAAGAGATGCACACCCGCAAGGGGGTAGAGCGCATCGTCCGCGCCGCATTCGAGTACGCTCGTGACAAGGGCCGCGGGACGGTTACGATGTGCGACAAGTCCAACGTCATGCGCTTCGGCCACGACCTGTGGCTGCGGTGCTTCGCCGAGGTGGCGGCCGAGTATCCCGGGATCGAGACCCAGCACCTCTACGTCGACGCCGCCGCCATGCAGATGGTACGAAAGCCCGAGAGCTTCGACGTGGTTGTCACCAACAACATGTTCGGCGATATCCTGACCGACCTGGGTGCCGCGCTGCAGGGTGGGCTTGGCCTCGCCGCCTCCGCCAATCTGCACCCTGGGCGTACCTCGATGTTCGAGCCGGTGCACGGCTCGGCACCCAAATACGCCGGCCGGGACATCGCCAATCCGGTCGGTGCGGTGCTCTCCGCCGCGCTGTTGCTCGATCACCTCGGGCACGGCGCCGCGGCCGCCGCGGTCGAGTCTGCGGTGGCCGATTCGCTTGCCGGCGGGCAGACGACGCGCGATCTGGGTGGTACGCTAGGGACGCGAGAGGCCGGTGACCGCCTGGCGGTGGCGGTGCGTGGCTCGCAAACGGCGTCCGGTCGGTGAATCCGATGCCGAGCGGTGCCGTATCGATCTGAGGAGTGCGGCAGGACGCGAGCAGGTGAGCCACCCGGACGAAGCAGACCTGGTCTACGACTGGAACGGCAGTCGTCAGGTCGACCCACGAGAGCGCAAGATCGAGCTCGACGACGAGACCCTGCGCGACGGCCTGCAGTCGCCGTCGGTGCGCACGCCAGAGGTCGAGAAGAAGCTCGAGATCCTGCACTTGATGGCCGAGATCGGGGTCGACGGTGCCGACATCGGGCTGCCGGCGGCCAACCGCCAGACCTTCGACGACGTGCTGCGGCTGACCCGCGAGATCGTTGACCAGAAGCTGCCGATCGTGCCCAACGCGGCGGCGCGCACGGTGATCTCGGATTGCGAGCCGATCGTCGAGATATCCCAGCGCGCCGGCATCGCGCTCGAGGTCGCGGCGTTCATCGGCTCGAGCCCGATCCGGCAATATGCCGAGGCCTGGGACATCGACCGGTTGGTGCAGCTCACCGACGAAGCCGTCTCCTTCTGCACAGCCAACGGCCTACCGGTCATGTACGTCACCGAAGACACCACCCGCGCCAAACCCGACGACTTGAAACGTCTCTACCTGACGGCTGTCGAGGCCGGTGCCCGCAGGGTGTGCGTCGCCGACACCGTGGGCCACGCCACGCCCCAGGGCGCGGCTTCGGTGATCCGCTTCGTACGCGCCCTGGTCGACTCGACGGGGGAGGACGTCCTGGTCGACTGGCACGGCCACCGCGACCGCGGCCTGGCGATCGCCAACGCACTGACCGCGGTGATCGCCGGCGCCGACCGCCTCCACGGCACCGCCCTCGGGGTCGGCGAGCGGGTGGGCAACACCCAGATGGACCTGCTGCTGGTCAACCTGCAGCTGCTGGGGTGGATCGATCGCGACCTGACCAAGCTGTCGGAGTACTGCCGCGTGGTCGCCGACGCCACCGGCGTGCCCTTTCCGGACAACTACCCGGTGTTCGGCAGCGATGCCTTTCGCACCGGCACCGGCGTGCACGCCGCGGCGATCATCAAGGCCCACGAGAAGGGCGATGACTGGCTCGCCGACCGGGTGTACTCGAGCGTCCCGGCGGCGCTCGTCGGCTGCCGGCAGCGGATCGACGTGGGACCGATGAGCGGCATTTCGAACGTCGTCCACTGGTTGAAGGCGAACGGCTACACCCCCGATCCGGAGCTGGTCCAGACCGTTTTCGAGCGCGCCAAGCGCAGCGCCTCGGTGCTGTCCGAGGAGGAGCTGCACGAGATCTGTCAGGGGGCGATCTCGGCGGCTTGAGCCAGCTCTTCCGGCGCACCCTCGACGCCTACCTCGACGCCCTGGCCGCCGAGCGCGGCCTGGCGCGCAACACGGTCGACGCCTACCGGCGCGACCTGGCCCGCCTCGGTGAGGACCTGACGGTCGCCGGTGTCGATCCGCTCGAGGCCGACCCTCCAGCGCTTCAGAATCACCTACTCCGCTTGCGTCGGCGTGGCATGGCACCGCGTTCGGTCGGCCGCGCGGTGGCCTCGATCCGCGGCTTCTACGGCTTCCTGGTCGAGGAGGGCCGGCGCGGCGACAACCCGGGCGTCCACCTGGTGTCACCCAAGACCGTGCGTCCACTTCCGAAGGTGCTCGGCGAAGCTCAGGTCGAGGCGCTGCTCGCGGCCCCCGATCTCGACAAGCCGCTCGGCGTACGCGACAAGGCGATGCTCGAGCTCATCTACGCCTCGGGCCTGCGGGTCAGCGAGCTCGTGGGCCTGGAGCTCGCCCAGCTCCGGCTCGACCAGGGTTTCCTGGTGGCCTTCGGCAAAGGCTCCAAGGAGCGCATCGTGCCGGTCGGCGAGCGCGCCGAGCTGTGGGTCGGACGTTACTGCCAGGAAGTGCGGCCGGTGCTGACCCGCGGCCGTCACGAGACGGTGTTCGTCAACCACCGGGGCAAAGGGATGACGCGCCAGGGCTTCTGGAAGATCCTCAAGGGCTACGGCATCTCAGCCGGTATCCGAGGGTTGTCGCCGCACGTGCTGCGTCACAGCTTCGCCAGTCACCTGCTCGAGCACGGTGCCGATCTGCGGGCGGTGCAGATGATGCTCGGCCATGCCGACATCTCCACCACCCAGATCTACACCCACATTCATCAGCAGCGGCTAAAGAGCCTCTACGATCGGTTTCATCCGCGAGCTTGAGCGGTCACGCCACGTCTACGGTCTCCGCGCTAGGCAAGGGTCGAGGTTACTCAGGATTCGTCATCGGTGCGCCGATCGTCGCGGCGCACGCCCCGCGACGCACCACCCTTGCTCCGTAGGGCCTCCAGGCGCTGCAGATGCCTGTATCTCTTCAGGTGTTTCCACCGGATCGGGAACGGGGATACATAAGTCTCGTCGTTCTTGACGAACTCCTTCGCGTCGTTGAATCCCCGGTCGACCAGGTACTGGAGGCGCGCGGCATCGAAATTGAGCATCCCCAGCGGACCGCCGAGATCTTCGCGCGGACGATGCAGGAACACGGTCAGAGGCTTGTAGTGGCCGATTTCGTCCCAGATTCCCTTGTCCACCCGGAATGCGATCGTGTCGTCACTGTCTGACTGTTCGTCCAGCGTGTATTCCGGAACCTCCGACATGTCGAGATCGAGCGTTTCCTTGCGCCCCAGCGCTTCGATGGTGATGCGCCCCAACTCGAGCGTCCGGTTCATCGCGAAGATCTTCAGGAGGTTCTGATCGACAGCCTTGACCCAGCTGATCACTTGCTGGCGCCAGGCGGTCGACATGGTGTTGCTCATCTCTCCCAATCTGATCTTCTCGACCTTGGGATTCAGAGTCATCACATGGATGACATCCGCGCCGGCATCGATCGCGGGCTGTAGCGGTGTGTTCATCAGCACGCCGCCGTCCACGAACTTCTGCGCGCCGACCGCCTGGACCGGGAAGATACCGGGTATTGCCGTCGAAGCCATGATGATCTGGGGACCGAGTTGCTCCGTCATGTCGTGCTGATCGAAGATCTGGGTCTTTCCCAGTGCCCAGTTGGTCGCGGCGATTCGGAGCTTCTTGCTCGAGTTCCGGAGCCGGTCCAGCTGGATGGTGGAATGCACGAGCCGCTCGAGGGGGTCGACTGAGATGAAGCTGCTGAACTCGACGAGATTGACCGCGCGTTCCAGGAACGGAGTGCCTCGAGCGCCGAAGATGTTGCCGGCGCGTTGGGTGGCCTCCCATGCCACCGAGACCGTGTCCTGCAGCAGGTTGGATAGGGGTTTGAGAGGATTGGGGAAGTAGGAGAATGGATTCAAGACGTCTATCGGGTTGGTGCGAATCCTGAAGGCACCGTTGCCCTTGGCGAGAGACTGCTGGCCGATATCGTTCAGCCAGATCTTCTCCAGGTCGGAGACCGCGGAGGTGCCGCGGGAGTCCCACCGCGAGGCCAGGAAAGCGGCGTTGTAGGCTCCCACCGAGGTGCCGAGGAAGATATCCGGCTCGAGGGGTTTGAAGTTGGTCGTCCCGGACTTGCCGGCGACCAGTGCCTTCAAGACGCCGATTTCATAGGCGCCGTTGGCGCCCCCGCCCGAGAGCACGACCGCGTGCTTCTGCCGGCGTTTGGGCTCAGCGGCTTCTTCGGGAGCGGTTTCAGGCATATCACATGCCTCCGTCGACCTTTAGGGAGTGTAGGTAACAAGCCACTGTACGCTGTCTTCGGTGAAACCTCAAGCGCCACGAGAGGGGGTCAGGGCTCTGGTGGGCTAGAATAGGTCGTTGAAATCGAGCAGGAGGGCATGATGCCGACGAGACCGACACCGACGCGCCGTACTCTGTTCCTGGTCGGTATTCTCACTTTCGCCGCGGCTGCAGCTCACGGCCAGAGCCACGTGCCGCCGAGCTCCGGTTCAGACCCGGCGTCCTCGGGCCCCTGGAACCTGCCGGGCCGGGATCCCGACCTCGAGAAGAAGGCCGATGACCAGTTGGGTGCCAAGCGCAACGCGATCTGGGCGATCAAGTGCTCGATCCAGGAGATCGAGGAGCTGGGGCGCATTTACGTCGAGGATGCCGCGGACCGCAGCCGCTACTGGATCCAGCTGCCGAGCGCGGTCAAGATTCGGGCCGCCCACCGCCAGAGCTTCGGTGGCCGCAAGAAGCTCAAGCTGAAGGATCTCGAGATCGGGCAGCGCCTGGTGGTGACGCTGCGCCAGCGCGACGACCAGATCCTGAAGGTCCAGGTCCGGCCGCCGCTACCGCCGCGGGAGCCGACCGAGTAGAGGAGCTGTCCTTCTTCGGGCCTCGGAATCGCCCCGTACCGGGCTATCACCATCGGCGGCCGGTCGCCCGGCCGCCGTCTCGGGCCTCGTCCGGGAAGCTTGAAGGCCCGACTCAGGTGCAGTTGCCGGCCGCGGCGCATTCCTCGAAGGTCTGAGGACGTTCGCCGGTGACCATGAATCGCAGGCTCTCCGTCATCGTCATCTCCCGTCCCAGCTCACCTTCGGCAGCATCGAGCGCCAGGGCACCGCTGATCGCGTCCAGAATAATCAAGGCGGTATTGGCCCTCGCCCCGACCGCGCCACGCGCGCCGCGACCACCCTTCCCTTTGGCGACCCTGGTATCTTCTTCTTCGATGCCGATATTACGCTCTCTATTACGCCCTCCCTGACGCGTAGGCCGGTCCCCCGAGGATCCCTTGGCTGCCTGGTCCTTGTCGGGTCGATTGCGGCCCTGTCCGCTCAGGGTCTGGCCGCTCTCTCGCCGGCTCCGCGCATCGCGCCGCGCGTTTCGATCCTTTCGTTGTTCCTGGAGTCGTTCGATGTCGTCCTGACTCCTCCGACCTCCGTTGGGGCCGACGGTCGACACCTGACAGCTACCGCCCGCGGGGCATGAAGCCAGACCGGTCGGATCGACGAAGCCGATCGGGTTGTTGCCGACGTAGGTGTAGAGGTTCCAGCCGTCGCGCGCCGGGTCGACGCTGGCGAAGCGGCCGAAGGGGAAGAGGTAGGTGCGCGCCAGCTTGTAGTCGGTCAGGTTGTTCGGATCGCGCTCGTGGCCGGTGAACTTCACCGTCGACTCGTCGACGCCGCTGCTGGTCGAGACGGCGGCGCCGAAGGGGTAGAAGTGGCGCCAGCCGCGCCGGACGCCGGCGCTGTCGGTGATCGCACGCGGGCTGCCCAGGTGGTCCGGGTGGAAGAAGTACCTGGTGCCGTTGCGTGAGCGGGTGGCGATCAGGCCGCCCGGACCGTGGACGTAGTCCTTCTCGAACACCCAGGCCGCTCCCGGGCTGCTCGAGCCGCCGTAGTCGCCCCAGCCGTTGACCTTGTACTCGCGCAGCACCCGGCCCTGGAGGTCCCGGAGCTTGAACGTGCGCTCGCCGGTGTAGGCGTCGTAGGTGATCAGCCGTTTCTCGCCCGGGCCGAAGGCGTAGAGGTGGATCGACTGCTGGCCGGAGGTGTTGTTGTCGAACTGCACCTGCTGGTTGAGCTCGTCGTACTGCATGACGTAGAGCGCCGGGGAGCCGACGCTGGTCATGTTGCCGGCGCCGTCGTAACTGATGCCGCTGGTCATGCGGTTGGTCGACGAGCTGACCTGCTGGCTGATCCACGACCAGCCATTCCGGCGGTAGCTCTTCATGTTGTCCGCGGCGTCGTAGGTGTACTCCTCCCGGTAGCCCGATCCGGCCTGCGCCACGGTGCCGTAGAGCAGCCGGCTGGCCTTGTCGTAGTAGTAGCGGTCGGCGCCGATCTGCCAGATGTTGCCGGTGCCGTCGTAGTAGATGGTGCCCGAGTCGTAGCGGGTCGCCGAGCCCTTGACGTAGCGCAGCCGCCGCGGCTTGACCATGCCGTTCGTGCCCTGGTCGAAGATGCCGTCGACGCCGTTGGAGTAGTCGATGCGCGAGGTCTGCAGGTTGTGGTGGTAGCTGTGATCGGCCCAGATGCCGAGATTCGAGCTCACTCTCCGGGTCCTGCCCTGGTTGTAGGTCACCGACACCGTGTGGCTCGGCGCCTGCACGTCGCCCGATCCGTCGTTACACTGGCGGCGGCCGTTTTGCGGCGTCGTCTGGCACGCCGGGTAGCCGTAGCTCGTCGGGTTGCCGAGCTGGTCGTAGGCGAAGGTCTGCGAGAAGAAGACGTCGTAGCGGTCGTTGCCCGACAGGTGGGGGAACTGCAGCTGGGTGGTCTTCTTCGAGACTTTGCCCAGCTTGCCGCGGTACTCGTACTCCTCGTGGATCGCCCAGTCGTCGCTGCCGCCGCCGGGATAGTTGTGGCGGACCTCCCGGATCACCTTGCCCTTGCGGTAGTCGGCGCCCGAGTTGGCGTTCGCCCACAGCCATTCGCGCCACAGCTTGCCGCCCGAGGTGTTCTTGATCTGGGTCAGGCGGCCGGCGTTGTCGTAGACGTAGGTCAGGTTGCGGCCGTGGTCCTCGAGCCGGCGGCGATTGCCGAAGGCGTCGGGCCGGTAGGTGACGTAGCCGTTGCCGCTCACGCCGACCTCCGGATGGCGCTCGTTGAGCAGCAGACCGCGGGCGTCATAGCCATAGAGGCGGGTCTGGTTGATGCCGCTGCCGGTGCGTTTGGCGCTGACCTGCTGGTCGTAGGGGTCGTAGGTGAAGTTGGTGGTGTAGATCGGGTTGGAGACCCTGGTCACCCGCCCGCGGCTGTCCTTGAGCGTGGTGGTGGTCACATTGGTGTTGCCGGACAGCGAGGTGCGTACGCTCCGCTTGCTGGTCGAGACGCGATCGCCGGCGTAGGTGCGGTCCTCGGCCCAGTTGTCCGGCGTCATCACCCTGCCCGGACGGCCGAAGGCGTCGTAGTTGGAGTACCAGGTCGCCAGGTTGGTGTTGACGGCGCTCTTGTTCTGCCGCGTGGTGACCCTGGCCACCCAGCCGAGCGCGTTGTAGTAGGTCTTCTGCTCGGTGTCGTTGTACGAGGCGTTGCCGCTCGGCCGCCGCTGAATGTTGCGGTTGGGGCGCGCAAAGTGATCGTAGACCTGCGTCTCCCGAATCAGCAGCGACCCCGAGGTGCTGTAGCGCGAGGTCTCCACATTGGCTTCGCCGGTCGAGGGATTGCGGTAGACGATCGCGGTCCTCGCCTTGCCCAGCGACGCGGTGGGGTTGATGGCGGTCAGGCGGCCCAGCAGGTCGAAGGCGTGGCTGGTGCTCTGATCGGCGGCGTTGTAGGTCACCGACGGCAGACCGGTGTTGCGGTCGATGGTCGCCCGGTACCAGTTGGGGTAGCCGGAGATGTAGGTCCTCTTGAGCTGCAGGTACTGGTATCGATGGTTGATCACGTACCTGCTGCCGTTGGACGCCGAGCCGCTGGTCGAGCACATCGATGTCGACAGGTTCGCCCACTCGCCGCCGGCCGCGGTCTCGGTGACCGGCAGTCCCTTGTCGGCGCCGGCCGTGGTGCCGAATCCCAGCGTCGTCACCAGGTCCTTGCTGCCGCGGCCGGAGGGACTCTTCCACTTGCGCCAGCAGTTCATCGAGCCCTGGGAGTTGAACTGGAACTCGGTGACGTAGGTGCGGCCGCCCTCGACCGCCGTCTTCTTGCTGTAGGGGTGCAGGATCCAGCGTGCCGTCGGCGCCGGCAGGTAGCTCGACGGAGTGCCGCGCGAGACATAGCCGGTGGTGCCGTTGATCCCCAGGGTGGTCGAGCCGGTGGCGGTGTAGTTGGTGGTGTCGGTGCGCGTCTTGACGCTGCCGGAGAAGTTGTCCTTGGTGAGTGTGCGACGGAAGCTGCCGGCGCCGTTGTACTGCTGGTGCTCGACGTCGATGTACTTGCCGCCATCGTCGTGGAAGATGGTCCTCTCGGCCACCAGCATCGGGTTGGCCTGGTAGCAGCCTGGGCTGTCGCCCAGGTTCTTGTTGCATTGGGCGCCGCGCCACTCGCTGGCGTAGCGCACGTAGACCGAACGCTTGGCGCCGCCGCAGCTGCCACCCGAGCAGTGGTAGATCCGTCGCGAGAGGTAGCGCCGCGTGGACGTCGAGCTGCCGATCCTGTAGTCCTTGACCAGGGGCAGACCGCCGTCGGTGACCTGCCACTGATCAATCGAGGTACCCGAGCTGGGGTAGCGGGGGCCCTGGGCGACCGAGTTGTAGAACACCGTGCGGGTGTGTTTGCCGCCCGAGTCGGTGGCCGCGTTGACGACCGTCTTGCGGTAGTTGGCGCGGCTGCAGTTGGGGCCCGAGAGGTCTAGCGAGCTGCGCGAGGGGTAGAGATCGCTCTCGTAGGTCCAGATGCCCTCGACCGAGCCGTTGGGCTTCTTGGAGATCCGTCGCCGCACGCCGGTGGCGGCGTAGTCCCAGTCGATCGACCCCGCGTCGACGGTGTGGTAGCTACAGCGAGTGGGCACGAACCACTCGGTGCTGGTGTACTCCCAGGCGATCTTGCCGCGGGCCGGCGCGGTGACCTCGGTCAGGCGCCCGGAGAAGTCGGGGTCGGACGCGGTGTAGGTGGTGAACTTCCAGGGCTGGGAGTGCGGCACGCTGATCTGGCTCAGCACCCGGGTGCGCAGGGTGTTGGCCGCCGCCGGCAGTTCGTTGGCCTCGTGCGGCGCGCCGCGGGGCAGGCTCTTGGTGGCGTAGTAGAAGTTGTAGGTCGCCTTCTGCGAGCCGAAGGCGGCGAGCTCGACCCTCTTGACCACCTTGCGCAGGTCGCCGATCTCGTCGCCGTCCTGGGTGCCGAAGTCCGGTGGCGCGTCGCCGCCCGCGGTGTCGGCATGGGAGTGGCTGAAGACGACCTTGTGCTGGCGCCCGCTCGAGTCGCTGACGGTCCAGGTCTCGGTGATGCCGGAGAGCGAGTAGCTCACCCGCATGTAGTTGCCGTAGGCGTCCCGCATTTCGTGGAAACGCCAGCACTTCAGGGTGCCGCCGCGGCAGAACTCGGTGCCGGCCAGTTGATTGGTGCTCTTGAAGACCGAGATCAAGCCGTCGGGCATGTGCACCTGGATCTCGCTCGAGTTGATCCGGCGCATGCGCACGTGCTTGCCGTCCTTGGAGTAGCGCACCGGGTTCGACGAGGTGCCGTTGTTGCGCCCGCCCATGGAGTGCAGGTAAGTCACCTCGCCGGTGGGAGCCACGTACATCCAGCGGTCGTTCATGTCCACCAGGTCGCGGGGCTGGTTGGGCCAGCGCTGTCGGTCGTTGCTGGACAGCGACTGCGGCGTAACCGGCCCGTACAGGCGGCCGAAGTGCAGCTCCCAGCCAAGGCCGGCATTGGAGGCGTAGTTGGTGGAGGCGAAGGTGATGGGCTCCAGCGGCGATGGGCAGCCGCCGATCGGGCAGCCGAATTCGATGAACTGCCAGATGTTGGAGTTGTAGACCGGCCGGACCTGGTACTTCAGCGTCGAGCCGACCTCGTAGGTCTGCCCGAGGGGGATGGTGACCACCAGGTTGCCCGAGGCGGTGTCGACGTGGTCGACGTCGCTGGCGGAGAGGAAGGGCACGTTGGGGCGGAAGCCGCGCGGGCTCACCACCGGCGTGTACACCGGCGGGCCGCCGCCGGTGTCGATCCGCATCTGATCGTCGTCGCCATCGGACGCCTCGTCTCCCTGGCCGCCGCCGTCGGCCGTGGCCCGGACCTCGAGGAACGCCACCGCCGGCAGCGAGACGTTACCCATCTCGTCGGCGACGGTCATCGCCAGCTCGACGTCGCCGTCTTTCGGTGACGTGATCAGCTCGCAGGTGGCGCCGCCGGGCCGGTAGTCGCACCGCGCCTCGGCCGGTTTGCCGTCGACGGTCACCGCCAGGCTGCCGGCGCGCACGCCGGAGCGATCGTCGGCGTAGCGCACCTCGAAGCCGGGCCGGGCGGTCTTCACCGTGGCCCAGGCGCGCGGGCTGAGGAGATCGAGCTCCGGCGCCTCGATGTCGGGCACGGGCGAGAAGGCTGCCAGGTCGCGAAGGTCGAGGGCCTCGGCGCCGTCGCCCAGGGACAGCCGTTCCAGCTCCCAGCCCGAGGCCGAAACGCGCACCAGCTCACGGCCGTCCGACAGCCACAGCGCGCGGGTCGCGGGATCGATCGCCCAGGCCAGGATCTCGCCCTGCTCGCCGAACGGCAGCAGCGACCGGGCCACCGCGCCGCCCGAGTCGAGGCGATCGACGGTCGCGCGGCCGAGCAGCCACAGGTCGTCGCCGTGGCCATCGATCAGGCCGACGGTGTCGGCTGGCACCTGGTGACCTCGCTCGGCGACGTTCAGGCCGTCGGCGTCGAAGCGCTCCAGTCGGCCGCCGGCCAGGGCCCAGGTGCCGCCTACCTCGTCGAGGGCGAACGATCGGAGTGCCGCCGCCAGCTCCAGCGACCGCAGGTGCTGGCCGCCGATCGCGTCATGGGCCCGGAGCCCGCCTTCGGTCGCCACCCACAGCAGGGAGCTGTCGGCGTCGAGCGCCAGGCCGCGCGCCGGGGCGTCGAGCTCCAGGCGCTGCAGCTCCTGCCCGCCCGGGCCGAAGGCGTGGAGGCTCTCGCCGCGCGCCAGCCAGGCCGAGCCGTCGCCGGGAGCGACGACGAGCGTCTCGCGGCCCGTCTCACCGGCCTCCAGTTCCACGCGCCACTGCAGGGTGCCGTCGAGCGCGAAGCGTGACAGCGCTGCGTCGGTCGCCACCCAGATCGCCCGCCGTTCGACGTCGACCGCCAGCGCCCGCGCCGCCTCGGTGTCCGCCAGCTCGGCGATCCGCCGGCCCGTGCCGGGCTCGATCGCCGCCACGCCGGCGAGCCCGGCCAACCACAGCGAGTCCGAGGGCTCGTCTGTTGCCGGCGTCGAGGCCGTCGCCGGCAGGCCTAGGCAGGCGGCCAGGAGGAAGGCCAGGAGGAGAACGGAAGTCTTCCGGCCACGTCGGTTGTCGTTGCGGGTCGTGGACTGCGGGCGCTGGGCGTGGGAATCCATCGGCTGTCTCCTCGCTGTTGATTCGCTTCGGAGGCTCGCCTGGTGGCGAGCCTCCGTCCTGAATCCGAAGGCGACAAACCGGATGGGTGTGGATCAACGCATCAGGAAACGTTGCGCCGAGCCGGCGGCTGAACGGGAGCACTGCGCACGGTCGCGGGCGCGTCGTTGGCCGGTTTCATGTCGATGCTGCCGCGGAAGTGACAGCCATTCTCGAGCATCACGCGCGGAGCCTTGGCGTTGCCCTCGACCCGGCCCGACTTGCGGATCAGAACCTCGTCGCCCATCAGGTCGCCGGTGACCTCGCCGTCGACGCAGATCCGCTTGCCGTGGATGTCCGCGACCACGCGGCCGCTGGTGCCCACGGTGACGTCGTTCTGGCGCAGTTGGATGGCGCCTTCCACCCGGCCTTCGATCAGCAGGTCCTCGTCGCCGGAGATGTCTCCCTTGATCGAGATCGAAGGTCCGATGGTCGCGGGCTGGCTGCGTGGTCGTGCCGGGCTCGGTGACGACGCGGCGGCCTTCGGTCGTGGGGCGCTCTCGACGGTCGCATCGGGATCAGACTCGGACTCGTTCTTCTTCCACATGTCGGGTCTCCAGGTGTCTGACTTCCAGGTGCTCTCATGCAATTGGATATGCGCATTAAGCTATGGGAGGGCCGGAGCTGTGTCAAGGTCCAACCATGCCGCAGCCTTCTCGGCTGGTGACGCGGTTGTCCTGATGGCCTGCGGGCGGTGCTAGAGCTCGGTCCTGCTCTACGACCCTGCAAGCCTTCGATCGCGTGCGCTCCGTCCTCGGCCATCAGGCCGTCCGCTCTCGACTGCCGAGGTGCTGAGCCCCAGCGGGGCGAAGGCGCGTCAGGGGATCGACGCGTCGAGGGACAGGATCGGGTTGGCGGCCGAGCAGGCGCTGGTCAATGCCGTGCCGGCGTAGCCGACGCTGAGCACACCGTCGGCGTCGAGCTCGGTCGACACCCAGCTCTGGGCAATGTCGTCGAACAGGCCGTCGGTGGAGCACGGCGTGGAGGAGCCCGAGGTGTCGCCGAGTGTGAAGTTGAGGTTCAGGTAGATCCAGCCGAAGTCGTAGGGCACGGACTGGAGATCGAAAATCGCCAGGCCGCGAGTGCTGTCGCCGATGGCGTAGCGGCCGGTCTCGATCGGGAAGCACGCCGGGTTGACGGTGGTGCCCGGGATCGGCGGCGACACCCCGCCGCTGTCGGGCGAGGTTTCCGATTGGCAGATCTGCAAGGCGTCTTCCTGCAGGTCGAACGCCACTACCTGGGTCTCGTCCAGCGGCCACCAGGGCGGTGCGCCGGCGACGGGCATGCAGCCGTCGCCGACGAAGCCCGAGATGGCGGTGCGGCACTTGGAGTCGCGCCACACGAACAGCGACGAGCCGCCGGTGAACAGCGCGTTGGGCTGGAAGTAGCGGGTCGCCCAGGTCGAGCCCAGGGGCTCGCGCTGGTCGGTGGCCAGTCCGTCGACGTAGCGGCCGTAGAAGGTGTAGTCGCCGGCGACGAACGCCGTGCCGTCCTCGGACGCCTCGATCGGCACCAGGGCGTCGCCGATCGCGCGCCCCTCCTCGACGATGAACCAGTCGCCCCACAGCTGGTTGACCTGCGACACGAGGCCCGTGCCGAAGTAGCCGTCCTGGTTGGGGAACAGCAGGTTGCAGTCGGTGACGTTGTCGATCGTCATGTAGCCGCGGGCGATGAAGTCGATCGAGCCCGTGCCGTCGTCGTGCGTCTGGCCGATGCACGAGGCCTGGGCGCATTCGAGCCCGCGGCCGGTGTGGCCGCAGCGCAGGCGGTCGAGCAGCGACTCGGTGAGCGCGCCCTGGTCCTGCGGCAGCAGGGGCAGGTTGGTGTCGCAGCCGGGGAACCGCGGGCAGTCCAGGCCCGGCGCGCAGCCGTCCGAGGTCCCCGGCGGGCCCTCGGAGTCCCAGGCCGGGTTCTCCGACAGCCCGGGATGCGGGCCGCTCGAGTTGCCGGGATCGTTCTCGGCGCGGCCGTGGGGGCTGATCAGGTCGTCGGGGTCGTTCCAGGCGTGGGCGGTGATCGGCAGCACGCCCCAGTTGAAGACCTCCGACAGGCTCACCGTCTCGATGTCGTAGCCGGTGAGAAAGATGTCGAAGTCGATCGACGGCAGCGACCAGTCGCCCCACAGCACGACGTGCGCCACGGTGGGGGCGTCCGAGGCGTTGTTGACCGAGAAGAAGGTGTCGACGTCTCTCGCCGCTGTTACCGGGTCCTGCGGCAGGGGCGTCAGGCCGACCTCGAAGTAGGGTAGCAGGAGGGTCGCCGCCGGCACGTTGTCGATCGTGCACAGCTCGGCGGAAGCCGCGCCTCCCAGGGTCAGGCCGATCCAGACCAGCAACAGCGCTTTCCTCGTCATCGAGATTCCTCCGAGTCCGCGATTCATAGTTGGTCTATCCTACTCCATGTAGGCGATAAGGTCGCGCGTAGCGTAAGGTAGGGCGATGCTTCGCCTGCTCGTCCTCACCGCCGCGTTCGCCCTCTCTCCATGCCTTCTGGCCCCCAGCGCGGTACGCGCGGAGTTGGTGGTGTTCGCCGACGGCGGTTTCCTCAAGGTCGAGGACTTCCGGCTGGAGGGGGATCGGGTGCGCCTGGACCTGCCCTCGGGCGGCCGCCTGGTGGTGTCGATTTTGCGGGTGGCCCGGATCCTCGAAGACGAGGTCGGCGAGCGACTCGATCAGACCCCGGAGGAGGGCTCACCCGGTTTCGACCTGGCATTCGACCCGGCCCAGCCGCGGCCGGCCACTCCGTTCGCGGATCTGATCTGGGGAGCCGGTGAGCGCCACGCGCTCAATCCGGCGCTGCTGGCGGCGGTGGTGCGTGCGGAGTCGGCGTTCGACCCGCGAGCCGTGTCGCACAAGGGTGCCCAGGGCCTGATGCAGCTGATGCCGGCGACCGCCCAGCGGTTCGGCCTGCGCGGCGCCGAGGTGTTCAAGCCGGAGAAGAACATCGACGCCGGCGCGCGCTACCTGAGCTGGCTGGCGGGGCGCTACGAGGGCGACCTCGCCAGCGTGTTGGCGGCCTACAACTCGGGCGAAGGCACGGTCGACCGCTACCGGGGCGTGCCGCCCTACCGTGAGACCCGCTCCTACCTGAAACGGATCTACGCCGAGCTCGGGCTCGACGAGGGGTCCTGGGCCGCGGCTTCCTCGGCCGGACGGTAGGCCATCACCAGCAGGGTGCGGTCGTCCGCCGGTGCGCCGCCGCCGGTGTGGTCGGCGATCGCCTGCAGCAGGCGGTCGCGGACCGCCGCGGGGTCCGTGTCGAGACCGGTGAGCACGCGCAGCACCCGCTCGTAGCCGAAGTCCTCCTGGCGCAGGTCGGTGGCCTCGATCAGGCCGTCCGAGAGCCACACCACCAGGTCGCCGGATTCGAGCTGCACGGTGCTCTGGCTGTAGTCGCTGCCCAGTGCACCGAGTGGCGTCGAGGGCAGCACGATCTCGGTGACCTCGCCACCGCGCAGCAGATAGGTGGGCGGGTGCCCCGCGTTGGTGACCTGCAGCACGCCGGTGGACTCGTCGACCACCGCCAGGGTGGCGGTGACGAAGCCGCGGCCGTTCTCCGAGCTCTGCAGGCGCTCGCGCAGCAGTTGGTGCAGCCGTTCGAGGATTCTCTCCGGCCGGGTCTCCTCTTCACACAGCAGCGCCAGGGCCGACTTGACCATCGCCATGCGCAGCCCCGCCGAGAACCCGTGACCCGAGACGTCGGCCATCACCACCCCCAGCCGGCCGTCGCTCATCGGCAACAGGTCGTAGTAATCGCCGCCGATCTCCGCCGACGGCTCGAAGTGAGCGGCGAAGCGCAAGGACGCGGGCGCCGCCAGGGTGTCGGGAAGCAGGCTTTCCTGCAGCTCGCGGGCGATCGAGATCTCTTTCTCCAGGATCTCCTTCTGGGCCGCCGACGCCACCAGGTCCTCGAGGTTCGTCGCCATCTGGTTGAAGGTGGTCTGCAGCGCGCCCACCTGGTCCGAGCGGTGGACCTCGATACGGGCCGAGAAGTCGCCCTGCTGCACCCGTTCGGTGGCGTCGCTCAGGTGGTTCACGGCGCGGCTCAGACCGAAGATCATCATCAGCGCCATGAAAGTCGCCACCACCGCGATGTCGAGCAGCAGGAAGGCGATGCCGATGAACAGCAGATAGACAAAGAGGTTGACCTTCGAGGTGCGTGAGATCAGGTGGTAGTAGAGGCCCCGGGCGTTGGCTGTCAGGGTGGCCGATACGTACTTGGAGGCGGGCTTGCCGGTGGTCAGCTCGAGGTAGGGCTCGGAGACCTCCACCCAGGTCAGGTACTGGAGGTCGAGGAAGCTCGGCTGCTCGACACCGAGGTGGAAGAACTCCTTCAGATCCTCGGGGCTGGTGTCGGGGCGGGGCGGCCGCAGCGGATACTCGCGATGGGCGAGGGTGATCGTCATGGTATCGGCGTCGAGCGCGTCGTCGGCGGACAGCAGCTCCACCCAGATGCCGCTGCGCTCGGAGAGCTCGCGGCTCAGGTCGCCCGTGAACGTCGCCAGGATGCCGTAGGGGCCTTCGCGCACCATGGCTGCGAGTGTCGGGGCGCCGTCCGGCCCGGCGACGATCGACAGGCTCTCGAGCTCGGAAGAGAGGTCGTCGAGCGATTCTGCGTGCCAGCCGGGCAGCCAGGCGTCGGGCGCGGACGCCGCCCCGGTCAGCTTGCGGCCGTCACGGTAGTAGGCGAAGTCGATCGGGATCGGGTGGTCGATCAGCTCGATGGTGCCGCTGGTGATCTGCTCCAGGTGGCGGTGGGCGGCGAACCGCAGGTCGTTGCCGACCGACGCCAGGGCGTCGCGATAGATGTGGCCGAGGAAGAAGCCGCTGCAGATGTAGGTCGCCACCAGCACCAGGATCAGCATCAGCGGGATCGGCAGCACGCCGATCAGGAAGTAGGAGAACGCCAGCCGGCGGCCGACGCGCCACAGGAAGCGGCGGAGCCCGTGGGTGAGCAGCCACAGGCCGATGGCGATGGCGAGCGCCAGCGTGTAGGCGTGGAACAAGGAGCCGAGCAGCCCCAGGTCGAGATCGAGAGCCCACAGCGCCACTCCGACCAGCGCTGGCAGGCTCGCGAGAGCGAGCATTATCTTTCGCGTCACGATGATCCGCGCCGGCTCGATCCGGGCGCCTCTGGGCAAGTACGCAGGGGGCGAGGGAAGGTTTGCCGGCCCCTGCCGTCACCGTGACAGGCCGGTGGCGTTTTTGCTACCATGGGACCCCGCACGGGAGGAGTGTACCTCTCAGGTCCTCTCCGTTCCAGCTCCCAGAAAGGACAGCGATGACGATCCCCGCATCGGCCACCGAGGCGCAGCCCGGCGAGGCCGAGGGCGCCCGGGCCGAGAGCTCCGATGCTCAGAAACTGTCTGAGGTCGTCGTGCGCTTCGCCGGCGACAGCGGCGACGGCATGCAGCTGACGGGCACCCAGTTCACAAATACCTCGGCGCTGGTCGGCAACGATCTCTCGACCCTGCCTGACTTTCCGGCCGAGATCCGCGCCCCCGCCGGCACCCTGCCCGGGGTCTCGGCCTTCCAGGTGCGCATCGCCGACTACGACATCCACACCCCGGGCGACGTGCCCGACGTTCTGGTGGCGATGAATCCGGCGGCGCTCAAGACCAACCTGCCGGACCTCGTGCCGGGTGGCATCCTGATCCTGAACGCCAACGAGTTCAACAAACGCAACCTCAAGAAGGCGCGCTACGAGGTCAGCCCACTGGACGACTCGAGCCTGGAGGGCTACCGGGTGTTCCAGGTCGAGCTCACCAAGCTCACCCGCGCGGCCCTCGAAGACCTGGAGCTCGACAACCGCAGCCGCGACCGGTGCAAGAATTTCTTCGCCCTCGGCATGGTGTACTGGATGTTCAGCCGGCCGCTCGAGAACACCGTCGAGTGGCTGTTCAGCAAGTTCAAGCGCAAGACGATCATCGCCGAGGCCAATGTCAAGGTGCTCGAGGCGGGCTGGAGCTACTGCGACATCACCGGCGCCTTCCAGGTGCGCTACGAGGTGGAGCCGGCCGAGCTCGAGCCGGGCACCTACCGCAACATCAACGGCAACTCGGCGCTGGCGCTCGGCCTGGTAGCCGCCAGCCGGCGTAGCGGCTTGCCGCTGTTCCTCGGCTCCTATCCGATCACTCCGGCGTCGACCGTCCTCCACGAGCTGGCGCGCTACAAGCACTATGGCGTCACCACGTTTCAGGCCGAGGACGAGATCGCCGCGGTGTGCTCCACCATCGGTGCCGCCTTCGGCGGCGCGCTGGCGGTCACCAGCACCAGCGGTCCCGGCCTGGCGCTCAAGTCCGAGGGCATGAACCTGGCGGTGATGACCGAGCTGCCGCTCGTGGTCTGTGACGTCCAGCGCGCCGGTCCCTCGACCGGCATGCCGACCAAGACCGAGCAGTCCGACCTGCTGCAGGTGATGTTCGGGCGCAATGGCGAATCGCCGATCCCGGTGATCGCTCCGGCGTCGCCGGCCGACTGCTTCGACGCGGCGCTCGAGGCTTGCCGCATGGCGCTGAAGTACATGGTGCCGGTGGTCTACCTGTCCGATGGCTACCTGGCCAACGGCGCGGAGCCCTGGAAGCTGCCGCGGGTCGAGGACCTGCCCGATCTGCGGATCGACTTCCACAGCTCGGCCGAGGACTTCGAGCCCTACCGCCGCGATCCGGGGACCCTGGCGCGCAACTGGGCGGTTCCCGGCACCCCGGGCCTCGAGCACCGGATAGGTGGCTTGGAGAAGCAGGAGCTGACCGGCGACGTCTCCTACGATCCCGGCAACCACGAGCGGATGACCGAGCTGCGGGCGCAGAAGGTCGAGCGCATCGCCGACGACATGCCGGAGCTCGAGGTGTTCGGCGAGGCCAGTGGCAAGCTGCTGGTCCTGGGCTGGGGATCGAGCCTGGGCGCCATTACCGGGGCGGTCAACGTGGCCTGGCAGCAGGGTATCCGGGTCAGCCGGGCGCACCTGCGGCACCTCAATCCGCTGCCCCGCAATCTGGGCGAGGTACTGTCGCGCTTCGAGCGGGTGCTGCTGCCCGAGATGAACACCGGCCAGATGGCGCTGCTGCTGCGCGGGCGGTTCCTGAAAGACATCATCTCGCTGTGCAAGGTCCAGGGCAAGCCGTTCGACCGCCGCGAGGTCCTGGACAAGATCATCGAGCTGCTCGAGGAGGACGGCCAATGACCGCCGAGACCGTGCCCCTGACGCGCAAGGATTTTCAATCCGACCAGGAAGTGCGTTGGTGCCCCGGCTGCGGCGACTACGCGATCCTGAAGGCCGTGCAGTCGCTCATGCCGAGCCTGGGAATCCCGCGCGAGAAATTCGTGGTGGTCTCCGGCATCGGTTGTTCGAGCCGGTTTCCGTACTACCTGGACACTTTCGGCTTCCACACCATCCACGGCCGCGCGCCGGCGTTGGCCACGGGACTCAAGACCTCGCGGCCCGATCTCGACGTGTGGGTGGTCACCGGCGACGGTGACGCGCTGTCGATCGGCGGCAACCACCTGATCCATACCCTGCGCCGCAACGTCGGTGTCAAGATCCTGCTGTTCAACAACCGCATCTACGGCCTTACCAAGGGCCAGTACTCGCCCACCAGCGAGATAGGCAAGCGCACCTCTTCGACCCCGGCGGGGTCGCTGGACAACCCGTTCAACCCGTTGGCCCTGGCGCTCGGTGCGGGTGCCACCTTCGTCGCCCGCAGCGTCGACATCTTCCAGAAGCACCTGGTCGAGGTCCTCACCCAGGCCGCTGCCCACCGTGGCACCGCGTTCGTCGAGATCTACCAGAACTGCAACATTTTCAATGATCACGCGTTTGCCTATATGACCGACAAGCCGAATCGAGCCGGTCAGACGGTCTATCTCGAGCACGGCAAACCGGTGGTATTCGGTAACGATCTGGAGTGGGGTTTGCGCCTCGAGGACTACCGCCTCAAAGCCTTCGAGCTCGGTGACGGCTCGGGCGCCGAACCGATGGTCTGGGACGAGACCAACCCGATTCTGGCCAATCTGATGGCGCATCAGCTGCCGCCCGGGCCGACGCCGCTCGGCGTTTTGAGACGCGTCGAGCGGCCGGTATTCGAAGAGCAGGTGGTGGGACAGATTCAAGGCGAGATCGACACCAAGGGCGCGGGCAGCCTCGAAGCGCTTCTCCACACGGGCGACACCTGGACGGTGGAATCTGACGGCTCGTCGCCGCCGTAGACTTTTTTAGAAGAGATCCTAGAAATCATGAGCATGGAACCAGAAACGACAGCGACGCCGATCGATGAACCCTCCGAGGGCGGAGCGGAGAGTATGGAGAAGGACTCCGCGGCAAGCGCCGCCGAGAGCACGGCCGAGTCTTCCGCGGCGCGTTCGTCCAAGTGGCGTCACAGCGGCAAAGTGCTGTGGGGGGAGTGGGTCAAGCCGCTGCTGATCATCGGCCTGGTGATGTTCTCGTTCCGCTCCGCTGTGGCGGACTGGAACGACGTCCCGACCGGCTCGATGAAGCCCACGATTCTCGAGGGCGACCGGATCTTCATCAACAAGATCGCCTACGACCTGAAGTTCCCCTTCACCCGCTGGCGCCTGGCCGAGTGGAAGAACCCCGAGTGGGGCGACGTGGTCGTGCTTCTGTCGCCGGAGCCCGACGGCAAGCGCCTGGTGAAGCGGGTGGTCGGTCTGCCGGGCGACGTCATCGAGATCCGCGGCAACCATCTCTTCCGCAACGGCGAGCCGGCCGTCTACCGCATGTTGAAAGACGACTTCGACGGCTATCTCGACATGGAGCCGATGCCCATGCTCTACACCGAGCAGATCGACGGCAAAGCCCACCCGATCATGATCGCCGGCGCCGGCATGCACCCGCGCGGCCCGTTCCTGGTGCCCGAGGGCAAGTACTTCGTGATGGGCGACAACCGCAACAACAGCCGCGACTCGCGGTACTTCGGCCCCGTCGATCGCTCCTACATCCTCGGGCAGGCGACCAAAGTCGCCCTCTCCCTCGACCGCGAGCACTACTACCGCCCGCGCTGGGACAGGTTTTTCAGCGATTTGCCGTAGTCGCCGGCCACACCCTGGGCTGGACCTCCGGAGACCCTCCCTGACCCCAAACGGGGTAGGCTCCGAAGCCTGAGGCAGTACAGCCTCGGGTTTCGATGGCATCTCAGCAGTCGACCCTCAAAGGGTCGCACAGGGGCTGCGCCGGGACCGTTGCCGTCTCTTCGGACCGACGATTCGGTTTGAGCGATTTGGGTGCAGGCCGGAGCAAGAGTGTTGACTTCTTGTGAAGAATGTACTATTCTGTCAACGTTGATTTTCGGTGTCAGGATGCCACTACAGTCAACAGGCCCCAAGCATGATCGGAACTCGAATCAAGCAGGCTCGCATTGCTCTCGGCATGACCCAGGACGAAGTCGTCGTCGCTCTGGCAGAGCGAGAGGTGTCGCTGACTAAGGCAGGATTGTCGAAATACGAGCGGGGTGGCAGTACGCCCAAGCCGACCGTACTCAGAGAGCTGGCCAAGGTACTCGGTGTGGAAGCTGCCTTTTTCTTGGAAGAGCCAAGAACCGAGGTTCGATGGCTTGCCTTCCGTAAAGCGGCAAGGATGGGCAAGAAACGGCAGGAGCGTGTCAAGGCCTTCGCCGAAGCTCAGCTTGAGGTCATCTTGGCCCTGAGGCGGGCGCTCGAGCCTGGTCGGGAAGAGGATCTCCTACCCCGGACGCGAGTGCGTAATCCCCAAGACGCCGAAAAAGCTGCAAATGCCTTGAGGGAGCACTGGCGACTGGGTGATCAACCGATCGACAGCGTAACGGCGGCGATCGAGGATGGTGGGGGCGTGGTGGTGGAGGCCGGTGGAGAGGACGATCTCTTCGACGGCCTCTCTGGCTGGGCCGACGAGGCGATCCCAGTCGTGGTCGTCAGCTCTGCCGTCTCCGATGACCGGCGACGGTTTAGCCTCTCCCACGAGCTCGGTCACCTCTTCATGGAGGTCGATCCGAAGGTCGATGAATCGACCTGGGAGAAGCTCGCCCACCGTTTCGCTGCAGCATTCCTGGTGCCCGCCGCCACGGCGCGTCGCGAACTAGGCCCTCGCCGCCGGCATCTCGACCTTCGTGAGCTGGCGATGCTCAAGCAGAAGCACGGTCTCAGCATGCAGGCTTGGATCATCCGGGCCGACAATCTTGGCATCATCCAGCCTTCGCACACCCGCACACTCTTTGCAACAATGAGTGCGCGAGGTTGGAGGCGGGAGGAGCCGGTTGGCTTCGAGGGCGAAGAGAGACCGACGAAGCTCAGGCAGCTAGCCGTGAGGGCATTGGCCGAGGGGCTGTTGAGCCGCACCCAGGCGGAGCGGATCTGCCCAGGCATCACCCGCGAGGTGGACGAGTTCGACGAGATACCGCCTGGTGCAATGGACGCTCGGTCTTTGCTGCGGCTGCCGGCGAGCGAGCGGGACCGGTTGATGGAGCAGGCGGTGGCCGTCGTCGCGGACGAGTACGAAGACGACAGTGATTTGGCTGGATTCGAGTCGCTTTCCTGGGAGGACTACTTTGACACGTCCCTCAGCGACTAGAGCCCGGCCGAGGCGTGGCGAAATCTGGCGGATTCGGTTCGACCCCACCCGTGGCGCCGAGATGGGCAAGACTCGGCCAGCCGTGAAAGAGTCGGCGGCGGACTGTTTCCAGGTCAAGTCGGTGTCGTTGACGCGGTTCGTTTCGCGGCTTGGCGAGCTGCGGGCAGATGAAATCGAAGAGATCAGTGCGGCGATCGCGCTGTGCGTTGGGGCGTAGTCATAGTCTCAAGAAGCTGTCGCGGCAGGGTGATAATGAGTACTGAACATAGTCGCGGTCTATGGCCTGATCAGATCGACGCCTCGTGCATCATCGAGTCGAGGAGCACGCGGAAGTAGTGGTTGGAGCCGTAGAACGCGAAGTTCGAGACCCGTGAGGTGTAGATGCAGGCGAAGTTCTCGACCTGGCTGCCGAACAGGCTCTTGTTGGAGCCCTGCTTGAACAGGCTGCCCCAGTAGGGGTTGATGGCGGTCGAGATCTGGTCCTGCAGCCGGCGCACCAGCTGACGCATGGCGCGGTGCTCGGTGCGTAGCTCGTGCAGGTGGGTGCGGGTGCGCTGGCTCGACTCGTCGTCGGCCGTGTCGCCGTTGCCGAGCTTGCGGTAGAGCGCCAGGATGTCGTCGAGGCCGTCCATGCGCTGGCCGAACTCGGCGAGCTCGGCGCGCAGCACGTCGAGGTGACGGTGCTGCGACGACAGGTCGGCGCGGGTCTCGAGCTCGTCCTCCAGCTCGTTGACCACCAGTGCCGTGCGCCAGGTGGAGGTCAGCTTGGTCGACAGCACGTCGCCGTAGATGTGGTCGCCGACGTAGAGCATCTGCTCGCCGCGGCCGCCGAGCAGGCGGGTCAGGTTCTCGCGCGAGCCGCCACGGTAGACGCCGCCCCAGTCCGGTTGCTCCACCTCGCCGACTTCTTCGCCCGCCGCGTCGAGCTCCACGAACGGCTGGTTCTTGCGGAAGAAACCAGGCTTGCCGGCCTCGACGATCACCAGGTCGAAGATGTCGCGCCACGAACCGCCGCCCAGGGCGTCGTCGAACAGATACGAGCACAGCGCCTCTGTGTAGTACCACTCCGAGTTGGTGATCAGCAGCAGTCGCTTACCACGCAGCGACATGCGTTTGAGCGCCAGGATCAATTCGTCGTCACGCGGCAGGTAGCGCGGCAGGTCGGCCAGGATGCGCTGCTTGAGCGTGTGATCGGCGTGGATCGAGTCGATTGCGTGCCTGGTGTCCTGGAACAGCCGCACGTAGGAGTCGAAAGACACCGGCGCCGACTGGTGATCGGCGAGATCGATGACTTCGGAGAAGATGTTGACCTCCGGCAGCTCGAACAGGGTGTCGACGCGGTAGAAGCGGCTCGACGACGGCTTGACCGGCTCCTGGCGGTAGAGCTCCGAGCGCTCTCTCCCTTCCACCGGCCGCCGTCCGTGGTAGGCGCGGCCCACGTACCGGTGGCGGTCCATCTTCAGCACCGTGCCGTGCTCGGTGTCGAGGATCAGGCCGCGGCGGCAGAACGGCGGACGAAACTCGGCGCGCAGGATCTCCCTGGGATAGCCGTGGCGCTCTACCAGTCGGTCGAGGGTGAGCTCGAAAGCGAGCTGCGACATGGCGTTCTGGTCGTAGAGAGCCAGAGTGAAGTCGAGATCGAAGCCGATCTGGCGGATCTTGCCCATGCGCAGCGTGCGGTTGGTGAACACCCGCCGGCTCTCGGCGCGCGGCCGGTCCTCCAGCGCGTGGCGCAGCAGCTCGCGCCCCACCGTGGGCTCGAGCTCGGCCAGGCGCTCGGCCGCGATCAGCTCTGACCAGCCGTTCATCGCGTGTTCCTCAGACCGTGTTGCTCAAGACCTGCTCGCGGCGCTTGCGTGCCAGCTCGCGCAGGTCGGTGACACGGTCCGACTCATCGACGATTTCGGTACCCAGGATCTCCTCCATCACGTCTTCGAGCGTGATCACGCCGGCCAGGCCGCCGAACTCGTCGAGCGCCACGAAGAGGTGCTCACCGCGTTCCAGGAACTGCCGCAGCACTCGGCTCAGGTTGGTCTTCTCGAGCACGAAGTGCACCGGCTGCACCAGCTCCTCGAGCTTGACGTCGAGGCGGTCGCGCGCCACCGCCGACAGGATGTCGCGGCGCAGCGCGATGCCCACGATGTTCTCGTTCGAATCGAGGTAGATCGGCACCCGGCTGTAGGTGAGCACCCCCTCCCGAGTGTGCGCTTCTTCGACAGTCAGCTCGGCGTCGAGCGTGAACAGCACGGTGCGCGGGGTCATCACCTCGCTGGCGGTCTTGGATTCGAGCGACAGAATGTTCTCGATCACCTTCCCCTCGCCTTCGGCGATCACCCCCTCGCGGATGCCCAGGCGGGCCATCACCGCGATCTCCTCGCCCGAAATCTGGTCGGCCTGCCTGGAGCCGGCGACCGCCTTGGTGATCAACCTCGACAGGTACAGCAGCGGCCTGAAGAGCCACACCAGGGCCTGCAGCGGGCGCGCCACCGGGCCAGCCAGCGGGCGGCTGTAGATGACCCCGGCGGTCTTGGGCAGGATCTCGGAGAACATCAGGATCGAGAGGGTGAAGAACGCCGAGAAGGCGATGAACCAGTCGGCGCCGAAAACCCGGGTGGCCAGCGCCCCGGCCAGCGCCGCGCCGGCGGTGTTGGAGATGGTGTTGAGCGACAGGATCGCCGTGATCGGCCGGTCGACGTGCTCGCGTAGCTTGCGCAGGGCGATGCCCGACGGCTTTTTAGCCTCGGCCAGGGATTCCACGTGGCTGATCGGCACCGAGTAGAGCACCGCTTCGAACAGCGAGCACAGCGCGGAGACCAGAATCACGGCGGCGACGGTGAGGATGAGTGGGGTCATGGTGTCGTATGGCTCTCGGGCGTTGACCGGATGGGTTCAGGGCCAGGTCCAGGCTGTCGTTGAAGACCTGGATGTCGTCGGAGGTCAGGTCCATGGCGGAACAGTAGGGGGAGGGTGGGGATTTGTCAAAGCGGGCCGGCTGAGCACGAGCTCCCCGGCGACGGAACCCTGTTCTCGCGCGGGAAGCACGGGTTGGGCGGCGACGCAACTGCCTCTTCGCGCGGGAAGCACGGGTTCGATCGCCGTCGAACCCTGTCTTTAGCAGCGAAGCGAGGGTTCCTCGGCGTCGCAACTGCGTCTTCACGGGGCCGTTTCCAACCCTCGGCGTGCAGGGGCCGGAGGCAGCGTCAGGCTCGGTAGCCCCAATCGCTGCCGAAAAGGCGTCGAATCCAGAGCTTCTGCTCGTCTGAAGAAGAATCTCCAGGCGACCCTGATGATGCTGACGCTCCCTCCTTTACGCGCATTTTTGGTCGGGAAGAAGAGAAGAGAGGGGAGGGGGGAAAAATGCGCGTAGGGAGAAGTGCGTCAGCATCATCAGGAAGTATTCGAGTCTCTCGATATCTCGCAGGGCCGCTGATTCGGCGGTAACGTCAGTAATTCTTAGCGGGCGACGCTGGGCGATGGTGCCTCGTGGCGGCCCGAACGAGGAAGGAGAGACCTATGTCCAGACCGTCGAGCTTCGGCCCAGGTATCGAACCGAACGGCTAGCAGTCGAAGGAAACTTGGTTCGTTGGAGGTGAGTCCCGAGGGTTCCTTCGGGGCTTGCCCGTCTCCCGTCAGGAGCGCTCATTCAGCAAGCGGATCTTCTCAGTCTCGAGCTTCTTCCTGAGTTCGCCGATACAGGACAGTGTCAGGTTGCCGGATACTGCGATCCGCATGAACTCCGAAATGCCCGCTTGCGCCATCTTGTTCTTGCTGAACGTCTTCAGGTAACGAGCCATAGTTAGCGCAAGCTGAGCTGCTGTCGCCAGATCTCCTTGCGCTACCAGCACTTCAGCGAGGTCCAAGGAGACGAGGGCCTTCTCAGGTCCCTTCACTCGGTCGAAGACCTCCCGCGCTCGGCGAAGATGGTGCTCGGCTACAGGGAAGATCTTACGAGCGAAAGCCAGACAGCCATGCTGCCAAAGCAGCTTTGCCCTGTTGATCTCGCCTAGTCCATCTGATTTCTCAACGGCGAGTCGAAGTGACTCCTCGGCATTCTCGATGTCGCCGAGGCCCTTATAGGCAAGACCTTGGACTTCGAGTGCTGCCAGCTGATTTCGAGCGTCACGGGGCGTTGTATTTGGCAGGAGCCTCAGTGCCGTTCGGGTTGCCGTCAAAGATGCACGGTGTTTGCCCAAGTACGTGAGCATCAAGCCCCGATCCACCATCACCTGCCCGAGCCCACGCTGTGAATCCAGGTCGAAGTAGATCACCAACGCCTCTTCGAGCAGCTTCATCGCCTCGGCGAACCGACCGTGGTCGCTGAGCGCGTAGGCGCCGCGCTGGAGAAGATCCGCGGTCGTCCGCGACAGGCGGTGCATGCGCGAGTGCGACAGCCCGATCCTCGCCGCCCGGGCGGCGGTGGAGAAGCCGCCCACCAGGCGATGGGCCGAGCCGAAGACGCCCAACGCCTTGAGCTGCAGCGCCATGCGCTCCGGCCTGGGCACGGGCAGCCGGTGGATCATCTTCACCGCCACCTCCTCGGCGTTGCGTGCCGCCAGCTTGGGATCGTCGTAGCGAAACGCGTCCAGGTGCTCCAGGTAGGCGTGGGCGAACGCCGGCTGCCGGTATCTCTGGCCCTGTCGCAGGCGCCGCCGCTGCTCCACGCCGCGGCACCCCGCCATCTTGGCCACCAGCGCCTCGGCGTCGACCTCGCGCAGTCGGCCCTCGGCAATCGGCGTCGACTTCAGCCGGGTCGTCGCCTTTTCCAGGTTCACCAGCCGCTTGTCGACCTCGCCGATCTCCTCCACCTCGCGCAGCATCTCGTCGTTCGAGACGGGCGCCGACAGCGCGTTGGCGAAGAAGCGGCCGGGGTCCAGGTCCAGGAGCTCCAGCGCTTGCATGAAGCTGCCGACCTGCGCCGTGGTCTCGCCGCGGCAGAACTTGTAGAGGTAGCCGCTGCTGTAGCCGATGCCGGCGTCGACCTCCTTGGCGCGGCGGCTCGCATACAGCTCCGCCTGCAAGGCGAGCCGGATTCGCCTGGTGCTTTCCTCTCCGAGGCCCCTCTTGGGGTTTCTGTCTGAGCTCACCGCTGCAAATCTTAGCAAAACCTCGTGTTTGAGGTGCCCGGTGGCGATCGTCGGAACATTCGAGAAATCTTTTGGAATCTGCGTAGAGAATCGCGTATCGTGACCCGCGGGAGGTAACCCGATGACAGACGACCAAGCACTCACGGAAGCCATTCAATCCATCCATTCCACCCTGGAGCAGGCCGAGCACCAGCTCGCGAGCCTCGGGGAGAGCCTGCAGTTCCTGATCGGCCCGGAGGGTGAGGTCGAAATCGTGCGCCGGGGTAGAACCGGCGGCACGCTGCGCCCAAAGGTGGTGATCGCCGAGCTGAAGGGTTGCGATCCCATGTTCTGGCGTCCCGACCATCCCAGCTGGATGCATGCGCTCGATCCGGAGCGCGACGCGAGCCGCCAGGGCGGGGAGGTCACCGGGCCGCCCCCCGATCCGGCGGCCGAGGGCGATGTTTCCGAGGAGGGGGGCGGCACCGAGCCCCCGGCGGGCGCCGCGGAGGAGAACTGAAGGCCGACCGCGCGCGCCCACGATGACCGAAGATCCCGTCGCCGTTCTCGACCCCCAGATAATCGCCCGCCACCGGCTCTTCCCCTGCCCCCAGGGGGATAGCCCGCCGCCCGACCTGCGCCTGCCCGAGAACGTCGCCCCCTACGTGCGTGCGATGGTCGCCCAGGGCCACCGGCGGCGCGAGCACCTGGGAGGTCTGCTGCTGGACGACTTCGCCCGCCCCCTGGCCTACACCCTGCCCTACGTCGGCTACCTCGGCCGCACGCCGCTCGATTCGGGCGCCTTCCTGAGCCCCGGCATGCTGCTGCTGGCGGGCGGCCTGGTGACGTTCCACAACCGCGTGCGCGGCAAGCTCACCGTCAGCCGCCGGATCTGGAGTCTGCTGCGGCAGGTGCGCGAGGCCAGCGAGGTGGTGGGAGTGCGGCTGCTCGACCACCTGGTGCTGGGGCCGGAAGGCGGTTGGCTCTCGCTGCACAACGCCAACCGCGCGCGCTTCCATGCCCTCGGCGACGCTCCGCGCTCCGACGGCCGCAAACGCGTTCAGCCGAAGTACCGCCATCCCGACCACGCCCACCTCACCTGGTCCGGCCGCGGCCGGATGGCGAAGTGGCTGAAGCAGGCCCTCGACGCCGGCGCCCGCCTGGAAGACTTCGGTGTGGAGAAATGAGGATTGATGGTTCTAGGGACCCTCGCTGAGCTTGTCAGTCATTCTTCTCGGAGCTCTTGAAAGCGTCTTCGCGACGCGCGTGAGCCTTACGGATGGCTTTCACTCGTTTCTTCATCACCCTCGCCTCGCGACGGCGTTTGGTCTTGCGGAGGAGGTGGGAGTAGTTTTCGAGGGGCTGGGCGATTCTGAGATGGTCGGGCCCGAGCGCTTTCTCCAGGATCTGGATGGAACGCTGGTACAGCGGCTCCGCTTCGGCGTAGCGCCTCTGGGCGCGGTAGAGGTTGGCCAGGTTTCCTAAGGGACCGGCGAGGGCTGGGTGGCTGGGTCCCAGCGCGGGTTCTGTGATCGCCACGGCGCTCTGGAACAGCTCCTCTGCCTCTTCGTAGCGACTTTGGGCGCGGTAGAGGCTAGCCAGGCTGTTGAGGGTTTCAGCGACCTTGGGATGCTGCGGTCCCAGCACCTTTTCTAAGATCTCCAACGCCTGCTCATAATGTGCCGCCGCCTGGCTGTATTCCCCTTGAGCGCGGTAGAGTGTGGCCAGATTATCGAGGCTTTGAGCGATGTCGGGATGCTCCGGCCCCAGCACCTTCTGCCGAATCTCAAGCGCGCGCTCATGGAGGGGCGCCGCTTGTCGGTCCTTCCCCAGAGCACTGTAAACGACCGCCAGGTTATTGAGGCTTTGGGCGACTTCGGGATGCTCTGGCCCTAGCACCTTCTCCCGAATCTCGAGCGCGCGCTCATGTAGCGCCGCCGCCTGGCTGTATTCCCCTTGAGCGCGGTACAGGATGGCTAGATTGCTGAGGGCTGCAGCGACCTTGGGATGCTCGGGTTCCAGCACCTTTTCCCAGATCTCAAGCGCGCGCTCATGGAGGGGCGCCGCTTGTCGGTCTCTCCCTAGAGCGCTGTAAGCGATCGCCAGGTTGTTGAGGCTTTCAGCGACGTCGGGATGCTCCGGCCCCAGAACCCTCTCCCGGATCTTGAGCGTGTGCTCATGTAGCGCCGCCGCCCGGCTGTATTCCCCCTGAGCACGGTACAAAGAGGCCCGATTGCTCAGGATTGTAGCGACGAAGGGATTCTCCGGTCCCACTAATCTAGCGAGGATTTTGAGTGCGCGATCAAGAAGCGGTGCCGCGCGTTTATAGTCCCCTTGATCCCTGTACAGGGCGGCTAGATTGTTGAGGCTCGAAACGGTGTCCGGATGCTCCCGTCCCGATTTCTTCTTCCGGATTTTTAGTTCGCGCTCAAGAAACGCCCGCGCATCTCGATACTGGCCCCTCGCCCACGAGTACCTCCCCGCTTTGTCTAGCAATCGGCAGCCCTGTTCCGAGGCCCAAGCCCGCGGCTGAACGCTACGCGTGGCGGCCAACACGTGGGACGAGAGACGTGCACACTTCGCCAAACTTGTCAGCTCCGCCTCTGGGAAGACTCGGTCTAGCGCTCTCACGCATCGTTTGGCCCAAAGGCCCTTCTTCACTCCACCCAAGCGTTGCTTCGTCACCGCCTGAACCATCCGATGGACACTCCAAGTGCGATCCTCGGCGTCTCGATCGATCAGCGAGTAACCTACCAGCGGCGCCAGAAGCTCGCTAACCACTAGCGGATCGTCCGCGGCTTTCTCAAGCGCTGCTCCCAGCACCGGGCCCAGCTCCGGAGCCCCTTTCAGCAAGATTTCCTCCGGAATCCGATCTGGAGCAAGGAAGGCGCTGAGCTGCAGGATCTCGGCTGATGCCGGCGACGTCGCCTTGACCTGGTCGACGTTCAGCGACCAGGTAGTGGCCACCGACTTGGGATACTGCCGCGGCGCCCCTCGCTCAAGGACCCCGAGGTGGAGGTTCCGGTAGCTAGCTAGGTAGTCCTCAAAGCGGGCCTTCTGGGCCTCAAGGTAGGCGCCCGCCTGCTCGAGCGCCAGCGGCAGGTAGCCCAGCTCTTCAGCGAGCTCGGCCGCGGCCGAGCTCTCGACCTCTCCTTGGCGTTCCGTCCTCTCCAGCAAGAACTCGAGGGCCTCTTCCGGAGGCAGCACCTCCATCCGTACCGGTCGCCGAATCCCAAGAACACCGAAGCTCCGGGCACGCGATGTCAGGAGCACGTGGCCGCGAGGGGACTTCGGCAGATAGGTTTTCACGAGTTCCGGTTTGTCGGCGTTGTCGAAGACCAGAAGCCAGCCATCGTGCTCCTCGAGCCAGCGTCTCACCGCCGCGACCGTTTCCGCCTGATCATCGGACTCCGCCTGGGGTATGGATAGAACGCACGCGATCTCGACGAACCCGGTCACGAGTTCCTCTTCCGTCTCGGCTCGCGTCCACAGCACCGCATCGTAATCGGCCCGGTGACGCCAGACATACTCTAGTGCCGTCTGCGTCTTGCCTACGCCGCCTAGGCCGCTGATCGCCTGGATCTGGCCTAGCGCGACCGTCCTTTCCTCGGTGAGCTGGCGTCGGAGCGCTCCGAGGGTGTCCCCGCGGCCGGTGAAATAGGGGTTGCGGCTATGGGGGGCGTTCCAGGGCTTGGTCCTGGGCTGAGGCTCGAACGGTGGCAGGTGGAAGAAGTGCTCCCGGAGGTGAGCGTAGCGGTTAACGCGCTCGTTTAGCTCGCCACCGGCCCAGAAGTGACAGGTGTCCTCGTAACCCCACGCTTTGCGAATTTCTTTTCGAGCTGCAGCTCGAACCGCTCGGCTCACCAAGAACACGAGCTCGTCCGGCTGGTCTTCATCCGCCAGGGTTCGGATCTTCTTGATCTCCCGCTTCCCGTCGGAGGCGTTGAACCTCCGGACCCGCTTGCACTGGAAGGCGAACCGGCGATCGTCTTTCCAGGCGACGAGATCGCGCCCCTGCTCGCTACCGGCTTCGCCGAGGTACTCGACACGCTTGTAGCCCTCGCGGCGGATCAGCCACAGGCAGAGTTCCTCGAACTTCGCTGGCGACAGAGCGTCGAACGGCAGGCGATTGGTGGTTGCCGTGACCGGGGGCGCGTGGGATGGCATTTCAGGGTCCCTCCAGGTCATCAGTCTACCCTGTTGCGCTCTTTGAGTGCCCGCTCGATTCGGGCGCCTTGCTGAGCCCCGGCATGCTGCTGCTGGCCGACGGCCTGGTGACGTTCCACAACCGCGTACGCGGCAAGCTCACCGTCAGCCGCAAGATCTGGAGTCTGCTGCGGCAGGTGCGCCAGGCCAGCGAGGTGGTGGGAGTGCGGCTGCTCGACCACCTGGTGCTGGGGCCGGAAGGCGGTTGGCTCTCGCTGCACAACGCCAACCGCGCGCGCTTCCATGCCCTCGGCGACGCTCCGCGCTCCGACGGCCGCAAAAGCGTGCGGCCGAAATACCGCCACCCCGAGCACGCCCACCTCACCTGGTCCGGCCGCGGACGGATGGCGAACTGGCTGAAGCAGGCCCTCGACGCCGGCGCCCGCCTCGATGACTTCGCGGTGGAGGAGTGAGCGCCGGCCGTTTGTATAGTTATAAGGGAAACGCCCCGATTTATACTCTTTCTGCCCGGTTAACGGGCGAACAGATAAAAAAATTCATTTTCTGATCTATGTAAAGCCAGGTTCGGCAAGGTCCTCTCAGGCTCCGCATTCCGGCGGAATGTCGAAAAAAGCCACGGGACCGCGTTCGGCATTGCCCCGAAATGTCGAATCTGTGTCTGCATTGTAGAAAATTCGTAGATTGAGCAGCGGCCGGGCGGTCTCTACCCTGGTCGCATGTTCGACAAGATTTTACCCCCCATCTATCGGAAGCTGAGGCGGCGCGCTGGGCTCAGCCAGGCCCAGCTCGCCACTCAGCTCGACGTCAGTCGCCACACCCTCGGCAACTACGAATCCGGCAAGACGCGCCCCGATCCGGGTCTCGAACGCCGCCTCGTTGAGCTGGGGCAATGTTCCAAGGAGCAACTCGTCGAGCTGGTCTGTGAGCAGCTCAGCGAGGAGGTCGGCAGCCGCGTGGCGATCATCGAGGGCGACTACCGGCCGACCACGGTGGTGAGCCGCGCCGAGCGCGCCCTGCGCGCGCTGCGGGGCCAGGTCTCCGAGTGCCAGGTGCCCGACGCCACGCTGCGCAGGCTGGCCGACAAGATCCACGTCACCCAGCTCATGTGCCTCGCCTTCGAGCGGCAGATCGCCGGCCTCGAAGAGCTCACCCACGACTGCACGACAGCGGCCGGCCCAGACGCGGCCGGCCCAGACGCGGCCGGCCCAGACGCGGCCGCCTGAAGCGCGGCCTGCCGAGAGACCCCGACACCGGGCGCTACGGACGCGGCCGCGTGGCCGCTGCCGTTTCCACATACCGGGCGGGACGCCGCCCACACCAGACGAGGACCCCCGCCGCCATGAACCTACTCGCACTGATCCGTGACTTCTTCCTCTCGCTGGCCGAGCGCTGGGAGCGGATGAAGCCCGAACGCGTCCAGAACCGCGATCTGCCGGGCGACTTCGAGGTGCCCATGACCTCCGAGCGCATCGAGCAGCGAGCCGTTGAAACCGGCTTCGAAGTGGTCTGGGCTCCGGTGGCCATCCGCCGCCGGTACTACTTCGCCAACTTCGGTGAGGCTACGGCCTTCGCCGACATCCAGGTCGCCGCCGCCGCCGAGCGGAGCGGCCAGATCCCCAGGATCGAGATCACCGGCAACGCGGTCGACGTGATCGCCGGCATCCCGATCCCCAACCTGCTGAGCGAAGGCGACTTCGATTTCGCGGCCGACCTGGTCCGCGCGGTCGAGGCGTCCAGCGACAGCGACACCGACACCGACTGAGTCCCGGCCGGGGCGGGCAGCCGCTCGCCCCGGCCCCTTTCTCTACCCAAAAGGAACCCCCCGCCATGGTCTATCGCATGATCGACGAACTCGAAAAGAAGTGCGGCCGCCTGTCCGGCGCGGCGCTCAGCCACCGCGACACCATCACTCTGACCCTCGCCCAGAGGTGGGCGCACAAGCTGCCCGACGGGCAGACCGTCCCCGACGTCTTCCAGCTGCAGACCTTCATCTCCGAAGATCTCGACGAGCTGCACCAGGAGGTGCTGCGCGTCGAGGGCGAGCTGCGCAGCGAGCTCACCGAGGACCGCGAGAAGCGCGAAGTGCGCGACCGCGCCCGCAACGCGGTGCGCGAGCACCTGTTCGGCGCGCGCAAGATCTTCGACGCCATCTACGGTCCCGGCGGCAGCGACGCCATGTTCGAGGAGCCGAGCTCGTACGTGCGCACCGACCCGGTGCCGCTCTACCGCCAGGGCACGGCGCTGCACGACAACCTGCTCGACCCCGAGTTCAACCGGCCGCCGGTGCGCCTCGACGTGGGCGTCGACCTGACGATGCTGGCGCAGAAGATGAAGCCCGACCTGGACGTGCTCGGGACGGCCATCAGGCAGCTGCGCAAGGACACCCAGGACTCGAACGAGCTGTTCGCGGCCAAGGACCGCGAGATGGATCGGCTCGACCGCCGGATCGGCGTCAGCGCCCGGCTGCTGGAGTCGCTGTACCACTACGCCGACCACCCCGGCATCGCCGTCCGGGTGCGCCCGTCCACGCACCGCTCGGGACGCGGCGGCGGCTCGGCGCCGCCCGCCGCCTTGCCCGAGGGGCCGACGCCGTTGCCCGACGCCAACCAGCCGGCCGCGCCCGGCGAGGACGGCACCGGGGCGGACGACGCCTCACCGGGCGAGCCGGAGGAAACCCCGCCGGAGCCACCGCCGACCGGGGCCGTGCCCCCGCCGGAGCCGCCGCCAACCGGGGCAGAGCCCCCGCCGGTGCCGCCGGCCACCTGACCTGAGCTGACCTGAACGCCCGGGCCGGGGACCCGAGAGCACCTCCTCCCGTCTCCCCATCGCGCGCTCCCGCCCCCGGCCCGGGCGCCCCTTTTTCGCCACCGCTGAGCCGTTACGAGCAGAGACCCGCACGAACCACCGAGGCACGCATGCAGATCACCCCCATCCAGTTCTTCCAGGCGCTCTTCCCCGAGCCCATCGGGCCGGGTCAGCTGGTGCTCTGGACCAAGGCCTGCCGGAAGGGCGGCAAGCACGCCTACTGGCTCGACAACCTGGACCAGGCCGCGCGCAAGGCGCGCGACCTGCGCAACACCCGCGACGTCTACTTCGGCGTCTGCCTGCAGAACCTCGAGGCGGCGCTCGGGATCGCCCAGGCCCTGCGCCCGCGGGCGACCAAGCGCATGGTGCGCGGCTCGGCCGACTCGGCCACCCTGCTGGGCGCCCTCTGGGCCGACATCGACATCGCCGGCCCCGGCCACAGCCGCACCGACCTGCCGCCCGACCTCGCCGCCGCCCTCGGCGTGCTGGCGGCGGTAGCTCTGAAACCCTCGATCATCATCGACTCCGGCGGCGGCCTGCACGTCTACTGGCTGCTGCGCGAGCCCTGGATCCTGGCGACCCCGGAAGACCGCGCCCGGGCGCGCGCCCTGGTCGCCCGGCTGCAGGCGGCTTTGCGCGCCGCCGCCCAGGAGCACGGCTGGTGGGTGGACGAGACCTCGAGCCTGGCGCAGCTGCTGCGCGTGCCCGGCACCATCAACCACAAAGAGTCCCTGAGCCGCGACGTCACCGCGCTGCAGTTCCCGCTCGGCGCGCAGCTCGACGAGGTGCGCTACGAGCGCGAGCAGTTCGAGGTCTTCCCCGAGCCGCCCGCGGCCAGCGACGTGGCCGCCCAGAGCCTGGCGCGCCTGGCCGGTACGCGCGACTACGGGCCGCCGTCGGAGCTCCTGCTCATCTGGGAGGGTTGCAGCTGGGTGGTGTGGGCCTACCTGAACCGCGCCCGCCTGTCGGAGCCCGAGTGGTTCGCCCTGCTCACCATCATCGTCCGCTGCCGGGTGGGCGCCGCCGACGGCAGTCGTCTGTGCCACCTGGCCAGCCGCGACCACCCCGGCTACTCGGTGGACAGGACCGACGCCAAGATCGAGCACGCCCTCGATGCCGCCGGCCCCCGCACCTGCGCCAAGATCGGCGAGCTGCCCGGCGCCTACCGCGACCACTGTTCCAAGTGCCCGCTGCGCGGCCACGTCAAGAGCCCGATCGTGCTCGGCCGCCGTCCCCGGCTGCCGGCGGCCGAGAGGGCCGGCGCCGTGCCGCCGCCGCCCGAGATCCTGGAGGCCGGCGGCGAGACGCAGCCGGTCGAGATCGTCGCGGGCGCCGCCGCGGCCGCGGAGCTCGCGGCCGCGCCACCTGGTGGGGCGCCCGAGATCCTGATCAGCACCCGCGAGCACGAGGTCAACGACCGCGCGTTGGCGGCCCTGGCCGCGGGCGAGAGCAACCTCTACCAGCGCGGCGGCGTGCTCGTCCAGGTGATGGGCTTGGAGGCCCGCAGCGAGGAATCGGCTCTGATCAGGATCGTCGCCGAGCCGCGCCTGCGCGAGCTGCTGTCGCGCCACTGCACCTTTGTCAAACCGGCCGGTGACGGGTACCGCCCCGCGCACCCGCCGCGCTGGGCGGTGCGCGCCCTGCTCGGCCGCGGCACCTGGCCCGCCGTGTCGGCGCTCGACGGCGTGGTCGAGGGGCCGGTGCTGCGGCGCGACGGCTCGGTGCTGCAAGAGCCCGGCTACGACCCGGCCACCCGCCTGGTCTACCGGCCGGGCGAGGAGTTCGAGCCGGTGCCCGAGAGCCCGGATTCCGCGCAGCTGGAGCACGCCATGGCCCAGCTGCGCGAGGCGGTGTGCGACTTCCCGTTCCGCGCCGAGGCCCACTACTCGGCCTGGCTCTCCTCCGTGCTCACGCCGCTGGCGCGGCCGGCGTTCTCCGGCCCGTCGCCGCTCAACCTGATCGACGCCAACGTGCGCGGCAGCGGCAAGAGCCTGCTGGCCGACGTGTGCAGCGTGCTGCTCACCGGCCGGGTGGCGGCACGCATGTCGTACTCGCACGAGGAGGAGGAGCTGCGCAAGCAGATCACCGGTCTGGCGCTCCAGGGCGTGCGCCTGGTGCTGATCGACAACGTCGCCGGCAGCTTCGGCTGCTCGACGCTCGACCGCGCGCTCACCGCCGAGAGTTGGAGCGACCGCCTGCTGGGCTCGAACGAGCAGGTGTCGGTGCCGCTCGAGATCACCTGGTACGCCACCGGCAACAACGTGGTGCTGCGCGGCGACACCCCGCGCCGCTGCCTGCACGTGCGCCTCGAGGCGCCCCAGGAGCGTCCGGAACGGCGCTCGGGCTTCCGCCATCCGCGCCTGCTCGCCTGGCTGCGCGGCGAGCGCCGGCGCCTGCTGCCGGCGGCGCTGACCCTGCTGCGCGGCTACGCCGCCGCCGGCTCGCCGGCACAGAAGCTCAGCGGCTGGGGCTCGTACGAGGGCTGGTCCGACGTGGTGCGAGCCACCCTGGTGTGGCTCGGCCTGCCCGACCCGGCCGACACCCGCGACGACCTTGAGGCCACTGCCGACGCCGAGGAGGGCACGCTGCTCGACCTGGTGCACGGCCTGGCCGAGCTGCTGGAGGTGTTCGGCGGCGCGGCGTCGTCGAAGGAGATTCTGGAGGAGCTCGCGGCCGAGCACAGTGCCGGCCGCTTCACCAAATTGCGCTCGGCGCTGGCCGACCTGTTTCCCCAGCTCGAGCGCCACCGACTACCCACCCCGGCCCAGCTGTCCACCCAGCTCGGCGCCGTGCGCGGCCGCCTGGCCGGCCGCGCCTTTGTCGAGCAGGGGGCGCGCAGCTACAAGGGGGTGCGGTGGTCGGTGAAGACCCGCAGAGCCAGGGAGGTGGCATGAGGAGAGATCACAGTATCCGCAGGAGATTGGCGCAGATCCGGGCGAGCGCCGAGGCGTTCGAGGCCACGAACTTCGAGCAGGGGCACTTGAAGGGCCTGGTGCTCTCGATCATCGGCTTCGTCGACCGGGCGCGCTGTCACGGCCGCGAGCTGGAGCGCTGGTGGCGCGTCGCCGAGGAGTACCGCCGGGCCTTGGACTCGCCGAGGCTGGCGGGCAAGGGGCGGCAGACGTTCCTGCGCCAGGTGGTGGGCTGAGCCATGGCGAGGCGAAGGGAGTTTTTCGGTTATCGCCGCAAGCTGTACGTCGAGCGGCGCCGGTTGAAGGCGGCGCGGGCGTTCGTGGCCGGTTTCGAGCCGGCCGGCGCGGAGCAGAAGCAGGTCAAACGGCTGCTGGTCGCGGTCGTCGACCTGCTGGCCAGCAAGGTCCGCGCGGGGCACACCGTCGGCGCCTACTGGGATTTCTTCCACTTGTTCCGGGACCTGGCGGAGCACGGCGAGCCGCGGTCGCGCGGCGGTCTGCGGGTGATGGCGGCGTCGCTGTCGTCGGGCGACTTGGGCAGCGTGAAGATCCACCGGCCTCCACAGAGGCTGACGACTGAAACAGAAAGGAGAGGCAGATGCGAAGAAGGTCCGTAAACCGACACCTGAACATGATCGAGAAACTTCGGGGTGGGCTCCGTGCCCGAGGCACGGAGCTGAGCCGGCGCCTCGCCGAGCGGTCGGCGACGCCAGCGGGGGAGAGCTTCAGCCATGAACCGATGTTCGATCTCTGGGACGCCCAGCTCGCCGACGTGGAGCTTCAGCTCGCCGAGGCGGAAGACGCCTACGTGCTCGACAAGAACCGGGTCGTTGAGCTCCGCCGGCTGCGGGACGAGGCGGGCGCGGAGCTCCACGGCGAGCAGACCCGGTTCCACCGGTTGCTCCGTGTCGCACTCGATACCGACGTGCTGGCCATGTTCGGCATCGGCGGAGCGGTGCCGCAGGGCGGGTATCGCCAGGTGCGCCGGGCGGAGATCACCGCCCAGGTAGTGCACGATCTCGCCGGCGGCTGCCGCTGGCCCCTCGCCGGCGTCGGGTTCGAGCCCGGCACTGTCGCCGAGCTGCTCGAGGCGGGCGCGCGCAAGCTGCGTGCCGCCCTGCGGTCGGTGGAGGGAGCGAGGCAGGACCGGATCCTCTCGCACGAGCGGGCAGACAAGGCGGTCGCCGAGGCGGATCGGGTGGTGCCGGGGATTGCGCGGGTGTTGGAGAGTCTGTGCGCCTTGGTGGGGGAGGAGAGGATGGTGCGGCGGATTCGGCGTCGGTGAGTGAGCTGATCCCGCTGGCGAGCATCGAAGAGTCCATTCTGCTGCTGCGGCGGCAGAGGGTGATGCTGGATATGGATCTGGCGAGGCTCTACGGAATCCAGACGAAGGTGCTCGTGCAGGCGGTCAAGAGGAACCGGGACCGGTTCCCCGGGGACTTCATGTTCCAGCTCACCAAGGAGGAGCTGGAGGATTGGAGGTCACAGATTGTGACCTCCAATCCGGCGGCCAAGATGGGGCTGCGGCGCCGGCCGTATGCCTTCACGGAACACGGGGTGCTGATGCTCTCGAGCGTGCTGCGGAGCCGGCGGGCGGTTCAGGTGAACATCGAGATCATGCGGGCGTTTCTCAGGCTTAGGCGGCTGGTCACCGGCCAGCCTGAGATCGTCGCGAGGCTGGATGAGCTGGAGCGGAGGTATGACGCGCGGTTCAGGGCGGTGTTCGAGGCGATTCGGCTGTTGATGGTGGAGCCGGAGCGGGGTAGGAGGGAGATAGGGTTTGGGGCGGGGGAGCAGGGGCCCGGCCGGGGTGTCCGGCTTCCAATGCATCAGTACCGGTGCCTCAGAAGCGGTGCCCATTCAGTTGGTGGGGGAGGGGGTGAAGCGGCGGGCGAAGGGGTAGCCGGCTCAGGCGGAGAGCAGCGAGCCGCGAGAACGGGTAGAATCTCCAGAGGAGTTCACCTCATGGGAACCACGCTCGAATTCACCGTCCCCAACGCGCTGCTCGAGATGGGCCTCGAGCCGGCCGAGATCCAGCGGCGGGCTCTCGAGTGGCTGGCGCTCTCCCTCTTCACTCGTGAGCGAATCTCGTCCGGCAAGGCGGCATGCCTGCTCGGCATCCACCGCAGTGACATCCTGGCACTCCTGCGGCAATACGGCATGGCGTTCGTCGGGACCGGGCTTGCGAAGAAGGTATAACAACCTCGCGATAAGATCATGGGGGAGGCAGTGGCTGCGAAAGTAGTATTCTGGAACGTGCAGCATGGCCACGCTACGTACATCCAGAGCCCGAACGGCAAGAACATAATCGTTGACCTGGGAACAGGCAACTGTAGCAGCCATAAACGAGAGTTCAGCCCACTGCTTCATCTACATGGCAGCTGGGGAGTGCACGTCATTAATCAGCTGATAATAACCCATCCGCATAGAGACCATGTCGACGACATCCTGCGCTTGAGTGGGTTCTGGCTGCATGTCCTACCGCGGCCAATGCCTCTCAGAAGCGGTGTCTGGCACCGCTTCTGAGGGGGCTAAATGCGCCCGGCTCTTGGAGTGCTCGCTTGACCACGGTCCTGAGATACAGCGCCAGCTAGTCTCGCGACGCAGGAGCAGGGCAGGTAGCAACTGCTTACGAGAGAACGACCACAACTAAGGAACTGTCGTCGAACTCGCTGACAGCAGGGTAACAGCTGATGATCATGCTTCGAATGGTTATTGTCTCTAGATCCTCCTTGCCGTCAGGAAAGTGCTTGCCTTCGATTTCAACGTTCTCGATCTGTTCGCCGGACCTGATTCTTTCAAAGAGGCTTTCGGCTTCAAAAAGAGAACTGAAAAGAACTTGCCTGAGATCTTTTCCTTCCACGAAGGGTCCAGGAAGGTTCAATTTCTGGGCTGCCAGAGAGTTGATG
>JAAELT010000711.1 GCA_024226315.1 bacterium | reverse complement strand
CTGTTTCGTATTTTCACTCTTAATGTTCTGTATGTTATTTTTGCTCTTCTTCAGTTGTTCATCTTGCTATTAAACAAGTCTTATGATTATTTTTTATGGAAAACGTGATATTTGAGCAATTTTTACAGTGCCTTTAACTATGCATGCGCAGAAATACATCATTCCAAAATTTTTGCTAAGAAAGTCACAAGAAAGTTTTTGTACTGAAAACATGAATTTCTAAGAAAGTTTCAATACTGGCCCCAAAAAGAACTTTCTTATAAAAAAAAAAAAACGTGTAATCATTTAGTGTTACCAAATGAAATTGTGTCGTCCCTCGTATATTTATTACCGTTCAGTGTTACACTTCCAAAATTTGCAGTATATATTACAAATATGGGTATTTGTGGCCAATCACTGTCATGTCATGTACCTGGGTATTTTGTTGTTATCACCTCATACTGTCATGATTGGCCAAATACCCAGTGTTACACTTCCAAATACCCCACCCAAATACCCATCTGAGAGGCATGCTAGCTTTCTAGAATTTTTCTGGCATATTTACGTATTTTGTTTTATAAGAAACAATTGATCAAGTACTGAAAGTTTCTTAAGAGTTTCTT
>JAAELT010000710.1 GCA_024226315.1 bacterium | reverse complement strand
TCGAGGTCTGACTCGGAGTAGCTCGGTCTCTCCTCGAGGCCGAGGAATTCGAGCACGTATGGACTCTTCAGGACATCCTTCGGCTCGGCAACGATCTGCCCCGCGCGGGCCAGATCGCGGATCGTGTCTCGATCCCGGCTCAGCGCCAGCCGTTCGTAGAGACCGGAGTCGAACTGCCGCTTGAGCTCCGCCAAGGTCCAGCCGCCGGCCGCCGCCTCGATCTCGTAGAAAGCGCGCTCGTCAGGGTTCTCGATCGAGATCAGGAACACGTAGTGCGACCAGCTCAGAGTGAAGCTCGCAGAGGGCGTCTGCGATATCTCGGCTGCTGCCAACTCGGTCGACGCTCGTTCGCCCGGTGGCTGTGGGAATTTCGCAGAAACCGTCTGCGAAATCTGCGGCTCCCGGTCGCGGTAGGTCAGATAGAACTTCCGCATGTAGTCGAGGTTGCGGTGGGAGAAACCTCGGCCGAACTCGGCCGTCAGCGAGTAAGAAAGCTCTTGCATCAAGGCCCGCCCGTACACTGCGCGTTCAGCGCCCTCCTGCTCATGCTCGACGATCAGGCGACCAATCTCGAAGTTGGTCAGCACCTGCAGAGTATTGACGCTGCGCGTAGCGGCGTCGCGCGCCGAGGCGATGAGCGAGCGGATCTTTGGCAGCAACTCGCCGATAGCTCGGGTAAACTCAGTCATCACCCAAGTGTAGATCACCTGTCCGCCGTAGATCGACTCGGCTGGTAGCTGAAGCGACATCTCGCCTGGGCCGAGCGCGCCCAACGAGCCTACGATCGCAGCATCATCTCCGCGGCGAGCGCGCCGGGGCGCATGTGATCCCACCGCCCCGATGACGCCGGTGCCGCAGAGGAACAGGTCCGCGAAGACGCGCTGGCGACCTCTTCCTGCTCTGCCCAGACGGGCTCACTATAGTCATATAGCGATCGGGAACGTCCTCGGCAGAGGACAGAATTGATCATCAACGCGGGAGATAATGCACCCGGAGGTAAGAACCATGACGACGCGCAGAGAGCTCCTGATCGGAGGCGCCGCCGCCGGACTGCTGGCGGCGGCGCGGCCGGCCGAGGCGCGGCCGGCGGCTGCCGAAGAGCGCCGGATCCTCAAACCGCCCCGGCTGCGGCCGGGGGACCGCGTGGGTATGATCAACCCGGCCCGCGCCGCCTTCCGCAGCGAGCCGGTGGAGGTCCAGGCCGAGTCGCTCGAGGCGGTGGGGCTGGTGCCGGTCAAGGGCGCCAACTTCCACAAGCGCCGCGGCTACTTCGCCGGCACCGACGAGGAACGCGCCGACGATGTCAACGCTTTCTTCGCCGACCCTGCAATTAACGCCCTCTTCGGGACCGGCGGCTGGGGGTCGGCACGGGTGCTGCCCCACCTCGACTTCGACCTGATCCGCGCCCACCCCAAGGTGGTGGCCGGGTTCAGCGACGTCACCGCGCTGCTCAACGGCATCCACGCGCAGACCGGCCTGGTGACCTTCCACGGACCGCACCCGCGCGCCAAGTGGTCGGCGGACTACTTCCGGCGCGTGCTCTTCGACGGCGAGCTGGTGGAGTTCTCCAATCCGCGCGAGATCCCCGAACACCAGCTGGTGCAGACCCGCGACCGCTGGGCGACGATCACCCCGGGCAAGGCGCACGGCCGCCTCTTCGGCGGCAATCTGACCGTGCTGGCCGCCATCGTCGGCACCCCCTACATGCCCGACCTCACGGGCGGCATCCTCTTCCTCGAAGACATCAACGAAGAGGTCTACCGCGTCGACCGCATGCTCACGCAGATGCACCTGGCGGGTCTGCTCGACGGCCTGCACGGCTTCGTCTTCGGCAGCTGCCGCGACTGCGAGCCCGACAGCACCTACGGCTCCCTGACCCTGGAGGAAGTGCTCGCCGACCACGTCGCGCCGCTGGGCATCCCCGCCTACCGTGGCGCCATGATCGGCCACATCCCGCGCCAGTTCACACTGCCCATCGGCATCGAGGCCGAGATCGACGCCGACGCCGGCAGCCTGCGGCTGCTCGAGCCGGCTGTGAGCTGATCAGTCCTCACGAGTCTCCCAGAATCCCTCGCAGCTCGGCTTCGACCCGGGTTCTGACCAGGGAGCCTTCGGGCTGTTGGGAGGCGGTCTCGACGGCCTCCCGAGCCATCTCTCGCGCCGCCGGCAGATCGCCTTGAGCCTCGAGCACCAGGGCGAGACTCGCGCGGCTGGTCGCGACATTCGGATGTTCCTCACCGAGGACTTCCAGATTCGAGGCCAGCGCCCGCTCCAACATCTTGCGCGCCGCCGCCAGGTCACCCTGGGCCTTGAGCACCAGGGCGAGCTTCGAGCGGCGAATCGCGACCTTGGGATGATCCTCGCCCAGACTCTCCAGGCCCGTCGCCAGGGCCAGCTCGAGCAGCTCGCGCGCCGCCGGCAGGTCGCCCTGTTTCCGCAAGACCGTAGACAGGTTCGAGCGCCGGATCGCGACCTTGGGATGGTCCTCGCCGAACTCTCTCAGGTCCGATGCCAGCGCCTGCTCCAGAAGCTCGCGCGCCGCCGGCAGATCACCCTGAGCCAGCAACACTCCAGCAAGATTGGAGCGGTTGCTCGCCACCTCGGAATGATCCTCGTCGAGATTGTCCAGATTCGAGGCCAGCGCCTGCTCCAGGAGCTCGCGGGCTGCTTCGAGCTCGCCCCGAGCCTTCAGCACCAGCGCGAGATTGGAGCGGCTGCTGGCCACTTCGGAGTGATCCTCACCGAAATTGTCCACGTCCAGGGTCAGGGCCTGCTCGAATTGCTCGCGAGCTGCCGGCAGATCGCCCATCTCCTTCAGTACCCATCCGAGATTCGAGTGGCTGGTCGCCAACTCGGGTCGGTCTTTGCCGAAGTTCTGAAGGTGCGAGTCCAGAGCTCTCTCGAGAAGCTCCCGCGCCGGCGAGAGATCTCCGGCGGAGTGCAAGGCGGTTCCCATGTGACCGAGAAACAGCGACCACCTGGGGTCGTCTTCGGCGAAGACTCCAGGCGCCTCCTTCAGGGCGCTGTCGAGGTGGGCCCGGTTGGCGAGATACAGCCTGAAACCGGTTGCGAGATCGATCTGGTCGATGAACTTCGCACAGCCGGTCACGAAGGCTGTCCGCGCCTCACCCAGCTCCTGCTCGGTACCCGACCTACGCCCAAACTCGCGGGTCAGCCGGTGCATCCGCCAGCGCCCCACCTGGTCGGTCTCGATCAGATGACGCCGCCTCAGGAGACGCCGATTCGCGGCATCGAGGCCCACTGCCTCGGAGAGCTCCAGGCTGACGAGCTCCGGCTCGAAGCTAGCCGCCAGGCGCCAGGTGTGGCGCGCTTCCTCCCCGAGTCGGTGCCAGATCGTCTCGAACGCCTGAGTAACGGTCTGGCTGTAGCGCAACTGCTCGCTGACCTCTCGCTCGACCGGAGCACCGGCTCGGAGCTCCGCGAGGTAGCTGGCCGGCGTCTCCTCCGGGTATTCGGCGAGGAACGCTCCGGCCAACGCGATCGCGAGGGCGTGGCCGCCCAGGTACTCGAGGAGGTCTTCGTGCCCCGGCAGGGGTGCCAGATCTCGGCCGGCCGCCGACGCGAGAAGCTCGCCGGCAAACTCCCGCTCCAGGAATCCGACGGCAAGATGCTGAAAGCGGGGGCCACCCAGGCGGCGCTGCCGGGTGGTGAGCAGGAAGCGCAGGTGCGCCCCGCCCGGCAGCGGAGCCGGTTTCTCGGTGGTGCTCCACCGCGTGACGTTGTCGAGCACGATCAACACCGGCGCCGTCTTGCGGCTGACCAGCCGCACGGCCTGGGAAGCGCGCTCGGCGACCGATCCTTCGGAGATTCCTTGAGCGTCGGCGATCACGGTGCCCCAGGCCGCCGTCAGATCCGGGTTCTCGGCATCGAACCAGAAGATCCCGCCGGGGAAGGCCCCTTCGGCCGCGAGCTTGTAGACGAGCTGTAGAGCCAGCTCGGTCTTGCCCACTCCAGCGAGCCCCTCGACCGACGCCGCGATCCGGTCCGAGTCCGGCCGGCGCAGAAGCTGCCCCAGCTGCTCGATCTCGTGCTCGCGGCCGACGAATTGCACCGAGCGGGTGTCGGGAACGCCGAACAGCCGGCTCACTCCCCGAACTCGCGGCGCTTCAACCTGCCGGACCGCGGCATTGATCTTTCCCGCGACGGCCTCCACCCCATCGGAGGAGTAGGCGGCCGCCCGGGCGGCGAGCAGGGGCCAGCTGGCGGCCACTTCCCTGGCGGTCATCGCATGGACTACCGGCAAGATCCGCTTCTCCCCGAAGACCCTCTCCTGAGTGAAGAGAGCGCTCAGCTCCGCCTCGGGCCAGTACTTCCGGAAACTCGGGCTGACGACCACCACGCCGAAGCTGGACAAGGCAAGCCCCTCATCCATCCTGAAGCGAAAGTCATCCCCGAGCGCGATCTCACGACTGTCGTACCAAACGCGGAGCCCGCGGTCTCCGAGCGCCCCCACCAAGGGCTCGACGAACTCGGCCTTGTCCTCGCTCGCGTGGCTGATGAACAGATCGTATTCCACTGGTAGCGACTGACTCCCTCCGTCCAGGAAGGATACACGGAACCGGGTCTGACCGGGGGGGGGTCTGACCGGGGTGGCTGGCACCGCCGAGATCAGCCCATCGGCATCGAAGCCGAGATCGACGCCGACGCAGGTACCCTGCGGTTGCTCGAATCGGCCGTGAGCTGACCAGGCGCTCTACCGCACACTGCCCAGATCCACCAATTCCCAATCCCCCACCGCCAGGGTACGGATCGCGAACTGCCAGATCACCACCTTCTTGCCCACCAGACGATCCCGTCCGGCGGCCAGATCTTGCACCAGGCGCCGGCGCGTCGCCGCGACGCCACCGGCGTTGATCGCGACGCGGTCGACCGGACGCTTCAGGTGGAAGCTCAGCTGCTCCGCCAGTCCGGCGCCGGTTCCCCAGTTGGTGCCGGGGTCCGAGAACACGTTGGTGAAGCTGTCGCCGAGGATGAGGATCTCGGCTCGCGGATCGGGGCGCCAGGGCCGGCCCCGGCGAGTCCTGACCTGCTGCAGCTCGACCGCCTGCGGCGTGAACAGCTCCTGGCCACCGGGCAGCATCAGGGAACGCTCGAGATCGCCGACGCCGGAGAGGGTCGTGCTCTGGCGGCGCCAGGTCACCGGGGTTCCAGCCCAGGGCAGCTCTATCGAGCGAATGCGCTCGGCCAGGTCGCGGGCCACCGCGTCGACGGCCCCGGGGGTCCAGTGGGAGTCGGTGCGCAGATACTGCTCGCGGCCTGTCTCGCGGAGGTTCTCGAGCAGCGTCGGGGCCGGATCGAAGATCAGGGCGCCATGTGCCTCGAGCTCGGCGCGGAAGGCCCGGAACGACGGGTTCTGGAGACCGGTGGTCGCGGCCGACTCAGCCAGGCCGGTCAGCAGCGACTCGGGGTGGATCATCGGCTTGGTCGGCGCCGGCAGGAGCAGCAGCCGGATGCCGCGGGCCGCCAGTTGACGATGGAGATCGAGAATGGCGGGCCGAGGATCGGGCCGCGGCGCCGGCTGCCAGGCCGGCGCCGCGCGCCGGCGCCGTTCGAGCCCGCTGGGATCCAGGAACGGCGGGCCGGTGAGGTAGTCGAATCCCGCCCGCAGGATCAACCAGTCGTGCTGCCCCAGGTAGACGCTCTCGTTGCCCACGCCACCCACGCCGGCGAGGAACAGTTGGACGTCGGACAGCGTCACGGCTCGCAGGTGCGAGTCCTCCTCCAGCCGGCGCTCGAAGTCGTTGAGCCTCTGTTTCAGCCGCCGGTTGGCGGCCACGAAGCCGGTCGCCGGTGACGAGGTCTCCGTCTCGGCGAAGAGGTCGGCGAACGGCCCGGCGCGCGGGCCCCAGTGGTCTCCGGAGGGCAGCAGATGCTGGGAGAGCAGCACGTAGAGGAGAGTCACCAGGAAAGCGGCGACGAAGACGCGGTGAAGGCGGCTGGTAGGAGAGCTGGTCTCGGTGACTCGCATGATCGGAAGTCGGCGCTAGAAGATGAAGTAAATGAAGGGGTTGTAACCCTGGGTTTCCATCGCCACCAGGGCGATCTGGAAGAAGACGAGGCAGACGATGGCTCGCGGCCAGGTCAGCCGGCGGACGAAGTCGTGGGTCTGCGGCGCCGCGAAGGTCACCAGGGCGGCGACGGCGAAGGTGGCCAGGAAGTAGGGCTGGTGGATGAGGCCGCCGAGCAGCGCCGCCTCCGGGCTCGGCTCGGCCAGGCCGAACATCGACGCCAGGTAACGCCCGGCCACGCCGAGGTCGGCGGCGCGGAAGAAGACCCAGGAGACGAGGACCAGCAGAAACGTGACGCCGGTCCGCAGCCAGGGAGGCAGGGCGGCGGTGGCGCGCTCGCCGCCGGGCTTGCCGCCCGCCGTCGCCCGCTCGACGGCGAGGAGCAGGCCGTGGAACGCTCCCCAGAGGACGAAGGTCCAGGCGGCGCCGTGCCACAGGCCGCCGAGGAGCATGACGATGGCCAGGTTGAGGTAGGTCCTGAAGGTGCCACGGCGATTGCCACCGAGGGGGATGTAGAGGTAGTCGCGTAGCCAGCGCGACAGCGACATGTGCCAGCGGCGCCAGAACTCGGTGATCGATCGCGCTCGGTACGGGGAGTCGAAGTTCCTGGGGAAGACGAAGCCGAGCATCAGGCCGAGGCCGAGCGCCATGTCGGAGTAGCCGCTGAAGTCGAAGTAGATCTGGAAGGCGTAGGCGGCGGCGCCGTACCACGCGTCGAGGAGCTGCACCGAGGCGGCGTCGAAGGTGGTGTCGGCGATCTTGCCGCAGGGATTGGCGAGGAGCACCTTCTTGGCCATCCCGAGGCAGAAGTAGGCGAAGCCGCGGGCGATCTTCTCCAGGGTATGAACGCGCGCGCGGAGCTGATCGGCGACCTCCGAGAAACGCAGGATCGGCCCGGCGACGAGCTGCGGAAACATCGACACGAAGCAGGCGAAGTCGATCGGATTGCGCAGCGCCGCGCAGCGCCCGCGGTAGACGTCGATGGTGTAGCTCATCGACTGGAAGGTGTAGAAGCTGATACCCAGCGGCAGGGTGACGCGCAACACGGTGTCGAGCCCGAGATCGGGGGAGACCAGGCCGCGGCCGACGAGGCCGGCGATCAGGGCGTTGTAGCTGTCGACGCCGAAGTTGAAGTACTTGAAGAAGCCGAGCAGCGACAGGTTGCTGCAGATCGAGACGGTGACGGCCGCGCGCTGCACCCGGGTCCGTCGACCGGGGCCGTGGCCGGCGATCGTCAAGCCGCAGACGTAGTCCACCGCGGTGGAGAACAGCATCAGGACGACGAACGCGGGATTGGCCCAGCCGTAGAAAACGTAGCTCAGGACGACCAGGCCGAGGTGACGGAGCTTCTTCGGCAGGGCGTAGTAGATCGCCAGTGCCAGGGGCAGGAAATAGAAACAGAAGAGATGGGAGCTGAAGACCATCTGGCTTCCCCGAGTCGGCTAGGACTCGATCCCCGAGCTGAAGATCTCCGAGCTGAAGAACAGCGGGCCTATTCCCTGCGGCAGGGTATTGGACAGGTAGAGACTCTCGAGCTCGGGATGATCGACGAAGGGCTCGATCGTCAGCTCATACGACCGTGACGCCGGCCGGCGGCTCACCGGCAGCTCCTTGCCGTCGACCAGGACCCGGTGGGCGACCCGCAGCTCCGCGCCGGGGACCGCCGGCGCGGGAAGCTCTCCTTCGAGGATCTCCTCGATCTCGTATACGAACACGGCGAGGGCCTCGCGATAGGGCGAGATCTCCCGCAACTTGGGGATCGCCGAACGCCGGACGAGCCTGGCGCGCAGGCGGACCTGGGGTACCTGGGCAACCTCTCCCAGAAGCTCGGCGTAGCGCCGGTGGTTCTCGCTCGCCTCTTCCGGGCCGAGCGCCCGGTCGTAGATCGCGACGCCCTCCAGCGTGCCATACCAGGGGTCGTCCGCCTGCCACTCGTTGCCGAAGACGAGAGGCCGGCCGCGCCAGTGGAAGAAGCCGTCCTGCAGCGCGCCTGAGGTCAGCACCTGGCGGCCGTCGATGTAGGCGACGAGGCGGCCGGCGGTGTAGCTCACCAGCACGTGGCTCGGCCGGCCGATCGGGATCGGGCCGAGCTCGAGCTGCGGCTGGTCGGCGTTCTGGCCGCTGGTCGCGGTGCGCAGCCGGAAGACCAGCGAATCGTCGACCTGGCCCAGGGTGAAGTTGCGGGCGTGCCGGCCGCTCGAGGAGGTGATGATGCGGGCCATGCGGTCGGAGTCGGCCCGGCGATGGGGGGTGAGCGTCGCTTCCAGGGTCATCTCGTTGGTCCGGCGGCAGCCGTTCAGCACGCCGGCCAACGTCTCGTCGTTCGCCACGAACGAGCCGCCGGCCAGCTCCATGGCAAAGTCGCGGTCGAGCCAGGCGCGGCCGCTGGGGGACAGCAGACAGGTGCGGCGCTGGCCGGTGACGGGATCTTCCACTTGATTGACGCCGTCCGTCTGCCACAGGAAGACGAGGCCCCGCGGATCGCTCGGCCACGCCGGCGGGGCGATCTCGATCCGGGTCTCGGGCATCGGATTGGGACGCTGAGCGCGGTCCCGCACGCCGGCGAGGACGAGGACTTCGTCCCCGGCGAGCTCCCGCTCGAGCTCGATCAGCAGGCTGCGGCCGTCGTCTCCCGGTGACCACCGCAGCGTCAGGCCGGACTCGAAGCGCGCCCGCGCGTCGCCGAGATCGACCGCCTCGTCGAAGCGGACGACGATCCGGCGGCCGCTTCGAATGGTGGTCTCGACCACCCGCGGCGGCTCGGGCTCGCGGACGCGGACGAAGCCGAGCAACTCCCGGTCTCCCGACCGGGTCTCGACGGGCCGTGCCGCCACCGGGTAGCTGCCGGCCCGCTCAAAGGTGTGCTCGATCCTGCCGCCGGCGACCCGCTCGGACTCGGGACCGAAGCTCCAGCTCCAGTCTGCCCTTTCGTCGAGGGTTTCGAAGTCGACCCTGAGAGGGGCCTCGCCGAAGTGCCGGCCGAGAGCCAGCGGGGCCGAGTAGACGTCGGGGAAGCGATCGGGGCCCGGGTGCGAGGTCACCTGCCAGGGGATGCCGATGAGCTGCAGGGTGTCGGGATCGGTAGGCGCGACGAAGACGTCGTAGTTCGAACCCAAGTGGTCGTGCTGGTCGTCGGAAGCGGCCCAGGCGAAGAGCATGCCGTCGTGCGACAGCATCGGGAAATAGAGGTAGCCCCGGTCCGGCGGCAGGCGCGGGTCACTCTTCTCGAGGATCTCGAAGGCTGTGCGGCTCGCGAGGTCGAGGGAGCGGATCGGCCCGCCGGCGCCGGCCACCCAGAAGCCCCAGCGGCCGTCGTGCGAGAAGTAGGGCTGGCAGCCGCCCAGCAGGTTGGCCTCGGCGATCCGGCGGCGATTGGGGTCGTAGGGCGAGAACGACGGCCGTCCGGTGGTGGCATGGGTGAGGGTCGAGTTGACCAGCCAACCATGGCGATCAGCGCCCACCGTGGCTACCAGTCGTGACGTCCCGGTCTCGACGTCGAGCAGCCGTGTATCGCCATCGCCGTCGATGAAGATCAGCTCGGCGGGGCCGCGCCAGACGACCGCGCGATGCTCGAAGTAGGTCCGGGCCTCCGCGGCGACGATGCGGTCGTCGGTGCCGCCTGTGGCGATCGTGTGCAGCGGTCCGGACGCTCCCGACTCGGGATACGTCTCCTGGCCACGCGGCAGACTCAGGTAGGCGACGCGCTCGCCGCCGGGAGCGACGTGTGGGCAACAGTGCTGCCGGTCTCCTTCCTCGGGCGAGAGCTGGCGCGGCGGCGTGCCGTCGAGATCGCGGATCCAGATGCGCCAGTCGCCGCCGCGACTTGATTCCCAGACGACGAAACCCGAGCCCGGAGGCCGCGTCTCTGTCCGCGCCGTCTCTCCCTGGGCCGTGTCGCCGGCGGCCTCCTCGAGCGGTTCCGCGGCGGGGGGCAGCGGCGAGCAGCAGACGAGCAGTGTCAGGCTCGTCACCAGGATGAATCGCCGCTGCACTGGCTCCCCCGCTCGACGCCTACCGCATCGGTTTCTTGCCGCGCGGCTTGCGCTTTTTCTTGCCACCGGCCGCGCCCGACTTCTTTTTGCCGGGCTTCTTCTTGCCCGGCTTCTTCCTGTACCTCGGCTCTCCCCCGCCCAGGGGCCGAGACCCGCCGGTCCTGCGCTCGGACGACGACTTCAAGCCGCTGTCGAGCTTGAGCCGGATCTTCTGCCCGCAAATCCGGAGGGTCTTCAAGTGTCTCCGGATCTCCCTCGGCATGCCCTTCGGCAGATCGACGAAGCTGAAGGCGTCGAAGATCTTGATCCGGCCGACGTGCCGGCCTTCGAGATCCGCCTCGTTGGAGATCGCGCCGAGGATGTTGCCGGCCTGCACGCCGTGGTCGCGCCCGACCTCGATCCGGTAGCGCTCCATCACGGTGTTCCCGGGGCCCGGCCACTGCCCCTCGGCGCGCGGGCGGGGCGTCGCCTGCCGCCGCCTCACCGGCTGCTGGCCGCCGGGCGGCTGCCGGTCGGTCGATGGCCGACGGTCGGTCGGCGGCTGCCTACCGGCACGGTCCTGCCTTGCCCGCTGAGCCGGCAACAGCGGCCGCTCGCGCTGGACCAGGAAAGCGAGAGCCGCCGCGATTTTCGGCAGTCCGGTGGAATGCTCCTGGCGGTAGCCTTCGAGGACTTCCTCGAAGAAATCGAGATCCTGCTCCTCGATCACCTCGGTGATCGCCTGCTGGAACTGGACGACGCGGCGGCGCGCGATGTCCCCGCGGCTTGGCAGCTGCATGGGCTCGATCGACTGCCCGGTTGCCCGCTCAATGGCATAGAGCATGTTCCGTTCGCGCTGCGAGACGAACAGGATAGCCTTACCCTCGCGGCCAGCCCGGGCGGTGCGACCGATGCGGTGCACGTACGACTCGACGTCGTAGGGCATGTCGAAATTCACCACGTGGCTGATGCGCTCGACGTGCAGCCCGCGGGCCGCCACGTCGGTCGCCACCACGATGTCGAGCCTCCCGCCCTTGAGCCGCTCGACGGTTCGCTCACGCATGGCCTGGTTCATGTCGCCGTTGAGCGGCGCGGCGGCGAAGCCCCGCGCCTCGAGCTTCTCCGCCAGCTCCGCGGTCACCACCTTGGTGCGCACGAAGACCAGCATGGCGTCGAAGTCTTCCACCTCCAGCATCAGGGTCAGGGCGTGCAGCTTGTTGACTCCGGCCACCCGCCAGTAACGCTGAGAGACGGTCGAGACGGTGGCGGTTTTTTCCTCGCTGCGGAACTCGACCGGGTCGCGCTGGTAGCGCCGCGCCACCTCCATGATCGCCGGCGGCATGGTGGCCGAGAACAGCGCCACCTGCTTCTCGCCGGGCGTGTGCTGGAGGATCTCCTCGACCTCTTCGAGAAAGCCCATGCGCAGCATCTCGTCGGCCTCGTCGAGCACCACGGCGCTGAGCCGATCGAGCTTCAGAGTCTTCCGGCCCAGGTGATCACGGATCCGCCCGGGGGTGCCGACGACCGCGTGCACGCCGCGCCGCAGCTGCCGCAGCTGGGTCTCGATACCCTGGCCGCCGTAGATCGGCACGACGTGAAAGCCCTTCAGGTGGCGGGCGTAGGTCTGCATCGCCTCCGCGACCTGAATCGCCAGCTCACGGGTCGGCGTCAGCACCAGGAACTGCGGCTGACGCAGCTTCAGATCGAGCAGGCTGAGCAGCGGCAGGGCGAAGGCCGCGGTCTTGCCGGTGCCGGTCTGGGCCTGGCCCAGCAGGTCGCGGCGCGCCAGGAGTGCCGGGATTGCGTTCGCCTGAATCGAAGTCGGCGCCTCGTAGCCGACTTCGTCGATCGCCTTGAGAACGGGCGCCGCCAGGCCGAGCCGGGAGAAGCTCGGCGTTTCATTTTTTGCCATCGATGAATCCTGTGGGGAGAGACGGCCGTTCCGCGCCGCCTGGGCCGAGGATGTCACAGCCGGGAGTCTGGTTCTAGACGCTCAGCGGTGGAAACAATCGGCGTGCAGACCCCTCTGACATCGTATGATCAGCGCAAATTTCGATCAGGAGACCAACATGACACTTCGCATCAACGACACCGCCCCCAACTTCACCGCTCAGACGACCGAAGGGACCATCGATTTCCACGACTGGATCGGCGACGGCTGGGCGATCCTCTTCTCACACCCGAAAGACTTCACGCCGGTGTGCACTACCGAGCTCGGCACGGTCGCCAGCCTCAAGCCGGAGTTCGAACGGCGCGGCTGCAAGGTGCTCGGCATCAGCGTCGACGGCGTGAGCGATCACCGAGAGTGGTCGAAGGACATCGAGTCCTCACAGGGCCATGCCCTGAACTACCCACTGATCGGCGACCCGGAGCTCGAGGTCGTCAAGCTCTACGACATGCTGCCGGCGGACGAGGGGGACACCGCCGAGGGGCGCACGCCGATGGACAACGCCACCGCCCGGTCGGTGTTCGTCGTCGGGCCGGACAAGAAGATCAAGGCGACGCTCACCTACCCCATGAGCACCGGCCGCAACTTCGCCGAGATCCTGCGCCTTGTCGACTCCTGCCAGCTGACGGCGGCCGAGCAGGTGGCCACGCCGGCGAACTGGGAGGACGGCGACGACGTCATCATCTTGCCGGCGGTCTCGGACGAGGTGGCGCGAGAGAAGTACCCCGAGGGCTGGCAGCAGCCCCTGCCCTACATGCGGATCGTGCCGCAGCCGAAGTAGGGCACCGGCTACGGCTGGCAGCCGCCGAGGACACCGTCGCCGCCGCCGCGCGGCCGGTCTCCGACGTCGAGTAACTGCTCGAAGCCCACCAGGACTTCGGGGCTGAGCGCTTGAGCAAAGATATTGAATTATGGCAATATCTTCGCGGGCCCATGATCAGCGAGACCAAAGCAAAGCCCCATCGACGCCGGATCTTCGCATCGGCGGTCGTCGCCCTCGCCCTGATCGGTCCGTCAGGGGTCGACGCTCAGCCACCGAGCTTTCAACACGTCGTCATCGACGCCGACAACCCCGCCAATCCGCACTGCAAGACGCTCGGCGATATCGACGGCGACGGCCTGCTGGATGCGATCGTCGCCAGCTCGGCCGGCGACGGCATGTTCTGGTACGAATACCCGGGCTGGACGAAGCACCCGATTCGCGCTTCCGGCTCGTGGACCACCGACATGCAGGCCGCCGACGTGGATGCCGACGGCGATCTCGACATCGTGATCCCCGACGACGCGGGGCTGCAGTGGTACGAGAACCCGCGCCCGGGCGGTGATCCGACGACCGCGACCTGGACCGAGCACCTGATCGGCACGGCGGGTGCCGACAACCACGACGTCGAGATCGGCGATGTGGACGGCGACGGCGACCTCGACGTGGTCACCCGGCGCAAGAACAACGGATTTACCTACCTCTGGCGTCAGGAAGACGCCGGCGGCTGGACCCAGACGACGATCTCCACTCTCGACGGTGAGGGCACCGCGCTCGGCGACGTTGACGGCGACGGCGATCTCGACGTGGCGCACAACGCCGCGTGGCTGGAACAGGTCGACCCGCTGAACTGGGTCAGCCACGAGATCGCGACCGGCTGGACCGAAGACGTCGGCGTGCTGATCGCGGACATGGACGGCGACGGGATCCAGGACATCGTGCTCGGGCCCTCGGAGTCGAGCGGCCGGCTCTCCTGGTATGAAACGTCGGACCCGGTGAACGGACCGTGGACCGAGCACCCGATCGATTCGTCGGTCTCGTTTCTCCACACCTTCGAGGCCGCCGACATGGACTTCGACGGCGACCTCGACCTGGTCACCGCCGAGATGCACCAGTCCTCCGACCCCGACGAGGTCAGCGTCTACCTCAACGGTGGCCTCGGCCTGAGCTGGGAGCAGCAGGTGGTGGCGACCACCGGCTCGCACAACCTTCGCGTAGGCGACATCGGCGGCGACAACGACCGCGACATCTTCGGCGCCAACTGGAACGACGGCGCCCCGAATTCGGCGGTGGTCGAGATGTGGGAGAACCAGGCCACGCCACTGCCGCTCGGACAGTGGCAGCGGCACGTGATCGAGACCGCGCTGCCCTGGCGGGCGGTGTTCGTCGACGGCCGCGACCTCGACCGCGACGGCCTGCCCGACATCGTCGCCGGCGGCTGGTGGTACCCCAACCCTGGGAGCTCGGGCGGCGGCTGGGTGCGTACCCCGATCGGGTCGCCACTCGACAACATGGCGGCGGTCCACGACTTCGACCGCGACGGCGACCTCGACGTCCTGGGTACCGACGGACGGCCCAGCGGCGCGGACTTCTCCTGGGCACAGGGCGACGGCAGCGGCGGCTTCACGGTGCTAGACATCTCGAGCGAGGTCGCCGGCGGCGACTTCCTGCAGGGGGTGAGCGTTGGTCGGGTGACCGGCGGCGACAACGACGAGGTGATCCTCTCCTGGCACAACGGTGCCGGCGGCACGTCACTCCTCACTGTGCCCGCGGATCCCGCCCAACCTGTTTGGCCTCTTGCCGCAATCAGCGCCACCACCAACCAGGAGCAGGTGCCGATCGACGACCTCGACGGCGACGGCGACGTCGACGTCCACCTCGGCGACCAGTGGCTGCGCCAGGACGCGGGAGGGGTCTTCTCCACCCAACCGGGAGTGACGATCACGGGAGGCGGCGTGCCGGATCGGGTGGTGCTGTCCGACCTCGACGGCGACGGCGACCTCGACGCGGTGATCGGGGTGGAGTTCGCGCAGCGGCTGCTATGGGCCGAGAACCGGGACTCCGGCGCCACCTGGGTCGAGCACCTGATCGCCACCGACTTCGACTACTTCAGCGTCGACGTGGGCGACGTCGACCGCGACGGCGATCCGGACGTGGTCGGCGGTGCCCACCTGGGTGACGGCGAGGTCACGATCTACGAGAACGACGGCACCGGCGGCGGCTGGAGCCCCCACGTCGTCGACCCCGGGGACTCCACCGCGATCGATCACCACGACGGCACCCGCCTGGTCGACATGGACCGCGACGGCGACCTGGACGTGATCTCGATCGGCTGGACCCCCAGGAGCCTGGTCCTCTACGAGAACCTGGCCGTCCAATCCGGCGACGTCACGCCGCCGGAGATCGAATCGGTGCTGGCGTTCGGCGACCCGAACCGAGTGATCGTAAGCTTCAGCGAAGAACTCGATGCGGCCACCGCCGAGACCGCGGGCAACTACACGATCAGCGGCGGGGTCACCGTCTCCGCGGCGGCGCTGGGCGGCGGCGCCCAGGCGGTGACCCTCACCACCTCGACCCTGTCGGAGGGCGTCTCCTACACGCTGACGGTCAGCGGCGTCGAGGACTCGGCCGGCAATGCCATCGCCCCCGGCTCGCAGCTAGGCTTCGTCTACGTCGAGGGCGATCCGGGCGCCGGATTGGTGGCTCACTGGCCGCTCGACGAGGGCGCCGGCACGACCACCGTCGACGCCTCCGGCAACGGCCACCACGGCACCCTGGTCAACGGGCCGCAATGGGCTTCCGGCGCGCTCGACTTCGACGGCGTCGACGACCACGTCGACGCCGGCACCTTGGACGTGACCGGAACCGCCCTCACGCTCGCAGCCTGGGTCCGGGCGGACAATCTCTCCAACTGCAGCGCCAACGACTGCCGTATCCTGTCGAAGGCCACCAGCACCGCGGAGAGCGGGCACCACTTCATGCTCTCGACCATCGACGCCGGGGGCGCTACTCGCCTGCGCTTCCGGCTGAAGACCGACGGCGCGACGAGCACGTTGATCGCTTCATCCGGCGACGTGTCCGAGGGTGAATGGGTTCACGCCGCGGCGACCTGGGACGGCGCCACCATGCGGCTCTATCTCGACGGCGCGGAGGTCGGCAGCGCCCCCAAGGGCGGCAACCTCACGCCCGACGCCAGCGTACCGGTGTGGATCGGCGGCAACCCCTCGGGCGCCACCGACAAGCCCTGGAACGGGCTGATCGACGACGTCCGGATCTACGACCGGGTGCTGGCGGAGGCCGAGATCCAGGCGCTGCCGGGGCCGGGAGCGCCATCGGGCGACATCTTCGCCGACGGTTTCGAGTCAGGAGACGTCTCGGCCTGGGACGCCACCGGGTTCGGCGCCGGGCCGACCGCTCAGGGAGGGTAAGGAGTCTGGAATGGCCATTTTCGATGCGATCTCTAGTAGGCGCTTTGGAGTCCGAGCTCCCGTTGTCCGGCTGGGTCTTCCTTTTCTCCTTTGGAGATTGCCGAGATCAAGCTTCTTGTTGCTAACGGCGACAGATGAGCGCCGCCCCCGGGGCGCGCGCTCCATCTGATTGTTGGGCGGCTCCCCTCTCTTGCGAGCCGGTACGCGACACTCTACGGACCCTCCGGCAGTTCGTCAAGTTTGAAGCTCCGGCCAGTTAGTCTTCTCCAGATTTCAGGCAGCCTCTCTTTGTCCCAGCGAAGCCAAGTCGGCTTCAGAATACCTACAGTCAAACCGGAAGGTAAAAGATGAAGTTCGCCTTCGAACTTCCCGTACATCCGGTAGTTGCGGCGAGGAAAGTGAAGCCGAAGAAGAGCTCCAAAGTCTTGCTTGGCTAACGCTGTCAAAACTTCATGCGCCAAGCCACGGAAGTAGAGCCGGGGCGGCGCCTCAAGCACCGACCTAGGTGTGCCGCGTAAAGCCGACTTCGTCAGCCTAAGATCATAGAGGCGACCGTTGAAGACACCGCCGAAAGCGGTCCTGAGTGAGTCAGCCATCGACGTGTAGACAGCGATGGGCTCACCACGGGCTGAGAGCAAGGGGAGACCATCAAGATCCCTCCAGTTCTTACCAAGAGCTTCGACATCACGGACACGATTCGCAAGTGCTACGGCCAAATGACCGCGAGTGATTCTTGAAAGTTCAGCAGAATAATAGCGAAGTCTATTTACGAGTCGGACAAAGGATGGATCCGTAAGTGTCAGATCAGCGGGAGGATCATAAACGAGCAAACGTGTTGGGCCTCGCAATCGCTCGTACTGGAGATCGCAGATCACGCCTAAAAGTGCCTCTGTGTAACCCTCTTGGCTCGCTCGGTGACGCTCCTCGTGTTTCTTTTCTCTGATGCTAGCCCGCTGGCTACTGACCGACTTCCCGTCATGCGTCCCCTTAGCTTCGACGCGTATTATTTGACTCCCTGTCGATGCTCGCAATGGATGTTCATAATCGTGAGTCTTGCGCCTGCTTGTCTCTCGTATCTTTCGGAAGTCGGCATTGGTAAGGCCAAGTAGTTCCGCCGTAAGACTTAGAGTTGCGCCTACTCCGAGTGCCTCAGAAACGTCTCGAGTAGGAGGTCGAATCAAGCGAATGCTCCTGCCTTCCGCGGATTCCAGATACTCTTCAAACCGTGCCCTCCGATTCGGCATCTTCCTCGCTAAGTCAGTGTAGGTGCTCCAACCGGGCTGGTTAGTCCACTCCACAAAGACCGCGTACGCGAACAGCTCCTCCTCATCTATGCTGAGGCCATTCTCGTTAAGCTCGATCAACTTCTGGGCCCACTCAGACAGGGGATTGTCTGGAGCCCTAAAGCGCTCGATCTCGTCGTAGTCGATTTCTACGGGGAACTGTATCATGTTTTTCCTTGCTGGCCAGCTCTGCTGTCAGATCGATCTAGATAAGATGCCGCCCAACTATAAAGCTTCTATCTGAAGTCAAAGCCGAGATCTCCCATCATGCGACGCTGGTCCAAGATTTCAGATGGAAGCGAGTTGTACGAAGCCGCCGGCTGGCACGGAGGTTGCGTTTAGGGGTTTGTATCCCTCAGCCAGG
>JAAELT010000709.1 GCA_024226315.1 bacterium | reverse complement strand
TTGAGGCCGACGTTTATTTCCGAACACTGTCCGGCCGGCCGACGTGGGCCTGGTCGCGACGCCGGGAGGCCGGCGAGCACGATCAACACGAGGGGAGTAGAAGAAGGGAGTTGGGCTGGGCGAAGTTTGAGGGGAATGGTGAGCCGCCTAGGACTTGAACCTAGAACCCGCAGATTAAGAGTCTGCTGCTCTGCCAGTTGAGCTAGCGGCCCCCGACCGCGGGAATATATCCGCCGAGAGGGGAAATTTCAACCGCCTTGAACGAACTGTACGATCTCCACGCGGTCGCCCTGAGCGAGCGTTGTTTCGGCGTAGAGATCACGCTTCAGGATCGCTCCGTTGTGCTCCACGGCTACCATCCGCGGATCCCGCTCGAGCTGCCGCAGCAAGCCGGTCACGGACTCTCCGGCCGGAACCTCCAGGCCCTCTCCGTTGAGCTCGATCGAAATCGTCACGACGACTCCCGCCCGCCTTTAGAGCAGGTGCTTGAGCTCCGCCGATCCGATCGTGCTCGAGGCGCTGATGATCAGCGCGGCGGTACCGCGATCGACGGCCGGAATCTCGATCGGCAGGCGCAAGAAGCCGTCTTCGTCGGTCTCGCCGAGCCCGAGGGTGCGGGGGCCGCCAAAGGTGGAGATCATTTTTATGGCGATCGAGGCGCCGGCTACGGGCAAGCCGTCTCTGCTGGAGCGTGCGCGCAAGGCGACGTCGGCGCTGATCCCGACCCTGAGCTCGACCTCCTCCTCAAAGACCAGCAGCAACTGCTCCTGCTCGGCCTCGCTGGTCAGATACTCGAGGATCACCTGATCGAGCGTCCGGCCGGTGTCCGCGGAAAGCTCGAAAACGCTCGAAGCCTCGACCTCGACCGGCTCGGAAGCCGGCTTCTCGGGCAGAAAGGCGCGGATCTTCTCGTCGAACTTGCCGGTCTGGATGGCCTTGATCATCTGCCGATGCTGATGATCCATGAAGGCCATTATCTCGTCGTCGCCCTTGCCGTTCTGCAGCAGATCAGCATAGCTGGCGCGCCGAGCGACGACCACCTGGCCGCCGTAGTAGATGAGGCTCTCGATGTAGGGGTTCGAAGTCCCCTTGTCCTCGGTCTGGACGTGCAGAACGACATCACCGTACTGCACATCCGTGTTGTGCCCCGTAATCATTTCTGGGGTCCGGCCTTCACCTCGCTCCTGTCATCCCCGAGGTCGCCGGCAACGGCTCGCCGGCCCGCTCTCCACGCGGCGGGCCCACCCTGAGGACATGAACCATCGACCCCGCCAGTCGGTCACCATTTTAGGAACTGCGCTTCTGCCCGGTCAAGCCGAGTTTCCGCCGTTAGGCAGCTCGTGACCCAGTGCCGCGGCCAGATCCGGAAAGCGGAAAGAGAAACCCGAGCCGAGCAGGCGCCGCGGTTCGACGCGGGTGCTCGCCAGCAGCAACGCGTCACCCATTTCCCCGAAGATCAGACGCACCATCGCCGCCGGCAATGGGATAACGGTCGGTCGCCTCAGCACCCGGCCCAGCGCCGCGGTCAGCTCGCGGTTGGTCACCGGCCGGGGCGAAACGGCATTGACCGGGCCGGACAAGTCGCCCTCCGCCAGGGCGTGCCCGACGACGCCCACGAGGTCTTCGAGGTGGATCCAGCTCACCGCCTGCCGGCCATTGCCGATCACGCCGCCCATGCCGAGCCGAAACGGCGTCAACATGCGCGCCAGAGCGCCGCCGTAGCGCGAGAGCACCATCCCGATGCGCAGGTTCACCACCCGCGCGCCGGCGTCCGCGGCCGGCAAGGTGGCCGCCTCCCACTGCCGGCAGACGTCGGCCAGAAAACCCTCGCCCACCGGACTCTGCTCGCTCACCGCCTCCTCGCCGCGGTCGCCATAGATACCGATCGCCGATGCCGAAACGAGCGCCGGCGGAGGATCGGCCAGAGCCACCGCCTCGGCGATCAGCTTGGTGCCGAGGACCCGACTGTCCAGGATGCGCCGCTTGAAGGCTCGGGTCCAACGACCGCGCGAGATGTTCTCGCCGGCCAGATGGACGACGGCTCCGGCTCCCTCGAGCGCGCCGGCGTCCAGGGTGCCGGCCGCCGGATCCCAACACGCTTCGTCCGGCACCTCGGCCGGCCGCCGCACCAGGCGGCAGACCTGATGGCCGTCGATCCGCAGCCTATCGACGAGCGCACCGCCGACCAGCCCGCTTGCACCGCTGACGACGATCTTCAAGAGCCACCTCTGATTCTCATGTTTGCCGCGGACATACAATACACCGGCCGCCCGCGACACTGTCCGTCCGGAACGGAGAATCAACCTCATGCCAGAACGCGACAAGAAATCGGTCTACATCGCCTACACCGGCGGCACGATCGGCATGCGCCATGGCCGCCAGGGCTACGAGCCGGCGCCCGGTTTCCTCGAACGGCAGATGGAGAAGCTGCCGGTGCTGTGGAGCGAGGACATGCCGCACTACCGCATTCACGAGTACGATCCCCTGCTCGATTCGTCGAACATGAGCCCGGCCGACTGGGTCAAGCTCGGACGCGACATCATGAGCCGCTATCACAGCTACGACGGCTTCATCGTGCTCCACGGCACCGACACCATGGCGTTCTCGGCCTCGGCGCTGTCGTTCATGTTTCGCAACCTGGGCAAGCCGATCGTCTTCACCGGCTCCCAGATCCCGCTGTGTGAGGTTCGCAACGACGCCCGGGAGAACCTGATCGCCAGCCTGCTGATCGCCGCCGGCCACTCCATCCCGGAGGTCTGCCTGTTCGTCGGCCACCAGCTGCTGCGCGGCAACCGGGCGACCAAGGTCAGCGCCAACCGTTTCCTGGCCTTCAGCTCCCCCAACTATCCGCCCCTGGGCGAGGCCGGAGTCGACCTGAGGATCCATGGCGATCGGCTGCTGTCGCTGCCCGAGGCGCCGGTCGCCTTCGACGAGGTGGGACATGCCCAGGTGGCGGATCTGAGGATCTTCCCCGGCATTACACCAGAAACCCTGGAAGGTTTCTTGCGGCCGCCACTCCAGGGCGCCGTGCTCCACACCTACGGCGTCGGCAACGCTCCCGATCGCCCCGATCTGCTGGAAGTCATGCGGGCGGCCAGCGACCGGGGAGTGGTGCTGCTCAATTGCACCCAATGCCTGGAGGGCTCGGTGCGCATGGCCGACTACGTCACCGGCAACGCCCTGCGCGACGTCGGCGTGGTCAGCGGCTACGACCTGACCCCGGAGGCGGCCCTGACCAAGCTCTACTTCCTGCTGTCGCTCGGCCTCGACCCCGAGGTAGTGCGAGCCAGGATCCAGGAAGACCTACGCGGCGAGCTGACCCATCCGGACGACGCGACCAGGAGCGGGATCATCTCGCTGCCCTGAGCACCCCCGATGCTTCCGGGTAGCCCTCGACCAACACGCCGCGCAGGGTCTCGTCAACCAGGATTCGCAGCTGGCGAGCCCCGGCCTCTTGGCCGTCCTTCTGCGCCGCCTTCCAGACCGCGGACCACTCGTCGGCGCGAGCCTGGAGAGCGGCGGCGACCAGCTCGTGCCAGTGCTGGGAGGCGTCGTGGTCACGGAACTCGCCACGGCCGCGGCCGAAATGGGCCACCGCCAGGTAGCGGAGCAGGATCTGATCGGCGAGGCGATCGAGGAACACCGCCGACCAGCTGACTTCCGGCAGCTTCTCGCCCTTGATCAGCTGAAACCCACGGGCCAGGCCGGCGCCGCCCAGCGCACCGAGGACGGCGCCCGCCAGCATGCCGCCGCCGAAAGACAGCCCGCCGGAGAGGATGTCCGCGGTCAGGCCACCCAGGGCGCCCGAGACGACGCCGCCCCACACCGCCCCCTTCTCGGGATCCAGGAGATCCTCGCCCTCGACCGCGAAGGCGTCGAGCTGGCGGTCGATCTCGGCGGCGGCCGAGCCCTCGAGGCCGTGCAGGCCGAGCAGGGTCGACATCAGCTCCCCGGTGGCGGCCTCGAGGCGGGCGGCGAGGGTCTCCATGCCCTGCTTCTTGTCGGCCCGGCTGGCCTTGCGGTCGGGCAGCTCCTCGCGATCCGCAGCGCCCGCGGCCAGGTACTGGGCCATCGCGGCCGTGGCACGTTCGAAGACCTCGAGGTTGCGGCGGTTCCAGGCCTCCTCCAGCTCTTCCATCAGCTCCCGATGATCGTCGTTCAGCAGCGGCACCACCCGCTCGAGCAGCAGGCTCTCCTGTACCCAACAGCGGCTGAAGGCGTCGAGCGCCAGCACCTCGCGAACCGCCTCGAAGCGCTCCACGTGGCGGCGCCAGGCCGAGAGCCGGTCTGCCCTCGACCCGGCGTCGGCCTCTCCGGTCTGGTTGAGCAACAGTACGATCGGGCGGCCAATCCACGACAAGAGCTCCAATTCGGGAGCCACGTAGCCGGCGTCCTCGGGCTCCTCCGCGGCGTTGACCAGGTAGAGCACCACGTCGGCCTCGTCACGGATGTTGAGAGCCGCCTGCTGGCTACTCCACAGTGGCCGGTCGGTGATCCGATCCCAGGTCTGTTGCAGAAACCACAAGAGCGGAGTGCCGAATCGGCGCAAGCGTTTTAGCAGGCGTGCCGAGTCGCCGAAGCCCGGGGTGTCCCACAGCCGCAGCTCGCCGTGGCCCTCCTCGCCCGGCTCGCCGACCTCGATCAGCGTATGGGCCTCGCTGAGCTCGGTGACGTGGGCCTGATCGAGCACTTCGCCGACGTCGCGGCGCAACAAGGTACGCGCCAGCGTCGTTTTGCCGACGTTGGTGTGGGAGACGATGCTGAGGGTGATGATCCGCCGCATCAGGCCGGATTCTCCAGCGCGCCGGCGGGCCACGCCGTTTCGGTCGCGCGGGTCAGGAGGTCGTCGTCGAACGCCTGCAGTAGATCGACGTGCAGCGCTTCGAGGCCGGCGTCGCGCACCACCCGGTCCCACGCGCGGCGGCGCTCGGCCAGCCGGGTGGCGGCTCCTTCGCCGCCTTCGAGACGCTGGCGATAGCTCGAGCCGTCAACGACGACCAGCAGCGCCTGACCGTCGGGCAGATCGTCCTTGACGCGCGCCAACAGCTCGCCGTGGACCTCCACCTCGGGGGTCTGCGCCAGGCCGAAGAGCACCAGCCGCAAGCGGCCGGTCCCCGGATCCAGCTCGTCGGGCTCGAAACCGTACTCGAGCGGCGCGCGCAGCCTGATCTCGGAGCGCGGACCGAACAGGTCGTAGAGCAGCTGCTTGAGCGTCTCGACCGCCCGCGCCTGGGGGCGGTAGCTGTAGGGGACGACCTCCAGCCGCCGCTGCGAGGTGTCGGCGGCGGCCAGCAGCCGGCGGACGTAGCCGTCGGGCAGCTCGACCTCGACCCGACCCCGGCGTCGCGCGACGCGCACACCCTCGAACATCGTCAAGGCCAGCCGCGGCAGGCCGACGAACAGCGCCGCCGTCACCGCCCACAGGTGGATCCAGATTGCCGCGTTGCCCGCCACCGGGCTCTCGATCGCCGAAGCTTCTGGCACCGCCACGCCGAGCAGCGCCGACGCCGGCGCCAGCAGCGCGCCCAGCAGGTCGTCGACCGTCGGACCGGTCAGGAAGGTGCTCTCCCAGGTGGCCTGATACTGGAATGCGACGCCGCGCAGGTACATGCCAGCGACCACCCCCAGGATCAAGGCCACGGACGACGCGTGCAGCAGACGCCGCCCGCGCGCCGCCGCCAGCGGCGCCACCGCCGGCAGCCAGATGGCGAGGTAGCGTTCGAGCGCGCGTTTCAGCCGCTCGTGCTGCTCCTCGCCCGTGGAGCGGCGCGGCAGACGCTCAACCAGCCGCCGGGCTAGGGCCTCCAACCAGCGCAGGAACCGCGGTGCCCCGGACAGCGATCCCGGGCCGACCGGCAGCCAGGTTCTGATCGCCAGCAGAGCCAGCACCGCCAAGTTCCAGGCGATCAGCCCGAGCAGCGGCACCGCCAGCACGTTGATCCTCTTCTCCGGCCCCAGGGCGTTGGCGGCCAGCCCGAGCACGAAGGCGAGGGCCAGGGCCGGCGGCAGCAGACCCCGTGCGGGACTCGTGAAACGCAGAAGGCGTGGCAGAAACGGCAGCTCGCCCTGCAACGCGTGGCTGAGAACGCCCGCGCGCGCGGCGAGCCAGGCGTCACCGTCACCAGCGCGCGCGGCGCGGGCGCTCTCGGTGGCACGGCGGCGGGCTTGGAGCGGCAGCAGGGTGCCGGCGCGGTCGGTCTCCTCCACCGCCCGCACCAGGGCGACCGCCTGGGCGTCGTGCTCCTTCACCTCCCTGCCCCCTCAGGGCGCGTCGTCGTCCCCCAGGGGCCGCGAGATGACGCAGGCGTTGATTCCTCCCACGCCCATCGACAGCTTGCCCACCGCTCCCCGCGGTGCCGGGCACCCCGCGTCGAAGGCGAACTTGTCGTGCACCGAGGCGATCTGCTCGTTGAGCTCGCCGCGCGCCAGCGGTGTCGGAAAGATCTCGCCCCGCTGGTAGCCCAGGTACTGGGCGGTCAGCTCCCAGCCGCCGCCGGCCGACATGCCGTGACCGAAGGTGCCCTTGCGGGCGGTGACCAGAACGTCCTCCCCCATCAGGTCGCGCACCATCTCGACTTCGTTGAAGTCACCCGGCGTGGCGGTGGCGTGCAGGTCCCAGGAGACCAGGTCCGAGCCGCTCGACCCGGCGCGCTCGAGCGCCATGCGCATCGACTCGGTGGGGCCTTCCTTCGACGGCGTGATGATGTGATCGGCGTCCGACGTCACCCCCACCGACATCGGCTCCATGCCCAGCGGCTGGAAGCCCCTGGCGGTCATGTGATCGTAGTCGCCGACGATCCACACCACCGAGCCGCCGGCGATGTGGGTGCCACGCAGCTCGGTCAGAGGCTTCGACACCTGGGCGTCCGCCGAGATCACCCGAGCGTTGTAGAAGGCTCCGACCAGCAGCGGGCTGGGCGGCGGGTCGGTGGCGCCGATCACCACCGCCTTGGCATCGCCCGAGCGGATCGCGTCGATCGCCAGCTTGAGCGTGACGCCGAAAGTCGAGCAAGCGGCGCCCACCGCCATCGACATGCCGGTGATCTGGCCCAGCATCGAGATCTGGGCGGCGGCGATGTTGTCGATGTTCCAGATGAAGTTCGACGACACCGCCTGCCAGGGCGGCAGGGGCGTGCCCCACTTCTCCGCCAGCTTGCGCAGGGCCCGGCGCTTGTCCTTGAGTGCCTTCAGCTTGCCCGACTCGACGTCGCCCTTGACCGCGATCGACTCGATCTGGCGCATCTCCTCGAGATAGGACTCGAGCTGCTTCGAACGTAGGGTCCAGAAGTTCCACCACGCCTCTTCCGCCAGGTCTCGGTCCTCCGCCGGAACCGTCTCCGGCCGCGGCGGGATCGGCGAACCGTCATCGGTGTGGGTGGGATCGGCGCCGTCCTCGGCCGCGCGCCGCTCCTCGTAGATCCGCCGCTCGCTGTTGCGTTCCGGCGAGGCCCAGAAACGCTCCCAGCGGCGCTGCGCGCGGTGGAAGGCAAGCGACTGCTCGTACTGGGTGACGATGTCGCCCAGCCCGGTGCCGATATAGATATGGGCGTCGGTGCCCAGGCTCTGCAGTTCCTGCTCGAGCCCGGGGTTCTGCCCCAGGGCCTGAATGAAGGCGCCGACCGCGTACTTTACCGGCAGGCCCATCTTGCTCTCGAGCTGCGAGAAGCGGTTGGGCTTGAAGCGCTCGACCACCCAGCTCTGGTAGTCGTCGAACGAGAACTCCGGCACCCCGACCAGGAAGTTGTCGGGGCCGAAGCCGTCGAACGGCTCGAGCCAGCTCTCCGCCCGTTCCAGGTTGCGGGCAAAGGCGTCGATGTTCGGCGAGCGCGGAGCGACGACGCCCCAACCGAAGATTCCGACCCGTTTCACGATGATGACCTCAGTGAGCGGTGTTGATAGAGCTCGCCGTCGGCGAAACCGAGACGGCGATAGTACTCCCGGGTGCCGACCGACGAAATGACGGCGAGGTCGGCGAACCCGGCGGCCGACGCGATTGTAGCCGCTTCTTCGATCAACCGGGTGCCGAGGCCGAGATGCTGGGAGCGTCCGCGCCGGCGGTCGTCGTCGAGCCCGACCACCGCGCCGTAGACGTGGACCTCGCGGATCATGGCACTGGCGGCGATCTCGTCGATGGCCGCCTGCTCGGCCGGCAGGGCCAGCCGGCAGAAGCCGACGATGCGGCGCTCGCGCGTCACGAACTGCAGGAACACCTCGCGGCCGATCGAGGTGGCGTATTCAATGCTCTCCAGGTGGAGGTCTTCCGGGCGTACCCGCTCACCGCGGATCTCCCGAGCGCGGATGTCGCGGCTCGCCCGGCCGCCGCGGCGGAGCTCCTTCTCCACCACCTCACGGAAGTTGGTGACCTTGTTGCCGGCGTGGATGTCGTCGCCCGGAATGTCGCGGATCACGCGCGTCACCCGGCAGTACTCCGGCACCCTCACCAAGCATTCACTGAGCACTTCGAGCAGCTCCGCCTCGGTGTAGGGGCGCCAGTCGCCCGACTCGTAGTAACGCATCAGCTCGGCTGATTCGATCAGGCTGGTGGGATAGATCTTGAGCTCGTCGGGCCGCAAGTCGGGATCGGAGAACACCCGATCGAAGTCCTCGACGTCGCGCTCGGGGTCCGAGCCATACAGGTTGGGCATCCAGTGGGCGTGGAGCTTGAAGCCGGCGGCTCGCAGCAGCTTCATGGCATGCCGCGTGGCGGCGACGTCGTGGCCGCGGCGGTTGGCTTCCAGCACCTCGTCGGACAGGCTCTGGTAGCCAATCTGCACTTTGGTGCCGCCCAGCCGACGAATGCGCACCACCTCGTCGTCGGACAGGTGATCCGGCCGGGTCTCGACCACCAGGCCGACGCAGCGCGCCTCGCCGGTTTCGTTGAACCGCTGGACCTCTTCCAGCTCCTCCCAGGTAGCGTGCTCGCTCGCATCCAATAGCGCTCCGTCGAGCTGCTCCGCGAGATAGCCGCGCACCACCTGGTTGTAGGACTTCGCGGGCGCGCGGCCGTCGACCTCTTCGATGAGGGCGTCGAAGCTTACCGCGCCCTTGATTTCCCAAGGTCTGAGCTCGCTTGCCGCGTCTGAGCCGTCGGTCGCGCCGGAGGCGCGCCAACGGGACACAGCGTTGAGCGCGTCGAAGCAGCGCTTCACGAACCAGATCTGGTAGGGCTCGGGATAGAAAGACCAGGTGCCGCCGAGGATGATCAGCTCGACCTTGTCCACCTCGTGGCCGGTGTTGTAGTAGGCCAGCAACCGGCCCAGAGTCTGGCCGTAGGGGTCGAAGTCGTGCTGCGCCGCGCGCTGCGCCCCCGGCTCCCGCGACAGGTAGCTCTTGGGCATGCGCACGTCCGACGGGCAGAAGATGCACTTGCCCGGGCACGGATAGGGCTTGGTGAGCACCGTCACCGGCGCGACTCCGCTTTGGGTTCGCACCGGCTTCATCCGCACCCGCTCGACGAACGCCGCCTCGTCCTCATCCCAGCCGTGGCGCGCGCGGAAGAAGCGATAGCCGCGGATGATCTCGCTCTTCGAGAACGCGCCGCGCCCCTCTTTGGGGTACTGACGCACCAGCCGGTGGAGCGTGTTCGCGTCGAGCGTGTCGAGCGCGCGGATCTCGTCGATGATCGGCAGCAGCTCGGCTTCGTGCAGGCGCGGCTCGAAATGGTGGGGGGACGGGCGCATGGCGGGCTCGCGGGGGAGGGGAAAGCGAGACCCTATCACGCCGGTTGAGCGCTGGGCCCAGTCGCTGCAGCGCTTCGCGTACACCGCAGGGTGCTATGATCGCCTCATGGACGACGCATTCCTGGAAGAGGTTCGTGAAGCCATCAGGAACATCCCCGACATCGGGACGCTCGTGGTCTTCGGCTCACGCGCTCGCGGCACGGACCGCCCGGACAGCGACCTCGACGTCGCCTTCCTCCCCGCCGCCGGCTACCAGTCGTCTCCAGGGCTCGCCAACGATCTGCGCATCCGCATCACCGTCGCCCTGGCCGAGCTCGCGCCGGAGGGGCGGGTCGACACCGTCCCGCTCGACACAGCGCCCGCTCTGCTGCGCCAGCGGGTCATGGAGCATGGGCGCATGGCGCTTTGCCGAGATCCGGAGGCGTGGAAGGCGTTGCGTGTCCGCACGATGAAGGAGTACGGCGATCAGCTATGGGCGCGGGATCTCTACCGTAGAGCGCAGCGCCGCCGGATTCTCGAAGGGAGACCCAGTGGTCGATCAGCACGTGCTTTCCAGTCGTTTGAACGCGCTCGACGAGTATCTCGTCGAGCTGAAGGCGTTCGCGCACTGGAGTCGTGAGGAATTCCTCGGCGACCCCCACCGCCACCATCTCGCCGAGCGTTTCCTCCACCTGGCTTGCGAGTGTGTCCTGGACATCTCGCAGCATGTCATCTCCGACATGGGCTTCCGCCAGCCGGAAGACTACAAGGACTCCATGGAGGTCCTACGACAGGAGGGGATCCTGGGCGACGACCTGGCGAAACGGCTGAAGGGCTGGATGGGCTTCCGCAACGTCCTCGTCCATCTCTACCTGGCGATCGACCACAACCAGTCGTACGACACGATCCACAACGAGTTGGGTGACCTCGAAGACTTCAAGAAGAATATGGCTCAGCTCTTACGAAGCTGACCCGTCCTGGCGGACCGCCCCACGCCGCCACCGTCTCCGGACGCCCTCGATCCAGGACAAGGATGGTCTCGCCGTGGCGGACCTGATCGATGAGAACGCTCAGGTTGTTCTTGGTTTCGGTCAAGGCGGCTGTCTTCATTTAGCTATTGTAGCTGATTCGGGCTGACCTCGACCTTCTCCGGCGCGTCGACCGTCTGGTCAGCAGCCGGCTCCCCGTCGGCCTTGGCGATCCGGCGGGTGACCCGCCGCAGGAGGGGACGGAAGCGCTCGGCCAGGTCGTTGCGGCCGGCGAGGCGCAGGAGGCCCTGGGCGGTGCGTACGATGGCGCGGACGTCGAGGTCGAACTGCCGGATCACCTGCCGTTGGCGCGAGCGGATCTCGTCGCTCTTGCGGTTCTCCCGGTGACGATCCTCGACCAGGTCGCCGAGCTCGGCCAGCTCGGGCTCGAGCCGGGCCGCCAGCTGCGCAACCGGGGTGGCGACGCCCTCGCCGACCTCGATCTCGATCAGCGGCTCGAGCCCGAGATCGGGTTTGAGCAGGCTGGTCTTGACCGTCAGGCCGTGTTCCCAGAGCCGAATCGCGGCGCGCGGCGGCTCGTCCTTGAGGCCGACTCGCTCGACGCCTTCGGTGCCGTAGATGCCGCGGCAGATGTGGCGCACCTGGCGCAGCTTGCCTTCGAGGGCCTTCATGCGTTCGGCGACGCCACCGCTGACCTTGGCGTCCTCGTGGGTCTGGTCGATGATTCCGGGCGAGAAGTCCTGGAGACGGCGGCGGCCACGGGCCACGCCGCGCCTGAGGATCTCCAGCTGGAAGCGGATGTCGGGCAGCGACTCGCCCTCTTCGAGCAGCGGCGTCACGAAATCGCCGTAGCCGCCGGCGATCTCCTCCAGGTACTGGCTGAAGCCGGCTTCGAGGTTGAGGGCGAGGTCGACTCTCAGAGCGGTCATCTCGGAAAACTTCAGCGGCACGGGGCACCGATTCGGGGGACAGAATCTGCAAGCCCTTCTATGACAGCCAGTTACAGAGACACGCTCCCGGCGACCAGTGCCAAAAAGGCACGCAAAAGTGTCCGCTTTCGTGGACTCCAGCTCTGGACGATTCGAGAGATTTCCCGGTTCCAGGGACTTCCGACGGAATGGTGGCAGCCGTCACCGGCCTTTTGCGGAAGTCCACGGAGCCCGGAAACTCTTGTTTCGCAGCTCCGCGGAAGTCCACGGAGCCCAGAAACACTTGTCTCGCCCCCTCGCGGAAGTCCGCGGAGCCCGGAAACTCCTGTTCCGCCCGTACGCGGGAGTCCTCGGAGCCCGGAAATCTTCGTTCCCGTCCTTCGCGGACCTCGGCGGAGCCGGCAGATTTCTGTCACCAGGACCGGCGGAGAGCTCCACGCGCCTGGAGCTCTCGTCACAGATCAGAGGGGACGAGCTATTCCTCGACTACCTCACCGATCTGCCCCCGGCCGACCAGGGCCGCTGCCTCACCGAGCTTCCAGCCGCCGTGCCGCCCCCATGTCTCATCGTTCACGTTCACCAGCACGGCCGCGGCGGTGACCCGACGCTGGCTGTCGAAGCGCAAAAGCAGACAGTTGATGTAGACCGTAAGCTCTTCATCTCGGCCAAAATCCCTCTCGTCGCGGGCGAAACCGGCCCAGGCAGCGGTCGTGGTCTGAACGGAGAACTGGTAGAGCCGCTCAAGGCTGAGTGGCCTCCTCACGGCGGTCTCGGGGAGCCCGAGGAATTGATTCAGGGAGGTACTCAGCTCGCGCTTCTCTACGTCGCCCAGATTCTTGAGGTCGCGATCGTTCGTCAGCTCCGCCAGTTCGGCCACGGCGGCGGACGCGATCTCCTCTGCCTGGCCGAGCTGGATCGCGCTCTCGATCAGCTCCCGCAGCTCCGAGCGGGTCATGTCTCCCACCAGGTCCCTTGAGGAAGCTTTCAGCATCTGATCGACCTTCGCCGCCGGCCCTCCTTCGGTACCCTTGGCTTTTTCGATCGCCGCCTGCACCGTCTTCACGACCCCCCTGATCGAATCCTTCCACAGATGGCCCTGGAACTGCTCGGGGAGCTTCCTTGGATCGACCGAGGAGTCGGCCACGTACATGACGACCGTCTTGCCGACGCTCCAGAAAGCCCCGAGCTCGGCATTGCACCATCTCGAGTCGACCGAACTGTGCGTGCCGATGAAGATGCAGACGTCGGACTCGCGGATCTTCTCGCGCAGCATTTCCGCCAGCGAGCGACCGCCGAGCATCTGATAGGGATCGAACCACTCGATTTCGGCATGATCGAGGGCGTCCGTGACGTCGTCGAACTTGTTCTTGTCGTCCTGATCGTGACTGATGAAGACCGACACGGCTCACCTCCGTCGTCTCTGGTAATGCGTCGGACGGCGCGGATTTTCACATCCCGGCGAACCGCGCGTCAACGCCGGCACCGCCACGGGCCGAGTCCACTGCCGCGCCACCCGTGTATTCCAGTTTGCCTACCCCGACAGACGGTGACATCAGGTCCGTACGAGGCTACCTTTTCCCCGTTGAGTCGAAACGATTCCATGATCAGGGGACCCCTTCCATGAAAACCATCATCCGAAAACTCACTTATCTCGCACTCGCCGCTCTCGTGCTTTCGCCCGCTCTCTCGGCTCAGACGGAGCCGGCCGCCGAGCCCGAAAACCTCGCCCAGGCGCTCAAGAAGGGCAAGGCGGCGGTCAACCTGCGGCTGCGCTTCGAGGACGTCAGCCAGGACGGCTTCGCCAAAGACGCGCACGCCTTCACCCTGCGCACCACGGTCGGCTACACCACCGCCGCGTACAAGGGCCTGAGCCTGAAGATCGAGGCCGAAAACGTTGCCGAGCTCGGCAACGATCTCTACAACAACCGCGGCGCCGGCAGCGACTGGAACGGCGTCATCGACCGGCCGGTCATCGCCGACCCGGCGCTGACCGAGATCAACCAGGTCTTCTTGCGCTGGAAGAACGGCGACAACGACCTCACCCTGGGCCGCCGGGAGGTGCTGCTCGGTGACGTACGCTACATCGGCAACGTCGGCTGGCGGCAAAACCACCAGTCGTTCGACGCCTTCACCTGGACCAACAGCGCGCTCGACAAGGTCACCTTCGAGTACGGCTACTTGGGCGAGGCCCACCGCATCTTCGGCGACCACCAGCCGATGTCGACCCACTTCCTGAACGTCGGCATCCAGGCTGGCGCCGCCGGCAAGGTGAGCGTCTACGGCCTGCTGCTCGACTACGATCGGCTGCAGGACTCCAGGCGCTCGACCTCGACCTACGGCATCGAGCTCAAGGGCGACCGGGCCTTCGGTGGCGGCGGCAACAAGTTCTTGTACGAGCTCGAGCTGGCGCAGCAGAGCGACGCCGGCGACAATCCCAACGAGGTCGACGCCGGCTACCTGACCGCCATCTTCGGCGCCAAGCTGAAGGCGGCGACCGTCAAGGTCGGCTACGAGGTGCTCGAAGGCAGCGCCCGGGACGGCCAGTTCAACACGCCGCTGGCCACCTTGCACAAGTGGAACGGCTGGGCCGACAAGTTCCTCTCCACGCCGACGAACGGGCTCGAGGACCTTTTCCTGTCGGTCTCCGGCAAGGCGGGCAAGGTCGGCTGGACCGCCGTCTACCACGACTTCAGCGCCGAGAACGGCGGCGCGTCCTATGGCGAGGAGCTCGATCTGCAGCTCACCTACAAGGCGCAGTGGGCACAGGTGTTCGGCTTCAAGGCGGCGCTCTACGACGCCGACACCTTCGCCACCGACACTGACAAGCTGATGTTCTGGACGGCCTACAAGTTCTGAAGGTGGGGCTCGGACCGCCCATCCGGGTAGTTCCCACCCGCGCCCGCGCCCGAGCCGATACTGTAACGAAAGCAGCTATTCATTCTTCTCCGTCGCAACCCACCGAGGATTCCACATGGCGACCGATGAGCGAGATCCAGCGGATTCGAGCGAGGACGGACCGGACCGGCGCAAGTTCCTGGCCACCGCCTCGACGACGGCGATGGCAGCCGGCCTGACCGGCGGCTACGGCGCTTTCGGCCTGATCGCCGGCCGGTTCCTGTACCCGGCCAGGCCCGACGAGCGGCAGTGGCAGTTCGTCGCCGAGACCGGCCGGTTCGAGACGGGAGATTCGCTGCTCTACCGCGGGCCTTCGGGTGAGACGATCAACGTCGTCCGCCAGGGAAACGCGGGCGGCGCGGAGGACTTCATCGCGCTCTCGAGCACCTGCCCCCACCTGGGCTGCCAGGTGGCCTGGGAGGCACAGAACGACCGCTACTTCTGCCCGTGTCACAACGGCACTTTCGACGCCCGGGGCCTCGGCACCGGTGGGCCGCCGGGAGATGCCGGCATGGAGCTGCCCCGCTACCCGCTGAAGGTCGACGGCGGCCTGCTGTTCATCGAGGTGCCGGTCGACCAACTGGCCGACAAGACGGGCGAGATCCTCGACACGCGTTCCGTTCGTCCCCCTGCGGGGGAACCCCTCGGCATCCACGGTCCCGGGCACGACCCCTGCCTGGCCTGCGACGGCCAGAGCCGCTTCGACCGCAAGGCCTGAAACGATGCCGAACGTCCTCAACTGGGTGGGTGAACGCCTGCCGGTCTCAGGCGAGCAGTTCCGCGAGCTCACCAACGAGCCTGTTCCCTACCATCTGAAGCGCTGGTGGTTCGCCCTCGGCGGCACGCCCGCCTACCTCTTCGTGGTACAGATCGCCACCGGCATCCTGCTCGCCTTCTACTACGAGGCGGCGCCGGCCACGGCCTACGAGTCGGTGCGCTACATCACCCACGAGGCGTCCTTCGGCTGGTTCATCCGCAGCGTCCACAAGTGGGCCGCGACGCTGATGATCGCGGCGGTGATCCTGCACCAGATGCGCGTCTACTTCACCGGCGCCTATCGCAAGCCGCGCGAGATCAACTGGATGGTGGGGATGTTGCTGCTCATCTGCACCCTGATGGTCGGCTTCACCGGCTACAGCCTGGTCTACGAGCAGCTCAGCTTCTGGGGCGCCACGGTGGGCGCCAACATCGCCGACACGGTGCCGGTGGTGGGCGGCTTCATCAAGAACATGATGCTCGCCGGAGAGACCTACAACGTGCGCACCCTGTCGCGCTTCTTCGTGCTGCACGCCGCCGTGCTGCCGGTGGCGATGGTGATGCTGATCGCCCTCCACGTCATGATCATCCGCCTGCAAGGCGTCACGGAATTCAAGTTCGAAGACGAGGGTAAGGGCGTTCCGAAGACTTTCAATTTCTTCCCCGACCACCTCTACACCGAACTGATCATGGGCCTGCTCCTGATGATCCTGCTCTCGGCGCTGGCCACCATCTTCCCCGCCGCCATGGGGCCGCCTGCCGACCCGCTGACCACGCCCGAGGTGATCAAGCCCGAGTGGTTTTTCTACGTCGCCTTCCGCTGGCTCAAGCTGTTCACCGGCACCGCCGCGGTGCTGAGCATGGGCTTCATCGTCTTCGTCATGTTCGGGTGGCCGTTCATCGACAGCTGGATCCGCCGCAAGACACGCTTCCAGGAAGCCAGCGTGTGGATCGGCATCTTCGGCGTCCTCGCCATCATCGGCCTGACCGTCTGGGAAGCAGTCGTACGACACTGATTCGAGCCGAGCTCTGATAGATCTTCGAGGTAGATCCATGACACTAGAAACCAAGCGCATCATCATCGCCGTCCTGGGCGGTCTGTTCCTGCTCTCCCTGGTCTTCGTCCAGTGGCTGGAGACCGCCAGGCGGGCGGAGGAAGCCGGCCTGCGGGCGCCGCACGTCTCCGTGCCAGCCAACTCGAAGGACTGCGTCGACTGCCACGTGCAGGCCAACCCCGGGATCATCCACCATTGGCGGGGATCGACCCACGCCGAGAAGGGCGTGGGCTGCGTCGAGTGCCACCAAGCGCAGGACGAGGAGGCCGACGCCTACCTCCACTACGGCCAGACGATCGCCACCGTGGTCACGCCGCGCGACTGCTCTCGCTGTCATACCATCGAAGGCGAGCAGTTCGCCGCCAGCCACCATGCCAAGGCCGGCAACATCCTGGCTTCGCTGGACAACTTCCTGGCCGAGACCGTGGAGGGGGCGCGCCTGTCGTTCAACCCGCACTCCCCCACCCCGGGCAAGGCGGTCGACATGGTCAACGGCTTCGCCAGCGCCTTCTCCGGCTGCCAGCAGTGCCACGGCTCGAAGGTCGCCTTGCAGTCCACCGACGGCGGCATGATCACCACCGACGAGCTGAAACCTGACGCCGACGGCATCCCCACAGATCTCGACGCCGTCGGCAAGGTCGTGCGCGACGAGAACGGCCGGCCGTTGTTCCACCCCGGCACCTGGCCCAACACCGGCATCGGCCGCCTCAACCTCGACGGCTCACGCGGCTCCTGCTCGGCCTGCCACAGCCGTCACGACTTTTCGCCCCGGCGAGCCCGCCAACCGGAGAACTGCGGCAAGTGCCACCTCGGCCCCGACCATCCGCAGAAGGAAATCTACGAAGAATCCAAGCACGGCGCCGCTTTTCGCGACCTCAAGGACGACATGAACCTCGACGCCCGCGACTGGGTGCTGGGCGAGGACTACTCCGCGGCGCCCACCTGCGCCACCTGCCACATGTCCGGCAACCTGCGCAACGGCGGCGAGGTGACCCACGACCCCGGCGAGCGCATCTCCTGGACCAACCGGCCGCCGGTCAGCCTGGTGATGGACACCGACATCAACCACGCCATCGTCAAGGAGACCGACCCGGAGAAGCGGCGCGCCCTGATCCACGACTCCGCCGAGGACAAGCGCAACCGCATGAAGGACGTCTGCTCCCACTGTCATACGCCGGACTACGTCAACTCCTTCTACCACCAGTACGACGACTTAGTTGTCCTCTACAACGAGAAGTTCGCCAAGCCGGGCCGGATGATCATGGCCGAGCTGGTCAGCCAGGGCATCCGCACCAAGACCCAGTTCGACGAAGAGATCGAGTGGACCTGGTTCTACCTCTGGCACCACGAGGGCCGGCGGGCGCGCCACGGCGCGTCGATGATGGCCCCCGACTACACCCACTGGCACGGCATGTACGAGGTCGCCGAGCGCTTCTACATGGAGCTGGTGCCCCAGGCCCTGGAAATGGCCGACCACGCCGCCGAGACCGGCAAGCAGTCGCAGGCGCGGGCGGTGCGCCAGGTGGTGGCCGACATCCTCGCCCGCCCCGAGCACGCCTGGTTCGAGGGCGGCGCCGAGGGCGAGATGGCCAAGATCCGCGAAGAGATGGAGAAACGCTACGGCCAGGGGAAGGAAGGACCGTAATGAAACGACGAGATTTCCTGAAGATCCTCGCCGCCACCCCCGGCGTCGCCGCCTTCTCCTGCTCCGACCAGGAGGACGCCGAACGCATCGCCGCCCAGCGGCAGGCTACATCCGACGCCGACCTCACCTGGACGAAGGCGCCATGCCGCTATTGCGGCACCGGCTGCGGCGTCGAGGTCGGGGCCAAGGACGGCCGCGTGATGGCGGTGCGCGGTGACGAGGCGAGCCCGGTCAACCGCGGTCTGCTGTGCGTCAAGGGCTACCATCTGCCCGCCTTCCTCTACGGCGAAGACCGCCTGCTCTACCCGCAGCTACGCGACGGCGATGGCTGGAAGCGCATCTCCTGGGACGAGGCGCTGGACCTGGTGGCCGCCAAGTACCAGGAGACGCTGGACCAGCACGGCCCCGAGGCAGTGGCCATCTACGGCTCCGGCCAGTGGACCGTGTTCGACGGCTATGCCGCCTCGAAGTGGTTCCGCGGCGGCATGCGCTCGAACAATGTCGAGCCCAACGCCCGCCTGTGCATGGCCTCGGCGGTCACCGGCTTCATGACCCAGTTCCAGTCCGACGAGCCGATGGGTTGCTACGAGGACTTCGAGGTCGGCGACGACTTCATCATGTGGGGCAACAACATGGCGGAGATGCACCCGGTGCTCTTCAGCCGCATCCTCGAGACCAAGCGCAACAAGCCCGGCACCCGCATCATCGATCTCGCCACCCGCCGCACGCCGACCTCCGACTACGCCGACATGTACGTCGAGTTCACCCCCGGTAGCGACCTGGCGCTGGCCAACGGCATCATGCACCTGCTGCTTCGTAGCGGCAAGGTCGACCGCTCGTTCGTGGCCGAAAACGTCGTCTTCAAGCGCGGCATCGAGGATCTGGATCAGATCGGCTACGGCTGCTACGGCGAGAACGCCGAGCGCTACACCTTCAAGGACAAACCTCGCGACTCGTCGTTCGCCGAGCTCGAGGCTTTCCTCGCCGACTACACGCCGGCCAAGGTGAGCGAGATCTCGGGCGTGCCGGAAGGGCAGATCCGGGCTCTAGCCGACATCTACGGCGACTCAGGGCGCGGCACGGTGAGTCTGTGGTGCATGGGCGTCAACCAACACACCCGCGGCACCTGGATGAACAACCTGATCACCGATCTGCACCTGCTGACCGGTAAGATCAGCCGCCCGGGCGCCAACCCCTTCAGTCTCACCGGCCAGCCGTCGGCCTGCGGCACCGTGCGTGAAGTCGGCACGCTGGCCCACCGGCTGCCGGCCGACATGGTGGTGATGAAAGAGGCGCACCGGGCCAAGGCCGAGGAGATCTGGGGGCTGCCGGCCGGCACCATCCCGCCCAAGCCCGGCTACCACACCATGGACATGTTCCGCGCCTTCATGCGCGGCGAAGTCAAGACCATGTGGGTCCAGACCACCAACCCCTGGGTCACCATCCCCAACCTGCACCGTATCGACCGCAAACCCGGTGACGGACGGTTCGTGGTGGTCTCCGACATCTACCCCACCCCCACCACCGAGATCGCCGACCTGATACTGCCCGCCGCCGCCTGGGTGGAGCGCGAGGGCGTGTTCGGCAACACCGAGCGCCGCACCCAGCACTGGCACAAAGCGGTCGAGCCGCCGGGCGAGGCCAAGGAAGACGCCTGGCAGATCGTCGAGGTCGCCAAGCGCATGGGCATGGAGCACCTGTTCCCGTGGCCGGAGGACGACTGGCACGAGCCGATGTACGAGGAGTACCGCAGCTTCACCCTGGGGCTGGGCAAGGACGTCGCCTCCTACGCCCAGCTCGAGCAGACCCGCGGCATGCTGTGGCCGGTGGTCGACGGCAAGGAAACACGCTACCGCTACGCCGCCGGCCACGACCCGTACGTGAAGAAAGCCGAGGGCGTGCACTTCTACAAGGCCAAGGGCTACGGCGAGAAGGCCGCCGTCTGGCTGCGGCCCTACCATCCGCCGGCCGAGGTGCCGGACGACGAGTATCCCTACTGGCTGTGTACCGGCCGCATCCTCGAGCACTGGCACACCGGCTCGATGACCCGGCGGGTAGCGCAGCTGCACCAGGCCGAACCCGGCGCCTACGTCGAGATCAACCGCGCCGACGCGTCGGAGCTCGGGGTCAAGAGCGGCGACCGCGTGCGCGTGGTCAGCCGCCGCGGCAACGTCGAGCTGCCCGCCCGGGTCGACGGCCGCGGCAAACCACCGCGCGGCTCGGTGTTCGTGCCCTTCTTCGACGAGGGTAGGCTGATCAATCGCGTCACCCTCGACGCCATGGACAACATCTCTAAAGAACCGGACTACAAGAAATGCGCGGTACGTATCGAACGGGCCTGATCCCGCTGCTGTTGCTGTGCCTGGCCTGCTCCGGCCCGCCGGAGGGCACGGTCGACGTGCCGGGCAGGGAAGGCGCGGTCAAGACCACCGCGGTGAAACGTGCCGAACGCCGCGCCTACGACGGCGCGCCGCCGGTCATCGCTCACGAGAACTTCCAGCTGGACTGCACCGAGTGTCACGACCTCGAGGGGATGGAGATCGATGACGTCGGTTTCGCTCCGCCGTCGCCGCACGAGAAGACGATGGGCATGAGCGCGACGGCACGTTGCCGGCAGTGCCACGTGTTCTCGGCCACCGACGACGTGTTTATCGCCAACACCTTTGCCGGTCTGCGTCAGGATCTGCGCAAGGGGCAGCGCCTGAACCCGCTGGCGCCACCCACCCTGCCGCACAAGGCCTTCATGCGCGAGAACTGCACGGCCTGCCACTCCGGCCCGGCGGCGCGCGAGGAGATCCGCACCGACCACCCGGAGAGGCCTCGCTGCCGGCAGTGCCACGTGCCGGTCACCACCCGCGAGACTTTCGTCCGCGGAGCGACCTGAGCGCATCTCGAGCCGTCACACCTCTTCGTCGGGGAGGGTGAAGCAGAAGGTCGTGCCGCGCCCCTCGCCCTCCGACTCGACCCAGATCCGGCCGCCGTGGATCTCGACGATCCGCTTGACCACGGTCAGCCCGACGCCGGTGCCGTCGACCTGTTGGTCGAGGCGCTCGAAGAGGCCGAAGACCTTGTCGTGAAAACGGGGCTCGATGCCGATGCCATTGTCCGCGACGTAGAAGACGGGGCTCGGCTCCCCTGGGTCCTGCCGGGCTCCGATCTCAATCCGTGGCGCAGGCTGATCACCCATGAACTTGATCGCGTTTTCGACCAGGTTCTGCATCACTTCGAGCAGCCGCACCCGGTCGCCGCGCACCACCGGCAGATCCGGGGCGATCTCCACCGCGACGCCGTTCTCGCCGATACGGCCAGCCACGACCTCGAGCGCCTCGGCGACGAGACCGGCGAGAGGCACGTCTTCCGGCGGGTTGACCATGCGACCGATTCGCGACAGCTCGAGCAGCTCGCCCAACAACTGACCCATCGTGTCGGCGGCGGCGCCGATCCGCTCGACGTCCCGTTGCAGGCGGTCGGCGTCGCCGGCGGCGGCGTCTTTCTCGAGCAGCCCGAGGAAGCCCTTGATGGTGACCAGCGGGCTCTTTAGGTCGTGGGACACGGTGTAGGTGAAGCGCTCGAGCTCCTGGTTCTTGGCTTCGAGATCCTCGATCAGGTGCTCGCGCTCGGCGATCGACTCGTTGAGCCGTACGGTGAGCGCCTCGAGCTCCCGGTTGCGGGCGCGGATCGCCTGCGTCCGAATGCCGTGGACGCCGAGACCAGCGGCTGCGATCGCGGCGGCCACCAGGGCGAAGAACCACGGCGTACGCTGGAACGGCCGGGCGATGGTGATCGTGGCGGAGGTGACCTCGTCGCCCCACGGGCCGGACGCCCAGCCCGCGACGATGTGGAACTGATACCGCCCCGGCGGCACGTTGGTGTAGCGGATCCCCTCCGGCGGCAAGGCGGCCGGGCCCTGCCACTCCGGATCGAAGCTGTCGAGCCGGTAGCGGTAGCGCACCTCCTCCTCGCGGGAGAAACACAGCGTATCGAGATGGAAGACCAGCGTGTTCTGGTCGTGGCTCAGCTCGATTCCGCGATCGAGCGGCCGCAGGGTGCCGCCGACCTCGAGGGCGCGGATCTCGACCGCCGGCGCCACGGTGGGAGGGGTGTCGTAGAGCTCCTGGTACATCGACACGCCGCGGTCGGTGCCGATCCACACTCGACCCCGGCCGTCGACCAGGCCGCCGCCGCGGTTGGTCTCCCAGCCAGCCAGGCCGTGACGGACGCTCAGGTGCCGGAGAGCCCGGCCGTCCCAGACCCGGACGCCGTCGTCGTTGCCAAACCAGATGCGCTGCCGCTGATCTCGGAGGATGAAGTAGACCGGGCGCTCGACGCGCAGGCCATCGTCGCTGACCTCCACCAGGGCGTCGTCCCGCAGCCGGTAGAGCCCTGCCCGGGTCCCGACCCACACTTCGCCCGAACGCTCCGGCAGCAACCCGTAGAGCATCTCGGCCTCGTTCCTGGGACCGCGCGCCAGCCGCCAGGCCTCGCCGTCGTGCCACAGGAGACCCCGGGCGGTCGAAACGTAAAGGCGGCCGTCCTCACCCGCCGCCAGCCAGCGCAGGTTGCCGAGGTCGCCGTGACCGTGGTCGACCGCCACGAAGCCGCCACCGTCATCGACGAATAGGGTGTCCTGGCTGCATGCCCACAGCCTGCCGCGGGCGTCGCGTTCGACCGAGTAGACGCGCGGGGCGGGCGAATGGTCGGCCAGAGTCCGGTCGCTGCCCAGTCGCAGCAGCCCCTTCTGATGCGCCGCCAGCCAGATCGTGCCGTCGTCGTCGAGCGCCATGTCCATCACCCGGTAGGCGTCGATCAAGGTCGAGGGCGCGCGGTCGAAGAGCAGAGTTTCGGTACCCCGGTCGTCGAGGAAAGTCAGGCCCAGGTTGTGGCCCAGGACGAAGCGTCCCGGCGCGGTTTCGACCAGGGCGGTGACTTCGTTCTCGAGCAATCCGGAATCGCTGTCCAGGGACAGGAACCGCCGGCTCTCGATCCTGCTCAAACCCCGGAAGCTGGCCACCCAGACGTTGGCCTCGCGGTCGAGCAGCAGCGACGTCACCCCGTCGGTCACCAGCCCCTCGCGCAGACCGAGCTCGCCGGGCCGGGTGCCGTCGGGAGCGAGGAAAGACAGTCGCTGCTGGACGCCGAAGTAGACACCACCGGCCGCGTCGACCAGCAGGGACCCACGAGTCGTGACGATCGTGGGCATGCCCAGATCCGTGACCACCGTCTGAAGTCGATCTCCCTCGAGATGGCCCAACCAGTCTTCGGCGAGGATCCAGAGCCTCGGCGAGGCTTCCCCCGGAACGGCGAGCAGGCCCAGGATCGGTTCCGCCAGCCGCGGCTCGCGGTCGCGGAGTCGACAGTCGAGAGAGCGCGCGTCGGCGAAACACAATCCCGCGGCGGTGCCGATGGCGATGACGTCGCCGAAGCTCTCCAGAGCGGCGACGGTGTCCGCGGGCAGGCCCGACGTGGCGCCGTGGTGGCGCCAGCCGGTACCGTCCCAGAGCCACAGGCCGGCCCGGGCCGAGCCGACGGCGACGAAGCTCCGGTCGCCGCGC
>JAAELT010000708.1 GCA_024226315.1 bacterium | reverse complement strand
GTGGATCTGGGAGGATCCGGTCAAGGATGTTACAAAGTCGGGGTTTGCGTGTGCGTATGTCGGGCTTGGATGCGCCGGCGAACGCGTTCGACCTGGTGGTGAAGAAGCACCGGCATGGGCCGACGGGGGAGGTGCGGCTCAGGGGGGTGTTTCGGGAGGAGGAGACGCGGTACTTCACCGTTGAAAGAATGTCGGGGTTATCCTGGTCGAACGGCTGGCTTGAGTAGGCGGCTAGCTGGGTATCCGGGTGCCTCAGCGGTTATTACAGAGTCGTGGTTATCGTGTGCGAGTTGGCGGAGTGCATCCGGGGAGAACCGCTTCAGGACAGGGTTTCTGGGCGATCCGCGATTATTACTAATCCAGGACTCCAGGTGCGGATAGCTGAGTATTCGGGTGTCCGGATACTCGAAGAGCCGGATTTTCTGCTGGTGGTGAAAGCCCCGGACCAAGGATCTGCGGCTGGTGCTTCAGCCGGAGCGGATCGACCTTGAGCCGCTGAAAGAATGTCGCGGTTATCTTGGTCGAATGTCGCGGTCATCTTGGTCGAATGTCGCGGTTATCCTGGTCGAATAATCGCGTAGAGCACTGATATCAAAGGACTTTCTATTCTTCATAAGACTCACTAGTCTGAAAGCGCCTGGGCCGCTGAAAGCGGCCAGGCGCCCTGCTAGAACCTTCAGGACGCCGCGGACGCCGCGGATCTGCCAACCCGATCCCTGGAGGTGCCCATGTCGACTCTTCCCCCCGTGCCCCACTCAGAAGAGGCCGAACGCGCGGTCCTGGCCTCGGTACTGCTCAAGCCCGAGGTCCTCGACGAGATCGAGATCTCGACGACGGATTTCTACCTCGAGCGTCACCAGGTGATCTTCGAGGCGATGGTGGAGCTGGCGGCCGACCGACAGCCGGTGGATCTGAGGACGCTCCAGGCGCAACTCGAGCAGCGGGGGGCGTTTCAGCAGATCGGCGGTCATGCGTATCTGGCGGGGATGGACCTCGACTTACCCGACCTGGGGCGGGTCGAGACCTACGCCGGCATCGTGCGCGAGCGGGCCGGGCGCCGGCGGCTGCTCGAGGCGGCGCAGCGGCTGGCGCAGGAGGCGTATGGCGGTGGGGAGCTCACGGCCGGCGAACTCGCGGCGCGATTCGGGCGCGAGCTCGAGGAGCTCGAGGACAGTGGGGGAGTGGACTCGCGGGTCTGGGCTTCGGATCTTGTGGGCGGAGTGCTCGAGGACGCGGCCGAGCGCCGGCGTCAGCGGGAGGAGACGGGGGAGGCGGTGTTGGGTCTCAAGACGTCGATTCCGCGGCTGGACGGGCTGCTGTGCGGCCTGCAGCGCGGTCTTTACCTGCTGGCGGGGCCTCCGGGTATGGGGAAGACGTCGTTGGCGCTCCAGATGGCGCTCGAGGCGGCTCGGGAGGTGCCGGTGGTCTTCGTCACCTACGAGAACACCGGCGCCAGTCTTCTGCAGAAGGCGCTGTGTGCCCGGGCGGGGCTGCCGATCCGGGACGTGACGCGGGGGTATGCGGACCTCGAGAAGCTCAGGGTGGCGGCCGAGGAGCTCAAGCCGGTGATGGAGCGGCTGGTCTTGATCGACGGGGATAGCCGGCTGACGGTGGGGCGGCTGCGGGCGCGAGCTCGGCGGGCGCTCGAGGTGCGGCGGGCTCAGCGGTGCCTGGTCGTCATCGACTACCTGCAGCTGTGGGCGAAGGTGAGCCGGGAGCTGCGGGAGCTCACGGACGTGCGCTCGAAGGTGGATACGCTGGGCGGGGAGCTGATCTCGCTGGCGCGGCGGCTGGACTC
>JAAELT010000707.1 GCA_024226315.1 bacterium | reverse complement strand
CATGGACAGCGTGCTCGGCTACGCGCTGACCCAGTTCGAGGGTGGCCGCTACCGCAACGCCCCGCTGGACGACTTCCAGCATGAGATCCGCCGCTTCCACGGCAAACTGGAGGCCCTCTCCCGGCACCTGGAGCACGGCACGTCGTAAGAAGGTGCCGGCTACTTCGGTCAGCCGCCTGGGAGCGAGATGGACGCCAGCCGCAAGCGGAAGAATCGCGCCATCGAGGCCCACCAGGATACGTTTTCCTGGGTCGCGTCGAATGCCGAGTCTCTCTTCCGCCTCGCCGGCGAGCACGAGCTCGCCGACAGCATCCGCCCCTCGCGCCGTCGGCCCGGCCGTCGCGCCGCCGAGGACGCGGATGGCGAGTCCCAGTCCGAAGGCAGCCAGCAGAACGCTGATGCCTCCGACCAGGACTCGTCGGAGGCCTCCGCCGGCAACGGCAGCTCGAGCGAGCCCGCGGGCCAGCCCGAGCCCACCGCCACGCCGGCGGTCGCCACCTCGACGGAGCCCGCTCCGTCGACTGACGGCTGATCCCGTCCCCGGACGGCTCGCGGCCCCGCGTCGCGGGCCGTCCGGTTCTTGCTGTCACCCGCTCTCCGCGGAGTGTCAGCACCGCGTGCCACTCGGCAGAAGAAATTGTTCTTGTCGAGGAATGGCTTCATGAGCGCCGGGTTGCGGAACCGGGAACAGTTATGGAGCGCCGGGGCAGCAGGAGAACCGGCCACGGTTCCCGCCGCGTGACGGGCAGAAGCAGCCTGGTGCCAGCAGGATGGGCGCAGAGAGAGGCGTGCGTCGCGGCGGTTATCCTGCGTTCCGGCGCGGGATAAACCACTCACAGCCGGGCGGCCGGGTACCTTATCCGGCGATCGCGCGCGCGTTTCCGTGATCGGCTCGGCAACCATTGACGGAGTAAGTCTGGAGGAATAACTTGCTCAGGGCTACCTGCTCGCTCTGACTCAGACTGTTATCCAGCGGCGGCGGGCCGGATAAAACGCTCCCGCACGCAGCTGCAAAGACGGCGTCGGAACGTTCTCCAGCGCCGGCACGCAGCCTTGGACACCCAGGTCATGATCATGTAGGCAAGGACGCTTCGGCCGCAGAACATTATACTTATATTCGATGTCGGCGGTATGTTCGCCAGCGTCCCCGGGCTGAAGAACATAACCCCGGAACAGTTCCTCGAGAGCCGCAACCGGTAGTGGCTCCCTCATTTGCGGGAGTCCTCGCGCGTCCACGTTGCTCCTCTTCCACGATTTCCCGCCCGGTCTCCTAGTAGGCCGAGACCATAACGGCGTTGACGCTCTGCAGGGCACGGTCCCGGGCGCTGGCGAGAATGTCTCGAACGCGACCGAGACAGGCGACCCCCGAGTGGACCGCGTCCGGGTGCTTGACATCGCGATTCCGGGTGGTAAGATCCCCATAATCGCAAGAGCTATCGACGAGAGGACCGAGAGTCATGGGGTGAAAACCTCAACAGGAGCCGAGAATGCCATCATGCATAGAATGGGGCCAGGAAAGGCACCGAGAATGTACCCGAACGGAGGATCAGGGATACAAAGAATGCACCAGATCACGAGACAAGGGTTATAGTGAATGCTGCACTTGGTGGCCCTGTTCTTGGTTGTGCAATGCCTGGGTCTGGGTGTCCAACATCGTCTGCGTAGCTTGGACATGGGTGTCCAACATTGTATGCATAGCTTGGACATGGATTTCTACCGCGGTTTGTGTTGTCTGGGATGTCGTCACAACTGTGGTGAATGCTGTTCTCGTTACGATCGAATCTATTCTTGGCTGGGTGCTTTCCGCTGTCGGGTTCATCATTGAGCTTATCTTGGCCATACCCGTGCTCGGCGCCTTGATCCGGTGGGTTCTGAACGGCATAACTCATATCGTGTCTATCGTTGTTGGGATTGGCGACGGAATCTTGGGAGCATTGGGTATTCGACCAGAAAAGAAGCTGCGGGTATGCACGGTCATTTTGCGAGACGAGACTGGCAAAGCCGTTGCCACTACCCCTTTCGTAGTGGCACTACTGCAGGTTGCTGTTGACGTCTATAAACGTGACGCAAATATTCGAATCATACCCGCGGGACCCTTTAAGTACGCCACGGGCTTTGCCGGTGCGGAGAAAGTAGACAGCCGTTGGGTGACCCGCGACACTGGAAACAGCGGCGCCGCACTGCTAGACGCACCCTGTGGCGGTGGCGGGGACTGGCTGGAAACTGGCGCCGGCTTTCAGCTCAAATCAGGCACGCTTTGCCTCTTTGCCAGTTGGCGTCGAGTTGTCGGTTACGGTGCGCCAATAACCTGTTTCATCGTTCGTAGCATTCCGGGCCCCATGCCTTCTTCTGGATGTGCTCTCTGGATTACAGACTACGCAACTGTCGTGGGGGAGACGACCCTACCTCCTTCAAGCCCCCGAACCCTTGGGCATGAGCTCGGGCATGCATGCGGCCTGATTCATGCCTGCGTGGATGACGACAATAAGAACATGATGGCCACGGCGGATGGGTGTAGTCCGGCTACGACATCAACAGGTTCGGACAGGGTCAACCCGCGCATGACTGACCAACAGGCCATATGGGTGCGTATGTCCAAGCACGTGACGTATTTCTAGGAAACGAGGAGCACAATGAAAACCAACGAACGGATTTTCTCCCATCCTTCTCAGCTCAATGGTCTTTCTACGCTTTCCTTCTTCCGTACAAGGGGCTTAGGGGAACTTCGCCTCGGCGGAAGTGTTGAGGGCCATTCAGACAGGGAGCGATGGGAGGGTGAGTTGAATCAACACTATTACGCATGCGGCTGTGACACGAGCGCAAAAAGCCTGATCATCGGGCTGCTCGGGGGAAGCGTATGGGCGGGTTATTCCTATTTTGAAGACATCTGGGGTGTTGGGGTTGCTGTAGGCGCCGCCGTGTCAGTTGCTATTGGAGGAGCGATAGTGGGCAAGATCTTCGGCCTATTTCAGGCAAACAAGAGATTGAAGCAAACTATTGAGGAAATTAAAGTACAGTGGGAGGTCGAAGAAAAACCTGAAAGAGAGCAATGGGCATGTGGATGAACTTAACACCGCATCGGCAAGGACAGTAGGCAGCGGATTAGAGGAGCTTGCCACCCAGAGGTTGTAGTCAACTCGCCCAGCCGGACCGGCGCTTGAAAATGAGGAGCAAGTCGACGTTCATAGCGCGCCGCCCGGTTGGCTCAACCGTTAGCAGATAGTAATAGGGTGGACGATCGGACGTGAAGCTCTTCCTTGGAAGTAGTTTGGCTGCGAGGAAACAGGCCATGCTCTTCAGGAACACCGTTAGGTTCCAACAGGTCTCTTTCCTATCGTGGTGGAATGCGTTTCACCCCGGACGGACGCTTCTCGAAGAACTCGACCGGATACTCGAAAGGGTGACGGAGCGCTGCTGGTGTCGACGCCTGAAGTCGAGGCGGAAGTTGCCGGAGGCCCAGGACCGAGCGCCGGAAGCCGATGACTGTCGGCGCCAGGGCGTGAGATCAGCGGGCAATCACCAGATCAAACTGGACGCCAGACGTCGCCCTCGTCGGTTCGCGGCCGGCTCGCCGAAAGCGGGTAGACTCGATCTCGAGGAAGAGACATGCCCAATCCGACGCAGATGGTGCTGGCGCCGCCTACGTCACCGTCGGTTTTCGAAGAACTGGTGATGGAGGTGCTGCAGAGGAAGTACAAGAACCAGAGCCTGTCACTCTACGGCAGGTCGGGTCAGCCTCAAGAAGGTATCGACGGCATCGATCAGAGCCGCAACCCGGGCGGCCTCGCATGGCAGACGACGCTGCGGACGAAGGGCCTTCGGGCAAAGCTCGAGCGCGATTTCCAGCGCGCCAGGACGTCGACCTACCGGCCCTCGACCTTCTTGTTCGTCACCGCGGCCAGACGGGATACAGCGCTGGTTCGGCTCGCGGCCGTGCTGAGCGCCGACGAGTGCCGGGTCGAGGTGCTCTTCTGGGACGATCTATGGAACGAGCTGTCCAAGTGGCCGGAGCTTTGCGAGCGCTACTATGGAGACTGGGTTCGTCCCCGCTCATGGTGGGAAGGGCGCGCCGTTCTGACGCTGCTCTTCGTCGTGGCCCTGGGGGTCGCTTCGGTGCTCGGGGGTGCCCTCTGGGTCGTTCTCTGGCGCGGTCTCGGCGGCACCGTGGAGCCGCATGGGCTGGCGGCTCTGGCTTGGCCCGTGGTAACGGTTTCACCCGTCTGCCTGGTCGCCTGGGCTTTCGCTCGGCGGTCCGGCCTGACGGCGATCGAGACGGTGGGTTTTCTGGTCGGGTTGGTCGCTGGATCGTGGCTTTTCTATGATCTCCCGATCGGCCCGCATCAGGGCGCACGGTACGCTCTCGAGTCTCTGAATTGGTCGCCCGTGCGGACCGAAGCCCTGTTGGTCTTGATCTGGTCGACTACTCTCTCGATCTGCGCAAGCCTGTGCGCCTCGATCACTCGTACTCTCGTCGAGAAGCGATCTGTGACAGCGGCCAAACACGATCTGTTCCCAGCGATGGCGGTGCCGATCGTGACTGTCTGCATTCCGGTATGGGTCTATATTTCTATCTTTCCGACCAGCGAGTTCGAGGCCGCCCGCGGCGTGATCGCCGGCATCGCCTTGCGCGTAGGTTTAGGCCTGGGATTGGTCCTCCCGTTCCTCACTTCGCTCAGCCGGCCGGATCGAGCGGAGCCGGTGAGTCCGGACGAGGACTGGCCGGGGGCTCCGGACTGAGGAGCCGGGCAGCTATTGGCCCGAGGCTTTCGAACCAGCTTTGCGAGACGGCCAACGGCCCTGTGCCCGCCGGGCCGGTAGGGCGTATCATCCGGGTCACAGGCTCACGTGACCGGCACGCGACTAGGAATCGTCCGGAGACGCGTCGTACGGTGCCGGTGGCTCGGCGACCTCGGTCGCCGGCGGGAGCCTGGCGCCCTGCAGCTCCTCGCGGAGCACCCGCCGCAGCGTCTCCTCGAGCGGCTCCTGCGTCTCCTGGATGTGCCGGCGGAGGGCATCGTTGATCAGGGTCTGGTAATTACCGCCGCCGGCCCGATGGACCTGCTCCTTGAACCAGCTCACGATGTCGCTGTCGAGCCGGATCGTGATGCGGGTCTTGTTGGCGGCCGGAGACACGATCGGGCCGTGCTTGCCTCGGCTGAAGTCGTAATGCTCTTTCATAGCGTCACCTGCTCGCCGTACTCCCGGCGTTCGCGCTCCACCAAATAGTGTATGCACATTCCGTGTACGCATCAAGGTGTTAGTCTCTTAGCCCCAAGATTCTGCGCAAAATGGTCAGGATTTGCGAAACGTTTTGGTATCTCAAGCATGCGCGAGCGCCGGGATCACGTACAGTCGTCGCAGTTTCAGAGCTGTGACCACGACTCTTCGACCGAGTTT
>JAAELT010000706.1 GCA_024226315.1 bacterium | reverse complement strand
GGGACCAAGATCGGCACAAGTGAAAGCGGTTTGAGAAGCACTATATGTTATTCCTGAACAGTTATCGGTTGAACCGCCATCTAAATCAGCGGCTGTGATTGTTCCGTTTCCTGCTCCATCCAAATACAAATTGATGTTTTGACAAACTGCCGTTGGCGGTGTCGCATCATTTAAAACTACAATGAAAGTACATGACGAAGTGTTTCCATTTCCGTCATCAGATGTCATTGTAATTGTTGTGGTTCCGGAAATTACTGTTCCCGCAACAGGCGATTGTGTTACTGTTGGTGAGGCGCAATTGTCAGTAGCTGTAACCAATCCAGTATAATTCGGTAAGGTAAAGTTACAACTTGCATCAGGAGTTTCAGATTGATTTCCCGGACATGTACTAACCGGTGAGACTGTATCAACAACGGTTACAACTGCTATACAATTATCTGAATTGCTGTTTCCATCTGTTACAGTTAAGGTAACATTGTTGGGACCAAGATCGGCACAAGTGAAAGCGGTTTGAGAAGCACTATATGTTATTCCTGAACAGTTATCGGTTGAACCGCCATCTAAATCAGCGGCTGTGATTGTTCCGTTTCCTGCTCCATCCAAATACAAATTGATGTTTTG
>JAAELT010000705.1 GCA_024226315.1 bacterium | reverse complement strand
TTAGGAACTGCCCCAGACTCATTAGGAACTGCCCTAGACTCATCAAGAACTGCCCCAGATTCCTTAGGAACTGCCCCACACTCGTTAAAAACTGCTACAGATTCGTTAAAAACTGCCACACTTGTTAGGAACTGCTCAACACTCGTTAGTGCCCCAGACTCGTTTGGAACTGCTTCTGACTTGTTAGGAACTGTCCCAGACTCGTTAAGAACTGCCCCAGACTCGTTAGGAACTGCCCCAGACTCATTAGGAACTGCCCCAGACTCATTAGTAACTATTTGTGGTGCCCTGAGCTGTTCAAAAGTGGTCTAGGGATACCCTGTGCCCAAAAAACCCGTTTTTTTGGTGTTTTCTGGCTATTTTGGGGCTAAAAGTGGCCATCGGAAGCCAAAAATCGGGTGTAGGAGTGTGTTGTCGGTTCCACGGGCACCCCAGTGTGTCGTGGGCCGAACACAAAACATATTTGCGGTGGCCCAGGCAACTCAGAGGCGGCCTAGGACCCCCCTGTGCCACGGCAGGTCCAAAAAACACGTTTTCGGAGCGTTTTCAGGCCATTTTGGGGCTAAAACCCACCACCGGAGGCCAAAAATCGGGCATAGGAGTATGTTGTTGGTTCCATGGGCACCCCAGTGTGTCGTGGGCTGAACACAAAACATATTTTCGGTGGCCCGGGCCACTCGGAGCCGACCTGG
>JAAELT010000704.1 GCA_024226315.1 bacterium | reverse complement strand
TCAGAATCGATTTCGAAATAAAGTTGGCTTCTATAAGAACTGCCTAGCTAAGATTTTCAGTGCCTCTGAGCATTTCCTCATTGTTTTTTGAAAACTATTCCAATTGAGCAAAGACTACCCTGCTTGCTTAAAAAGCAGTTCCAGCATTCTTACAAAAAACCGGCACACAATAGTTTCTTAGAAATGATAGCTGCTTTAGCTTGTCACGAGAAACAACCCTCTCGGGAACCCCTCATTTCGTGTTTCTCGTCGATCAGATGTATTTTTGCTGCAAAACCCGTGCTTTCTGCATCCTCCCACAATCATCATGATCTCCTCTGGGAGCCGGGCTCAAAATCACAACAATGTGCACTTCATACTTACCTGACGGGGAAGACAACTTGATCAACAAGGAGTTTCTTCCAGGGTGAGGCCCTTCCATTGCAGACCGGTTGGGCTGACCCCTGCGATTACCACAAACGTTGGTAACTCGACCGTACAATTTCTGGTAGTGGGGACCTGCGTTCGCGCTAGTCCCCTGCTTAATCAACTAATTCAATCAACTCCACTCATCTCTTGATTAACTGACGTCAGATTGATCTAGCCCTTGGCCAATCACTAGCGACGTCACATCAATCCAGCCTCCAAACCCAGCCAATCAAGCAGAAATCCAATTGGCAGCAGAATAGAATATTCCCCACCAATTTGATGTCATCATTAAATGAACTGAATCAAATAAAAGAAACGCAGACTAAAAACCGTTCAGTTGCTCAAAGTCATTCAGCCTAGC
>JAAELT010000703.1 GCA_024226315.1 bacterium | reverse complement strand
GCACCGCCCCCCGAAGAGCGCTGTTTTTCACTCTTTCCCTCCAGACTGGGCGCCTGGCGCCACTCTTCGACCAATCCGCCGTTTCCTTTTGTCATCCTCCGGCCCCTCCTGATACAACTTCCCCCACATCGAACCAGGGAGGTGCCCATGTCCGTGAAGCTGAAAGAAGAGCTGTTGTCGTTGGCCGCCGCCGAGGCGCTGGCCAAGATCCGTCATGACCGCAACCGGGTATCGCCGAATCTGCGGCCGGCGCTGGAGCACATCGAGGCTCACCTCTTCGACCCGGGTCTCGACGTCAACAGCCTGAAGAGGGCATGTGGGGTCACCAACCGGACACTGACGCAGTTCCATGCCGAGGTGGGCGAGACGCCGCACTTCTACATCAAGCTCCGCCGGGCCGACACCGCGAAGCGGTTGCTGCGCGACACCAAGCTCCAGGTCGGCGAGATCGCCGAGCTGATGGGCTACGCGGACACGCGGACGTTCAGCCGCGCCTTCAACAAGGCCTACCCGATGAAGCCCTCGGAGTACCGTGCGCAGGCGCGGCGGGAGGCCGACTCGCCACCGATGGGTAGGGATCTCAAGAGTATCGAGGTGTGGCGCCTGGCGTTCGACCGCAAGCTCGAGGTGCACGAGGCGGCGGCGCTGATCGAGCACCTGCGCAAGCTCTATGAGCTCGACGCGGGCGTGGCTCCGCTGCCCTGGCCCACCGACGGCGAGGAGTACGAGCGGTTCACGGCCGAGCGGGCGTGGCGGGCGATCGAGGATCAGCCGCGCGAGGAGCAGTTGGCGGCGGTGCGATTTCAGGCGAAATTCTCGACACCGGCGTTCTTCGAGCTGCTGCGCGAGAAGAGCCGCGAGGCGGGCCGTCAGGATCGGCAGCGTGGATTGCAGCTGGCGGAGCTGGCGCTCGCGAGCCTCGAAGGCAGCGCGGAGAAGCTCGGGGACCGGCTGCCGGATCTCAAGGCGCGGGGATGGGCCTGGTTGGGGAACGTGCGGCGGCAGGCTCTCGACTTCACGGGGGCTGAGGAAGCCTTGGCGCTGGCGGAGTCGGTGTTGGCACCGCCGGGTCAGAGGGATCCGGTTGCTGAGGGGGAGATCTACCTCTATCAGGCCTGTCTCCGGCAAAACCAACGACGCTTCAAAGAGGCGCTGGAACTCAGCGATCTAGCCATTCGGCAATTCAGATCCACGGGTGACGCTGCTCTGCTTGCGCAGTCTCTTGTAGTTCGGGCAAATGTCAACTGCTACTCGGGCGAGCCAAGTGCTTCGGTCGATGATCTGACTCAAGCCATAGAGATACTGAAGGGCCACAACGAACCGTTTGTGCTGTTCTCGGCTTCACTGAATCTCGCCATGGTCTATGCAATGCTGAATCGGTATGAACTAACAGCTGAGATTCTTCCGATCGTGAAGCCGCTGGCTCTTGGACTTGAGAATGATCTAGTTCGCCACCAACTTCAATGGGTCGAAGCACTGGTTGCCGAAGGCCAGGGCCAGCTCCAGAAAGCCGAATACCTACTGATGTCGGCACGCTCGGGCTTCATCGCCGAAGAGGAGACGGACAACGCTGCTGTTGCTTCGCTCGAGCTAGCGATTCTGTGCTGCAAGCAAAATCGCCATTCAGATGCCCTCCGGCTGGCCGCCGAGGCGTTGCCCGTTTTCCAGGCCTTGAAAGCGCATCCCGACGCGGCGATCGCAGTTGATGTATTGGCGAAGGCGATAGCTTCACGCACAATCACTGCTGCGGAGATTCAGCAGGTTCGCAACGGGCTACTCCGACTGAAGTTCGCTCCCGGGACGGATTCGGCAACCGAAGACGGCTGAGGATTGACGATGCCAACCCTCAGCCGCGCGCTGAACTAGCCGGTTGGATCTACCAGCGGTCCCATCGTCCTCGCTCCTTCCTCAGACACGCCGAGCCTCCCTGCCGCCATGGCGAGGAAGCACGCGTCTCGGCGGGACGATAGCGCCTGAGGAGACGAAAACGTGAGTGCTTTTTGTCCTCGCAGTCTCTGAGAGCGTACGAAAACCGCACCGGAAAATCTCTTCTGGCGCGAGATCTCTGTGAGAGAGTGTCTCTAGCTCAGGTTTCAATGTCGAAAACTAGAGAACAGTGAAGATAGAGCAGAGAGGGGAGAGATCGTGGAAGTAGCGGCGGCTCAGACGAGCCTGGTCGAGATCGTGAGGGAGCTCAGGCGGCTCGACAAACGCCTGGCGAGGCTGGCGCGGGACCTGCCCGTTCCCGAGGACGAGGAGCGCATGCTCGAAGGCGAGATTCCGCCCGATCCAGCCACCGAGGTGCGCGGTACGATCAGCTATTGCCGGGAGGACCAGCTCCGTCATCTGATCGAGTACCTGGAGGCCGCCAGCCGGGTGGCCGTGGAGTGACCCGCGGCACTGGGTCATTTTTGACCCAGTGTCGGCTCCGCTCAGGCTTCGACCGCGGCCATGGGGCATGCTAAACTGAGACTCTGGTCAACTCGAGATCGGCCATGGGAAATCAAGCTCTCACCATCCACGTCGCTCCGGAAACCGCACAAGCCTACGAGGCGGCCTCGCTCGAAGAGCGCCGCAAGCTCGACGCCGTCTTGAGCCGCAAGCTCCGGGAAGCGATGCGGAAGCTGCGGCCTGGTGAAGCGCCCGCCACGACCGCGGTATCCGGCCGACGGCTCACAGCCCACGACTTGCTGGAATCCGGACTCGTTGGCATGTGGCAAGACCGACCCGAGGCTCGAGACAGCGCGGCCTTCGCTCGCCAGCTCAGGGAGAAGGCTCAGCGTCGGTAGCAGGCTGCCGTGTACTACCTCGACTCGGACATCCTGGTCGATATTCTGCGCGGCTTTTCTCCGGCCGTGGCCTGGCTGAGATCGGTCGAAGACGTCTGTGGTGATCTGGGTGCCATCCACGTCGGCCAGCGTTTGTTTTCAACAACTTATGGCGGTTCGTACCCGTGGTACCAGCCGAATCGGTCTTCGTACCCGTGGTACCAGCCGAATCGGTCAGGACTCGGTCAGGTCAAAGCGGCTCCAGATCCTCCCAAACCCGCCCCAGCCCCACCGCCCGAACATCTTCCGCCAACTGGAACGTCTCCGCCCCCGCATGGACGACGTCGATCCGGTCGAGCCGGAGATCCGAGAGCGCGATCCGCATCGACTTCGTCACCTTCGGCGCGACCGTGCGCTTGAACTCGAACCCTAGACGCCGGCGACCGCGGACCACCACAAGGTCGATCTCGGCCCCCGCGTGGGTGGCCCAGAAGTAGATCTCGTCACGGCGCGCGCCTAGACGCGCGGTGACCACGGACAGCGCGAACCCCTCCCACGACGCGCCGACCTTGGGGTGGCTCAGCACGTCGTCGAGATTCTCCAGGTTGAGCAGCGTGTGGAGCAGGCCGCTGTCCGCCAGGAAGATGCGGGGCGCCTTGACCTGGCGCTTTCGCAAGTTCTCGTGCCAGGGTTGGAGCTGGTGCACCATGAAGGTCGACGTGAGTTGATCGAGGTACCTGCGCACGGTCGTGTCCGAGACGCCGAACGAGCGGGCGAAGTCCGAGGCGTTCCAGTTCTGGCCGTGGACGTGGGCCAGCATGGTCCAGAACCTGCGCAGGGTCGCCGGCGGCAGGGACGAGGCGAGCTGAGGTAGGTCGCGCTCCAGGAAGGTGCCCACGAAGTCGCGCCGCCATTCGGCGCTCTCCGCGTCTGACGCGGCGAGAAAGGAACGCGGGAACCGGCCGCGCAGCCAGAGGTCCTGCAGCCGGACGGGGCCAACCTCGTCGACCATGAAGCCGTCCAGCTCGTAGTAGGCGATGCGGCCGGCCAGCGACTCCGAGCTCTGCCGCAACAGATGAGGCGAGGCGCTGCCCAGCACCAGGAAGCGCGCCGGCGTCCCGGGCCGGTCGGCGAGTACCCGCAGCACCGGGAAGAGCTCGGGCCGGTTCTGGATCTCGTCGATGGCCACCAGGCCCTCGAGACCCTCGAGCGCCAGCATCGGGTCCTCAAGCCGGGCGACGTGGGCCGGGTTCTCGAGGTCGAAGGTCACGGCCGTGCCACCGAATCGGCGGCTGAGCTCCAGGGCGAGGGTCGTCTTGCCGACCTGACGCGCGCCGACCACCGCGACGACCGGATGCCGCTGCAGGAGGCCCTCGAGCCGCTTCAGGTGCCTTTCCCGGGTGACCATGACGCCAGTTTACCTTGAAATTTCAACCCGTGACGTTGAGATTTCAAGGTAAGTCGCTGAAGCGCCCCAGCGCAATCATTGACGCTGGTACCGATTCCCGCCGCACCCGGCCCACAGCCACACCTGCGATAGTCTCCACCCCGGAACCATGCAGGACGCAGACACGGAATCAAGCGACCGGCCCGCCGGGGCAATCACCCGACGGTGGCGCGGCATTTCACGCTTCACCCGCTGGTGGTGGGGCGTCGGCCTGGGCCTGATCCTGGCGGTGGTGCTGGTTTCCCAGCTCGCCGAGAACTCCTGCCTCCAGGCGCTGGCGATCTTGCTCCTGGCGCTGTGGACCGCTAGTACCGTCTTTCTGGCATTCCGCTGGATCTGGCGCAAGCTCACCTACCGCATCGGCGTCCGGCTCCTGGTCTCCTACTTCCTGATCGGTGTCGTGCCGTTCCCGCTGCTGCTGGTTCTGCTCGGGCTCGGCGGCTACCTGCTGCTCGGCCAGTACGCCTCTGCCGAGCTCGGAGACGTCTCTCGCGACTTCAGCAACGAGCTGGTGCGGCGTGCCGAGCAAGCGGTCGCAGCGGGGGCCGCGGAGGGGCCCGAGGCCGCCCGGCGGACACTGGCTGACCAGTCGACCCTGGGCGGCCCGCTGGCGGACGCCCAATCCCAATACCGCTGGCTCTACTCCACCGGCGGCAAGACATGGCGTAGCGACAACGCCGCGACGGAGCCCGGCGAGCTCGAGATGCCGGCCTGGCTCGAGAGCGGCGTTGACAGTGGAACCTTCCTCACCGACGACGGCCCGGTGCTGGCGGCGATCGCGCGCCGCGGCGAGCACGCCGCCGCGGCGCTGCTGCCTCTGGGCTCGGAGACGGCGGAGCAGTGGAGCGCCGGGGGGTGGTACGAGGTCAGCTTCTCGGTGCGCGAGGTCACCGTGGATGACCAGGGGTTCCATATCGGCCCCTCCCGGGCCGAGCGCGCCTCGGCGGCGGAGGAGGCCGCGGACGAGAGCGATGGCACGCCGCGCGAGGGCACGCCGGCGGGGGCGCCACAGCCCGGTGAACCACCCCCCGGGGAGGCGGACGACAAGGCGTCCGAGTGGCTGCGGGGCGAGGGGTGGGTGGAGCGCACGTGGCTCTCGCGGTGGATCGTGTTCCTGCGCCCGAGCCCGGAGCTGCGCCGCTGGGAAGACGGATCGCCGGTGGCGGGCGAGGCGGTGACCGCCCTGATCCGCACCTCGCCGCGGGAGGTCGCGGACGACCTCTTCAGCTCACCCTATGACTTCGGCCGCGCCGTCGCCGGCGTCTTCCTGGGCTTCGCCAGCTTCTTCTGGTTCGTCTATCTCGCCGTGGTGCTCCTGGCGGCGCTCCAGATCTTCGCCATCACCCGCTCCACCGCCCGCCTGACCAAGGGCACCCGCAGAGTCCAGGCCGGCGACCTCACGGTGCGGATTCCGGTCAAGCGGCGCGACCAGCTCGGCGACCTCGCGGTGGCCTTCAACCAGATGACCGAGTCGGTGGAGAAGATGATCTCCGAGGTCGAGGAGAAGGAGCGGCTCAAGCACGAGCTGGAGCTGGCGCGGGAGATCCAGCAGAGCCTGCTCCCCGCCCGTCACCTGGAGCACGGCTCGGTGTCGGTCCACGCCGTCTTCCGGCCCGCAGCCGAGGTCGGCGGCGACTATTTCGACCTCTTCCCGCTCGAGGGCGGACGGCTGATCGTCGCCGCCGGCGACGTCGCCGGCCACGGGCTCTCGACCGGCCTCCTGATGGCGATGGTGAAGTCCGCGGTCGCCACCCTGGTCCACGAGGGCCACCGCGGCGTGGCGCTGCTCGAGGGCCTCAACCACTTCATGCTGCAGCAGCCGCGGGAGCACCGCATGGTGACCCTGGCGGTCGCCGAGATCGACGTTGCGGCGGGGTTCGCCGAGATCACCAACGCCGCCCATCCGCCGGTCTTCCTCTCCGGCGGCACGGTGCGCGAGGTGCTGCTGCCGGCCCTGCCGGTGGGCTTCCCGTGGCGGCAGCCGCCGCCCTCCGAGCGCCTCGAGCTCGAGGCGGGTAGCCGGCTGGTGTTCTACTCCGACGGCCTGGTGGAGGCGGTCGACGACGACGACGAGGCCTTCGGCTACGACAGGCTGTGGAAGCTCCTCACCGAGCACGGCGAGCTGCCGCCGGAGGAGCTCCTCGCGACGCTGCTCGCGGCCCTCGAGCACCACTCGGGCGGCCGGCCACTCGACGACGACCTGACGATCCTGGTCATCGACTGCGGAAAGCGGTCGTCTTGACAGGGGCAAGAGAGGATCACCATGTCTGCAGGAAGAGCGCTGGCGATAATGGCAGTAGGGTCGCTTTTCATCGGCTTTGGTGCACCGGGCTTCGCCCGGGGTGATCAGCCGGAATTCCCCTTGTTGAGGGGACCGTATCTCGGTCAGGAGCCACCCGGGCTCGAGCCCGCCCTCTTCGCTCCAGGAGTCGTGTCGACCGACACGGCGGAGTGGAGTACGGCGTTCACGCCCGATGGCCTGGAGCTGTTCTTCGGCCTCTTTGCAGAGGGCAGCACCTACATTCTCCATATGAAGTCTGTCCACGGAAGATGGACCGAGCCTGCCGTTGCTTCGTTCAGCGGCAAGTACCCCGACTACGACCTGACGATGAGCCCGAACGGCAACCGCGTGTACTTTACCTCCCTACGGCCGGCAACTGGCACCGGACCCCAGATCGAGAATCCGGACATCTGGTACGTCGATCGCGCGGAGCAGGGATGGGGCGATCCGGTCCGCCTACCCGAACCCATCAACACCGACGGTTGGGATCTCTACCCATCCGAATCGAGGGACGGCTTCCTGTACTTCTTCAGCTCCCGGCCGGGCGGCTTTGGTGGGTTTGACATCTACCGCTCTGCAATGGAGGGCGACGAGTTTGGAGAACCCGCCAATCTGGGGCCGGCGGTCAACACGGAGCGTGGCGAGACCGATTCATGCATCTCTCCCAACGGGGACTACATTGTCTTCACCTCCAAACGAGACGAGGGGTTCGGAGACGGCGACCTGTACGTGAGCTTCGAGCTGCCGGACCACACCTGGACGAAAGCCCGCAACCTCGGCGCTACGGTGAACACCGAGCACCGCGAGCTCTGCCCGAGCGTGTCGCGGGACGGAAAGTACCTCTTCTTCACGAGCCGGCGCCCAAAGAACACGAGAATCCCGCGCTACAGGAACACGGCCCGCGAG
>JAAELT010000702.1 GCA_024226315.1 bacterium | reverse complement strand
GTTTGGCTTTTCAATGAATAAGCGTGAATGAGATTTTTCCACTTTTGAAATTGTGTTCAACAAATGTTGCAAAAAACCACTTGAGAAAAATTTATAGCCACACCAATTTAAACAATCTTTTTTCTAAATGTAAATTTTAAACTATTTCAGTTCACTTTGGCCTGTTGAAAATTATTTATCTTTATCTTTATCTTAACTTGCTTGCTCAAAATTTTTCAAAAGACCGGGGAAAAAAGCAAGTTTGTTTGTTGCTTCAAACTTTCTGTAATTTCTCCATGGAGAAGTTAAACGATAATTCACCCTTTGTCGTTCCTTGTCTGTCTGTCTATTCTTTCTATCCCATTGCAAAGCAATAATATTTTAGCAGTTTTCTTTTTGAGTGTGAGTGGAAAAGCCCCGGGCCGCAGCAGTTTTGTTTTGAAATTTCTTTCATTAGGCCGAACGCCACTGCTGGCTTTGGGCTGAACGCGACTAATGTATGCGGACAAGAAAATTCTATTGTTTGTTCTTAGCCAATCAGAGTGCAGAACAGCGAAACCGGTTCCAGGGTCAAATATGGGCAGCGCAGTGCTCACGTAGAGGTCCTATTTGCCCTGGGTACGAGGTTGACGAGCAATTATCATTCGAAACAAAAATTTCAGAAAAAGTTGTGGGCAGAGACGTCCTTTAAG
>JAAELT010000701.1 GCA_024226315.1 bacterium | reverse complement strand
GTTGACCGGCACCTCCGCCCGGTACGCCAGGCCGCGCTCGTGGAGCTTGAGGAAGATCCACTGGGTCCAGCGGTAATAGTCCGGCTTCGAGGTGTTGACCTCGCGGTCCCAGTCGTAGCTGAAGCCCAGGCGCTTGGCCTGGCGGGTGAAGGTCTCGACGTTGCGCTGGGTGATCACTGCCGGGTGAATGCCCTCGCGCACCGCGGCGCGCTCGGCCGGCAGACCGAAGGCGTCCCAGCCGAACGGGTGCAGCACGTTGTGCCCGGTCATGCGCTTGAAGCGGGCGACCACGTCGGTGGCGGTATAGCCCTCGGCATGGCCCACGTGCAAGCCGGCGCCCGACGGATACGGGAACATGTCGAGCACGTAGTACTTCGGCTTGAGGCGCAGCTCGTCGAGATCCGTGGGGGTCCGGTAGACCTGGCGCTGCGCCCAGAGTTCTTGCCATCTGGGCTCGATTTCGGCAGGGTTGTAGCGCATGGCGGAGAGTCGCTCGCGGTTTGTGATGGAAACTGGATCGAGGCGGCGGGGCGGGCAGTGGGTCGGAGCACGCAGGATAGCAAGCTGCCGGTCGCCGAAACAAGAGTGACGAACCGTCTCGATTCCGGGCCGCTCTGAGGGGCGCGGGACGCCTGTCTTGCTAGATTCAGGTAGCCTGAGGCGCGCTGAGAGCCAATCATCCGAATGGCACTCGCCCTACGTAGATCAGTTCAGCGCGGGATCGACCCGCGGGTGAGATCAGCGGGAGAGTTTCGAAAGAGAGGCCGATGATGAGAATCCAGTCGCTTCCGACAACCGTGCTGATAGCGGCGGCTCTGCTCCTGGGAGCCGGTGGCGCGCGACCGGCAGGTGCGCAGGACGGCCTGTTCGGCGAGGTCATCGACGTCCGGGTGGTCAACCTGGAGGTCGTGGTGACCGAGAAGGGTGAGCGGGTCACCGGCCTCGGCCCGGAAGACTTCCTGCTCACCGTCGACGGCAAGGAAGTGCCGATCGAGTACTTCACCGAGGTACACGGCGGTACCGCGGTGTTGCGCGGCGACGAGTCCGCCGGCTCGGCGGTGCCCGCCCTGGCCCCGGGCGTCGACGTCGGCTCCAGCTACCTGGTGTTCATCGACGACTATTTCGCCCTGCCGACCGATCGCAACCGGGTGCTGAAGCGGATGATCGAGCAGCTGCCGTTCCTGTCGGTGGACGACCGCATGGCCGTGGTCGCTTTCAACGGCCGCAAGGTGGAGATGCTCTCGACCTGGAGCCAGTCGGTGCCGGAGCTCGAGCGGGTGTTCCGGAAAGCGCTCGATCGTCCCGCCTACGGGCTCGCCCGCCAGGCCGAGCAGCGCCTGTTCGAATCGACGCGCGATCTGCGCTCCGACGCCCTCGACGGTGCGCCGATCGCCAATACCGTCGAGGATCTCAAGATCGACGAGCGCATGCGGGCCGACGAGATCGTCACCCAGGTGAAGAAGGCGGTGCTGGCGGCGTCTTCTGCGTTGCGCAGCTTCGCCAATCCGCCGGGGCGCAAGTTGATGCTACTGCTGGCGGGCGGCTGGCCCTACAACCCGGGTCTGTGGGTCACCCAGGATCCGGCGCGGGCCTTCTACACCCACAGCATCGCGCGCGGGGACGAAATCTACGAGCCCCTGAGCGAGACCGCCAACCGGCTGAGCTACACGATCTACCCGGTCGACCTGCCGGGCCTCGACACCTCGTCGGTCACCGCCGCCGAATTCGCGCGCAGCGTGTCGGCCTTCGACCGCATCGACATCGACGAGCGGGAGCGCGAAGAGGAGGCGACGCTCTACGCGCTGGCCCGGGAGACCGGCGGCAAGGCCTTCGTCGACGGTGCCGGCCCCAGCGCTTTCCAGCGAGTCTACGAGGACACCCGCACCTATTATTGGATCGGCTTCACCCCGAGCTGGAAGGGTGACGACGAGGCGCACAAGGTCCGCATCAAGACCCGTCGCAAGGGCCTCAAGGCGCGCTCGCGCAAGGGATTCTCCGACCTCTCTCGCGAGACCGAGGTCTCGATGATGGTGGAGAGTGCGCTGCTGTTCGGCGATCCGCCCGGCGCCGCGCCCCTCGGCGCGTTCGTCGGCAAGGGCGAGCGCTCCGGCCGCGGCAAGATCACCGTGCCGCTCAAGATCGTCATCCCGACCGACGGCCTGACCTTCCTGCCGGTCGAGGGCGGTTTCATCGCCGACACCGAGCTGCGCGTCGCGGTGCTCGACGAGAACGGCAACACCTCGGACATCCCGGTCATCCCGATCGGCCTCAAGACCAAGGAGATGCCCGAGGCGGGGCGTTTCACCGTCTACGAGACGCAGGTGAAGATGCGCAAGCAGAAGCACGACATGGTGGTGTCGCTCTACGACAAGCCGTCGGGCAAGATCCTGTCGACCAAGATCGAGGTCGAGCCGAAGACGGCGGCGAAGAACTGAGGACGGATCTTGTAGAACTCATTGATCCAAATCGTGACGCAAACGCCCGTCTCGCCGAAGTCTCGGCGAGGCGGGCGTTTTTGCTTCTTCCAGGCGTTGCGATGCTCTGTCTCGTCTTCCGACACGACGGCCCGCCCAGATCGACACGACGACGGAGCGACCGACACGACCATTCGGCGCCTGAAGAGGAAAGGCCCGCCCTTTCGGGTAGGTCTGGCATGGCATGGGGATTGCTAAAATTGTGTGTTGAGATTGCGAGATCACTGGACGACAAGGAGGATACCATGTTGACGACCGTTTTAGAGTCCGGCATCGAAACGAGCGAGGATGTGAGGAAGGGCAAGGGACAAACCATCGAGCTCACGAGCGACATCTCCTTCGTCGGAGGAGGACCCAGGTTCACGATCTACCGTGGTGGTGTGCCGGTAGCCGTTCAGACTCACTTGTCCTTCTTTATCGACCCCGAGAAGAAAGGACCTGAGCCGATCGACGAGCTGATCGTCAACTTGACCATTACAGAACCGGGAATCTCATTTTATCGAGACTCAGCGGGGCTGCCAAAGGTCGAGCACTACTTCTCCAATGGGCCTGCGCTCCTGACTGGAATCGTCTCGAACGACAGGAAAAAATGCCGGTTGACTTTTCGAAGACCCGCTGAAGAGACGCTCAATCCACTGGATTCGACGATTACTGTTTTCTCGCTTTTCACGGACGACAACAGATTCACTCTCCGCAGCCTACCCATTGGAATCGGTTTTTGGAACAAGGAGAGGATCCGTGATCTCACGAAGAAGATCCCGGGCCTATCTTCGAGAAAGGCGACAGAGGAAACCCCCGAAGACCGGCTCGACGCTGCCGCCCGCGCAACGGTCAAGGTGAAATCCGAAGTGAGCATCCGGGAGGGCAAGGTGAGTGCCCGCGAGGGTGGCGGAAGAAGGAGCAGGGTGGAGTTCGACAACATTTTCAGGTACGAGAAACCAAAGGTGCCGATTCAAATCGATCTGGATCCATCCTTCTCGGTCTTGAACGGCGAGTTTCTCAGGCTGGTATTCCGCCCGGCCCCCGGGTTCAAGTTCCAGGTCGAGGAGCCTGTGAGGTGGTTCGATGTGCTCACAGGGCAGGCATGGAAGCCGCCGGCAGAGGTCTCCTGGTCGTTGCAAGTAAGCAAGTTGATCGTCGACTGGCGGGTGCAAGAGGGTTCTTCGTTGCCGTGGGGAATCAAGGCTTTCGACTTCCCGATCGAGAAGGTGCCGGTCGGCGGCAGGAGGGGAGCCACGGGGGATGAGGATTCCACGACTCTTTGGGTCGATCCCGTCATCCACCACCGCCCTCCGCTTCCCTGATAGGATCCCTGGAAGCGTTCCCGGCGAGTTCGCCGAAGGCGGGCAAGGCGCGTAGACGCTCGAACCACGGGAGCTCGAACCACCGCGGGTGGAAGCCGTGTTCGATCGCTCGGCCGACATTGAGCAAAGCGCTTTGATCATCGCCGACAGTCGCGTACACCACGGCCGCGGCATAGGCGATCTGGCTGTCTTCGGGCGCGGCCTGGAGCGCCTCCAGGGCCTCTTTGACCGCCTCACGATGCCGGCCGAGGTGAGCCAGCGCCTGCAGGCGCGCCGCGAGATAGTCAGTGCCGAGAGGCGCGGGTTCGGCTCCCACGACCTGGCGATACAGGTCTCGGGCCTCGTCCGCGCGCCCCTGCAACGACAGGGCTTCCGCGAGGCTGAAGACCATCGCCAGGTTACCAGGGGCTCCAGTCACCGCTCGCTCGAAGGAGCGTACCGCCCCGTCATAGTCGCCGAGGAGCATGTAGGTCGTACCCAGGTTCGAGAGCTCGATCGGCAGTGGATAGCGCTCGACGAGCTCCACGTAGAGTGCGACCGCGCGATGCAGGTCGCCGTTCATCAGCTCGAGTTCAGCGAGTAGCGAGAGGCCAATGTAATTGCCCTCGGAGCGGTCGAGAAGATTCTCCAGGCTGCTTCGTGCGAGCTCGATTTGCCCCAGTTGCAACGCCAGGCGTGCGTGATTGTAGAGTCGTTTCCAAGACGCTTGACGCTCGATCGCTCTGCCGTACAGTGCGAGCGCTTCCGCCGCTTTTCCTTGTCGCCCGAGGAGCACTGCTCGGCTGTCGAGCAAGCGAACGTCACCGGGCAAGATCCGCTCGAGGCTCTCGAGCGTCGAGGCCGCGTCCTGGTAGCGATCGGAGATCGTCTCGATGTAGAGCCGCTGGCGCAAGACCTCGGGGTCGGCAGGCGTCAAGCGCTGGGCTGTCTCGGTCAGGTCCAGAGCCCGTGAGAGCAGGTCGGCGTCGTTTGTCTGTTGCCACAAGCGGCTCGCGAGTTGGGCCTCCAGCAGGTAGACGTCCACGAATCGTTTAGAGCGCTCGCGAATGCCGCGCAGTCTCGCGAGGAGATCCGGAGTCTCCGGTGCAGTTTCGATGATGCGTACGAGATCCAGATAGGCCGAAAAGTCCTCCAGCGTCACTTCGGGCTCGATCAGGTCGGCTCGTGGGTGATGATCCGGGAAACCCTGCCCCAGGGCGAAGGGAATGGCGCGTGTGGCGATGAGGGGATTGTCGAGGGGAATCGGGAGATCGCGGCTGCTCCATGCCACCCCGCCCTCTCGGCTCTTAACTCGTTCCACCACCACCACGCACTCGTGAGTCGGACAGGCGATGCGCGAGGTGACGACCTCGTCGGCTCCCACCGCCCGGGCCACGGCCGTCGGCGAACCCGAGACCAGGTCGATCTCACTCTGGCTCTTGGGCGAGATCCCCTCGAGGTTGGCGAGACCACTGATCAGCGCCGCGCGGACCGCGATCTTCAACCGCTCGAGTTCCTCGCCCGGCGGCTTGTTCTCGACCTCGGGCTGGAGTACCGCCACGTACAGCGGTGGCGTCGGTGCCGAGGGAGGCCACAGAGACACCGACAGGATCACGACGACGCCGGCCACTGCGGCGGCCAGAGCCGCCCACCATCCGCGACTACCGGCTCGATGGTACGTTCCCGAGTCGGGCGTCACCGGGACGGCCTTGTCCGCCGCCTCGGGCGGACGCAGCGGAGCCACTCCCTCGACCCCCACCTCGTAGACCTCCATCGGCTGCTCGACCCCTTTCAGCCGGTAGCGTCCGTGGTTCAGCCAGCGCAGCTCGGACGCGTCCGGGTCGTCCAATGCGGCACGTTGCGCCAGGTCGAACGCGCCCCGGGTCATCAGCGTCTGGCCGCCCTCCGCCAGGTTGCCGATCCGCGCGACGGTCGCCTTGGCCAGCCCTTCGACCTCGAGCGGCTTCGCTCCCAGGCGGACCTCCTCCGGAGGGTTCTCCCGCAAGAATACCTCGCCCAGGTGGATGCCGGCGCGGGCCCGCAGCTCGCAGCCCTCCTCCGCCGACAGCTCGGCGAGAGCCGAGTGGTATTCGAGTGCGAAGTGCACCGCCTCGATCGGCCGCTCGAAGAGCAGCAGGAAGCCGTCCGATTTATCGATCTCGCGCCCGCCGTGACGCGCCAGGAGAGACCGCGCCATATGGTCGTGGCGAGCGCTCAGCTCCATTGCCTTCAGGTCCCCCAGCCGGTTCACCAGATCGGTGCTGTCGACCAGATCCGTCAGCATCAGCGTGTAGATCGCCTTGGTGGATTGCGCCGCCGGTCTCTCCGGTATCGTTCGGACCGGTGCGTCCAGGGTCGCCGTGGCCTCGTCGTCGCCGCGCACGGCCCGGGTGATGGCGGCCAGTCGCTCGGCGACCTCGCCGGCCTCGCGCGGCCGCAGATGCGGCTCTTTCTCGAGCAGGTGGTCGATCAGCTCCGACAATGCCGTCGGCAGGCCGGTCGCCCGCTCGCGGGCCGGCGGCGGCCGGTGGTTGAGGATGCGCTGGACGGTCGCCGCATTGGTCTCGCTGCGGAACGGGGACTCGCCGGTGAACAGCTCGTAGAGCAGCACGCCGAGAGAGAAGAGGTCCGAGCGGGCGTCCACCCGGTCTCCACAGGCCTGTTCCGGCGACATGGCACGGCAGGTGCCGACGACCTGGCCGGCGCGCGTCAGGGTCTCGTCCAGGCCCGAGTCCGGGACGGCTTCGAGCCGGCGGGCGATGCCGAAGTCGGTGATCTTGGCCTCGCCCTCGGGGTTGATCAGGACGTTCTCGCTCTTGAGATCGCGGTGGACCACGCCCTGCCGGTGAGCGTAGGCCAGTCCCTCGGCGAGGTTGCGGGCGATGGCGAGACCTTCGCCAGCCGGTAGCGGGCCATCCTCTTCGAGGATCTGGCGCAGGCTCGTTCCCGGCACGTACTCCATCACGATGTGATCCACTCCGACTTCGGTGAGCAGGTCGAAGATCTGGACGATGGCGGGGTGGTTGAGGCCGGCCGCCAGACGGGCCTCGCGATGGAAACGCTTTCGGCGCTCGTCGCCGAGGCCGGCCTCCGGGCGGATGCGCTTGATCGCCACCCGGCGGTCGAGGCGCGGGTCGTAGGCCAGGAAGACTTCTCCCATGCCGCCGGCACCGAGGCGACGGCTCACCCGGTACGGGCCGATTTTCTTGGGGCGATAAGTGCTCACGGCGGTTGCGTTCAGATTACCGCAGGCCGAGGTCCTTGAGTCGTTGCCGCAGGGCGCGCTCGGAGATCTCGAGCTCTTCGACCATGGATCCGAGCTCTCCGTCGTGGCGTTCCCAGGCGCGGCGGATCTCCTCGGGCGGTACGTCGGCGGCGGCGCGCACACTCGGCGAGCGCTCGAGCAGGGCGTAGAGCGACGTGCGCGAGATACCCAAGGCCTCGGCGGTGGCCTTGAGGTTCCAGCGCTGGGCGCGGAGCGCGGCGACCAGCTCTTCCTCGGAGACCTCCGAGGGTTTTAGACGGCTCGGAGGCGCCGCGGGCGCCTCGAGCGACACCGAGGTCGCCTCGGCTCTGCTCTCTGCGGTCGGCGCGGGCAGCTTCTCCTCGAGCTCGGGGCTCAGGACCAGGGCCGGCCGGCCGCGGCCGTCGATCACCATCTGGCGGGCGACGTTGCGCAGCTCGCGGGCGTTGCCCGGCCACCGGTAGCGGGCCAGGCGGGCGACCAGCGCCGCCGGCAGCCAGGGATTCCGCGAGTTGGCCTCGGTCGCAGGCACGGACTCCCCGAGTCGTTCGCATTCACGGTGCAGGAAGTGGACGAGCAGCCGCCCCAGGTCTTCGCGGCGACGGCGCAAGGGCGGCAGGTGGATGGAGTAGCCGGCCAGGCGGTGCAGGAGCTGCGCCCGGAAGCTTCCGTCGGCGATCTGGCCGTCGAGGTCGGCGTCCGTGGCGGAGACGATGCGCACGTCGACCGCGCGCGGGCTCCGGCCTCCCACCGGCACGATCTCGCGCGTCTCCAGCGCGCGCAACAGCATCACCTGGATCTCGGGCGGCGCCTCACCGATCTCGTCGAAGAACAGGGTGCCGCCGTGGGCGTGGCCGAAGTATCCCGGGCGATCCCGATCCGCGCCGGTGTAGGCGCCCTTCCTGGCGCCGAACAGCTCGGCGGCGGCCAGGGTGGGAGGCAGGGCGCCGAGGTTGACGCCGATGAAAGGGGCCGGCCGCCGCGGACTGTTCTCGTGCAGGGCGCGGGCGACCAGCTCCTTGCCCGTGCCGGTCTCACCCAGCAGCAGTACCGGTATGTCGAGCTCGGCGACGCGCCGGATCGCTTGCCGGACCTGCTCGATGCCATCGCTGTCGCCTACCAGACGGAAACGCTCGGTGCTCTCGTCGCGTTCCGGTGAGGCGTGGTGGAGAAGCAGCACGAGGCGGCTCGCCAGCTCCACCAGGACGCCGTCGTCGAGGGCGCCGGCAAGGATGTCGCGGTGGTCTTCCAGCGGCGCGCCGTCGATCAGGACGCTGCTGCCGCAGCGGTCGCGGTGGAGACGGACGTCACCGGCGGGAAGGGGCTCGAAACGGATCGGGCTGCGGCTCAGAAACGGGTCGCCGAGGGCGGCGCCGCCGAAAGCGCCGGGAGCGGCGAAATGCGGCTGGTGGCGGGACAGCAGCACTTCGCGACCCGAGACCAGCTCCCCCAATAGCACCCGGTCGCCGACCCGGTCGATGTCGGGATGGCCGAGGATCGTGAGCGCGGGCACCGGCTGTAGGCGAGCACGCGCCGCCGTCTCCGCGAGCGCCTGATCCGCGGTGGAGAAGCCGGCGGTCGAGCCGCCGTCCCGGAGGTCCATGAGGACTCCAGTCTAGTCCATCGATCCCCTGTCTCTCTCGTGCCCGCGCCCCGGGCTGCTGAACGAGCTACAGGAAGTATAGCTCCTCGTCGACCTGGGGCCGTCGGCGGCGACCGGCGGCGACCGCCTTCTTGAGCCGGAAGAAGTCCTCGAAGTCGTCGCTCTCCGCGTCGTCACCCATCTCGTCCTCGAGGCTCTCCGGATCCTCGCCGGCCTCCATGCGGCGGACCATGTCTTCCATCCGGTCGCCCATCTCGAGACCCGACAGCTCGCCGAAGCGGCGCATCATCCGGCCCATGGCGCGTGGGTCTTCCTCGTTTTCGACGCCGTCCATCTCGCGCATCAGGGTTTCCATCGCCCCTTCCATCTTCGACTCGTCGAGGCCGGCGAAGGGATCGTCTTCGGCTTCCTCCTCGCCCCGGCTCTTGAGGGTGGCGAAGCGTGACGGCTTGCGTGTCAGGGCCGCCCGCTCGCAGCGGGGGCAGTCGGGGCGCGCCTCGGTGTCGATGCGGGCGGAGAAGAAGCTGAAGACGGTATGGCAGTCGGGGCAGTAGAACTCGTAGATCGGCATGTTTGGAGTCTCAGAAGTGTTCCGACGCCCGCTGAGAGGCGGCGAAGTCGTCACGTCGGTCGTAATGTTGCCGCGGTAGATTTCGGTCTTGCCGCGTAACCGCCGCCGGCGGTCCAGCCGCGGTGCTGGAAGTATAATGGCCCTGGGCGAGGCACGAGCCACGCCACGACTCGAAGGGAGGACGATGACGCACTGGACGCCCAGCTCCTGGCGCAACCGGGAGGCGAAACAACAGCCGATCTACCAGGATCAGGAAGCGCTCGATCGTGTGGTGGAGCAGCTCTCGAAGCTGCCGCCGCTGGTGACTTCCTGGGAGATCGAGACACTCAAATCCCAGCTCGCCGAGGCGTCGGAAGGGCGGCGGTTTCTGCTCCAGGGCGGCGACTGCGCCGAGGTCTTCTGCGAATGCGAGTCGCCGGTCATCGCCAACAAGCTGAAGATCTTGCTGCAGATGAGCCTGGTGCTGGTCCACGGCGGCAAGCGCCGGGTGATCAGGGTCGGTCGCTTCGCCGGGCAGTACGCCAAGCCCCGCTCCGACGACTACGAGACCCGCGACGGCACCACCTTGCCGAGCTACCGCGGGGATCTCGTGAACGACATCGATTTCACCGAGAGCAACCGCTACAACGATCCCGAGCGCCTGTTGCGCGGCTACGAGCGTGCCGCCCTGACGCTGAACTTCGTCCGTTCCCTGGTCGACGGCGGTTTCGCGGACCTTCACCACCCCGAGTACTGGGATCTGGACTTCGTCCGCCATTCGCCCAGGTCTACGGATTATCAGAAGCTGGTCGAAGGCATCGGTGACTCGCTGCGATTCATGGAGACGTTGGCCGGACGCCAGGTGGGCGAAATCAATCGCGTCGATTTCTTCTCCAGCCACGAGGGGCTGCATCTGCCCTACGAGCAGGCTCAGACCCGCCGCGTGCCTCATCGCTCGGGTTGGTACAACCTGGCGGCACACTTCCCGTGGATCGGCATGCGCACGACCGACCCGGGGGGCGCCCACGTCGAGTACTTCCGCGGCATCACCAATCCGATCGGCATGAAGGTGGGGGCGGCGATGTCTCCGGAGCTGTTGATCGAGCTCATCTCGAGACTCAATCCCCTGAACGAGGCCGGCCGGCTGACCCTGATCCACCGCTTCGGCGTCGACCAGATCGCCACCCACCTGCCACCTCTGATCGACGCGGTTCGGCGTGAAGGCAAGAAGGTCCTGTGGTGCTGCGATCCGATGCACGGCAACACCATCCGCACCGAGGTTGGTCTCAAGACCCGTCGCTTCGATCACATCCTGTCCGAGCTCGAACAGGCCTTCGACATCCACTCCGAGGCCGGTTCCTACCTCGGCGGGGTGCACATCGAGCTCACCGGCGACAACGTCACGGAGTGCACCGGCGGCGCGCGGGGCCTTTCCGATCAAGGGCTGACGGAGTCCTACAAGACGTTCGTCGACCCGCGGCTGAACTACGAGCAGGCCCTGGAGCTCGCTCTGCGGGTGGCGCAGCGGATGAACCGCATGATCGACGCGGCGGCGCTCGAAGGACCGATGGTCTTTTGATCGATCCGGCAGCCGTGGCCGATCAGCTGGCGGCGCGCTCTTCGAGGATTTTCCACTCGCCGTCTTCGCGCACCAGCTCGAGGGTCTTGCGCATGGCGTCCTGGAAACTGTCGGAGCGGTAGTCCTGGTCGAAGCTCACGCGCGCCCGGTCGGGACCCAGAAGCTCGGCTTCCAAACCGCTGATTGCGACCTGGATGAACCGTGGCCGGGAGATTCTGCTCTTGCGCTGACTCTCCCACTCGGAGCGACCCTGATCACGCGGCGGATGGAAGCTCCGCGAGTAGTGGCGAAGGTAGTCGTCGGGTCTCTGCTCGGCCCAGGCGCGAGCCCAGGTCTCGGTGGCCCGGATCACGGTTTCTACCGGGTCGGCGGCGGCGGCGGCGGTCGTGGCGTTCGAGGACAGCGGCTCGGTCTCGACGGCAGCCTGTGCTACTTCGTCCCGGGCGTGGGCTGCCGGCGATGTCTGTCCAGTGGGGTAGGTCCAGATCAGAACCAGCACCAACGGCAAGGCGGCAAGCAGGCCGGCCGCGGCCCACAACAGCTTTCGGGGCGGACGTTTCGCCGTCGCGTAACCGGCATAGGAATAAAGCCTTCCGGCGTCGACCTTGTCGCCGGAGCCGGGCGCGGTGACGATGGTCGCCTCCGCCTCGTTCTTGTAGCTCTCGAGATCGAACGGCTCGACGCCGTCGTAGATCTGCTTCTCGACCGCCCAGCGGATCAGGCGGCGGCTCTCGGCGTCGAGACGCAGGAAGCGGATGCCCATGCCGGCCGGCAGCTCGGGCCCTTCGTCGCGACTCCGCTCCCAGATCACCTCTCCGGTGCCGTGGATCAGCTTGAGGCCGTCGATCAGGCTAAACTCGAAGTCCAGGACGGTCCCCGGAGGCTGGGGCTCGCGCGAGCGCACGAACATCCCGGTGATCGAGATGTTCGAGGAGTATTCGGTCAAGAAACCCTGAAAATGCGGAAACCGCAAGCTGATCTTCCGCTCCAGCGCGATGCGCGGTGCCTGGATCGGGGTTTCGAGGTTTCGCTTCAGCTCCTGGGTCTGGCGCGCCAGGTTGGCTTTCTTGGTGGCCGGCGGAACGAGCTTGAGAGCATTCATTGGTGTAGTTCCAGTTCGGTCGATCCGCAGGTGGCGAAGCCTGCTATTTCGCAGGATATCCACCCAACGTTACGATCAACATTACAAACCGGGAGGGCCGACGTCACCGCAGCGATCCGATGTCGCCTTGTCGAGGCCACAATCCGGTGGCAGAGTCGCCCCGCATGAAGAAGGACGAGCCGGCTGCCAGCGGTGCCCGCTTTGTGGCACTCGGAATCTTGCTGAGCAAGGTCGGCGGACTGCTGCGCGAGATGATCATCGCCCGTTTCTTCGGCGTCGGTGCCCACGCTGACGTCTACCGCATGGCTTTCCGGGCTCCGAACGTTTTGCAGAACATGCTCGGCGAGCAGACCCTCTCGGCGGCCTTCATCCCTTTCTACTCGCGTATGCTGGCCGAAGGGCGGGAGCGAGAGGCCGGGCGCTTCGCGGGAGCGATCTTCGGTCTGCTGGTCGCGGTGGTCAGCGTTCTGGTGGTGGTCGGCGTGCTGCTGGCGCCGGCGATCGTCACGGTGCTGGTGCCGGGGTTCCAGGGCGATGCGTCGAAAGTCGCGGCTGGAGAGATGTCGATCGATCGATTCGTATTGACCGTGCGGGCGGTGCGGATCATCTTTCCGATGACCGGGGTGCTGGTGCTCTCGGCGTGGGCCCTCGGCGTGCTCAACAGCCACCGGCGTTTCCTCCTGCCGTATCTCTCGCCGCTGGTCTGGAACGCCGCGATTGTCTCGGCGCTGATCTTCTCGGCCTATGGGACCGGCCTGATTCGAAAGCCGACCGCCGCGTCCGAAGGCGATCTGGAACGGTGGCTGTTCGCGCTCTGCTTCGGAGCCCTGGTCGGCGGCCTGCTGCAGTTCGGTGTCCAACTGCCGCTGGTCTTCCGGCTGATGAAGGGGTTTCGCGTCTCGCTGTCGCCGCATGTCCCAGGGGTGCGGGAATCCCTGCGTGCCCTGATTCCGGCGCTGGCCGGCCGAGGGGTGGTGCAGCTCTCGATCTACGTCGACATGTTCCTTGCCTCCTGGCTCGCCAGCGGCGGCCCGAGCGCCCTGGGTTTCGCCGTGATCTTGATCAACCTGCCGCTCGGCGCCTTCGGTATCTCGGTGGCGGCGGCGGAGCTGCCCGAGCTGGCGAGCGCTGACTCTCGGGGCGCCGAGCAAGGAGACGCCGGCCGCAGGATCGCCGAGCGGGTCGCGCGCGCGGCCAGGCAGTCGACGTTCGTGATCGCCCCGTCCGTGGTCGGATACCTGCTGTTCGGGTTTCTGGTCGCGGGCCTGGTCTTTCGGGGTGGCAGCTTCGCCCACGAGGACAATGTCCTGGTCTACCTGGTGCTGTGTGCCTACACCCTGGGACTTCTCCCCTCCACCCTTTCCCGCTTGTTGCAGAATACCTTCTTCGCCCTGCGCGATACCCGAACGCCGGCCAAGATCGCGGCGGTCCGGCTCGGCGCCTCGGCGGCCCTCGGCGCCCTGCTGTTGTACATCCTCGATCACTACTCGGTGAACACGGCGTTCGGTCTGGAAAACGCCGGCAAGGAGCTCTTTCTCGGCGCCGTGGGGCTCGGACTGGCGGGCAGTGTCGGTGCCTGGTGCGAGCTGGCTCTGTTGCGCCACGCGCTGCGCCGCCCCTTGCCCAGCTTCCGGCTACCGGCGGGGCCCCTCGCAAAGCGCCTGGCCCTGGCTTTGACGCTGGCGGTTCCGGCGCTGATCCTCTGGGCCCTTTTGCCGGCCTGGAGCGTCATGGCACAGGCGCTGGTCGTGCTGCCTTGCTACGTGGCGTGCTATCTCGGCCACGCCTGGTGGCGCAAGGCGCCCGAGCTCGAGCTGTGGCTCGGACGCCGGCTCTGAGACGACGAGGCGTGACCACCCGGCGACGATCCGCGGGGTGAAAGGGAACGCTCCGGGTACGAACGGCCAGAACGCCGGTCGTCGTCGGCCGTATCCTTGAATAGAGAGGCCGAGGGCGGGAGAGCCCGCGTTCGGGACCTGCTCGCGAAAACGTCGTGCAGTTGTAAAGGAGGTGCCGCAGTGAGGAACACCCCCGGACGCCGAGTGAGCTGGCTGGCGCGGCCGGCGGTGGTGGTGGTACCCATCGCCGTCGTGGCCTTCCTCGCAACCGCCTGCGCCGCCACGGCCAGACCCGTCGACTCCCTGCAACTGCTGCAGCAAGAGATCCGCGACCGCGGGCTCGATCCAGGCGGCGTGGTTTTGCCGTACGAGCTGACCGAGGACATGCGGCTCTGGGCGCGCGACGTCGCCCCGCCCAAGCTCAGCAACCAACAGAAGCTGCAGCGTCTGGCCGAGGCGCTGCTCGATCCCGAGTCTCTGCGCCTGGAGTACGCCTGGGGGCACACGGGCACCGCGGCGGAGGTGTTCGAGCACCGGCAGGCCAACTGTCTGGCGTTCACCAACCTGTTCCTCGGCATGGCCCGCGAAGTGGGCGTGCCGGTTCACTTCCTATCGGTCAAGGACGTCGCCACCTACCGGAAGAACGAAGATCTGGTGGTGGTGTCCGACCACGTGGCGGTGGGGTACGGCCGCCGGCGCGAGCTCCTGGTCTACGACTTCTCCGAGCAGCAGAGCGAGAAGACCCCCGAGCGCCTGCGCCGTATTCCCGATTTGACCGCCGTCGCCATGTTCTATTCCAACCGTGGAGCCGAGGTGTTGCAGCAGGGGCGGGCAAAGGAGGCGATCGAATGGCTGGAGACGGCCGTAGAGCTCGATCCGGAGCTGCCCAACGCGTGGGTCAACCTCGGCGTCAGTCGGCGCCGGATCGGCGACTTCGGGGGTGCCGAGCAAGCCTACAAGCGGACGCTCGAGATCGATCCGAGAATCCTGTCGGCGTATCAAAACCTGGCGTCGTTGCTCTACACCATGGGTCGTGGGCAGGAAGCCCGCGGTTATGAAGAGACGTTGCGCAGATCGCCGTCCAGGAATCCCTACACCTTCCTGGCCCTGGGCGACATCAGTTTCCAGAACGGCCGGCTCACCGAGGCCCGCAGGTTCTATCGCCGAGCGAGCCACCTGAGCAGCGAAGCCGAGTCCTATGCTGCCCTGGGCGAGGTAGCGGCGGCGCGCGGGGATCTGCGCACGGCGCGGAAGATGCTGCGCAAGGCCCGAAAGAGAGACCTGGAGAACGAACGGGTTGCGCGTCTGGCGGCGACGATCGAAACCAGCCGCAGCTGATCCACGGCCGGCAATGGCCCGTGAGATATAGTCTCGGCGAGTTGAAGGTTCGGGAACTTGGAGGTACCCGGATGACGAGGCCCGTCCGCCGCGGCCAGGTGCGAGCCACGACTTCGATCGGCGCCGTTCTGAGAGCGGCATCTCCGATGCTTGCCGTGGTGGTGCTGACGGGCTGCGTCTCGACCATGGATCTCTTCGATCCCGAGCGCCTGCGGCTGGCATTGAAAGACCGTGGACTCGATCCCGACCACGTCGTGGTGCCCTTCGAGCTGACCGCGGAGATGCGTCAGTGGGCGCACGATGTCGTTCCAAAGAGCTACTCCACCGGCGACAAGCTACGGGGCCTGCGCGACGCCCTCTTCGATGCCGACCGGATGAAACTGGAGTACGCCTGGGGCCACACCGGCACCGCGGTGGATGTGTTCGAGGATCGCCGGGCCAACTGCCTTTCGTTCACCAACCTGTTTCTGGGTATGGCGCGCGAGGTCGGGATTCCGGTTTTCTTTCTGGCGGTCGAGAGGGTCGAGACCTACCGCAAGCAGGGCGACCTGGTGGTGGTGTCGGACCACGTGGCGGTGGGATGGGGAGACGTCCACGCCAACGATCTCCTGGTGTTCGACTTCTCCGAGCACCGAAACGAGGGCTACAAAGCGGTGCAGCCGTTGCCCGACCTCACCGCGATCGCCATGTTCCACTCCAACCGTGGTGCCGAGACCCTGCAGGAGGGTAGGGTTTACGACGCCGTCAGCTGGTTGCGCACGGCGGTGGCGATCGACCCGGAGCTGGCGCCGGCGTGGGTCAACCTGGGCGTGACTCTGCGGCGCGCCGGCGATCTGGATGGGGCAGAGGACGCCTACAAGCATGCCCTGGAGATCGATCCGCGCATGTCTTCGGCCTATCAGAATCTGGCCGCGCTGCTGCTGTTCCAGGGTCGTATCGACGAGTCGAGCGAGTATGTCGAGGCGATGCGGTCGATCCCCAACCGCAACCCGTATTCTTATCTCTCCCTTGGCGACATCAGCCTGCGCAACGGTCGCCTGGAGGACGCCAGGAGGTTCTACCGGCGGGCGGTGGGGTTGAGTCGTAACGACGCCGAGATCCTGGCCGCTCTCGGACAGTTGGCTTTCGCCCAGGGCGACATGAGGCTGGCGCGCAAAATGCTCAAGCGGGCTCAGAAGATCGACCAGGAAAACCCGCGAACCCGCCGTCTGGCTTTCATGATCGATTCGCAGAGCTGAACCTCCGATGTGGCGTGTCTGGGTCGATACCGGGGGAACCTTCACCGATTGCCTGGCGCTCGACCCCGAGGGCCGGCTGCATCGTGCCAAGGTGCTGAGCTCGAGCGCTCTGCGCGGCCGGGTGGAGGCCGCCCTCAGCGACCACGAGCTGCGCTATGGCGCCCGCTGGAGCTTGCCGGACGGATTCGCCGCCGGCGCCGCGCTCCACTGGCTGGAGCGCGACGGAGCCGCGGACGAGATCACCGTTTGCCGGGGCAGCGAACGGCTGCTGCGTTCGGCCACTGTCCTGCCCTCGGACCTGAGTCCGGGCGAGCCCTTCGAGATTCGGTTCGAGGAGGAAGCGCCGATCCTGGCGGCGCGCCTGGTCACAGCGACGGCGGCGTCGAGCGCCCTGCCGGAGCTGGCCATGCGCCTGGCTACCACCCGCGGCACCAACGCGCTGCTCGAGCGGCGCGGCGCTCGCTGCGTGCTGCTGGTCACCGAGGGATTCGGCGATCTGTTGCGGATCGGTAACCAGCAGCGGCCGGACCTCTTCGCCCTCGATCCGCGGCGTAGCCCACCGCTCTATGAGGAAGTCATCGAGGTGCCCGAGCGCTTGGACGCTGCCGGCGACGTGATCCGCGAGCTCGATCTCGAGGCTTTGGCTCCGCGGCTCCACGGCCTGGTGGGCTCGGGAATCGAATCCGCGGCCGTGGCGCTGCTCCACAGCTATCGAAATCCGGCTCACGAGCAGCGGCTCGCCGCTGAGCTCGAGCACTGCGGCGTCGAGCTCGTCTCTGCTTCGGCGGCGCTCGCACCGACCATCAAGATCGTCCCTCGGGCCGCGACCGCGGTGGTCGACGCCTACCTCGCGCCGATCATCGGCCGCTATCTGCAGCGGGTCGGATCGGCGCTGGGGGGAGGCCGGCTCCATGTCATGACCAGTGCCGGCGGGCTGACTTCGGCGGAGCGCTACCGGGCCAGCGACAGCCTGCTCTCGGGCCCCGCCGGGGGAGTGGTGGGCGCGGCGCGCAGCGGCCGGCGCTGCGGCTTCGAACGCCTGATCGCCTTCGACATGGGGGGCACCTCGACCGACGTGTCGCGGTTCGACGGCGACTTCGAGTACGTCTTCGAGCATCGTGTCGGCGACGCCTCGGTCGCGGCGCCGGCGCTCGCCATCGAGACGGTCGCCGCCGGCGGCGGCTCGATCTGCCATCGCGAGGGCCGGCAGCTCAAGGTCGGCCCACACAGCGCCGGGGCACATCCGGGCCCGGCCTGTTACGGAGCTGGTGGTCCGCTGACCTTGACCGACGTCAATCTGCTGCTCGGCCGGCTCGACCCCCGTCGATTCGGCATCCCGATCCAGCCCCGCGCGGCGGAGCGGGCGGCCGCCGAGCTGCTGGAAGACCTGCACGCGCCGGCCGAAGAGTCCACGCGCGAGGCGCTGCTCGAGGGATTCGCCAGTATCGCCAACGAGCGCATGGCCGAGGCGATCCGGCGGGTCTCGATCCGCCGCGGTTACGATCCCGCCGAGTACACACTGGTGGCCTTCGGCGGCGCCGGCGGCCAACATGCCTGCGCGGTGGCTGGTCTGCTGGACATGGCCACGGTGCTGGCTCCGAGCGAGGCCGGGCTGCTGTCGGCCGCCGGCCTGGGGACGGCCGTGATCGAGCGCTTCGCGGGGCGCCAGGTGCTCGCCGAGCTGGGGGAATTCACGGCAGAGCTGGAGGGCTCGTTGCGCGAGCTCGCCCGGCGGGCGTTCGAGCAGGTGGCGGAGGAAGGCGTCGACTCGGCGGATGTCGTGACGCGGCGGCGCCTTGTCTTCCTGCGCTTCGCCGGTCAGGAAACGGTGCTCGAGATCGAGGTCGACGAGCGCGGCGAGGTGGACGGCACATCGCTGCGCCAGGCTTTCCTGGATCGCTACCAGGCTCTCTATGGGTACCGGCCGCCGTCGCGGCCGATCGAGGTCGATTCTCTGCGGGTGGTCGCCTCGTCGCGTCCCGACAGGCACGACGCCTCCTTCGGCGACGTCCCGTCGCGCGAGGCATCGCCCGCGGACCAGCGGCGGGCCTTCTTCGACGGCTCCTGGCACCGTGTGCCGCTCTTCCACGGCCCGGAGCTCGAACCGGGTGATCGTCTCGCCGGCCCCGCCCTGGTGCTCGACGACTACGCCACCCTGGTGGTGGACGCCGGCTGGCGGGCGCGGGTGACCGCCGCCGGCGTTCTCCTGGATCGCGATCTCACTGCGTAACGTCTCACTCCAAGACGTGGATGTTCTTCCGCGCGCACATCTCCTTGAGCACCTTCGGCCAGACGGTGACGCTGACCTCCCCGAGGTGGGCCTTCTTGAGCAGCAGCATGTAGGTCCGCGACTGGCCGATGCCGCCGCCGATCGACAGCGGGATCTCGCCATTGACGAGGGCCTGGTGGTAGGGGAGCTCGAGGAAGTCGAGCTGGCCGGTGATCTCGAGCTGCTGGCGCAGGGTCTCGGGATTGACCCGGATACCCATCGACGACAGCTCGTGGCGGCGCTGGGTCACCGGGTTCCAGACCAGGATGTCGCCGTTGAGGCCGTGCATCGGGCGGCCGTCGGCGGACTTGGTCTCCGCTACCCAGTCATCGTAGTCGGCGGCCCGCATCTCGTGGGGGTAGCCGTCGGCGAGGGTGTAGCCGATGCCGATGATGAAGACGGCCGGGTACTCCTGGAGGATCGCCG
>JAAELT010000700.1 GCA_024226315.1 bacterium | reverse complement strand
CGCGTAGGGATGGTCGACGCCGAGCACGAAGTAGTGCTCGCCGTCCGCGGCCTTCCTGCCGTGCTGGCGCGCGCCGCCGCCGGTGGCGTATTCGTAGGCGCCGAGGGCGTCCTCGGGCCGGAAGTCCCGGGAGCCCAGGCCGTAGGCGCCGCAGAAAAGGCGCGGGAGCTGATCCTCACGGAGCTGGGGAATGCCACCTCGGAAGTCGTAGCGCCCGGCCTCGAGGCCCTTGCCCAGGGCGGTGCGGATGTCCCGGGCCATGGGATTGTCCCCGGCCATGGCCTCGTCGGTGCGCTCGAGCACGATCGCCTGCCGCTTGCCGGCGAGGGCCTCGATCACGGCCGCTTCCGGGAACGGCCGGATCACGTCGAGGTGGATCGAGCCGACCCTGGCGCCGCGTTTCTCGCGCAGGTAATCGACCGCGGCCTCGATGTTCTCCGCCGCCGAGCCCAGGGACACGAATACTGTCTCGGCGTCGCCGGTTTTGTAGGTGGAGAGGAGGCCGTACCGGCGGCCGGTGAGCTCGGCGAACTCCCGGTACGCTTGCTCGAGGAAGCCGAGGATCGGCTCGACGAAGTTGTCGCGCCGGGCCACCACGCCGTTCATGTAGTGCTCCTGGTTCTGCACCGTGCCCAGCAGTATGGGGTTCTCGAGGTCGATCATCCGCGGAACGCGGCGGCGCTTGTCGCCGAACAGCTCCCGCTGCGCCTCGGTGGGAGGGTCGACGAGATCGTCCGGAGCGCCCAGGAACTCCCGGATCAGCTCGGTCTCGCTCCTCAAAAAGGTGCGCTCCAGGTGCGAGGTCAAGAAGCCGTCCTGGATGTTGATGCCCGGGGTCAGGGAAAGCTCGGTGACCCGGCGCAGGATGATCGCCTGGTCGGCGGCCTGCTGGGCGTCTTTGGCGAACAGCATGATCCAGCCCGTGTCGAGGGCGGCGTAGACGTCGTCGTGGCCGCAGTGCACGTTCAGGGCATGGCGGGTCAGCGCCCTGGCCGCCACCTCGACGACCATCGTCGACAGCTTGCCCGGCGCGTGGTAGTACTGCTCCAGGCCGTAGACCAGGCCCTGGCCGGAGGTGAAGTTGACCACCCGCCGGCCGGTGAGAGAAAGCGCGATCGCCCCGCCCTGGGCGGCATGCTCGCCCTCGGTCTCGATGGCGATCTTGGGCGCCCCGAAGACGTTGAGCTTGCCTTCGGCGTAGGCGAGCTGGAAGGCCTCGCCCATCTCGGTCGAGGCGGTGATCGGGTAGAACACGCCGCCGTCAGCGATGCGCACCTCGGTGTGGTACGAGACCAGGGAGTTGCCGTTGGTGGTGATGCGGATACCGGGATATCGCGGGCTCGAGCTCATGGGCTTCGCCTCCCGTTCTTCTGAGAAGGGACTCGATATCATACACCTTCGGTCAGAGTCCGAAGGCCGAAGTCCGAGCTAGCCGCTGGGACAGAGGGAGATCACTTGCTTTGTGGGTACCTGAACCCGTAGCCGGCGATTCCCTCGATCGGAGGCAGGGCCGACTCCCGGATCAGCAGGGTGCGGGTCGCCCAGATGTCACGGAAGATCCGGTATTCGAGGGCCGTGCGGTCGAGATAGGCGACGCCGGCGGAACCGCCGGTGCCGGTGCGGTTGCCGATCACCCGCTCGACCATGCGCGCGTGGCGCTGGCGGAAGCTGATGAAGGCCTGCTCGAGAGCGACGATCGAGTCGAGTACGGCGCGCGGCCAGGCGAGCAGGGGGAGCTCACGGTAGCTCTCGATGAACACCAGCGCCGCCCGCACGCGGCGGATGCGGTGGCGGTCGGCCTGCTCGACGTCTTCGGCCAACAGGTGGGCGCGCACGCCGGCAGCCTCACGCTGGTAGCGGCTCAGCAGGCGGCTGCGGTCCGCCTCGGTCAAGGCAAAGGAGGCCGCGCGCTCGCCGAGGGCGAGCACTTCCTTCTCGGCGGCGGCACAATAGTGCTCGATGAAGTCGGCGACCACCTCCTCGTCGCCGGTGTCGCCGGGTCCGGAACCGGCGATCGGGGTGCGGTGGAGCCAGGCCTCGACGGCATCGTGGAGCGTCGGCAGATCTTCGAGCCGTGCCTTGACTCGCCGGTAGGCGGGTGACTCCGAGCCGTCGTGGTGCTTGAGGGCGTCGAGGTAGGACTCGTGGCCCAGGGGGATCCGCTGCTCGGTCTTCAGACCGAGCAGGATCTCGAGCTCACGCAGCTGGGACGACTGGAATCCGCTGGCCGG
>JAAELT010000699.1 GCA_024226315.1 bacterium | reverse complement strand
GCTGGTGAACGGCTGACCATCGAGCGTGATCGTCACCGGACCCAGGTGCAGATCCGTCACGTCGATCACCGGCGTCACGTCGGTGTTGACGTTGGCACCGTCCGAAATGCCGGTGATGGTGATCGCCGGAGGCGTCTTGTCGATCGTCCAGGTCCGCGTCTCGCTCGACGCATTGCCGCAGTCGTCGGCCGCCGACACCTCCAGCGTGTAGTCACCTTCGTTGGCCACCGTGGTGCCGCTGGTGAACTCCAGACCGTTGAGCGTGATCGTCACCGGACCAAGATGCGTGTCCGTCACGTCGATCACAGGCGTCACGTCCACGTTCACGCATTGGCCGTCCGGAACGCCGCTGATAGCGATCGCCGGATCCGTCTTGTCGATCGTGAACGTCTGCGTCACGTCGGTCGTGTTCCCCGCCAGATCGCTCGCCGTCACCACCAGCGTGTGGTCGCCTTCCGCGGCGACGGTCGTACCGCTGATGAATGGCGCGCCGTCGAGCGTCGTGGCCACCGTGTCCAGGTGCGCGTCGGTGACCGCGATCACCGGCACCACGTCGGTGTTCACGCACTCGCCGTCCACGAAGCCGGTGATCGTCACTTCCGGCGGGGTCTTGTCGAGGGTGAAGCTCACGGTCTCCGACGAGCTGTTGCCGCAGGCGTCGGACGAGGCGACCTCGAGGGTGTAATCGCCCTCCTCGGTGAGCACCGTGCCGCTGGTGAACGGCGCGCCGTTCAACGTGATCGTGGTCGATCCGGGATGCAGCTCGGTGACCGAGATCTGCGGCACCACGTCGGTGTTGACGATGGCGCCGTCGGCGACGCCGGTGATCTCGATCAGCGGCGGGGTCTTGTCGACGGTGAAGCTCACGGACTCGGCGGCGCTGTTGCCGCACTGGTCGTCGGCGGTCACCGCCAGCACGTAGTCGCCCTCGGCGGTGATCGTGTCGCCGCTGCCGAACGGCTGGCCGTCGAGGGTGATCGTCACCGCGCCGAGGTGGTCGTCGGTGGCGTCGACCAGCGGCACCACGTCGGTGTTGACGCAAGAGCCGTCCGCCACGCCGGTGATCTGGATCACCGGCAGGGTGCGGTCGATGGTGAAGGCCAAGGTCTCGGTCGCCGAGTTGCCCGCCGTGTCGGTGGCGGTGGCGATCAGGGTGTAGTCGCCCTCCGCCGTCACCGTCGAGCCGCTGGTGAACGGCTGGCCGTTCAACGTCGCGCTCGAGCCTTCCAGATGGTCGTCGATCACGGTGATCACGGGCACCACATCGGTGTTCACACAGTCGCCGTCCGCCACGCCGGTGATCGCGATCGCCGGCGGCGTCTTGTCGATGGTGAAGGTCACGGTCTCCGGCGAGCTGTTGCCGCACTGGTCGGCGGCGGTGATCTCGAGGGTGTAGTCCCCCTCGGCGGTGATCGTCGTGCCGCTGACGAAGGGCTGGCCGTCGAGGGTGATGGTCACCGGACCGAGGTGGTCGTCGGTGACGTCGATCACCGGCGTCACGTCGACGTTGACGATGTCGCCGTCGGCGACGCCGGCCACGTCGATCACCGGCGGCGTGACGTCGATCGTCCAGGCGCGGGTCTCGACACGGCTGTTGCCGCATTCATCAGCGGCCGTCACTTCCAGCACGTAGTCGCCTTCGGCGCTCACCGTGGTACCGCTGGTGAACGGCACGCCGTTCAAGGTGGTGACCACCAGGTCGAGGTGGTCGTCGCTGGCCACGATCTCGGGCGTCACCGGCACGTTGACGCACTGGCCGTCGGGCACGCCGGTGATCTCGACCGCGGGCTCGGTCTTGTCGATCGTCCAGGTAACGGTCTCGGTCGCGCTGTTGCCGAAGTCGTCGACCGCGGTCGCCACTAGGGTGTAGTCGCCCTCGTCGGTGACCGGCGTGCCGTTCTCGAAGGTCTCGCCGTTCAAGGTGATCGTCAACACGAAGGGGCTGTCGTCGGAAGCCGACACGGCGGGGGTGACGTCGGTGTTGACGCAGTCGCCGTCGGTGACGCCGGCGATCACGATCACCGGCGGCTCTTCGTCCACCGGCAGGATGACGACCTGTACCAGAGCGGTGTCGCTGCCACCGTTGCCGTCGGTGATGGTGTACGGGAAGTTGTCGACGCCGACAAAGCCCGGTGCCGGAGTGTAGGTCACGGTGCCGTCCGGGCTCAGCTCCACCGTGCCGCCGAAGGGCTGCGGCGTCTGCAGGAAGCTGAGCGGATCGTTCTCGGGATCGCTGTCGTTGGCCAGCAGGTCGAGCACCAGCGCTACGTCCTGATCGGTCTCGTAGAGATCGTTCACCGCGTTCGGCGGGTCGTTGACCGAGATCACCGTCACGGTCACCGTGGCGGTGTCGCTGCCGCCGGTGCCGTCGCTGATCGTGTAGGTGAAGGTGTCGGTGCCGAAGAAGTGGGTCGCCGGGGTGTAAAGCACCGTGGCGTCGGCCTGCAGCTCGGCGGTGCCGTTCGCCGGATCGGTGACCTCGGTGACGGTCAACGGATCACTGTCGTCGTCGGAGTCGTTCGCCAGGATGTCGATCGACACCGGCTGATCCTCATCGGTGGTGGCCTGGTCGTCGACCGCCACCGGATTGTTGGTGCGCCCGTCGATGTCGGTGGCGGTGTTGTTCTCCGGTGTCGGATCCGGGCCGCCCGAGCCGTCGTCGGCGACCGTGGCGGTGTTGGTGATCTCGGTGACGCTCGGCGGCAGGCTGGAGCTCACCCGCACGGTCAGGGTGCGCTCGACGCCGGCGCCCGAAGCCAGGCTGATCGCCGGCCAGGTGACCACTCCCCCGCTCTCGGCGCCGCCGTCGCCGGCGCTCACGAAGGTGACTTCCGCCGGCAGGGTGTCGCTCAACGTTACGCCTGTGGCATCGCGGGTGCCGACGTTGGTGACGGTGAGCGTGTAGGTGAGCTCCAGGCCCGGCACCACGCCGTCGCGGCCGTCGTCCTTCATCAAGCTGAGGTCCGGAACCGTCGGCACGGTGAAGCTCAGGAAGTGCTGGTTGTTGGCCTCGTCACACTCTCTGACCGTCGCGCCGCCGGCGCCGTCATCGTCGGCGGTGACAAAGACGGTGTAGTCGCCGGGAGCGGGAGCCGAGCTCCAGACAAAGGTCACGTCCTCGAACTGCTCCGGCTCCAGCACCCGGCTCGTCGCCGCGGTGCCGACGAGAGTGCCGCCGGCCGCCGGGTCGCTGTCGTAGAAGGCCACCGGCACCCCGGCGGGCGCGAAGATGGCGCCGCCGTTGCCGATGCGGACCGTGATCGGAATCTCGACTCCGGGATTGGCCAGGTCGACGGCGAGCACCGACGCGGTCAGGTCCGGAGCGGCCAGGACGCTGGTACTCAGCCGGTTCAACCGGTAGCTGTTGTGGCTCAGCCAACTCGGCTCCTCGAGGCGTGGGACCTGACCGTCGTCGCCGACGTTGTCGATGTGGTAGGTGTGCTGATTCCAGATCCGCCGCGTCGGCACCCAGGAATCTTCGGTGTCGCCGACCACCAGGATGCCCTGCTCGTTGCCGAAGCCGAAGGTGTCGTTGGCCACCACCACGATCTCGGCGTTGCCATCGGCGTCGACGTCGGCGACCACCGGCATCTCGTACACCGTACCCGAGCCGCGGGCGAGCCGGTACAGCTCCGTACCGTCAGCGCCCGAGTAGATGCGCAGGAAGAGCTCGTCGGCGTAGACCACCTCGGCCGAGCCGTCGCCCTCGAAATCGAAGACCGAGGAGCCGGTGACGTGAGAGGAGCCGTCCTGGGTCGTCACCTGCCACTTGACGCTGCCGTCGGTCTCGAAGATCACGTACGAGGTGGAGCCGGCAACGCCGATCTCGGCCTCGCCGTCGCCGTCGACGTCGGCCACCGTCGGCGCACCGCCACGGCCGCCGCCGGGCAGGCTGACAGGCCCCCACTTGATGCTGCCGTCGTGCTCGAGCACGTAGACCGAGCCGTTGTCGACCAGCACCACCTCGGGAAAGTCGTCGGCGTCGAAGTTGCCGATGGCGTTGAAGCCGTCGGTGAGGCCGCTGGCGGTCCAGTAGACGGAACCGTCGGAGCGGCGGGCGGTGTTGCCCGCTACCACTTCGAGATCCCCCGACAAGTCGAGGTCGACGACCACCGGCAGCCCACCGACGGTGCCGTGGTTGTCGCCTCGACTGCCGCTCGCTGACCAGCGGCGGGTACCGTCGGCGTTCAAGACGTCGGCGCCGAAGACGATCTCGGGCACGCCGTCCCTGTCGAGGTCGGCGATCGCCACGCCACCGCCGCCGGCGGTGCCGCGGACGCTGTGGCTGCGCCACTTGAAGCTGCCGTCGTGCTCGAAGGCGATCAAGCGGTTCTTGGATTCCGCCAGGGTCACGATCTCCGGCCGACCGTCGAGGTCGATGTCGCCGACCGCGATCTCGGCACCACCGGTGATGTCCAGGGCCGGGTCGCTGACGGTGAAGACCTCGCTGCCGTCGCGGCCGTCGACCGCGCGCAGATGGGCGTTCGCGGTCCAGGCGTTACTGGTGAAGGTGGCGAAGACCACCTCCGGAACCCCATCACCGGTGAGGTCGATCACCACCGGCGTCGACATCACCTGAATCGAGCTCGACAAGATCGAGCTGGTGTTCCAATGCCACTCGACCGTCGGCGCGAACTGCCCCGCGGGCGCCAGCACCTCGCACAAGGCGCCGGTGGAATTGAGGTTGTTGTCTTCGTCGCGCTCGGCGATGACCTCGGCGGAATCGACAAAGGCGTGGATCACGTTGTCGCGGAAGAGCACCGCACCCGCGATCGCGACTTGCAGGGTGACGGTCTGATCGGCGGCGACGGTGCCGCTGTGGACCGCCTGGCCGAGCACGTTGTCCACCGCCGCGTCGAGCTCGCCGTCGCCGTCTGAGTCCTCCCACACGGTGACGGTGAAGTCGTCGGTGACGCTCAGGTTGCCCTGGTTGAGCAAATCGACCGCCAGAGTGCCGGAAATAGCGAGCGTCTGCAGGTCGGTGACCACGCCGCTGCGATCCATGGCCGGAATCAGCAGATCCGGCTCCGGGGTCACGACCTCGACGTCGGTGTTGTTCGTGCGGTCGCACTCCTCCACCGTGCCCTGGTCGCTGCCAGTGCCGTCGTCGTTGGCCACCACGTGGACCGGGTGGGTGCCGGCGGGCGGCGAGGCCCACACGAAGCGGACGTCCTGGAACTGTCCCGGAGCCAGGCGCAGCAGGTTGGTGAAGGTGGCGATCAGGGTGCCGCCGGCGGCCGGATCCGCGTCGTAGAGCGACACCGGCGTGCCGGCCGGCGCCGGGGCGTCGCCGCTGTTGCCGATGCGCGCGGTGAATTCGATCTCGTCGAGCCGGTGGACGACGTCGATGAAATCGGCGGAGAGATCGGGCAGACCGCTGCGCGGCTCGACGGTGACGTCGTAGACGATCGGCGTGTCGCCGGCGGGCGACGGCAGGAAGTTGATCTCGACCTGCAGGAAGCGGCCGGCGGGCAGGTCCATCTCGAGACCCCTCTCCACGTCCACCCAGGCGTCCGCCGCGATGTCGCCCGCCGCCTCGGCGCTACGCGCCCGGGCCGACAGGCCGGCGCCCGGCGGCACGTAGGCGCTCCACTTCACCCGGCCCCAGGCGGTGGCCGTCTGGCCGCTATCGTAGATGACCGTCCAGCGGCCCTGGGGCGCGGTGCGGCCGAGCGCCACGGCACCAGTCATGTCGCTGTAGTTGTAGGGCCCGGCGCCCGAGCCCAGGCTGACCGTGAGGTCGACGCTGTTGGTCGCCGGGTCGATGCGCATGACGTTGTTGGAGCCGAGGTTGGTGACCCACACCTTGCCGGCAGCATCGACCGCCACGCCGGTGGGGGTGTTGCCGACCCCGATGGTGGCCAGCAAATCGCCGTCGTTCGACAGGCGGGTCACCGACGCCGAGCCGGAGTTGGCGATCCAGACGTTGTCGTCGCCGGTCACCGCCACGCCGCGGGAGCGGTCACCGCCGGTCTGGAAGACGTCGCGGATGGTGCCGTCGGGCGCCATCTGGGTCACGGTGCCTCGGGTCCACTGGCTGTTCCAGACGTCGCCTTCGCCGTCGACCCCCAGGCCGTAGGAGTTCTTCACGTCGACGCAAGTGGCGACGTCGGCGACCGGATCGTAGCGCAGCAGGGTGTTGGCCGACCACAGGGTGCCGTCCGGGTGGACGAAGCCACCGTAGCCGCCGCAGGCCGGGCGGATGGTGTCGAGGATGACGCCGGTGTCGCCGTCGACCAGATCGTGCACGTGGTTCGACAGGCCGCCGATCCAGACGTCGTTGTCGCGGTTGACCGCCACGGTGCGCACGCCGGTACCGTTGGTGCGCACGTAGTGGATGATGCACTCGTCCTCGGCGGTGGAGACGCCGCCGGTGTTGTCGACGCCGCCGGTGTTGGGCCACGGCTTGATGTCGCCCAGGCCGGTGGAGGTGTCGATCACGCCGTTGCCGTTGCGGTCGACGCACTGGAAAGCCTCCGCCAGGCCGATGTGGACCGCCGAGCCGCGGTTGCCCGAGGATTCGTTGCGGTTGCCCACCCAGGCGTTGCCGTTCAGGTCGACGGTGGTGCGCGACGGGTTGGTGCCGCGGCCACTCGGCGCGGTCCGGTACTCGCCCAGGATCTGGCCCGTCACGGTGTCGATCTTGACCGCCGTGCCGCGGCTCGAAACCGCCACCCACAGGAACGGGAACGGCTCGGTGATGCGGTTCAGGCGCAGCTCGTCGTGGTGCGGCGGATCGTGATTGACGTTGAACAGCACGCCCTCGTCGAAATCGGCGTCGGTGGTGTAGGTGCGGCTGGGCAGGACCGTCTGCAGCCGGCAGTCGGCGCCGGTCGACAGCAGGTTGTTGCTCTCGTCGACCTCGGCGACGTCGTCGCGGCTGTCGACGAAGGCCCAGATCAGGTCCTCGGGGAAGCGCACCGCGCCCGCGACGGTCACCGGCACGGTGAGCGTCGCGCCGAGGGCGAAGGGCCCAGTCACCTCGGCCGTGCCGAGGATCTGATCGATGCTCTCGGTGTAGCCGCGGTCGAGATCGGTATCCTCGAATACCGTCACCTGGAAGGTCTCGGCGATGTCGGCGCCGCCCTGGTTGGTGATCTCGACGCCCACCGTGCCGCTCAGCGTGAGCTCTTGCCTGTCCACCACCGAGCCGACGCGGTCGAGAGTCAGGATGGTCAGATCGGGCGGCGTCGACGAGGTGTCGCCGTCGCTGTCGTCGTCCTCGTCGCCGGGCTTGGTGTCCGAGTCGTCGTCGTCGACCACCGTCACGGAATTCTCGATCACCGCGCCCACCGGCAGCACGAAGTCCGCCTGTAGGGTCAAGGTCAGCACCCGGGTCTCCCCGGGCTCGAGGCTCCCCAGGGTCCAGGTGACGGTGTCGGTGAGCGGATCGTAGACCCCGCCGTCGGACGCGGTGACGAAACTGGTGTACTCGGGCAGCGGATCGACCACTTCGACGCCGGTGGCCGCCACGGTGCCGTTGTTGAACACCGTGACCGTGTACTCCAGGACCTCTCCCGGCTCGATGACCTCGGAGCCCTCGCCGCTCTCCTTGGTCAGACCGGGGTCGAGCACGGCGTTGATCTGGAAGCTGTCGCAGCCGGTGTCGCCGTCCTTGTCGGTGACGCAGACCTCGACCACGAAGTTCTCCTCCACGGCGTAGGTGTGGGAGCCGGCGACCGTGCCGCTGCCGGAGGTCTCGCTCACCACGCCGGCCTCCACCGTGCCGTCGCCCCAGTCGATGGTGGCGGTGTGGGTGTCGAGCACGCCGGCGTCGACGAAGGTCGAAGGTTCGAGGGCCACCGGCTCGCCGGCGGCGAGCAGCACCTTTTCCCCCGCCTCCACCACCGGCGGCAGGTTACGCACGGTCACTGGCACGTCGCCGCAGCCGGTGCCGCCGTCGTCGTCGG
>JAAELT010000698.1 GCA_024226315.1 bacterium | reverse complement strand
TTGAAGAGCAGCACGCCGACCTCTTCGCTCGGCCAGGCGAGGACCGAGATCGTCTATCGCAATCCGTCGACCGGTGATCCCTCGGTGGAGACCTCGCGCAAGAGCACCTCGGGGTCGCTGCTGACGCGAGAGACGCAGGTCTACGACCACTTCGCGCGTCCGATCCGCAACATCCAGCGGCGGCCATCGGGCAACTCCTCGTATACCGAGACCGAGCAGAAGACGTTCTACAACGCGTTGAGCTGGGTGACCAAAGTCACTACGCGGCAGAACAAGAGCAGCGTCAACACCAACTGGTCGACTCGCTACGACCAATACGACGCGTTCGGCCGCCCGGGGCGGGTGATCGCGCCGGACAACTGGACCGAGACCCGCGGCTACAGCGGCGTGCGGGTGGAGACCAGCTCGAAGAGCGTGCGCACCTCGCTGTCGGGCAACACGTCGGTGACCACCACCACGGTCAAGGACAGCCGCGGCCGGGCGACCCGGGTGGTCAATCCCCTGTACGAGACGAAGGCCACCTACGACCCCTACGACGTGCGGATCAGCGCCCAGCGCATCGGCGGCGGCATCAACCAGACGCGGAGCTACACCTACGACGCCCGGGGGCTTCTGGTCAGCGAGCGTCACCCCGAGATCGGCAACAGTGGCAACGGTTGGGTGACCTACAAGCCGGACGCGTTCGGCAAACGCCGCCGGCTCTCGGACCACGGCCGCAACCTGACCTATGTCTACGACAACGCCGGGCGCCTGACCCTGATCAAGAACACCTCGGGCGGCAAAAAATGGCGCGAATGGGCGTGGGCGAGCTCGAACTCCGGTTCCAACTACCAGAAGGGCAAGGTCAAGCGCGAGATCCGCCACAACTACCCGGGCGGCGGCACCGACGACTGGGCGATTTACGAGGAGTACGAATACCGCGGCAAGCTGGGCAAGGTGTCGAAGAAGACCACCCAACTACAGTTCCCCCACCTCTCGGGTGACGACCGCTACGACGTGTTCTTCTCCCAGACCTTCGCCTACGACCAGCTCGGCAACCCGACGAGCTATGGCTATCCGAAGTGTGAGACGACGCCGCAGAACCTGCGCCGGCAGTGCGATGACGGGCCCAACGACGTGCTGGCGCCGGACCACAACGTGAGCGTTACCTACAACCAGGGACGCACCCGCAAGGTGACCTCGAGCCTGGGGCCGTGGGGCCAGTACGACTATCACCACAACCTGCAGATGTCGCGCCTCGACTACTCGAACAACGTCGACGGCATCTTCGACCAGGGCACCAACGGCATGGCGCGGCCTCGGCGGCTGCAATACAAGAAGGGGTCCGCCCAGCGTTTCGACACCGGCACCTTCTCCTACGACGGCGCCGGCAACATCTGGGCGATCGGCAACGACCGCTACTACTACGACCGGGCCAGCCGGTTGCTCTACGGCACCGTGTCGCAGGCCGGCTCCGGTTTCCGCGAGGAGTACACCTACGACGACGCGGACAACATGACCAGCTACAACCGCAACGGTTGGGGGTGGCAGTCTCAAGCGGTCCACTCTTCGAGCAACCGCATGCGGGGCGGCTCGAACGACATCGTCTACGACGGCGCGGGCAACATGACCAGCATCGGCGTGGGTGGGCTGTACGTGATGCAGTACGACGAGCTCAACCAGCAGGTGCAGTTCGACAACAACATCTCCGGCCAGCAGTCGATCCACCTGTACGCCTTCGGACCGGGAGAGAAGCGGCTGATCGCCTTCGAAGCCGGGGTCGGCGAGCGCACCTTCAAGTTCCGGGACCTCCAGGGGCGCGTGCTACGGGAGTACAAAGTGAACGGCTGGGGCGATTACGTCAGCCCGAGCCAGCAAGGGGCGGCATGGGTCTTCGAGAAGGACTACATCCACGGTCCCAGCGGCCTGATCGCCACGCGTGCCCGGAGCGGCGCCAAGCGCTTTTTCCACCAGGACCACCTGGGCAGCACCCGCGCGATCACCGACGAGAGCGGCGTGCGGGTCGGCTTCCGTCACTTCTACCCGTTCGGGGTGGGGGCTTCCACCAGCACGGGCGAGGACGAGCCGACGGTGAAGTTCACCGGCCACGAGCGGGATCCGCACAACCTGACCGACTACATGATGGCGCGGACGTACCTCTTCCCCTTCGGCCGCTTCGCCAGCGTTGATCCGGCCCGGGACGGCTGGAACCTCTACACCTACGTCGGCAACAATCCGATCGGTTATGTGGATCCGAATGGTGAAACAGCTGCTGTCGCAGGCTGGGAACTACTGGCAGCTGCCGCGCCCAAGATTCCTGCCCCGCCACCGGTAGCTGTGGCGGCAGCCGTGGGTGTGGGCGCCGGGCTTCTAATTGGCGAGATCCCGGTTGGAGGTGGGCAGAACGTCAACGACGTCGTGTCGGATCTCCTCGCTACAGTCCTGACTCTTGACCTTGCCGCGCCGATGGAGAGTCGGCGGAGACCGACCACCGCGCCTGGCAACCGCCCGCCGCCGCCAACTGCGATTCCAGGCGCTCGGCCGCGGACGACTCCTCCTCCTGATCTCCGCCCAGGCGATCCGGACGATCCAAAGCAGCCTCCTGGAGGAGAGAAGCTCGGTGAGCTTGGTGTCGACAGCCGGAAGAAGACGATCATTGATAATCTAGTGGACGGCCTGGATACTATTCTAGGTGCCCTTGGCGGCTAAAATTGCCTATTCAGATTCAAGAGCTTTTTGCGGATCAGCCTCCTCCGGCTATGTTTCGTCGAACTGTCCAAGCAGCTTTGGCGGAAGTACCAGCTCAGCATCTGTCTGGGCTGGGCGCTGTACTCCTTAGGGATGTCGCGAGTCTGGGCCGCCGTGAAAAGGCACAGAAGGTGAAGTCGCGGAGAAGAAAGGTCAAGCAAACAGAACTTCTCGGCCTCTATCAGACTGCCACGAGACAGAATCCAGCTCAAATAGAGCTCTATATCGATCGAATAACTGCCGACTGGCCGAACTGGGCTCTCCGGATCCCTGTTTTGCGATCGGTGATCGTATCGAGGGTTCTTTTTCACGAGATTGGCCATCATATTGCCGAATCCCGGCGTGAGCGGGGCGACAAGGATTCAGCGGCTGATCGGTGGCGTGATCGCCTAAGCCAGGAGTTCTTCAGGAAGAGATACGGATATCTTGAGCCCTTCTTGCGGCTAGTACGAGCAATCCTAAAGCTGCTCCAGCGGCTGCAGTCGTGGCGTGCCCGCAGCTGACAATGCAGGAAAACCGGGTCTTTTCCGCGCCACGGGCCATCGAGCGGTCTCTTTTGAGGTGATGAGGCGATCGGGCTCTGCGATCCGCGTTACTTCATGAAGCCCGTCGAGAGGCAGGCTGCCGGTTGGCTGGGCAACGTCTAGTCGTTTTCAGTACGCCGAAAGAGCACTTCGGAGGGCGCCCGCCGCCTTCCGGGCCTGAGTCGCCCCGCGCACGTCCATCCCTCTCACCGTCCGTCCGGTGGCAGGACGTGTCGGTTCGACTAGGGTTTGAGTTCGTTCGGCAGCCCTCTCCCTTCTCCGGGGAGAGGGCTTTATTTTATGTTGTTGAAATGCGATGAGGTGATCTTGCCTCGTGGTTCCGCGTTGCTTGATGAAGCCGGCCTCGTCTGATGAGAAGGAAAGCCTGCAAGGCCGGTATAACGTTTTCTTGGAGAACTCGAGAATGTTTCATTCGCCCAGCTCGTTTCATCTCGGTCGGACCCGCCTCTTTCGAATTCTATTGATCGCGTTCTGGTTCGCGGCGTCGCCACTGGCGGCCCAGGAGCCCGGGGAGGCCGCGGCGACGATCTGGATGGCCGGCGCCGAAGGTGTCGTGGCGCGGCAACCCGAGGCTGGGCAAACGTTCGAGCTGCCGGGGACGGCGGGGGCAAGAGCGCTGGCGCTCGACCCCCGGCGCGGCTCGGTGTGGGTCGTGACAGACGTCACGCTGTCGCAGTTCACGACCGGCGGCGAGCTGTTGTGGGATCAGAAGCTCATCGAGACGACAGGCGGGCCCGTGGGGCTGGCGGTGGTCCCGGATGACGGCTCGGCCTGGCTCGCTCGCGGCGAGCGGCTCGAGTCGTTCGGCGCCGGTGGGCAGAAGCTCCGGGCGTTGGACCTCGAGTCCCCGCTGCGCGGGATGGCGCTCGACACGGTGCATTCGGTGCTTTGGGTCGCGACCGCCGAAGGCCTGAACGCGCATGACCTGATCGGGGGCTACCCGGTGCGGTCGCTGGAAGCCGGCTCCGGTGCCGGAGACCCGCGTGCCTTCTCTCTGGACCCGGGCACCGGCCACGTCTGGCTGGCGAGCGCGGATCGGCTGACCCGGTTCGACGCCGAAGGCGCCCGTACCCTGGAGCTGCCTGGTGAAGCGGCTGCCTCGGCGGCCCTGCTCGGCGACGGCCACGGTGGATTGTGGGCGGTCGAGAGCGGCCGCCTGAGGCTTATCGGGCCCGAGGGCGAAGAGCTCCTGGCGCGCGCGCCGTTCGGAGACGAGAGTGAAATCGCGGCCTGGGCTCTCGACCCGGGCACCCGCTCGCTGTGGCTCACCGACGGCCGGGAGCTGGTGCGGCTGAGCGCTTCCGGCTGGGAGCTCGATCGGCGGCCCCTGGCGGGAGCCGACGGTCGGGAAGCGATCTTCGACATGGCGACCGCCTCCGCGGCAGACGTCGAGCCGCCGTTGGTCACGGTCCTCACGCCGGCCAGCGGCTCGGTCTCCAGGACCGGCCGGCCGTCGATTGAGGTCCGCTATCGCGACGACAGCTCGGGCGTCCGCGCGGGCAGCTTGCGGGCGAGCGTCGACGGTATTCCGCTGGCGGTCGAGTGCAGCTACCGCGCCGAGGGCGCGAGCTGTGTGCCGGAGCAGGCGCTCGCCGCCGGCCGGATGCGGTTGGAAGTGACCGTCGCCGACGAGATGGACAACGTGTCCGTGGCCGCCGTGGCTGTCTTCGAGGTGGCTGCGGACCGTGACGCCGCGGATGAGGACGTGGCTTCGAGGGACAAAGGTCCCGGAGATTCCAAGATCAAGATCATTCCTGGTGGCGATCCGGTCTACACGCCGATCGTCTCGCCGCGCGGCTTCCGGCCCAACGTGCCGTTCATGTCGGCCAGCGATGTCGATCACGTCGACACCGCTTCCGGCAACCTCGTGGTGACCATCCCGCTGGGTCAGGTCTACACGGTGGGACCGACGCTCGAGTACCAGATCCGTCCGGTCTACAACTCCAACCTGTGGCAGCACATCGAGTTCGGTTGCCCGCAGACCGGTTGCCCGCCGCCTCTGAAGCCGATCACGTTCGGCTCGACCAACTACGCGGCCAACGCCGGGCTCGGCTGGGAGCTGCACTTCGGACGTCTGTACGGGCCGAATACGCCGCAATCGCTGCCGAGCGGCGATCGTCAGCGCTGGCCCAACCAGCCGCGCGACCTGGAGGACATGAACGATCGCTGGATGTACGTGGCGCCGAGCGGCGCGGTGACCTATCTGCACTCCATGTCCGGCCGCAACAACGGCACCGCGTCGAATCCGGTGCGTTACTCCAAGGACGGCAAGCACACACGCATGCGCCAGGTGTCGTCGAGCGAGATCCAGGTACACATGCCCAACGGGCAGATCTCGGTCTTCGAGACGACGAGCTCGATGGCCGGCACGGAGTTCTGCGGCGGCGGCACGCTGCAGTGCTGGCGCTTCAAAGAGCTGCGCGACCCCTACGGCAACTACATGCGGGTGAGCTACAGCCTGAGCGGCACGTCGGAGACGTGGAACGTCACCGACTCGACGGGCCGCGCGCACAAGATCTTTCTCAGCCACTCCCACGGCAACACCGCGGGAGGCGACGGGGTGGCGCCGGACATCACACAGGACGGCGACGAGATCGGAGATCTGCGCAAAGTGGTCACGAAGGTGGAGCTGGCGGCGTACGGTTCCCAGAAGGCGACGTACGACTTCATCTACACGACCCGTACGCTGCAGCGCGGGAATCCCCACGACCCGAACAACGAGCTGCCGCAACATGCCGACGAGATCAGGACGCGGGTGCTGGACCGGATCACGGTGCCGGAGAACTCCCAGCCTTGGAAGTTCACTACCTACACCACCAGCAATCCGTACCTCAACGGGCGGCTGATCGAGCTGGTCGGGCCGTCGCGCGGCAAGATCGCCTGGGTGTACTCCAGTGCGGAGTGGTTCGTGCCGACGCGCTGCACCTACACCAACGTCGACCCGGCGTCGGTGGAGTGGGACTACGCCTCGGTGGGCGTGCGCCAGCGTATCTCCAAGAAGCCCAACGGCACGGTGGAAGGCACGTGGACCTACGAGAGCGACCTCTATCCCCTGCGTTCCCAACTGCCGCTCTACGGGCCGGACTGCGCCCGCGCCAACTACCGCAAGACCGTCGTCAACGCGGCCAAGGACGCCAACAACAAGCACACCCGGACGGTGTACTACAACTCGGTGGCCCAGGGACCGCGTTTCCCGAGCTCGAGCACCTCGATCGACCAGTGGCAGGTGACCGACGGCGGTCTGCCGTTCTCGAAGGACTTCAAGACCGGCGGCTCGACGTCCACCCGCCGTTTCCTCTCCCGGCAGATCTTCCACTGCTCGGGCGGCAGCTGCGGCAGCGCCAAGCGTTCGGTCTACTTGCGCTACGCCAGTGAGTGGCGCGGCGCGCAATGCAGAAAAGACCTGGGCGACAGCGCCGGCTGCTACCAGGCCAACCCGGCGATGGTGGCCGAGCGGACGGTCTTCCACGACGACGGCGGCAAGTACATCGACGTCGAGCACCAGCAGTACAACGGCGCCGGCAACTTCAGGCGGACGGTGACCAAAGACAACTTCTCCGGCTCCACCAAGACGCGAACCGACACCACCAACTACACTGCGACCGGCTCGACGACGCTGGGGCTCAACGGCACGACCGGGTACTTCTCGATCGGCTCTCCGTCGAGCTACCTGCCCTCGCCGACGTCGCGCTGGATCCTACATCCCTTCAGCATGAAGACGGCGGCCGAAAATGGGCACACCTACGTCACGGAGTTCCAGTTCAACGGCCAGGGCTCGATGAACTGCTCGCGCAAGTGGAAGAGCCAGAGCGCGCGCGGTGCCAAGGACCTGGTGGTCACGCTCGGCTTCGGCACCACTGCCGGAGTCGACAAGGGCCTGCCGGTGACCGAGACGGTGGCCGGCGGCGAGTGGGCGAACCTGTCGACCTCGCTGTGCTCCACCAGCGGCTCGGCTTCGGCGGGCAGCCGGTACGTCCTCAAGCACGAGTATCAATACCTGTGGCTGAAGCGGACCTACATCAACGGCTATCCGAACTGGTACCGGGCGACGATCGACCGCAACACCGGCTTGCCGTCGGTGACCTACAACGCCGCGGACCAGAGCACGTCGCACTCTTACGACAAGCTGGGGCGCTTGAAGAGCAGCACGCCGCACTCCTCGCTCGGCCAGGCGAAGACCGAAATCGTTTACCGCAATCCATCGGGCTCGGATCCCTCGGTGGAGACCTCGCGCAAGAGCACCTCGGGGTCGCTGCTGACGCGAGAGACGCAGGTCTACGATCACTTCGCGCGTCCGATCCGTAACATCCAGCGTCGTCCGGCGGGCGACGCCTCGTACACCGAGACGGATCAGAAGACGTTGTACAACGCCCTGGGCTGGGTGACGAAGGTCACCACGCGGCAGAACAAGGCCAGCGTCAACACCAACTGGTCGACCCGCTATGACCAGTACGACGCGTTCGGTCGTCCAGGGCGGGTGATCTCGCCGGACAACTGGACCGAGGACCGCACCTACAGCGGCGTGCGGGTGGAGACCAGCAAGGTGAGTATCCGCACCTCGCTGTCGGGCAACACGTCGGTGACCACGACCACGGTCAAGGACAGCCGTGGCCGGGTGACCAGGGTGGTCAATCCCCTGTACGAGACGAAGGCCACCTACGATCCCTACGACGTGAGGATCAGCTCCCAGCGCCTCGGTGGCGGCATCAACCAGACACGGCTCTTTGGCTACGACGCCAGGGGGCTGCTGCTCAACGAGCGGCATCCGGAAGTCGGCAACAGCGCCAACGGCTACGTCACCTACAAGCCGGACGCGTTCGGCAACCGGCGGCGTCTGACGGACCACGGCCGCGATCTGACCTACGTCTACGACAACGCCGGGCGGCTGACGCAGATCAAGAACACCTCCGGCGGCAAGTCGTGGCGCAACTGGGTGTGGGCCAATTCGAACTCGGGCTCGAACTACCAGAAGGGCAAGATCACTCGCGAGATCCGCCACAACTACCCGGGCGGCGGCAGCGACGACTGGGCGGTCTACGAGGAGTACCAGTACTACGGCAAGTTGGGCCAGGTGTCGAAGAAGACCACCCAGCTGCAGTTCCTGCAGAACCCTGGCGACGACCGCTACGGCGTGTTCTTCTCGCAGACCTTCGCCTACGACCAACTCGGCAACCCGACCAGCTACACCTACCCGAAGTGCGAGACGACGCCGCAGAACAGTCGACGCCAGTGCGACGACGGCCCCAACGACGTGCTGGCGCCGAACCACACGGTGACGGTGACCTACAACCAGGGGTTGACGCGCCGGGTGAGCTCGAGCCTGGGGCCATGGGGCCAGTACGAGTACCACAACAACCTCCAGGTGTCGCGCCTCGACTATTCGAACAACGTCGACGGTATCTTCGACCAGGGCACCAACGGCATGGCGCGGCCGCGGCGGCTGCAATACAAGAAGGGGTCCGCCCAGCGTTTCGATACCGGCACCTTCGGCTACGACGGCGCCGGCAACATTTGGCAAATCGGCGCCGACCGTTACTACTACGATCGGGCCAGCCGGTTGCTATACGGCACCGTGTCGCAGGCCGGTTCCGGTTTCCGCGAGGAGTACACGTACGACGACGCGGACAACATGACCAGCTACAACCGCAACGGCTGGGGCTGGCAGTCGCAGGCGGTCCACACGTCGAGCAACCGCATGCGCGGCGGCTCGAACGACATCGTCTACGACGGCGCTGGCAACATGACCAGCATCGGTGTGGGCGGGCTGTACGTGATGCAGTACGACGAGCTCAACCAGCAGGTGCAGTTCGACAACAACATCTCCGGTCAGCAGTCGATCCACCTGTACGCCTTCGGGCCGGGCGAGAAGCGGTTGATCGCCTTCGACGCCTCGAATGGCGAGCGTACTTTCAAGTTCCGGGATCTCCAGGGGCGCGTGCTGCGGGAGTACAAGGTCAACGGCTGGGGTGATTACGTGAGCTCGAGCCAGCAGGGGGCGGGATGGGTCTTCGAAAAGGACTACATCCACGGTCCCAGCGGCCTGATCGCCACACGGTCCCGGACCGGCGCCAAGCGCTTCTTTCACCAGGACCACCTGGGCAGCACCCGTGCGATCACCAACGAAAGCGGAACCCGAGTCGGCTTTCGTCACTTCTACCCGTTCGGGGTGGGGGCTTCCACCAGCACGGGCGAGGACGAGCCGACGGTGAAGTTCACCGGCCACGAGCGCGACCCGCACAACCTGACTGATTACATGCTGGCGCGTACCTACCTCTACCCCTTCGGGCGCTTCGCCAGCGTTGATCCGGCCCGGGACGGCTGGAATCTCTACACCTACGTCGGCAACAACCCGATCGGCTTCTTCGATCCGACAGGTCTGGCTGCTTGTCCTACGGGCGAGAACTGCGGTACTGGCCCCAATGGTGGAGCAAGGAGCGTCCAGGACCAAAAGCGAATCGACAGACAGAGGGAGAGAAGGAGACTGCGGCGTGAGGCCCGTAGTCGGCAAGGGACGGATAACAAAGTGACTGGCGAGGGGCAACGAGATCTCTCTCAGTCAGGCAAAGGACCCTCGGGAGAGCGTTCGTCCCGGCAAGGAGGTCGCAACAGAGAGCGGAATGTCGGAATCGGCAAAGACAAAGAGCACACCAAGGTCGCGAAGGGAACTGGCGGACGGGGCGCTCGAGGTTCCGTCGGGGCGCGTGTGCACGTCGGCTTGATTGTCCTGGATCTGATCGTCGGCGCTCTGGAAATGAATAACGCCGAGCAGGAGCTCGGTCGAGAAATGACCTTCGGTGAAGGGCTTCACTTCCTGGCTACCGGCGAGCGCCCGATGACCTTCCAGGAAACATGCGAGGCCGGCTTGTGTGCCTGACGAGGAGGTGCGGTTAGACTCCACGGAAATGGGAAAAAACCCTTCGAGTCGGACTGGCTTCGAGCCGGTAGCGCTCAAACCGCTCCTGGCAAGCCTCCTTGGAGCATTCAGCAAGCGACGCAAGGCCATCAAGTATCGGGTCTCGAGATTCGAACACCGCATCGAGATCGACACGGTTCGAGACCTCGGGTACCAACTCCTCGTGATCGAGGCCCGGCTGTTGGAGGAGCGACCGACGAGAGTCCATCTGAGCTTCTGGGAAGATGGTGAAATGTGGATCCAGGTCTGTCAACCGGGGCCTTCGAGACGGGGTGGCTGGAATTTCCTGGACTCGTTCCATGGCTCTTTCGAGGAGCTCGAGTCGAGGCGGATCGTGAAGCTTTTCGAGCGGACCGTAGCTGCTTCGAGGGCCAGCTGTCGCGCCGAGGATCACACGGCTGTGTTGCGAGAGCTCTGGCAACCTGTGAGGCCCAGTGGCTGAGATCAGCGATCGACAGATCTTCACTCGATCGACCGCTTCACCGGCGAGAGCCGGCACCGTGGCCAAATTCAGCGTTTCCGGATCCGCGGGGGGAGATCCCTGGTTGGGTAGTCGACGAGGGACCACGGCCGAACTGACGACGGCGCATCCATCCCTCTCACCGTCCGTCCGGTGGCAGGATGTGCCGGGTCAGAGCAGGTCGTCGCCGTTCGGTCGGCAGCCCTCTCCCTACTCCGGGGAGAGGGCTTCTTTCGCTCAGCGCTTCCGGATCCGCCGGTAGAGCCAGGCCTTGGCGCTCTTCCAGTCGCGGCTGACGGTGGCGTGGGTGATGCCCAGGACTTCCGCCGTCTCGCGGATCGTCAGACCGGCGAAGAAGCGCAGCTCGACGACGCGGGCCTGCCGCTCGTCGAGCGCGCCGAGCTCTACGAGCGCCTCGTCGAGGGAGACCAGGTCGACCCTCTGCTCCTCGTAGATGTCGGCCGCCTCGTCGAGCTCGACCTTCTGCGCCCACCCGCCGCGCTTGTCGGCCTGGTGGGCGCGGGCGTGATCGACCAGGATTCGGCGCATGATCTGCGCCGCCACCGCGAAGAAATGCACCCGGTCGCGCCAGCGAGCCCGGTTCTGATCCACCAGGCGCAGATACACCTCGTTGACCAGCGCCGAGGGCTCCAGCGTGTGGCTCGGCCGTTCGCGGCTCATGTACCCCTGGGCCTGCCGCCGGAGCTCGTCCAGGACCACGGGCATCAGCTGGTCCAGCGCCTCCTTGCTGCCGTCGCTCCAGTTCTGGAGCAGTTGCGTGACGTCGCCTTGCGGTCTCGAGTCGCTTGGTGCCATGGTGTCTTACCCCTGGATGTTGAGTGTCTGCACCCCTGAGTATACGGGGCGCCCGCAACGGCTATTCTGCTACACTGCGGCCCCTGCCATGAGCGCTTCGAGACCAGCATCCGAGAAGCCTTCGAAATACGCCCGGCTTCTCTTCCTCGTCTTGGCCGTCGCGGCTCTCGCGAGCCTCGCTGGATGTGGCGGCGGAGAGCCCGAGAAGCCGGCCGACCGCTACAAGGTGCGGGGAGTGGTGAGTCAGTTGCCGGTGCCCGAGCGTTCGAACCGCGAGCTGTTCGTCCACCACGAGGAAGTCCCCGGCTTCAAGAACATCGACGGCGAGGTGGTGGGCATGGACTCGATGACCATGGGCTTCCCGCTGGCCGACACCGAGCTGCCCGACGGCCTCGCGGTCGGCGACAAGATCGAGATGGAGTTCGAAGTCCGCTGGAGCGGCGGTGATCCGCTGGCCATCACCGCGCTCGAGAAGCTGCCGGCCGAGACTCGGCTGTCGTTCGAGGCGGACGAGGAAGAAGGCGGCGGCGACGACGATTAGCCGCTCGGCATGAGCTTCGAACCCTCTTCCGGCCACCCGCCTGGCTTCTGGCGGAGCCTGGGTCAGGCGATGGCCTCGCGGCGCACCGCCTCGGTTTCCCTGCTGTCCTTCGCCTCGGGGCTCCCCCTGGGCCTGGTCTGGATCGCCATCCCCGACTGGATGCGCAGCGTCGACGTGGACATCCGGATCGTCGGCCTGTTCTCCCTCACCCAGGCGCCCTGGACTTTCAAGGTGATCTGGGCGCCCTTCATGGATCGTTACGCGCCGCCCATCCTCGGCCGGCGACGCGGCTGGATGCTGGTGACGCAGTTCGCCCTCGGCATTCTGATCCTGATGCTGGCTGGGGTCGGGCACCATCCCGAGACGCCGTGGGTCGTCGCCGCCCTGGCCCTCGCCATCGCCTTCGCATCGGCAAGCCAGGACATCGTCATCGACGCTTATGCCGTCGAGGTTCTGAAACCGGAGGAGCAGGGGGCGGTGGTGGGTGCCAGAGTCGCTTTTTATCGGGCAGCCATGTACGTCGCCGGAGGCTTGACCATCACGCTCGCCGGTGAGACCTCCTGGCCACTCACCAACGCACTGTTGGCGCTCACCTTTCTGCCCATGATGGTCGTCGCCTGGCAAGCGCCGCCGCCGCCGCGGACCTTCACGCCGCCGACAACCCTGCGTGAGGCCGTCTGGCATCCGTTCCTCGGTTTCTTGAGCCGCCGCAGGGCGCTCGAGATCCTGGCATTCGTCTTCCTCTACAAGATCGCGGACGCTCTCGGCGACGGGCTGCTGCGGCCGTTTCTGATCGATAAGGGATACTCCCACTTCGACCGGGGAATCTCGCTGGCGACCATCGGGCTCCTGGGCGCTGTCGTGGGCACCTTCCTCGGTGGTCTGTGGACCAACTGGATCGGTGTTGGCAGAGCCTTGTGGATCTTCGGCTTTTTGCAGATCTTCTCCAACCTCGGCTACGTCCTCGTCGCCCGCGCCGAGACCAACCAGCTCCTGATGTACGGCGCCTTGAGCTTCGAGAAGCTCACCTCCGGGCTGGGCACAGGTGCCTTCTCGGTGCTTCTGCTGCGCATGACCCAGAAGCAGTTCTCGGCGACTCAGTACGCGCTCTTCTCCAGCCTGTTCAGCCTGCCACGCATCGTCGCCGGCCCGATCGCTGGTTTCACGTCGTATGCCGTGGGCTGGGAGTGGTTCTTCTGGGGCACCATCCTGGCCGGCATCCCCGGAATGATCATGCTGCAGCGCTTCTCACCGCTGGGAACTCGTGAGCCCGCTTTCCAAGTCGAGCCTCCACGCACTCTCGCTCCCCTGTCGCGCGGCGGTCTGACACTACGCGGGCTCTTTGGAGGTTTCGCGGGCTTCGCCTTCGTGACCTTGTGCTCGGCCCTGCTGTCGGCGCTGAAAACGGCAAAACCGAAGGGAGAGTCGTTCGACGCCAGTCTGTTCGACTTCGGCGGCGCCCTGTCTTCCATCCTGCAGCCCGCTGATGTCACGGGTTGGTTGACGCTCCTGGCCCTGGCGATCTTCGGCGCGGTCGCTGGCCTGGGTACGGCGGCGGTCGTCGCCGCGCGCCATGGCGCGGCCCAGTGGGAAGACGCCTGATCCGTGCTGGGTATTGTTACGTGCCGATGAAGTTCTCGACCCTGGCCACGGGCATCCTTCTGCTGGTGCTGCCACACCTGGCCTGTGCTCCGAGCACCCGCGACGCCGGCCGCCAGACGTATGTCGTGCGCGGCGCGACCATGGGTACCTACTACGTAGTGAAGTTCGTCGCCGAGGGATTGTCCGAAGAGCGCGCGCGGGAGCTCCAGGGGGTGATCGAGCGCCAACTCGACGACGTCAATGCCAAGATGTCCACCTATCTCGACGACTCCGAGATCAGTCGCTTCAACCGACATCTCGAGACCACGCCGTTTGCGATCTCGGACTCGACCTTCGAGGTCATGAGCGAAGCGCTCGAGATCGGCGAGCTCACCGGCGGTGCCCTGGACGTGACGGTGGGCCCGCTGGTCAATGCCTGGGGCTTCGGCGCCGAATCGAGTGCTCCGGAGCTCGGTGAGCAGCAGATCGCGGAGCTGCTGGAGCGGATCGGATTCCACCGACTGGAGCTCGATGCGGATGCGCGCACAGTCCGCAAGCTGCGCCCGGACCTCTACTGCGACCTGTCGTCGATTGCCAAAGGCCATGCCGTCGACCGGGTGGCCGAAGCGTTGGCGGCCGAAGGATTCAGCGACGTCTGGGTCGAGGTCGGCGGTGAGGTGAGAGCCTCAGGCAGCAACGCGGAAGGCAAGACGTGGCGTCTGGGAATCGAGCGGCCTCGACTCGAGCCGGGCATGCTGCAGCGCATCGTACCTCTCGACGACGCGTCGGTCGCCACCTCCGGCGATTATCGGAATTACCGCGAGCGCGACGGGGTACGATTTTCGCATATCATCGATCCGCGGACCGGATGGCCGATCCGCCACCGCCTCACCTCCGTGAGCGTCGTTCATCCGCGTTGCATGGTGGCCGACGCCCTGGCCACGGCCCTGCTGGTCCTGGGACCGGAAGAGGGCATGGAATTGGCAAGACGTGAAGATCTGGCGGTGCTCTTCTTGCTTCGCGACGGCGAGAGCTTCACGGAGCTCATGACGCCGAGATTCGAGACACTCGCCTTCGGAACCGGCCGAGACCGATGATCACAACCGTACTACTCACTGTGGCGATTTTCGCGTTCATCATGCTGATCATGGCAGTCGGCGTGATCATGCGCCGCCCCTGCTTGCGGGGCTCTTGCGGCGGGCCCGAGGTGCTGGGGACCGACGGCGAGCCACTGACTTGCGCCACCTGCCCGAATCGCAAGCGCCGGGAGCGAGAGAAGTCGCTGCCCGTGGTCGAAGCGAAGGGCTGAGCGCACGGCAGGGCCACCCCCTGACTCCGGGGTGGCTCGAAAAGGTTAGCTAGTGTGGGTGGGCAATTTCAGGTAGGCCGTAAGGAGGATGGCGAGAGGTCGCCATCGTTTTTGGCGGGCCTTCGGGCCGTGAGGCCCGTGATCGTTTCCGACCACATCGTGCCATTCTTACAAGCAAACCACGTGCCAGGCGCTGCCGCGATCGATCTGCAGGCAGAAAAAGGGCGGCGCGGGGCGTCGGTGAGCGGGGAGAATCGGCACCCGGGGAGTTTTTCCCTGTCTTTCGAACCGACGGCAGGGTGCAATTTAGGCACACAGCCGGCGGGACGGGTCTGAATGGCACGTTGCGGCATAATCGCACCGAACCTGCCGCGCCGCGGCGAATCAGTGGGCTTCCTCGACCTCGCGCGACATGACGATCAGGTCGTGGGTGCGACCGTCGCGATCGATGGCCCAGTCGTGGAGCAGCGCTTCGGGGATGAAGTCGAGGTGGTGGAACAGGGTCTGGGCGTAGCGCTGGGAGGACATCATCTGCACCACCAGCTTCAGCAGTTGGAGGTCCTTGGCTGTCTCGAAGATCTGCCGGGCGAGCTCTCCTCCGATGCCCTTGCCGCGGTGGTCGGTGCCGACCAGGAGACGGATCTCGCCCAGGTGGCGGGTCCACAGAATTTCGCTGTGATGCAGGCTGCAGTAGCCGAGCAGCCTGCCTTCGTGCTCGGCGAGCACCGAGACTGTCTTGCCGATCTCGATGTTCTGGATCCAGCCGTCGACCACGTCTTCCTGCGTGATGTCGAGGCGCAGGAACAGCAGGTCTTCCTGGGGCAGGGCGCGGGTGAACGTGAGCATCCTGTCGCGGTCGCCCGCGGCCATGCGCCTGAAGGTGACGTCGAGGTCGCCGAAACGCTGTGTACAGGGGTAGTCAGGCAGCGATGAGTTGTCGGTCACGGCTCGCAGCATACCCTCTGGGGTCGATCGATCGCAATGTTTCGCGGCGGCAGACCAGCGCGGCTCAGTAGGGCATTTCCTCGTCGCTGAGCCCGAAATGGTGGCCGAGCTCGTGTACCAGCGTGTCGCGCACCTCGCGGATGAGCTCCCGCCGATTGCGCGACGCGCGCACCAGCGGAAAGCGATAGAGGACGACCTGGTCGGGCAGGGCGGAGTAGGCCGTCTCGCGCTCTGCCAGCGGCACGCCGAAGTAGAGACCGAGGAGGTCGTCGGCCTCGTCCATTCCCATTTCGCGCAGGAGCTCGGGCTCGGGCTCGTCTTCCACTATCACCACGATATTCTCGAGCAATTCCGCGAACTCCGGCGGCAGCTGATCCATGGCCCGCTGCACCAGCGTTTCGAACTCGTCTTCCGTGACCCGCATCGTCGTTCCTCGCTCCGGGGAGAGGATAACCCAGGGGCTCCTCGGACGCACCGCCCTGCGGTATCATCCCGCCGTGGCGAGTACGGCGTCTTCATTTGACTCTCTTCGAGGCGAAACATGCCCCATACGGTCCTGATCATCGACGACGAACCGTCCATTCTCGGCACCGTGGCGGATGTCCTCGCGGACGAGGGATACCGCACCCTGACTGCCGAGAACGGTCTCGACGGGCTGGCGCTGTTCAAGAAAAAGAAGCCGGATGTCGTCTTCCTCGACATCTGGCTGGCCGACCGGGACGGGCTCGAGGTGCTGCACGCGTTGCGGGATCTCGACCCGCGCGCCGCGGTGATCATGATCTCCGGCCACGGCACGGTGTCCACGGCGGTCAAGGCGATCCGTATGGGCGCCTACGATTATCTCGAGAAGCCTCTGTCCTACAACCAGGTTCTGGAAGCGGCCGCGGGCGCGCTGGAGCAGCGCAGGTCGGTGACCGGGGACCAGACGCGGCCGATCGAGGCACGCCGCAACCGTACCGAGATCGAGAAGGAGATCATCCCGCCTCCGGAGCTGCCGATTGTTCGCAATGCCCGTAAGCACCAGAAGACGATCAAGCGCAGTACCGTGATCTACGGCCTGGGCCTGCACTCCGGCACCCGCACCGCCATGGTCATGCAGCCGCTGCCGCCCAACAGCGGCATTCACTTCCTCACCCTACCGGCCGAGAAGGTGATCGCGGCTCACGTCGGCCAGGTCGACGACACCGAATACGCCACCACCTTGTCGTGCGACGGGGAGTCGATCCGTACTGTCGAGCACCTGCTCTCGGCGCTCCACGCTCGTGGCATCACCAACCTGTTCATCAAGGTCCACGGCGAGATACCGGTGCTCGACGGCTCGGCCCTAGAGCTGTGCGAGGTGATCGAGGAAGCCGGCCTGCAGGGCCAGCGGGTGGCGCGCAAAGAAGTGGTGATCGACCGCGAATACGTGGTGGCGCGCGGGGACGAAGAGCAGCTCACCATCGAGCCCTACGACGGTTTCTGTATTTCCTACCTGCTGCGGTACCCGCCGCCGATCGGCGAGCAGCGCTACGAGTTCGAGCTGAGCTCCTTCGAGGCCTACAAGAGCGAGATCGCGCCTGCTCGCACCTTCGGGTTCATGCGTGATCTGGCGATGATGACCGAGCTCGGCCTGGGCTCCGGCGGCCGGCTGGACAACTTCATCCTGGTCGGCGAGGACAACGTCATCAACACCGAGCTGCGTTTCGAGGACGAGTTCGTGCGCCACAAGATCCTCGACATCATCGGCGACCTCTACCTCCTCGGTTTCCCGATCCGCGGCAAGGTGACGGCGCGGCTCACCGGTCACCGCGACAACATCGAGCTGTTGCGGGAGATCCGGCGGCGGAGCGCGGTGGAGGAGGGTGACGGCTAGCGCTGGCTCGGCCTTCCGCTCGAGGCCCCGGGGCCGGTGTGCGACGCGAGGTGCGCGGAGAGATGCTTATTGCGACGGCTCTCGATACGGCTCGATGGCCTGGCCGTCGAACAGCGCGTCCTGGCCGACGACGATCAGGTCCTCTCCCTCGGCGAGGCCGGCGAGCACCTCCACGTTGCGGTCGAGCCGGCGGCCCAGGCGCACCTCCTTACGCCGGGCCCGTCCGTCCACGGCGACGAAGACCGAGCCGCGGTCTTCGTCGGCGATCGAAATAGCCTCCGCCGGCACCATCAGTCCGCGCTCGCGATCGAGAATGATGCGCAGGGACACGATCAGCCCCGGCCGGAGACGAAGACCGATGTTATCGAGCCGTGCCTCGACCTCGAAGGTACGGGTCACCGGATCCGCGGCCGAGCCGAGCGTCGTTACGCTGCCGCGAAAGACCTCTTCCGGAAAGGCCGCCGCCGTCGCCTCCACCGGCTGGCCGGCACGGACCTTGATGAAGTCGCGATCTGCGAGCTGCAGGCGGACGACGACCTCCTCCATGTCCTCCAATGTGGCGACCGGGGTGCCCGGGCCGACGAACTCGCCGCCCTCGACGAAGATCCGCGTCACCGTCCCCGAGATCGGAGCCGCGATCCGCGTCTTGGCCAGCTGCGCCTCGAGTTGGGAGATCTTCGCCTGGGTCGAACGATAGGCGGAGTCGAGTGTCAGGAATTGGTTCTTGGCCTGTTCGACCACCGAGCGCACCACGGCTCCGTCCTGGAACAACCGTTCTTTGCGCTCGTAGTCTTCCTTCGCCAGCAGGACTCGTTCCCGGCTGATCGAGGCGCGCGCGGCCTCGATCTGATGGCGGATGTCGCGATCTCCGAGCCGCAGCAGCGGCGTGCCTTGCTCGACGGTGGTACCCTGCGCGATCGGCATCCCTTCCACCCGCGCCGCCACCTCGGCACTGACGGTCACCGAGTGCCGCGCTTCGACCGAGCCGGAGCTCGTGAGGTCGAAGATCAGCTCCTGGAGGCGTACCGGCGCCACCTGGACCAGCGCCGCCACCGACGTTTCCTGGCGTGCCGGCTCCGATGGTGAGTCGGGTCGCGCCCCCGGCCGGCGCCCCAGGAGGTACGCGGTCACCGCCGTGATCAACACCGCGCCGATGAACAACACCGCGAGCATCGGCCGGCGGGGTCGAAGCCCTCTGCCGGTGTGGCCGCGATCGGCCTCGAGCCCCGGATCGATCCCGTCACGCCAGGCCGGCATTGCACGGATCGTGTGCTCGAGCAGGTTGCCGCGGTCACTAACGTCGTGGATCTGATCCTGCACCCGCACGGACGTCTGTCCGATGACGATTTCGTCTCCGACGGAGAGAGGGGCGTCGCGAATGCGCTCGCCATTGACCAAAGTGCCGTTGGAGCTTTCCAGATCCACGACGTGGAATTGCCCCCCGCGGGCGTGCACCTGGGCGTGTCGCTTGGAGCATTCGCCGTCCGCGAGCACCAGATCGGCGCTGGGTGAGCGGCCGAGGACGTACTCGGCGCCGGGCGCGATCTTGAGCGCTCGCTCGTCACGGCCGGATCCGAACACCAGGTAGAGAGGCTCCGGGCCGAGAGGCGGCGGCGCCGGCTCGGGTGCCAGGGCGCTCGGCGAGCCGTAGAACATGCGGACCGTGTCCTCCGGCACCGCCTGCTCGGCGAGGCCGAAGGTGAGCTGGCTCGCCCCGATGACCAGAGACATGCCGTCAGCGAGGGGCAACTCCCGCACCACCTGCGAACCGACCAGCAGGCCGTTGGTGCTTCCCAGGTCGATGATCTGGTAGGTGGAGCCCTGACGGACGATCTTCGCGTGATGGCGCGAGCATCCTGTGGACAGAAGAACCAGATCGTTGTCGGCATCGCGCCCGATGCGCACCTCAGCCCCTTCGAAGCGATGCTTCTCAGGCGCCTGTCCGTCGGCTGATACCGTGATCTCGATCATCCTCGGCCCGTTCGAGAATTCTACTGGCTTCCGGCGGTCGCTGCGCTCCTCCGACCCGAAGGCAGTCAGTGGGAGGCCGGAGGCGCTACCCGGTCGAGCTCCGCCTCGGCGAGACGAGCCTGATGCAAGGCAGCGTGGACCTCGAGCTCCGCTCGGCCCAGCGCGGCCTGCTCGGTCATCACATCTTCGGTGGTCGCGAGCTGCTCGCGAAAGGCGCTGGCGGTGATCCGGTATTTCTCGCGCTGGTAGTCGAGAGCCCGCCGCGCTACCTCGACGGCGCCGTAGGCTTCGATGGCCCGCCGCGCGTTCTGGCGGGCCAGCAGCCGGATCCGTGAGCTCGCCTCGCGTCGCCGGGCCTCTTCCATGTCCCGGCTGGCCGCCGCCCTGGCCGCGGCGCCGCCGCCGGCCGCGGCGTCGCGCAGGAAGGGGATCGAGATCTTGAGGTCGAAACCGAAGGTGGTGCCTTCGAACAGGGTCTCGCTGTCGATCCGGGAGTAGTAGCCTTCCAGCTCCAGCTTGGGACGAAAGTGGGCGCGGGCCGCGGCCGACGCCTGCTCGGCGAGGGCCACACGAAGCTCGCCTCGTTTCAGCGCCGGATGGCTTTCGAGAGCCCGGCTCGCGGCTGCTTCCTCACCGATCTCACGCCGCGGTGCCTCCAGTGGATCGCTCAGCTGCAGCTCGCCGCCCGCTTCGCGAGCCATCAGGCGATCGAGTGCCAGGCGGGCGAAGCGAGCGTCGCTTTCGGCCTGCAGCAGGTGGAGGTTATCGGCCGCCAGACGGCTCTCGGCGGCCAGCTCCTCGACCTTCAGGGCCTCTTCTTCTTCTTGCCTCTGGCGCACGGTCTCCAGAGTCTCTTCCGATCTGCGCACGCTCTGGCCCGCCACCTGGGCCGCCCGGTCGGTCAGCAGCACGTCGTAGTAGGCCTTGGTGACCTGATAGTCGAGGTCGATTTGTTGTTGTCTCAGCTCCTGCTCGGCGATGCGCCGCTCGACGTCGCTGGCCCGTACTTTCGCTTTCGCGGCACCGCCGGTGTAGAGCGGCTGGCTGAGCTTGAGCAGGCCGGCGTTGGTGCTCGAGAACTCGCCGACGTCGGTGGGCGTGGCCATCGGATTCGGGACTCCCGGCTGCAGGGGATTGATGAAGCGGGAGTAGAAGACGTCGCCGTCATAGTCGACGAAAGTCGCGACCGCGGACAGCGAGGGCAGAAGCTCCGCTTTGGCCGAGCGGACTTCGGCGGCGGCGGCTTCCACCATGTGGCCGGCCGCCCGGATCCGGAAGCTCTGGTCGCGCGCGGACCGGCGAGCCTGCTCCAGTGACAGGTGCTGCTGCGCGGCCGCCGGCGCCGCGATCAGTAGGATCGTCCAGAGTTTCAGAAAGGTTTCCATGGCTTGTTCTCCCTCGAGTATTTCATCAACCATGGTACCCTGAATCCGAGCTTCGCTGACGGAGTTCGCGCGCATCCGGTCAGGACATCCGGTTCCTTCCCACGACATCATGGATTCCTTGCCCTCCTCCGAGAGCTCTCCCGCGACGGGCGGCCGTTCCACCGGGCGCCTGACCGCGGGCATCATCGAGTACTACCGGGTGTCGATCCTGGCGGTGGCCGGGCTCGTGATCGGTGGCTTGTGGGCTTTCTTCTCGCTGCCGCGCACCGAGGATCCCGAGTTCGATCCTCACGATCTCAAAGTCGTGACCCTGTGGCCCGGAGTCGCCGCCGGCGAGGTCGAGGAGCTGCTCACCCGGCCGGTGGAAGAGGCGATCGACGAGCTGGACGACATCGAGCGTGTATGGTCGCGGTCGGCGAGTGGTCTGTCGATGGTGGTGGTGCGCATCGCTGCCGACGGCGTGCCCGCGACGGTCGCCGACACGATCGAAAAGCGGCTGGAGGACGCCCGCTCCGAGCTGCCGGCGGGCATCCTAGGGCCCGAGGTCCACACCCTCAACCCCGCCGACATCCCGGTGGTCCTGGTTTCTCTCCAGGGGCCGCGAAACGATCGCCAGCTGCTCGCCTGGGCGGAGCGGCTGGAGCGCGAGCTGGAAGCCATCGAGACGGTGTCGCGAGTCGTGATCGAGGGCACGGCGGAGCGCCAGATCCAGGTGCTGGCCGACGATCAGCGGCTGGCGCAGTATCGCATTCCGCTCCAGCGTCTTCGTGACGTGCTCCGGCTGGAGAACGCCGGTGTGCCGGGCGGTGAGCTGGACGTCGGACGGCAGCGCTACCCGCTGGAGAATCCCGGCGAGCTCGAGAGCCTGCAGGAGATCGAGGAGGTGGTCCTGGGCAGCGTCGGCGACTCGGTAGTCCGGGTGCGGGACGTCGCGCGCGTCGAAGACGCATTCGCCGACCCATTCTACGTCGTGCGCACGAATCGCAGGCCGGCTTTGCTGCTCGCGGTGGGCAAGAAACCGAACACCAACACCGTGGCGGTGGCGGCGGCGGTGCGCCGCCGCCTCGACCGGCTGCGCCCTTCCCTGCCCGCCGGCTTCGAGCTCACGGTGATCAACGACCGCGGCGCCAGCGTCGGGGCGCTGTTGGGGAACCTGGGCGCCAATGCTCTGGGCGGTGCGGTGATCGTGATGCTGATGGTGACCCTCTTCCTCGGTCTGCGGCAGGCGGTGGTGGTGTCGATCACTATTCCGTTGTCCGTGCTCATCGCCTTGCTGCTGATGCGCGTCACCGGCATCGATCTCCACCAGGTTTCGATCTTCGGCCTGGTGCTGGCGCTCGGTATGTTGGTCGATTCGGCCCTGGTGATGGTGGAATCAATCGCGCGGCAGCTGGAAAGGGAGAAGGGGTTGTTCGGCGCGGTCGTCTCGGGCGTCGACGAGGTCCGCACGCCGGTGATCTCGTCGGTCGTCACGACGGTGGCCGCTTTCTTGCCACTGCTGTTCCTGGGCGGCGTGGTCGGCGATTTCGTCTATTCGCTGCCGATGTCGCTGATCTTCGCCCTCGCAGGCTCGCTGCTGGCGGCCCTCACCCTGGTTCCGCTGCTGTGTTACGCGTTGTGGCGGAACTTGCCGCCGGCCGGAGTCAGGCAACCGGAACACCGGCCGCGGATTCTCGAATGGTACCGGGAAAGCGCCAAGTGGGCTCTTCGCCACCGCGGGCTCACCCTCGGCCTGGCGCTCGCCCTCTTCGCGCTCGCGGTGTCGTCGATCCCCGGCCTCGGCATCCAGTTCTTTCCCAAGGCCGAGAAGGGCTTCTTCCTGATCAACGTCCGGCTCGACGAGGGGGCCAACCTGGAAGCCACCGACGCGATCACCGCCCAGGTCGAGGAGATGCTCGCCGCCGAGGCGGCGGTGCGCGACACCACCGCCAACATCGGCAAGGGCAGTCCGCGGATCTACTACAACGAGCTGCGCGAGCACGAGACGCCGAGCTATGCCCAGGTGCTGGTCCATCTGAGAGAGGACTTCGGCGGTTCGGTGGAATCCTACGTCGAAGAGCTTTCCTCCCGTCTGGGCAGGATCTCGGGGGCGGCCGTCGAGCCCAGGGTGTTGCAGCAGGGGCCGTTCACCGGCGCCGCGATCGAGGTGCGTCTGCGCGGCGACGACCTCGAGACGCTGGCGGCGCTGGCGGCGCGGATCCGCCAGCGCATCGAGTCGGTCCCGGGAGTCACCGACGTGCGCGACTCCCTGGGCAGCAAGAGCCCGAGGCTCGCTCTCGAGCTGGATCGGCGCAAGGCGGCGTTGCTCGGCGTCGACAGCTTCACCTTCGCCAGTACCGTGCGCATCGCGGTCGCCGGGGAGACGGCGACGCTGTTTCGGGACGGCGACGAGGAGGTCCCGGTCGTCGTCCGGCTGGACCCGGCCGGCCTCCAGGAGATCTCGCACCTGGAGCGGCTCTACCTGCCCTCGCGTTTCGATCGCATGGTGCCGTTCGCCGAGCTCGCGACCGTCGAGGAGACGGCGGACTTCGCCCGCATCAGCCGCCGCGAGGGTCGTCGCATGGTGAGCGTCGAGTGCGGCGTCAGCGGCCGCTTGACCGCCGATGCGGCCGCGGAGATCCGGCAGCGGCTGTCGGATCTGGCGTTGCCGGCGGGCTACGATCTGGAGATCGGTGGCGAGAGCGAGATACGGGAGGAGTCCTTCGCCGGTCTCGGTCGGGCGATGATGCTGGCGCTGCTCGGGATCTACGTCGTGCTGGCGATCCAGTTCAACTCTTTCACCCAGCCCTTCGTCATCCTGTTCACCGTGCCCTTCGGCATCGTCGGCGCGGTCGCCGGCCTGTGGCTCACCGGACATCCTTTCGGCTTCATGGCCTTCGTCGGCATCGTCAGCCTGACCGGCATCCTGATCAACGATTCGATCGTGCTCACCGATTTCGCCAACCACCTCCAGCGCCATGAAGGGCAACGCAAGTACGCGGCCCTGCTCGACGCGGGCGAGCGGCGCTTTCGGCCGGTGATCCTGACCAGTATCACCACCATCGCCGGCATGACGCCGCTGGCGATCTGGGGCGGCGGCCTGTGGTCGCCGCTGGCCGTGGCGCTGATCTTCGGCCTCGCCGGGGCCACGGTCCTGATCCTGATCCTGCTGCCAGTGATCTATTCGCTGATGGTGCATCCGGCGGAGCAGCATCGAGGACAGGCGCTGTGGTCGAGGTGGCGCCGGCGCCTGATCGGCCGGGAGCGGGTGTCGCGGTCGAGCGGCGGCTAGTGACAGGAGGGCTACTCGCGCCCGCCGAACCGGCGCGTCTGCATCGACTCGAGCACGATGGCCTCGGGGTCCGCTGCCCGGATCCGTTCGAGCCGCTTTTCGCGGCTCTTCCGAGCGCGAGGCGATTCATATCGCGTGTCTCCGGGGTCGTTAACGTCTGCCGGAGAGTACGTCGGCGAACGTCCCGGGTTCTCGGACACTGCTAGACTACTCGTGCTGTTCGAAGTCATCACCAAAGGAAGGAGCTCGCGGACGGATCTCCGGTCGCCATGCTCAAATCGCTCGCATCTGCGCTTGTTCTGCTCCTGGCTCTCGGGTCGTCAGCCCCGGCGGCGGCGCAGATCGAAGCGCCCGCCGAGCCCGCGGCGGCCTCGCCCTGCGACCGGCTGCCGCCGACCGATCTCAGGAGGATCTGCGACCGTGGTCGATTGCGCGTGGCCCGCTACGGCGGCCAGCGCCCGCCGTTCTTCTTCCAGGGCGAGGACGACGACTGGCTGGGCTTCGACGTCGATCTCGCTCGGGACATCGCCCGCCGACTGGGCGTCGAGGTCGAGGAGAAGCTTGCCGCCAGCTTCGACGAGGTGGTCGACCTGGTGGCCGAAGGCTCCGCCGATCTGGCGGTGTCGAAGCTCTCGATCACGCTCGAACGGTCGCAGCGGGTGCGTTTCAGCAAGCCCTACATGACCGTCTACCAGACGCTGCTCATCAACCGACTCGCGGCGCCCAAGCAGGAGGATCCCTTCGAGTTCCTGGATCAGGCCGCGATGCGCGTCGGCGCGCTCGAGGGCAGCTCCTACATCGGTTATGCGCGCAGCGAGTTCCCGGCGGCGAAGGTCCAGCCCCACACAGACTTCGCCCGGATGTTGCTCGACGTCACCGAGAACCGCCTCGACGCCGCCCTGGTCGACAGCGCGCGGGCCAATACCTGGCGGCGCGACAACCCCGAGCGGCTGATCCAGGTACGGGCGTTCGTCGCCCGCGACCGCAAGGACCAGTTGGCGTTCGCGGTGAGCTGGCAGGACACTCATCTGTTGGCCTGGCTCGATCTGTACCTGGACTCGATCCGCGACGACGGTGCTGCCGATCGCCTCTACGACAAATGGTTCATCGAGCCGGTGGGACGGTAATGATGGGAACGGCAGTGATGGGAGCGGGATCTTGAGCGAAGAGCAAGACGTCGGGACCTTCGATTCCCTCCGCTTCCCGCTGCTGGTCGTCACGGCGATCGCGGCGGGCGTCGGCCTGGGCGTGACGAGCCCGGCCACCGGCCAGGCGCTGGCGCCCTTCGGCCGACTCTACATGTCGCTGCTCTTGATGTGCATCATCCCCCTGCTGTTCACCGCCATCGTCTCCAGCCTGGGGCAGATGGTGGCGAAACACCGGCTGGGCCGGCAGGTGATCATGATCTTTGCGGTCTTCGCCGGCGGGCTGGTGCTGGCGGCGGCGATCGGTACCGGCGTCGGCTGGCTGACCCGGGTCGGCACCGATCTGCGCCAGTCCGAGGCGCTGGGCAAGCTGCTGCTGGCGACCGAGTCGACGGCCACCGGCGGCGGCCTGGAGGACCTTTCCGCTGCCGAAGGCGGGCAGGCCGAAGGCTTCGCCGAGCTGTTCTCGGGCAATGGCGTCGAGGCCAGGTCGCAGGCCGAGGGTGATAGAGCCGCGGCGACGCTCGAATCTCCGGGCGGCTTCCTCGCCTATCTGACCCAGCTGATCCCACGCAATCTGGCCTCGGCGGTGCTCGAGGAGAACTACCTCGCGGTGCTCTTCTTCTCGATCCTGATGGGGCTCGCGATCGGCTATGCGCCGCCGGAGGGCCGCGCCACCGCTCTGCACGTGATCGAAACCTTCTTCGACTCCCTGCTGCGCATCATCAACTGGATCATCTACCTCCTGCCCATGGGGCTGGTGTGCATCGTCGCCGGCGAGGTGGCCCGTGGCGGCCTCGAATTTGTACCGGTGCTGGGCAAGCTGATCGTGGTCAGCGTGATCACCACCGTGGTCGCAATGATCCTGTTCGCGGTCACGATCTGGGTGTCGGTCGGCGGCAGCCTTGGCGCGGTCTTCCAGGGGGTGCGGGCACCGCTGCTGGTCGCCTTCGCCACCTCCTCCAGCATGGCGTCGATCCCGGCGGCGATGATCGCGCTCAAGCGGAAGTTCGGCCTGGCGGAAGAGAACGTCAAGCTGTTGCTGCCGCTGGGCGTGATGCTCAACCCCATCGGCAGCGCGCTGTTCTTCAGCCTGTCGGCGATCTTCGCCGTCCAACTCCACTCCCAGGCGCCGACCATCGCCCAGATCGACACGCTGGCGATGATCGTCGTCGGCTCGGTGCTGGCGAGCCTGGCCGCCATGGGCCTGCCGGGCCCCAGCGCGGTATGGATGCTGGGCATCATTCTGGTGCCCATCGGCGTGCCGCCGGAGGTCGGGATCATCGCTCTTTTGGCGGTGGCGCCGATCATCGATCCGTTGTTCACCATGGTCAACGTCATGGGCAACTGCACCGCCACTTGCATCCTGGACAAGCAGCTGTCGCCGGAAGCACCGGCGGAGGTGTGAGGAACGATGAGCAAGATCAGACATTGGATCGCGACTGGCGTTCTCGCCTCGGTACCGATCGGCGCCGCCGCGGAGCCGGTCGCCTACATCGATCAAGCGGCGTTCTTGAACGACCTGGCGTCGCTCGGCCACGCCGCGGTGCACGAGGGTTTCGAGAACGACTCGGTGTGGGGTGACGTCCGCACCCCGAACACCGCGGCCAGCGTGACGAATCTCGGCGTCACCTGGACCGCCAACAATCTCAGCAGCCAGGTGACCACCAGCAACGGCGCGGCGCGCAGCGGCCTGTGGGGGCTCTACTCGTCGCCCCACGGCAGCTACACCGACCCCGATCCAGGCACTGACTGCTTTGTCCCGGGGGAGTGCGGGGATGGCTTCCGGGGCAGCGCCGTGGATGGCGTGCTCTACGGGATCGGCGGCTGGATCGATACCAACACGCCGTTCGCCAAGGTCGGCCTGTTCCGCGGCACCTACCCGGACAACCCGGTGGACTTCGGCGAGACCTGCGATCCCGACGGCGAGAACTGCTCCGACAACGCGATCATCGGCACCACGCCCGAGTTCTTCGGCATGATCGATCCCGCTGGCTTCGAGCGCTTCGAGTACCGCGAGTTGGAGGGCAAGCTCGAGCCCTTCGGCGGCGATATCAAGCTCATCTTCTCCGATGACTTCTACTTCGCCGTCGGCGTTGCGGCGATCTTCACCGACGGCTTCGAAAGCGGCGACCTCTCCGCCTGGGCGCCCTAGGTGACTGGTGTGAAAGGGCCGCCTGGGGGAGCTGATTCTGCCACCAGGGTGGTTTCGACGCCGGGCTTTCGATTGTTGCTCCGTGCTGGGTTAGTGCGCTGTTCGGGGTTCATGGCGCGGTCCGGTCGAGTCTGGCGATTCTAGGGCGCTCATCCGGTTCTCAGAGGCCGAAATCCGGTTCTCCAGGCCGTTCCGGCGCCCGATCTAGGCCATTTCCGCCACCCAACCGAGAGTTGTCCATTGGATCCCGAGCACGGCGAGGCGCGCTA
>JAAELT010000697.1 GCA_024226315.1 bacterium | reverse complement strand
GTAATTCCTTGTGTAATAATTGATTACTGCAAATGACCTTGTGAAGGAAACATATATTGTTAGTGAACTTGGCAACCATTACAAAGCATGTTTAGTGGTCCCTTTGGGGGAATTGAGGTAATGTAATTAACAACAACGTTTTCAGTCCCAGTTTTAGGTCTTTTATCTTCATGTCTTCTTACTTTATTGTTTTTAGTTATAATAGGATATAGTAATATATCAATTCATTGTTTATATAGGCATATTATAATTAAGTTTTATTTATTGTATTGAATAGTTTTATTTAATTGGTTGATTGTATTTAGGGTAATTAATATATGAGGTAATAGTAGTATTGCAATACTTGAATTAATTGTAATGGGAATCAATTGAATTAATAGTTTATTGTTGATGATAGTAACCTTAGTTAGTTCTTTAGTTTTATTATTTAGTATTGATTATTTAAGTATTATTGACTCACAATTGTTTATTATTTATATAGTATTATTTAAATTGAATATGATACTATTATTACTATGTTATGATTTAATACTATTCATAGTGATGTGAGATTTATTGGGATTATTAAGTTATTTGTTAATTAATTATCATTGTAATAAGGTTAATACTGGAATAAAGGCAGTGATATTAAATAGATTTGGTGATGTGGTTATTTTATATTTAATTGTTTATATTTGCTATTATATATCAGTTTTAGGTAATAGTTGTTTTATTCTAATTACATTATTATTATTAATACTTGTTTTATTTCTATTTATATTGAATTATTCACACTTATTTATGTTTTCAATTACTACATTAATTATTATGTTTACAAAATCAGCTCAATTTCCATTTAGTTCTTGATTATTAGGTGCAATGAATGCTCCTGCACCAGTTTCAGCTTTATTACATTCTTCTACTATGGTATTATTAGGTATTTATTTTGCTATTTTATTATCTATTATTATTTATTTATTATATTTCTTTTGATATTTATTATTTAATTCAATTTCATTAATATGATCAGGAATTAAAGCATGTAATGTTAATGATATTAAAACCTTAATTGCTTTATCCACAATTAATCAATTATCTTATTTATTTATAATATTAGTTCATAATCTCTTATTATGTGTATTTCATATTATTGTTCATTCTTTATTTAAAATGAATTTATTTCTTAATTCTAATTCAATAATATATAATTCATACCATTATCAATCAATTATTAAGATTAAATCATTTAATTCATTTATTTCAATTATATTTTTAATTTCATTATTCTTATTGGTAATATCATTCTCTAAAGAATTAATTGTTTTCTATTGTTTTATTAATACTTCCTTTTCTATTTCTCCTTCAATTCTATTGTTAGGTTCATTTATTACATTAATTTATTCTTTATTATTATATTCTTTATTGTGTATTATTTAATAGGTAATTTTAGTATAATATTAATTATTTATTCCTATTTTCTTCCTTTATATTCCTTTACATTATTTCACATTGATATTGATATCAGTTTATTTTTTACTAGTCCATTATTAGATTCATATTATAATACATACTTTTTACTTTATCATTTAATTATTATCATATCATTATTAATACTAGATTATTTCTTATTATTCTTTATGTCTTTATTTCAATCCATCATTAATTATTATCTTATTCACATTACATTAATTAATTCTAATTCTTCATTTTATATTCCTTCTCTATTAAATTATTTTATTGTTTATTCTCTTTTTTTCTTTAATTCTATTATTAATCTAAATGAAATTTTAATTGCATATGATTCATGTTACTCTCTATATCATATTCATTTCATTTCTTTATTCTTCATTTCATTGATTTTATTATCATTATGTCTTATTATTTAATATTAGTTGGTTTTAATTAATTCATTTCTTTATTTATTAATATTATTATTTTAATTGTTTGTTTATTTCTTTTCCCTTTTTATTGAATATTCTTATTTATTGTGTTTTCATTATTTATGTTATTTATGTTTTATACTTTCTTGTTTTATATTATTTTAACTTGTTAATTCCTTTATTTAATTACGTCTTTTTCAATTGTTATTTTAATGTAAACTATTAAATGTCCTCATTATTAGCATTGATTTATTCTTGCTATATTATATTATTATTATATAATTATTTTGTTAGTCTGTTTATAGTTAATAATTAGATTATTAGTACTTAATTGAATTATTTATACATTTTAAGATTTTAACTCTTATTTAATTGTTTAATAACCGTATTATGCAGGATGAAATTAATAATATTAGGTAAAACATAATCAAGATAAAAGAGAAGAGAGGATTAACCAGTTTATTATTAATCCTTTTATTTAAACATTTAATATCGTATTGTTCGTCTTTTTGAATTATTGAGTAATTGCTATTTTCACTGCTATTATATCAATTCTATTTAGTATTATTTCAGTTAATCGTTATTATTTAATATTGATTACTTTATTCATTTTAATCGATTAATCAGTTAAACTATTGTTATTATTGAGATTTATTTAATTAGTGATTTATTATTCTTTGATTCAATTAATAGGAATTCAGCATTTTATGCATTTTAATCAACTATTACATCATTCAATTGTTGAATCATTAAATCTTAACACATTAAATCTTAACAACTTAAAATAGTTATTTCATATTAGTCTAATATAGTAATCTCATATTAATTAATTATTAACCTCAATTAATTCCTTCACTTTAATAGCTACTTTATTTCCTTTATTTTATAACATTAACTATTATCTCCAATGCAATTGACTGAATTATTGATTTTAATAACATTATTACTGAAACTAATTAGTGAATTATCAATCCTTCTATTTTATGATTATTATTCCATTTTATAGTTTTCTTTCAATTAATTAACACTTAATCATCACCTAATGTAATATTATCGAAAATGCATTAAGTTATCAATTATGGTTATAATATTGGTTTGTATTATTTATTTAGTACTTACTATTACATTATCAATATTATTTAGCATTAGTTTATGTGGTAAGTGCATTTCATCAACATCTGACATCTTTGAATGTGGTTTCTATTCATTTATCACCTCTTCAATTAAATATGTTTTTAATTATTGAATGATTGTTTTCCATTTTTTAATATTTGAACAAGAGATGATTATATCATTATTTCTACTATTTAATTTTAATACAATAACCTCCGTTAATACTATTATTGGTTTATTCCTTTTTCTTTTATTAGATGTTTTATTATTACCTTAAAATACATTATTCATCTTTTCTATTATCTTTTTTCTTTTCTTCCATTGCATTTCTGTTTTACAATTATTAACTCTAATTCAATTATTTATTGTTATTACCTAAATT
>JAAELT010000696.1 GCA_024226315.1 bacterium | reverse complement strand
TGGTGGTGATCGACGGCCGGGCGCGGGGCATCGTCACCCGCGACCTGGTGACCGGCGAGGTGCGCTCCTGGGCCGGCGACGCGGTGGTGCTCGCCACCGGCGGCTACTCCAACGTCTTCTTCCTGTCGACCAACGCCAAGGGCTGCAACACCACCGCCATCTGGCGCGCCCACAAGCGCGGGGCGCTGTTCGCCAACCCCTGCTTCACCCAGATCCACCCCACCTGCATCCCGGTCTCGGGCGACTACCAGTCCAAGCTCACCCTGATGTCGGAGTCGCTGCGCAACGACGGCCGCATCTGGGTACCGAAGAAGAAAGGCGACACTCGGGCCGCGAACGACATCCCCGAGGACGAGCGCGACTACTACCTGGAGCGCAAGTACCCGAGCTTCGGCAACCTGGTGCCGCGCGACGTGGCGTCGCGCAACGCCAAGGACGTATGCGACGAGGGGCGCGGCGTCGGCCCCACCGGCCTGGGCGTCTACCTCGACTTCTCCGAAGCCATCGGCCGACTGGGCAAGAATGCCATCTCGGAGCGCTACGGCAACCTGTTCCAGATGTACGAGAAGATCACCGGCGAGGACCCGTACCAGGTACCGATGCGCATCTACCCGGCGTTGCACTACACCATGGGCGGCCTGTGGGTGGACTACAACCTCATGACCACCATCGACGGGCTGTACGCCATCGGCGAGTGCAACTTCTCCGACCACGGCGCCAACCGCCTGGGCGCCAGCGCCCTGATGCAGGGCCTGGCCGACGGCTACTTCGTGCTGCCCTACACCATCGGCGACTACCTCTCGCAGCACATGGGCGAGGAGGTCACCACCGACCATCCGGCTTTCGCCGCGGCCCTAGCCGAGGTCGAGGAGCGCACCGAGAAGCTGCTGGCGGCAAGCGGCAGCCGCGGCGTCGACTCCTTCCACCGTGAGCTCGGCAAACTGATGTGGGACCACTGCGGCATGGCGCGCAACCAGGCCGGGCTCGAAGAGGCGCTCCGGAAGATCCCCGAGATGCGCGAGCAGTACCACAGCGACGTCAAGGTGCTGGGTGACGGCGAGAGCGTCAACCAGTCGCTCGAGAAGGCCGGCCGGGTGGCCGACTTCTTCGAGCTCGCCGAGCTCATGTGCCGCGACGCGCTCGATCGCAGCGAATCGTGCGGCGGCCACTTCCGCGAGGAAAGCCAGACGCCCGAAGGCGAGGCCCTGCGCGACGACGAGAGGTTCAGCTACGTCTCGGCCTGGGAGCACGGTAACGGAGACGGACCCAAGCTGCACAAGGAAGACCTCGAATTCGAGTACGTGCAGCTCACGCAGAGGAGCTACAAATGACGCACGGGACGGCCATGAACCTCACCCTCAAAGTCTGGCGCCAGCCCAACGCGGACTCCCGGGGAGCGATGAAGACATACGACGCTCCAGGCATCAGCCCCGAGATGTCGTTTCTCGAGATGCTCGACGTGGTCAACGAGCGTCTCGAGGAGCAGGGTGAGGAGCCGATCGTCTTCGACCACGACTGCCGCGAGGGCATCTGCGGCGCCTGCGGCATGGTGATCAACGGCGTCGCCCACGGCCCCCAGGCCGCCATCACTGCCTGCCAGCTGCACATGCGCCACTTCGAAGACGGCGACGAGATCACCATCGAGCCCTGGCGCTCGGCCGCCTTCCCGGTGATCAAGGACCTGATGGTCGACCGCGGCGCCTTCGACCGCATCATCCAGGCGGGTGGCTACATCTCGGTCAACACCGGCTCGGCGCCCGACGCCAACGAGGTGCTGGTGCCCAAGAGCGACGCCGACAGGGCCTTCGAGGCGGCGGCCTGCATCGGCTGCGGCGCCTGTGTCGCGCAATGCCCCAACGGCGCCGCCCAGCTCTTCACCTCCGCCAAAGTCTCGCACCTGGGGCTGATGCCCCAGGGCCAGCCCGAGCGCCTGTCCCGGGTCGAGAAGATGGTCGCGCAGATGGAGGCCGAGGCCTTCGGCTCCTGCACCAACCACAAGGAGTGCGAAGCGGTGTGCCCGAAGGAAATCTCGATCGGCTTCATCGCCCGCATGAACCGCGACTACCTGAAGGCGCGGTTGACCAGCCGGGACTAGCCGACCGCCTCGTCGTCCTCCTCCGCCATGGGATCGCCGGTCGGATCTTCCTCAGCCGCTTCCGTCTCGTCTACCGGAACGTCGTCCTCCGGGGCGTCGTCGGCCGACATCTGCCCGCAGGCGGCACAAGCACCGTCGGGGAGCTGCGCCAGGGTCTCCTGCATCGACTGCACCCAGGTGGCGTTCTCGCTGCCCAGGATGGTCTCGGTGCGGTTGACCAGGGCCGCGAACGAGGCCCTGGTGCCCTTGGCCTCGGCAGACAGGCCGCTCCACCAGGTGACGACGTTGTCGAGCTCCAGGCCGGCGCGGGTGTAGCCGGCCAGCGTGGCCTCGACGTTGCGCTGCGTCAGGTACGAGGTCAAGGCCGTGGCGAGGGCGACGCTCACCGGCACCCAGATCTCCTGCCCCACCGCCGCCAGCAGGGTGCCGACGCCGCCGAGAATGGCGATCGCCCACTGATACAGGCTGTTGCGGCTCTCGAGCGTCACGGATTTGCCCTTGAACCAGTCCCGCTGGTCGGCCAGACGCCAGTCCAGGTACTGCGCCGGCGTCAGGTCCGAGAGGCCGTCGTCGGTTCGGGAACCGTAGCCGGGCACCTCGTCGCCGCTGTAGGGCGGCAGCCCGGTGGCGAGCACGTCGGTGTCGAGCAGCCGGCCGGTGATCTGCTCCACCATCGAGGCGAGCTTCTCGTCCCGCGTCCCGGGTACCTGGCTGCCCGGCGAGTACACGCCGACCTGGCAGCGGTAACGGTAGACCTCGCGCTTGATCGACTCGGCGGCGCCGCGCAGCGAGACCCAGTCGAGCCCGCGGATCAGCTTCGCGGCGCCCGCCGCCAGCACGCTGCCGATGATCGGCATGGCGACCACCGCCAGCCAGAGGTAGAAGTGGCCGTCGGTGAGCGGCGGGCGGGCGTCTTCCAGCCACAGGGTCGAGTAGACGATCGCCAGGGTGGTGGCGGCGACGCCGACGGTGAGAATCCAGATCTTGGCGCCGAAGAACTTCCTCTGCACCGCGTTCGCGGCATCGTCGAACGTGGCGTAGCGCCGCAGGGCGTTCTCCAGCGTCGTGCGCTCGAATCTCGCTTCCTCACTCATGACATCTCCTCCTTGGCAAGGGAACCGGTGCGATTGTATGACCATTCCGCCGTAGGTCGAAACTGATAGGCTCTCTCTCGAGCCATGTGCGGGATCTCGGGCATCTTCTCCCTCGGTGAGCGCGCCGCGCCGGACGTCCTCGATGCGATGAACGACGCGCTGGCCCATCGCGGGCCGAACGACGCCGGCACCTTCCGCCAGGGGCGGGCGGCGCTCGCCATGCGTCGGCTGTCGATCATCGGCGTCGACAATGGGCATCAACCGCTGTTCAACGAGACCGGGGACGTCGCCGTGGTGTTCAACGGCGAGATCTACAACTACCTCGCCCTCAAAGCGGATCTGCTGGCCGCCGGCCACCGCTTCTCGACCGCCAGCGACGTCGAGACCGTCGTCCACCTGTACGAGGACCACGGCGACGATTTCATCCACCACCTGCGCGGCATGTTCGCCCTGGCGCTCTACGACTTCAAACGCGACCGGCTGCTGCTGGCGCGCGACCGCTCGGGCCAGAAGCCGCTCTACTACGCGCGCTCCGGCGACCTGCTGGTGTTCGGCTCCGAGATCAAGGCCCTGCACGCCTCCGGCCTGGTGCCCAAGCAGCTCGATCCCGATTCCCTGCGCTCGTACCTCACCTACGGTTTCGTGATCGGCGAGCACACCCTGTTCGAAGGCGTCAGCAAGCTGCCCGCCGGCCACACCATGGTCGCCCACGAGGGCGAGACCGAGATCCGCCAGTACTGGGACCTGCCGGCGCCTTCCGGCGGCAGCGAGACCCTCGACGGCGCCGCGGCGACGATCCGCGAGCTGCTCGAGGAGTCGGTGAAAAAGCGCCTGATGAGCGAGGTGCCGCTCGGCGCCTTCCTCTCCGGCGGCATCGACTCGAGCGCCGTCGTCGCCCTGATGCGGCGCCATCTCGACCCGGTGCAGACCTTCTGTGTCGGCTTCGAGGACGGCCGCTGCGACGAGCTCGCCCACGCCCGCGCCATCGCCGAGCTCTACGGCACCCGGCACCACGAGCTGGTGCTGAAAGGCTGCAACCTGGCGCTGCTGCGCGACGTCAACTGGCACCACGACGAGCCGGCCGGCGACCCCGCCGCGGTGCCCACCTTCTGCCTCTCCCACTTCGCCCGCCAGCGCATCACCGTGGTGCTCACCGGCGAGGGCGGCGACGAGGTGTTCGCCGGCTACACCCACCACCGCCACCACTTCCGCTTCGGCGAGCTCGACGCCCGCCTCCCGGGGCTGGTGAGCCCCGTGGCGCGCGGCGTCGGCGCCCTGGAGGGCCTGCTCGGCCCGCTGGGCGCGGCCAAATTCTGGAAGGGCGTGTGGATCGCCGGCCTACCCGTGGAGGAGCGCCACCGCGGCTGGTACGCCACCTACACCGACCGCGAGCTGGAACGCCTGCTGCGTCCCGAGACCCGCGAGGCGTGCGGCAACGGCTCGCTGTCGGCGCCTTTCCGCGCCCTGTATTCCAGGATGGGGGATCGCGACCTGCTCGATCAGCTGCTCTACGTCGACAGCAAGCTGTCGCTCGCCGACCAGTTGCTGATGAAGGTCGACAAGACCACAATGGCGGCGTCGCTCGAGGCCCGCTGCCCGCTGCTCGACCAGGAGCTGGTGGAGTACGCCGCCGCCCTACCCTCCTCGCTCAAGCTCACCACCGGCGGTGGCGCCAAGCAGGTGCTGCGCCACGCCCTGCGCGGCCTGGTGCCCGACGACGTCCTCGACCGCCCCAAGCACGGCTTCGACGTACCCCTCGAGACCTGGCTGCTGCGCGACCTCGAGGGCTTCGTCGAAGACGGCCTGCTCGCCGACTCCGCGCCGATCGGCCGCTACCTCGACCTCGGCGAGGTCCGCACCCTTTGGGGCCGCTTCCGCAAGCGCCGCGACATGCGCTTCTGCAAGCAGATCTGGCGGCTGCTCAACCTGGCGGTGTGGCACGAGGTCCATTGGCCGACGGGTCTGCTGGACGGCCTGGGCGAGCCCGGAGCGCGGGCGGAAGATCCGGGCCAGGGCCTGTTCGTCGAGCGGAGCGCTGAGCGCTCAACCCGTCTCGCCAGCTGACCGGTACCGGCCCGGCAGTTGCCGCCCATGGGGCCGGAGACGATCCAGCGCACCAGCGTGGCGACCGCGCCGTCGGAGGCCGGCTGGGTCTACGCCCTGGCTGCGGACCGCTACGGCGGCGTGCTGGGCGTCTACCAGTCCTGGGACAAGGGCACTACTTGGCGGGAGATCGGCCACGGCCACTTCGCGGGCGAGAAGTACTTGAACAACGCCAACTCCATCGCCGTCGATCCGTCCGACCCATACCGGGTGATCTGCGGCGGCGTCGACCTGCACCTCTGGGAGGGTGGACGCTGGTCCCAGGCCACCTTCTGGCGGTCGAAGAGCGAGGACTGGGAGTACGCCCACGCCGATCACCGGGGCCTCCTCTGGCCGCAGACGAAGCGCCTCTACGACCTCAACGACGGCGGCGTGGCCCTCAGCACCGACGGCGGCTGGAGCTGGGAGGACCGGACCGAGGGCCTGGTGAACACCATGTTCTACGACCTCGACGTGGCGCCCGGCGACCCGCAGGGCCAGGCCATGGGCGGCGGCACGCAGGACCAGGGGACGCTGGTGACGGTCGACGGACCCGCCTGGTTCGAAGACGTGACCGGTGGCGACGGCGGCTGGATGGCGTTCGATCACAAGGAGAAGAAGCGTTTCTACGCGACCGTGTACGAAGGCGCGGTCTACTTTCACGACAGCTTCGACAACAGCTGGAGCGAAGACGCTTCCCCGCCCGAAGAAGACTGGATCAAGGCATCGCTGTTTCTCAGCCCGCTCAGGATCCACCCGGACCGGGAGCGCCCCGAGACGGTCTACTACGGCACCACGAGGATCTGGCAGAGCAAGCCAGCGCCCAGACAGAGGACGTCCTGGCACCGCCTTTCCGAGGATCTCGACGGCAGCCCGGTCACCGCGCTCGAGGTGGCATCGAATTCCGCCTATCTCTATGCCGGCACCCAGAACGGCGGCGTCTTCGCCAGCCAGGATCACGGCGCCAGCTGGAGCGGCGACCTCTCGAGCCGGGTGCTGCCCGGAGCCCTGATCACCCGCATTCGCGCCCACCCGAAGAAGCCGCTGCACGTGCTGCTGTGCGTCGGCCTCTTCGGCCACCCGCACGTCTTCCGTTCGATCGACGGCGGGGAGACCTGGAAACCCGTCAGCCAGAGCCTGCCCGACATTCCCTTCCGCGCCCTGGTCATCGATCCCGAGAATCCCGATGTCGTCTACGCGGGGTCCGACGCCGGGATCTTCGTCTCGCGCGACTTCGGCAACAGCTGGAAGACCTTCATCGGCGATCTCCCCGGCGTCATGGTCACCGATCTGGTGATCCACAGCGACGGGGCGACGCCTCCGGTGCGCCACCTCTACGCGTCCACCTTCGGCCGCGGCATCTGGCGGACTCCCATCCCCTGATTCGGGCTCGACGCTCGCCGGGCTCCGTGACCCCGGTCAGAACTTGTAGTTGAAATCCAGCCGGAACCGGCTCCCGTCCTCGCCCGTGGTGATGGCGTCGACCAGGTACAGCCGCGCCACCAGGTTGACGTTCTTCTCGAGCGCATAGGCGAAGCGAAGCTCGCCGCCCTCCATGTCGCTCGCCCGGGTCTCGGTGGCCGAGCCCCAGCGCACCCAGTCGTCCTGGGCGTAGGAGGAGCTCACCGCCAAAGCCTCGATCTCGGCCCAGTAGACGGCGGCGAGCCAGTCGCCCTTGTTCGACAGCCCGCCGTACTTGACCGATAGCACCAGGCCGTCGGTCTGGTCGAAGTTGGCGACGGTCGGCGAGTAGCTCTCGGCGTTGTGCATGAAGTCGGCGCCCAGCGTCCACTTGCCGACTTTGCCCTGCAGGCTGCCCACCCAGATCGAGTAGTCGCGCAAACCGTTGCCCCGCAGCAGGCGAGTGGCGTCGGCGTCGCCCGGATTGGCGTCGATGTCGAGCAGACCGACGGCGGCGGTGAAACCCTTGCCGGCGTAGACCAGCTGCGCCGCCGCCAGGTTGCCCGAGAATTCCTGCATCCCCACCGGCAGGGAGAAGTAGCCGGCGTTGACGGCGAAGCTCGAGTCGTCCCGGATGCTGGTCTTGTAGCCGAGAGCAAGGCCCGCGGGGATGACGTCGTCGTCCCAGAACATCTCGTTCTGCTTCCACAGCGGCAGGCTGTTACGGCCGACCCACCCCCACGCCTTCTCACCCTTCGCCTTCAGAAACCACTTGTCGAAGTTGAAGTCGGCATCGCCGGTGTCGTTGTCGTCGAAGTCGATCACCGTGATGTGCGGCGACTGGTGACTGTCGTCCGAGCCCGACCGTAGCCGTAGCCCGAACGAGAAGACGTCGGTGGCCGCGTAGTCGAGCCCCACGCGGGCACGGACCCGGATGCGGGTGCGATCGTCGCGTGGGATGCCGCTGGCGCGGTGGGAGTCGAAATCCGCTTCCGCCCGGGCGCGGAAGTCACCGGTGATCTTGAAGCCGTTCTTCTCGAAGATCGCGGCGCCGGCGGCGTCGGCGACTAGGAAGAGCAGGAGAGCGGCTGGGACGAGGACCTGACATCTCGTTCTGGGCATGATTCAACAGCGTAGGGTCCCGCTGGCGGATCTACACCACCCCGTCGGACGGTTTCGGCCGCCCTTCTACGCGATGGGGTTCTTGTCGACCGGATTGCGCTGTAGAGGATGTGGGCGGCGATGCATCGTCTCTTTGAAGCATATTCGGGGTAATCGACCGATCGCGTCCGTCTAAGAACTGGACGGTTCGATCGAGCCCTCCGACTGACATATCCCGGAGGTTCCCAAAATGAGTTGTTCTCGAAGCCTCGCCGCCCTCGTCCTCGCGCTGGTCTTCGGCGCGTCGGGTGTGGCCCGAGGTCGAGAAACGCGTCCAGGCCCAAAGGAAGTGGATCCAAAGCCTCGAGCCGGCAGTGACGACCGATGAAGACAGGCAGGGTCGAGCCCGCATGGCTCAGTAGAGCCGCGATGGGGAAGGCTCCCGAGCCCCCGGCAAAGATCGATGAGTCAAAATCACCGCGTTCCCCGCGTTTCAGAGTGAGGGGACGCTCGGTGGGCGCCCTCCCCGAGCTCTTCCCAGACCGCGAGACCTCTGCAGCCTCCGACAAGGAGAACATCGTGCGCGACTCATCCAACGGCCACCGCATCTCCGACCATCGCAGCGCGAGATTCGACGCCGAGAGACCGTTCATCGATCTCCTGGAGAGCGCCCTCGACCTACCGGCCGACAAACGCCCTGCCTTCATTCGCACCCACAGCCGAGATTCAGCGATGTCCGACGTCGCCCTGGAGTGCCTCGGCGCGATGGACGAGCTCGGTTGAGGGGCGGCGGGCGCCGTCCGGATCGCCCGCCGACCGGCGGAGCCAGGCCCATTCGAAGTCGAGCCCCGTTCCGGCCGGATCCGCCGCCGGTAGACCTCGTCGTAGACCTCCTGCCGGCGGCCGGCGCGGCAGCCGAGGCCGATGGCCAGGTAGAGGGGCTGCATGGCGTCGAGGGTGGCGGGCAGGTCGTCGGTGGCGGCGGCGTAGTGGCGGTAGAGGCGGTCGTGGCCGGCGCGGTGGGCGTCGTGGGAGCGCGCGCCCTTGCCGTCGCGGCTCGCCAGGTCGGTCACGGGCTCGCGGGTTGGCAGAAGCGACGGCCCGAGTCTAGCGCAGGGTCCGGGGGGGGAGGGCCGTAGGCGTCAGGTGTCGGGCACCGCGACCGGATCGACAATCTCCAGGAACGGGAAGATCTCGAAGTCGCGACCGTTCAGAGTCGCCAGTGTGGAGACACCAGAGGTCTTGAAGATCGCGGCCAGGGAGGTGTCGAGGATCCGTTTGCGGCCGAGCCGGAACCGCTCCATCAGCTCACAGACGAGATCGTGGACCTCCGCGGTGGGCAGGATCCTCTCCACGTCCTCGCTGCGCCAGAGCTCGCCCGACAACTCGAGCGCTTCCGGCATCGGCAGCGGATGCTCAAACCTCCGAGGATCGGTCACGATATGCAGGAACTCGTTGAGGGTCTGCTGTGTGAGCCCCAGGCGGCGGCCGCCCTGAGATTCACGTTCGAGGAACCCCCGGACCGCCCGATGGTGAGGTGCTCCAACCATCGCCCAATGGACGAGAACGTCGGTGTCGATGCCGAGGATACGGCTCTTTGGGTCGGTCGCCGGGCGACTCACCGTTCGAGCATCTCGTCGAAGATCTCTTCGCGCGTCCAACCGCACAGCATCCGGCCGCTCTCATGGGCTGAAATCTGTCTCAAGGAACGGCCCGAAGGGCTTTCTCGCTTCAGGTAAGCCGCCATGGCTTCGCGGAGCAGCTCGGCGATCGGGCGACCTCGCAGGTTGGCCAGCACTTTGAAACCCTGATAGTCGTCTTCAGCTACGTGGACGGAGATTGCTTTCATGCATCAATTCTATATCGGTTATCGATATCGATCAAGGAGGACTGGGGCTCCACTATGTTGATCATCCGTCGAGCCGGCCGAGCCGCCACGGTTCACCGACCGGGAGAGCCGCGAAATGGTCGCCCTGATCGCGGACCTGGCGCAGCTCTCCTCCCAGCGCCGCGAGTCGGCGGCGAGCATGGGCTGAAGAGCGACTGCCGGGCCTCTGGCCCGAGCTTTCTCGCCGGTCTCATGACGCAAAACTCCCGATTCCTACGCAGATAAGGGTGAGGGGCACGGTTCCCCGCCCCGCTTCGTAGTACTTCTGTTCACCAGGTCCGACATCGGATCGCGCCAGTCGCAGCCGCCCGCGGGCCGCGGCCTCGACGATCCGCCGTGTACCGGTCTCGCGCTCCATCCGGGGCGGCCAAACGAGACTTTGTCCGATAAGGAGTTGCCCAATGCACCCCGACAACACTTCGTTCGACCCTCCGACCGCCGACCGGCACCCGATCCACCTCGACGCCGAAAGGCCCTTCATCGACCTCCTGGAGCGCGCTCTCGAGTTGCCGGTGGATCAACGTCACGCCTTCGTCCGCGCCCACAGTCACGACCTGGCGATGTTCGACGCCGCTATGCAGTGTCTGGCCACGATGGGCGAGCTCGACGAGTCCTTCTAATTCGGTACCGGCATTCCGGATTGATTCCGGTCGCCTGGTACCGGGCTCAGCTCTCATCCCTGCCACGAGGGTCGCGTCTGGCAGACGTGCTCCCGAGAGCCCCGGCCCGGGCACACAGCGCGGCCCCGCTGACTGCGCGCCCAGGGCTCGAGGCGAATCTCCGATTCTCCATTCGACTTCTACAGCGCAATCTGCCGGCAGAAGACCCCACCAGAACCCCACGCCAATCCCTGAGCGGGCGGCCTGATGGCCGAGGACGGAGCGCACCGCGTTCGAGCATCGAGCGGAGTCACGGGGCGAGACAGAGCTCGAGCACCGCCCGCAGGCCATCAGGACGACCGCGGCAGCCGACAGGAAGTTTCCGGTCGGGCCTAGCCGAAGAGCAACAGCAGTACCCCGGCGACACCCAGGACGATCGCCGCGCCGCGCATGAACTTGGAGCCGGAGCCGAGCTCCTGGAGCAGCTCGGTGCGGCTCTTGACGCTGATCACGAACCGACCCCTTTCTTCCGGGCTGCCGATCCGGAGCTCGCCACCGGGGTCGGTGACCTGGCCGAGGACGAAGACCTCCGCGCCCACCGGCACGACCTCTTCCTCGAAGCGGTAGCCGAGGGTCTGCGAGCCGTCGCCGCCGGAACGGGCCGGCAGCTCGACGTCGACGCTACCGACCTGCAGCCGTCGGGCTTCCCCGCCGGTGGGCTCGAAGCGCGACAGCGACTTCTCGGTGTGGAACTTGGCGCCGGCCGGGTCGACGCGCAGCGAGCCGGTGGCGTCTTCCACCTCGAAGGCCACCGAATGCCTGCTGTGCGCCACCTGCTCCGAGGCGCGGCGCGTGCTGCCTCCTTTGGCATGCCCGGAGCCGCGCTCTTCCCGCGGCTCCTCGGCCTCGCGACGCACGTCCATCGAGTAGTGGACCGCGGCGACTTCGGCCAGCTCGGAGGTCAGCGGCTCGGCGCACCGCACCTTGCCCTCGACCGCGGCGAAGAAACGCAGCGAGCCGGCGCCCAGACCCTCGGCCATCGAGGCGGCAAGCTGCCGCAGGTGCTCGACGGTCTGCACTTTGGTGGAGACGATCAGACCGTGCTTGCGCTGCTGGGAGCGGTGACCCCACAGCAGACCGGCGGCAGCGACTAGCAACAGCAGTCCCAAGAACCACATCGAGCGTCCCTCAGTTCTGTTCGCGTTCGGACTAGCGAGATGCTAGCAGATCACCAGAAGCTGTAGATCACCGAAAACGAGCCGGTGTTCACCGAGTCGCCGTCGTCGAAGGCGAGATCGAGCTTCAGGTGCTTGAACGCGAAGCCGAGCCCGAAGGCGAAATGAGTCTGGTCCCTGCCGGCCCGGAAGATCGTCCTGTTGACCGGATCCTCGCCGGCGTAGCGCAGCCGGTGATCGGGATCCCGCCAGCCGCCGGCGCGCAGCACGATCACCGGCCGCGAGGCGGTGATCACGTACTCGAGGCCAACGTGGATCTCGTGCCCGTCGTCGAGGTCGAAACCGGCGCGATCCGGCAAGCCGTCGAGCGAGTCGAGCACGTTGGAATAGCGCACGAAGTCCCACTCGAAGCTGAGGGTGAGCTTCTCCTGCTTGGACTTGTACGCCACGCCCAGGCCCACGACGCTGGGAAAGCGGATCGGCGCGCTGCGTGTACGCAGCGGCAGCGACTCGAAGTCCGGGAAGATCGGGCCGGAGCGCTCCTGACTGTGCAGAGCCAGCTCGGGACCCTGGCGGGCGACACCGCCGAAGCGCCACCTTCGGGCGAACTGCCACAGGAAACCAGCGTTGAAGCCGAAGTCCCGATCGTCGTTGGTGCTCGATTCGCGGACGATCAAGGTGTCCGGCACCGCCGGGTCGGGGCTCGAGCGCGTCTGGACCGTCACCGCGTTGAAGTCTCCCTGCCACAGAAAGATACCCGCGCCGAGGCTGAACCGCTCGTTGACGCGGTAGGAGCCGGACAGCCCGGTGTTGGTGATCTGGAAGTCGTTGGCGGTCTGGACGTCGAAGCCGCCGCCTTCGGGGAAGGCGAAGACGAACCGGCTGTTGCTCGAGAAGTTTCCGAACTCGTTCTGGAAGGCCGCCACCGAGAACTTCTTCCACGGATAGACGAAGGCGAGAAACGCCTGCCCGCTGACCCCCAGCGACAGATCGATCGCCGGCGAGCCGATCGGCGTCGACACGCCCTGTCCGCGGATCTCGAGGGTGACCTCCGGCTCCAGCAGCTGGGTCAAGCCGGCGGGGTTGGCGAACGCCGCGGTGGCGTCGTCGGCCAGCGCGACGAAGGCGCCGCCGAAGCCCAGGCTGCGCGCGCCGGGGTTCGGGAAGCTGAGCTCGAAGGCCGTGGCCTCCTCCTGCGCCGCGGAGCTGGCGGCGAGCAGCAGACCCACGAGCAGAGCGAGTGTCTGTGGCTTGCACATGAAGGACGACAGGAATCGCCAAGGGCACAAAGGACGTACCCAGTCTACCCGATCACAGCGGCTGCACGAGATCGGGAATTCGCCCCGCTTCCAGATCATCCGCCAGCTGTTCGCCGAGCGCCTCGCCCGCGGCCACCGTCGCCCGCCACCGGCGGATCCGTGCCTCGGGATCGTCGGCGAAGCGCTTGAAATCGTGGCGGTCGGGGACGTAGCCGTCCGGCAGGCCGGCGACGAAGTGCTTCGACGGGTAGATCAGCAGCAGATCGGCCAGCGCCTCGGGCGCCGGCGTTCTCGACGGCCGCATGCGATCGAGCCAGCGCGGCAGCACGCGGCGCCGGTAGTGAGGCAGGAGCACCAGCCCGGCGTCTTCCTCCGCATAGGCCTGGTTGAGGTGATAGTCGGTCAGACCGCCGTCCACGTACCCGCCGGCGGGCGCGCCGGAGATGTCGCGCACCGACTCGAGATAGAACGGCACGGTGCCGGTGGCGAGTGCCGCCGGCAGCAGGTTGCGGCGCTCGAGGGGTACCACGCTGCCTGCATAGGGACGGTGAAAGCGCGGCGGACAACTGTGGAACAGCACCCGTTCGAAGAACAGATCCGTGGCTCGAGCGGTGAGCAGGTTGAGCGGCACGGCGGTCAGAAACGTCGCCGCCAGCGCGGCGCGCGACGCCCCGAGGCGCGGCCGAGCGGTGTGGATGGCGAGGTCGAAGACGGGATGCGTCAGCACTCCGTCCTCCCCGCCGTCGAGCACCTCCGCCAGGAGGTCCCGGTACGCGCGACTAACCGACACCGGCGTGTCGTCGCGCGCGAAGACCTTGCCGACGTAGCCGTCGAGCAGCCGCCGGTGTGCTCGGCGCGGACCGTCGCAGGCGAACGCCATCATCCGCCAAGCCCCCGCCGAGGCGCCGGCGAGCAGGATCCGCCCCCGCGTCAGCAGGTCGCCGTCGAGTAGAGCGCGGTCCAGACCCGCCAGCACCAGCCAGCGCGGCCCGCTGGCCGGACCGACCACCGCGCGGATCGCGCCGGGAGCCAGGCCCTCGCGTCGCAACCGGCGCAGGGCTCGCGGCCCGGCCCGGTACCTCAACAGATGTCGCCCCACGAATCAGCTCTCGAGCATCCGGTCCGCGATCTCTTTCAGCAGCTTCGCCGCCACCATCGCCGTCACCCCGGAAGGATCTCGCGTCGGGTTGTACTCGACGACGTCGGCGCCGACGACCGGGACTCGCAAGCCCTGGATCAAGCTGATCACCTCGCGCACCGACAGGCCACCCGGCTCGTGGTGTGACACGCCGGGGGCGAACGCCGGGTCGAGGACGTCGAGATCGAGGGAGAGGTAGAGCGGCCCCTCGAAATCGAAAGCCGGCGGCGGCCAATCACGCATCTCGTGGATCTCGACGCCGAAGCGCTCCGCCTGCTCGCGCTGGTGCGGATTCAGGGTGCGGATGCCGACCTGGACCAGGCGAGCGACCAGCCCTTCTTCCATGATGCGGGCGAAGGGGCAGGCGTGGGAGAGACGATCGCCGTCGAGCTGGTCGTAGAGATCGGGGTGGGCGTCGAGCAGCAGCAGATTCAGTTTCTCGAACCGCGGGCCGAAGGCGCGGACGATCGAATAGGTGACCGCGTGGTCGCCGCCGAGCGAGAGCACGCGGTCGCCTTCGTCGAGCAATTCGGCGACCTGAGGCTCGATCCTGTCGTACGGCACCCCGACCGGCAGGTCGCCGACATCGCGGAAACGGGCCTCCGCGCCGAGGTCGAGGCCTCTCTCGGTCGCCAGGTTCGAGGACGGCGAGTGCAGCGCCTTACGGATTCGCGGCGGGGCACCGGCCGTGCCGCGCAGGAACGACGAGCCGTCGTCGTTCGGGACACCGAGTACGGTAACGCTGGGCAGACCCGTGATCCCGTGGCTCATCCCTTTGCCAGCTCCCGCAATTTCTCGTCGTCCGGAAACAGCCGCAGAGCGTAGCGCAACAGCGAGTCGGCGCCGGGGCCGAAATCCAGGATCCGCAAAGTCCTGACCGCCTCGGCGTAGGACTCCGGCGCCGGTCTCGCCTCCACCATCTGGCGCAGCACCTCGCTCACCTGCTCGGGCCGGCCGGAGAGCGCGTAGAGGATCGCCAGGTTGGAGTAGGCGGGGATCTCCTCCGGGAACAGCTCGATCTCTCGCTCGAACGCGGATTCGGCGTCCTCGGCTCGGCCGAGATCGGCCAGGATCTTGCCTTTCTGCACGTAGAGTCCCTTGATCAGCTCCGGATCCTGGGCCTCGCGCCGCTCGAACGTGCGCTCGGTCTCGCGCACCATCTCGAGCGCCTCATCGTACTCTTCGCGCGCGTGCAGGACCGCGGCCAACGTGATGGTCGGCCCCAGGCGTGGGTTCTTCTCGTCCAGCGCCAGGCGTGCCTGACGCTCGGCTTCGCCCAGATCCTCGCGCTCGAATGCGATCTGGGCCAGCAGGCCGTGGGCGAAGGACGGATTGCTGCCGAGTGCCAGCCGGGCGTGGGCCTCGGCGTCGTCGAGCCGGCGGAGATCATAGTAGAGCGAGGCCGCGGAGATGGCGAGGTGCGGAGAGCCGCCCGAGATCTCGAGCGCCTGGCGGTAGGCATCGAGCGCTTCCTCGCGGCGGCCGAGCTTCTGTAGTGAGCGGGCCATCGCCTCCCAGGCGTCGAGCATGCCGGGATTCTCGGCCAGAGCGCGGCCGAAAGCCTCGGCGGCTTCGGCGTGCTCCTCGCGCGCGCGGTAGCGGAAACCGGCCTTGAGATCGGCCAGGGTGTCCAGCCGGCTCTTGGGATCGGGCAGCGGCCCGTCGGTGGCGGTCACCCCGGCGCCAATGTAACCGAGCGCCGCCAGCGCCTCGCGGCTCTCGTCGTCGACCTCCGCCGGGCCGGTCAGGGTCCGGTCGATGCCGGCCAGTGCGTCGCGCAGATCGGCGTAGGCGCGGCGCTGCTCGGGCAGCACGTTGCGCAGCTCGCCGGGGTCGGCGGCCAGCTCGTAGAGCTCGGGGTCGGGGCCCTCGATGTAGTGGTGGTCGGCGCTGATCAGCGAGGCCAGCTCGCTCCATCCGAAGTGCAGTCGCGGGTAGAAGGTCTCGGAATAGATCGTCCGCGCCGGCGGCTCCCCCGCCGTGAAGTCGAGCAGCGAGCGCCCGCGCAGCCGCTCGGGCACCGGCAGGGAGAGCAGGCCGGCGACCGTCGGGTAGACGTCGATCAGCTGCACCGGCGCCGCCACGCTCTCCCCCGCCTGCCGCGCCTCCGGCAGCTTGAGCATCAAGGGCACCTGCAAGGTGGTCTTGTAGAGCAACACGCCGTGCTCGTCCTCGCCGTGCTCTCCCAGGCCCTCGCCGTGATCGGAGAGCAGCACGATGATCGCCTTCTCGTAGACCCCGAGCCGACGGAGCTCGTCGAGCAGGTCGCCGATCACCTGGTCGGCGGCCGCCACTTCGGCGTCGTAGGGATCAGAGTAACGCGAGGCGAAGGGCTCGGGCGGACGGTAGGGGGTGTGCGGCTCGTAGATGTGGAAGAAGAAGAGGAACGGGCCGTCCGCCGCGCCGCGCAGCCAATCGCGCGCCAGATCCAGCGTCACGCCGCCCGGCCGCTGCAGGCCGCCCAGGCCGGTGTTGGTGCGGAACTCGATCGAGTCCTCGTAGAAGTCGAAGCCCGCGTCGAGCCCCATCTTGGCGCGCAGCACGTAGCTCGAGACCGCGGCGCCAGTGGCATAGCCGGACTCTTTCAGCAGCCGCGGCAGCAGCGGAATCGCCGGGTCCTCGGAGTCCAGGTCTTCCAGGTCCAGGGTGTAGCCGATGTTGTCGCGCAGCCCGTGCTCGGGGGGCAGCAGGCCGGTCAGCAGCGAGGCGTGGGACGGCAAGGTCAGCGGGATGTGGCTGTAGGCGTGCTCGAAGAGGATCGAGTCGCGGCGAAGCGCGTCGAGCGCCGGGGTCTCGACGCCGCTGTAACCGTAGGCCGGCAGGCGGTCGGCGCGTAGGGTGTCGATCGAGATCAGCACGACCGGAGCTCCCTCGGCGGTGACAGACGGCCCTCCGGGTCCGTCCCCGGTGCCTCCGCAAGCGTGGACCAAACCCGAGACGATCACCAGCGCCAGGAGGTGCCGCGGCAGGGACTCCAGAACCCGTCGCAGTCGCGCGAGCAGATCCTCTATCCGCTGTGCCAGTCGCTCGAAGTCCAACGTCAGTCTCCCAACCGCTGCAGCAGGATCCGGGCCTGCCTCAGCTCGGTGCGGTAGCGCTCCGGCGGCGCCTGCTCGACAAAGCTCTCGAGCGCCCGGCGCGCCCGATCGTGGTGGCCGAGCTCGGCCGCCCGGGTGCCCAGATTGTAGAGCGTATCGAGGTTCCGCGGATCGAGCTCGACCGCACGCTGCCAGGCGTCGAGGGCGGAGGGCCGCTCTTCCAGGTAGTAGAGCGCCACGCCCAGGTTGTTCCAGGCGTCGGCGCGCTCCGGGTCGAGATCGACAGCGCCGCGGGACGCCTCGCGCGCGGCCTCCCAGGCCCGGCGCCGCAGGTGCTGTAACCCGAGCTGCTCGTAGGCGGCCGCGGCCCGGCGCCCCAGGTCGGGATCACCGCCCGAGAGCTCGAAGGCGCGCAGGTAAGCGTCAGCGGCCTCGTCCGGGCGGCCGAGCCTCAGCAGCACGTCGCCCAGGGTTTGCCAGCCGTCGAGCATGCCGGGGTTGGCCGTCAACGCCCGGCGGTAGAGCGGCACGGCTGCTTCCGGCTCGCCGCGCGCCAGGTGCTCGGCCGCGCGACGGAGGTCCTCCAGGGTGGGAAGCTGCGCCTTCGGGTCGGCCAGGGGACCCGAAGGCGAGGCGGCAGTGCCTCCCAGGTATCCCAGGGCCGCCAGCTTCTCGCGGGTCTCCGCATCGACCGCGGTCGGCGGTTCCAGCGGTCGGCGCCGGCCCTCGAGGTGGGTGCGCAGGTCGGCGGCGAGCCGGCGATTCTCGCGTAGGGTGTTGCGCGTTTCACCGGGATCGTCGGCCAGATCGAAGAGCTCCGGATCGGGCCCGTCGATGAAGTGGAGGTCGCCCTCGACGACCGACGCCAGATCGCTCCAGCCGTAGTGGATGCGTGGGTAGAAGGTCTCGGCGTGGATGCGTCTCGCGCCCGCCGGCGTCTCGAGCAGCGAAGCGCCAGGAAGACCCGCCGGCGGCTCCGTGCCGGCGATACCCAGCAGGGTCGGCAGCACGTCGATCAGCTGCACCGGCGCGGCCACGGTGTCGCCCCGCCGGTGCGACTCGGGCAGCTTGAGCAGCAACGGCACCTGCAAGGCCTCGCGGTACAGGAAGATGCCATGCTCCAGCTCGCCGTGGTCGCCCAGGCCCTCGCCGTGGTCGGAGAGCAGGACGATCGCCGAGCGCTCGTAGGCATCCAGCTCACGCAACAGAGCGAGCAGCCTACCGACCACGGCGTCGGCGGCGGCGACCTCGCCGTCGTAGGGGTCGGCCCAGCGCGACGGATCCGGCGGCTCGTACGGCATGTGGGGCTCGAAGAGGTGGAAGAGCAGGAAGAACGGCTCCGCCGCCACCTTCCGCAGCCAGGGCTCGATCACTTCGAGGCTCGCCGTGCCGGGGCGCGCGACGCCGCCGAGCGCGACGCCGCCGCGTAGGTCGATATCGTCCTCGTAGACGTCGAAGCCGTCGGCCAGGCCGGCTTCGCCGCGCAGGACGTAGGCGGAGACCGCGGCACCGGTGGCGTAGCCCAACTGCTTCAGCTCGCGCGGCAGGTAGGTGGCCGACGCGCTGTTCAGCTCGTAGCCCTGGTTGTCGCGCACGCCGTGATCGCCAGGCAACAGGCCGGTGAGTATCGAGGCGTGGGACGGCAAGGTCAGCGGCGTGTGGCTGTAGGCGCGCTCGTAGAGGATCGCATCGCGGCGCAGGGCGTCGATCGCGGGGGTTTCGCCGGCGGCATAGCCGTAGGCCGGCAGGCGGTCGGAGCGCAGGGTGTCGATCGAGATGACGATAATGGGGGGTCGGTCTGGGAAAGGCGGCGCGGCCGGACCTTGTGGCGGCTGAACAGATTCGTCGCGTCCGCAGGCGAACGCGAGACACAGGACCAGAAGGGCGAGGCTCCTCCTCATCATGCCCCGGCCCTCTCGAGCCGGCTCAAGAGCACCCGGGCACGACGCAGATCCGCCGCGTAGCGCTCCCGGGGGGCGCCGGCGACGAACTTCTCGAGCGCCGATCGCGCGACCTCTCCCCGCCCGTGCTCGAACGCCCTCGTGCCCAGGTTGTAGAGGGCGTCCCAGAGCCCGGGATCGAGCTCGACGGCGCGTCCCCAGGCGTCGAGGGCGCCGTCGACGTCCGCCAGCTGGTAGAGGGCGACGCCGAGATTGTTCCAGGCCAGTGGCAGCTGATCGTCGAGGGCCAGCGCACGACGCGCGCGGTCCCGAGCCGCCGCCCAGCGGCCGCGCCGCAGGCCCACCAGGGAGTGCTGCTCGTGGGCCTTGACGTTGTCGGGATCCAGAGCCAGGACGCGCTCGAGCGTCGCCTCGGCCTCGTCGTGGCGGCCGGCCTCGGTCAGTGCCAGGCCCAGAGCGTTGAGGGACCGCAGATCCTCCCCCGCCGCCAGCGGACGCAGGACTTCGAGCGCCTCGGCGGACTCCCCGATCTGGCTGAGAGTCAAGCCGAGCTGGCGCAGCATGGTCTCGGTCACCACGCTCTGCTCACGAGCGCGGCGCATGACCTGCAGGGCCTCGGCCGTGGCGCCGCTCTCGAGCAGGGTCTGGGCCAGAAGAGACCGACCCATGGGCATATCCGGCCGCTTCTCAACCACCTGCCGCGCCGTCCGCAGCGCCTGCTCGACCTCTCCGCGTGAATAGAGGTCGATCACCAGGTGCATCATGCGATCGAGCTCGACCAGGCGTTTCGGATCGTCCTCCAGGCCGTAGGATTCGCGGGCCTCGGCGGAGCCGCTGAGGTAGCCGAGGCTGCGCAGACGCTCGGCCTCCCCGGGCGAGATCTCTCCCCGCTCGGGGGGCCACACCGACTCCGCTGGCAGCTCGCCGACCAGTGCCCGAGCTTGCTGTCGCTGGTCGCTGATCAGGTTGTGGGCCTCGTCTCGATCCTGGCCCAGGTCGTAGAGCTCCGGCAGGGGCAAGGCAATCAACTTCCGGCCCTCACGGATCACACCCCGCAGCGGCGCCCAGCCGCGGTTGAGGTTGGCCGACAACGCCTCGAAATAGGTCGTTGGCACGGCGTCGCTATCGCCCAGCAGGGACCGGCCGTAGCGCTCCCGCGCGTCGTCGCCCGGCGCCTCCACCCCCGCGGCCGCCAGCAGGGTCGGAAACAGGTCGACGTGCCGGGCCGGCCCGGCGTCGCGCCCCGGGGTGACGCCGGGGCCCCAGAGCACCAGCGGCACGGCCAGGGTCGGCTCGTAGGCGAACAAGCCGTGGGTCATCTCGCCGTGGTCCCCAAGCGCCTCGCCGTGATCCGCGGTCATCGCGATCACCGCCGGCGGCTCGCCGCCCTCCAGGAACGGCTCCAGCAGGGGACGCAGAAACGAGTCCGTGGCCGCTACTTCGCCGAGGTACGGAGTCTCGCGGTAACGCGTGGCGAACGGCTCGGGCGGCAGGTAGGGAGCGTGCGGGTCGAACAGGTGGACCCAGAGGAACCGGGGCTCGCCGCGCTCGCCGCGCCACCATTCGAGCGCCGCGGCGATCACCTCGTCGCCGGGGCGCTCGGGGAGCACGAACTCGGTCGGATCCGGGCCCGCCGGATACTTGTCGTCGTAGACGTCGAAGCCCCGGCCGAGGCCGAACTCCGCGTCCAGCGGATAGGCCGCGACGAAGGCGCCGGTGGCGTAGCCGGCGGCCCGAAGCACCGTGGCCAGGGTCGGCACCGAGTCGCCGAGCTTGAAGCCGCTGTTGTCGCGGATGCCGTGCTGGTAGGGGTAGAGGCCGGTCAGGATGTTGGCGTGGGACGGCAGCGTGACGACGTTGTGGGCGTGGGCGCCGGTAAACACCCGCCCCTGGGCCGCCAGCCGGTCGAGCACCGGCGTCTTCACCACCGCGTTTCCGGCGAAGCCCAGCGCGTCGGCGCGCAGGGTGTCGATGGTGATCAGCACGACGTCAGGCCTGGCCGGCTCCTTCTCCTGCGCCGCGACCGGGCTCGACGGAGTGAGCTGAGCCACGAGGAACGCCAGAGTCGATAGGCAAACGGCTCGCATCTCGCGGACTCTACCCCAATCAAAAACGCCGGGAGCAGAGCTCCCGGCGTTCTGGCAGTCTGACTCGACTTCAGACTAGCGGAAGTGCAGCTTGACGCCGAGGCGGAAGACCCGCGGGCTCAAGAGTTCGCGGACCTGGTTGGCATCGTCAGAAAACAGATTACGCTGGCGTTGCAACACGTAGTCCTCGTTCGACAGGTTGAAGCCGTCGATCCCGAGCGTGAATCCGAAGTCCTTGAACTCGAAGTCCTTCTCGATCCGCGCGTCGAGGCTGATGACGTCGTCGTTGCGGAAACGATCGAAATCGGCCAATTGCACGCGCAAGGCGTTCGACGCATACGGCGGCGACACGAACCCTTCGCGACCCGTGAGGCTGGCGCCGACGTTGAAGCCCCATTTCTTGTCCGCCGCCACCTGGTAGAGGGTGTTGATGTTGAAGGTCCAGCTGCTGCCGGCCCAGATGTCGCCCTTGTCGCCGGATCCGGCCGATCGCTCGGCAAAAGGTTCGTTGCCGTCTTGCAGCGCCAGATCGTTGGTGAAATCGACCAGGGTGTCGGTCGGGTTGTCGTGCAGCACGAAGTCGGGTCCGACTTTCACGTCCCAATCGCTCCAGGTGAAATGACCCGCCAGCCGCCAACGATTCGACAGCCGCTTGGTGGCGTTGAAGGTAACCCCCAGGTAGTCTTGCTCCTTGTCCCCGTTGGTCATGATACGACCGCCGGTGGAAGAGACGCCGTCACGCAGGTTCCAGACCGGCACGTTGGTGACCGTGCTGCCGTCGGGAAGCTGACAGCCATCCGGGCAAACGAAATCATCCTGCACCCAATCGCTCAACACCACCTGGCGCACGCCCGACCCGTCGTCGACCAGGATCCGGGTCTCGGGAATGTCGGTGATGTTGCGATAGGTCACCGTCACCCCGCCCGAGAAATTCGGTGTGAAGCCATGCTCGACGCCGAAGGTGAGCTCGTCGGTCATGGTCGGATCGAGGTTCGGGTCGGTAACGTTCGGCGTCGACAGCGCCAGGGGATCGTCGGCACTGAAGTTGTAGTAGTAGTAGTAGTCGAGCGATCCGGTCTCGTCGGCGTCGAGCACCAGGTTGCGGTTGGCGTCAGTGAAGTAGAACGCGGCGTAGGCGTAACCCACCGGGTTGGTACGCTGTGCCTGGGAGTGCCCCAACTGCTCCGCGTACTGCGAGAAGCTGCCGCGCAACAAGGTGCGGCGCTCTTCGCCCAGAGCGTAGGTGACGCCGACTCGCGGCACGATCGTCTCCCACTCGAAGCCGCCGGCGTCGTTGCCTCCGAAGGTCAGCTCCGGCAGAAGGTCGGAGAAGTCCGGGTTGGCGAGCGAGGTGGACGCCAGGCTCTCGACGTCCTGCACGTCGTAGCGCAGGCCGAAGTTGAACGTCCAGCGATCGGTGGTGACCGTGTCCTGGACCCAGGCCGACTCGTAGGTCGACGAGGTCGACAGAGACTTGTTGCGCCAAAACTGGACGAACGCGGTCTCGCCCGACTGGTCGTCACAGCCGAAGAACTCACAGGAGTAGACCATCTTGTTGCCCGGCCACACCGTGCTCGACAGATTCTCCTGCTCGCGGAAGCCGCCGCCGAACTTCAGCTCGTGGGAGGCGCCGCCGGTGTTGAAGAAATAGCTGGCGTCGACCCGCCACTGGTCAATGACGCCGTTCTGGGCGAAGTCCCAGTAGCTGCCGTGCAGCACGCCACCGGCATCCCAGAAGACGTCGGCGTCGCGCCCCCCCTGCGGCGCGGCGTTGAACACGCCGTCGTTGTTCGACCACAGGCCGGTGACGAAGAAGTTGGAGCCGAAGATGTGGGTGTCCTCGAACTTCCAGATGTCGGCCGGAGTGATCTGGTTGTGGGTGGTCTCGGGCGACCGGTTGGGCCCCGCGCCGCGGCCGCTCTTGAGCTTGTCGTTGGTCCAGAAGTGCAAGACGCCGGAGTTGGACTGAGTACCCTGGAAGTTGAGCTTGGTATTGAAGTCCTCGAGCATGGTGCGGTCGAGCTGGCCACCGATCACGATATTGCCGATGTCGCTCTCGCCATAGCCGGCCCAGAACCAAAGATGATCTTTCCAAAGCGGCCCGCCGATCTCGGCGCCGAACTCCTCGACGACGTCGATCTCGTTCCCTTTGTCGCCGCTGGGCAGGGTGTTGGCACTCTCCTGCAGGTCGCCGTCGGTGCGCAGGTAGCGTCCCGAAGCGGCCCACTGGTTGCCACCGCGCTTGGTGACCTGGTTGACGGTCACGCCGGAGGTGGCGATCGACACGTCGGAGCTGCCGATGGTGAACTGCACCTCTTCGAAGGCGCCGAAGTCGTAGTAGGAGAGTGACGCGCCGGTGGCGGCCATGTCGGTGAGGATCACGCCGTCGACCGAGAAGGTGTTGTCGATGCCCTGGGAGCCGGCGCCCAGGAAGTTCGACTGCTGGCCGCTCTCGTTACCGCCAACGTTGATGCGGTCGATGACCACCGCCGGCGCCTGGGCGAGCAGCGACCAGGGATCGCGCGCGGTGGGGATCTGATCGAGCTCGGAGGAATCGATGTTGGTGCCGCGGGTGAAGTTGCGCTCGTCGAGCAGCGGCGCCTCGGAGGTCACCGTGATGGTCTCCTCGACCGCCGCCGAGAGCTGGACCTCGATCGTCGTATTGCGGCCCACCGCGATGGTGACGTTCGGATACTCGACGGTCGAGAAGCCCTCGAGCTCAGCGGTCATCTGGTACTTGCCGGGGCCGAGGCTGAGGAACCGGAACTGTCCCTCGGCGTTGGTCACCTGGACCTGCGTGGCCTGAGGGCCAGTCAGGGTCACCGTGACGCCGGGCAGAGCTTCGCCCTGGGTATCGGTGACCTTTCCGTAGAGGTTGCCGGTCTGGAGCTGGCCGAGGGCCGCTCCGGCCGTCAGCATCAGCATGAGGCCGACCAGCAGGAGAGTGGATGGACGAAGCTTCGGGTCGTTCATGGGTCCCCCTTGTTCGTTATCGGCGGATCCGGGCGGCAGTCGTCAGGATTTCCAGCCGTCTTGCAGCGTGAGATTACCTCCGCCTGGACTGCAACTAAGATGCCATGGCACTCTACCATCTCTTGACACCGCGACCAGGGACAAGGGCCACGAATTCCGGGACGAGAGGCCCTATGGCAGCCACCATGCTTCCCTGTTGATCCAAATTGCTGGATCAACAGTCAAATATTTGGTTATCGCCACTCCTCCAACCACGGCGCGCGACACGGCTCGCCCCGCTCGTAGAGGGCGAGGCGCTCCCGAAGCCTCGGCAGGATCGCGGCGCCGCCGGCCCTCTCGGCCTCGCTGATCAACCGGCGCTGCCAGGTGAGAGCTTCCTCGTATCGGCCGAGCTCGGCCAGAGACATGGCGGCGGTCTCGGCAAAGAGCGGATTCTCGAGTGCCCGGAAAAGGGAGAGCGAGATCTGCAGCGCCCGATCACCGTCGCGGATGGCCGCGTCCGGGCAGGTAGCCAGCAGACGCGCCAGGGCGTGGGCCAGGCTGGCGCTCTCGGGCAGCGCCTCGAGCCCCTCTTGCAGTCGGTGCCGAGCGTCGCCGTAGCTCTCGGCCAGCATCAGCGCCATGGCCTGGCCGAAGCGGGCTTGCTCGTCACGCGGATCGAGCGCGATCAGCTCGCCGTAGCCGGCGGCCGCCTCCGCCCAACTCCCCGACCGCGCCGCCAGGCCGGCGAGCTCGCGCCGGGCCCGAGCGCGCTGGGCGGGCTCCGCCGACGGCAGGTCGACGACCGCCCGGTACTGGGCCGCGGCACGCTCGGTGTCGCCGGAGCTCATCGACACGGCGGCGAGGAGCAGGCGCGCGCGCACCCGGCCAGGTTCCTCGTCGACCAGGGCCGAGAGCAGCTCGGCTGCCTCCTCGGTGCGACCAAGCTGGCGCAAGGTCTGGGCGAGATAGAAACGGCTACCGACGTCGGTGGGGTCGGTCTCGAGCAGGGTGCGGTAGTGCCCTTCGGCCTCTTTGGAACGACCCATGCGAGCGAGCGCCGTCGCCAGGTTGTAACGCGCGTTGTGGTAATCCGGCGCCTGGCTCAAGGCGGCCTGAAAGTGCCGCACGGCCTGGTCGTCCTGCTCGCGCTCCACCAGGATCGTCGCCAGGTTGTAGTGCAACGCCGGGTTCTCGGGATCGAGCGCCAGGGACGCGGAAAAGTGCCGGATGGCACCGTCGGCGTCGCCTAGCTGATACAGAGCGGAACCGAGCGCTTGCTGCGCCGGCGCGCTGCGCGGATTGGCGGCGACCGCCTTGCGGAATCTCTCGGCAGCCGCCTCGACGTTGCCCTGGCGCAGCGCCCGGTTGCCGTACATCAGGTGGACGCCGGCACCGGTGGCCAGTTGCAGCAGGTTCGCGGCCACCGGATCGGGAAACTGCGGTCTGACGTCTCCCCGCAGGGCCAGACGAGCCCGTGCGTCGTCGATCCTCCCCAGCTCACGCAGCGAGATCGCTAGCGGGTAGTGGAGAGCGCTCGCCTCCGGCTGCTCTTCGAGCGCCGCCTCGAAATGCTGGACCGCGGTCTCGTGCTCTCCCGCCGCCGCGGCGACTTTCGCCAGGCCGGCCAGAGCCGCTGCCCGCGGAGCGCCGAGCGCTACAGCACGCTCGAAGTAAGGCCGCGCCGCCTCGGGCTCGTCGCGCGCCAGCAGCACGTTGCCGGTCCGCACCAGCGCCGCCAGGTCGCGGGGCTCCAGCTCCAGGGCCGCTTCGAAGCCGGCGAACGCTTCGTCCAGCCGGCGCTCGTTCTGATGCAGGGCGCCGAGCAGGTAGGGCCAGCGGAAATCGGCGGGCTGAAGCGCGTGGGCGTTGCGCAGGCAGGCCTCGGCCGGTGCCGTCAGATCGTAGGCCAGGTAGATCTGGCCCATGCCGCCGAAGGCCTCTGCGAGCTCGGCCCGGTCGCCGCCGGGCTGGTCGCGAAAAGAGCGGAGATCCGCGAGCCCTTCGCTCAGCTGAGCCCGCACCGCGGCTTCCATGCCGACCAGCGAGGGCTCCGGGACCGGCAGCAGCTCGGGAGACTCCGCCGCGGCCACCGAAGCCACGAGGGCGAGGACCACGGATGGCCAGCGTCTCACTGCTGCCTCGGCTCCACCGCCTGGCCCGTTCCCCGCGCCAATGTGAGGTAGGCGCCGGCATTGATCTCGTCCCACTCCTCCACCGTCCCGTCCGGCCAGTGCACTTCGAGCCTGGAAACCGCCTCGCCCTCGCCCAGGCCGATCAGCACGCGGGGGTCGTTGGCCGAGGCAAAGCTGCCGTCGGCACGCGCTCGCCGCCACAGCGGCGGCCGGCCCGGTCGATGGACCGCGATCCGCGCTCCCAACGCGTCGCGGCGCGGCTCGCCGGTAACCAACCGCAGACCCAGCCAGTGGGCTCGATTCCCCACCTGGTTGATCAAGACCCGCGCCGGACCGCTGCTGTTGGTGACCACGACGTCGGTGTCGCCGTCGTTGTCCAGATCACCGAAAAGGGCTCCTCGGCTGACCCCCGAGTGCTCGAAGACCTCACCCCCTTCGCTGGTCGTTTCGGCGAAGGTGACCCGGCCGTTCTCGCCGAGCCCCAGATTGCGGTACAGCTGGTTGGTCTGGTGCAGCGGGTAGGGGTCTTTTTCTCGTGCCAGCTCGAAGATGATGTAGACCGAGCCGTTGGCCACGTAGAGGTCGAGCCAGCCGTCATTGTCGTAGTCGAAGAAGGCGGTGCCGAAGCCGGTGTAGCCCCAGCTCGGGTTGCCCAGGCCGCTGCCGGTCGACAGGTCGCGGAACAGGCCGCTGCCGTCGTTGAGGTAGAGGGTGTTGGACTCCCGGGTCAGGTGGGTCATGAACAGATCCAGGTCGCCATCGCCGTCGACGTCGGCGGCGTCGACCCCCATCGAGGCCTCCGCCTGGCCGTCGCGGTTGAGCGCGCAGCCCAGCAGCAGGGCATCGTTGGCAAAGGTTCCGTCTCTCTGGTTGAGCCACAGCTGGTTGGCGGTCTGGTCGTTGGCGACGTAGACATCGAGCCAGCCGTCACCGTCGAAGTCGGCGGCGGTCACTCCCAGGGTGGCGCCGAAGTCGGCGGTGATGCCCGACTTCTCGGAAACGTCCTCGAAGGTTCCATCGCGGCGGTTGCGAAACAGCCGGTCCGGCAGCGGCTTGTAACTCTGGGGGCCGCAGTAGTCGCGCAGCCCACTCTCGCCGATGCAGGCCTTGTTGCGGGCCAGCGTGTAGTCCATGTAGTTGCCGACGTAGAGGTCGAGCCAGCCGTCGCGGTCGAAGTCGAAGAACACCGCCGGCACGCTCCAGCGCTCCTCGCCGACACCCGCGGCGCTCGTCGCGTCGCTGAAGGTGCCGCCACCCTCGTTACGCCACAGACGGTTTGGGGCGTCGAACTGGGTGACGTAGAGGTCGACGCGGCCGTCGTTGTCGTAGTCGCCGGTGGCCACCCCCATACCGTAACCCGTGCCGTCGATACCGCTGGACTCGGTGACGTCCACCCACTTGACGGTCCGCGAGCCGTCGGCCGCGACGGTCAGATCGTTGCGGTAGAGGCGGTCCCGTAGCGGCAGTGGATGCCGGGGCGGGATCAGCGCCTTGGGGATATCGCTGTCCGGACCCAACATGCGGCCCTGGACCAGGTAAAGATCGAGGTCGCCGTCGCCGTCGAAGTCCAGCAGGCCGCCGCCGGCGCCCACCACCTCGGCGAAGTAGAACCGGCCCGACATGCCGTTGAAGTGGTGGAAGTCGAGACCCGACTCGGCCGTCCGCTCGACGAAGATCGGGCCGGCGGCAAAGGCCGCTCCGGCGCCGGCCAAGGCGAGCAGCAGAACCATCGAGATGCCTCCGACCTCCCCCCTTTGAAAAAGGGGGGATCGAGGGGGGATTTCCCCGCTCGTCGATGAGGCAGCTCGGTTCATTTACCGTCCGCTTCGAGCGCGGCCAAACGCTGGGTGGCCAGCGGATCTCCGGGCGCCAGCTCCAGGACCTTCTCCAGCAATCGGCGCGCCTCTTCCCGCTCGCCTTTACCGGCGAGAACCAGGGCCAGATCGTTCATCGCCGGCACGTGCCCGGCGGCCAGCTCGAGCGCCCTGCGCAGATCCGCCTCCGCCGCCTCGGCGTTCCCCCGGCTGAGCAGGACGACGGCGCGGAAGTGCAGCGCGTCGGGGTGATCCGGGAAAAGCTCGAGCGCTGCCTCGACGCTGGCCAGGGCCTCCTCCCGGCGTTCCAGCTGCAGCAGGATCCGGACTTCGAGCAAACGTGGCCGGACGTCGTCGCCGGCCAGGGCGATCTCCTGCCGAACGGTCGCCAGCGCCTGGTCGGCCTCGCCACGCTCGAGCCATTCGAGGGCCTCGGCCAGCCGCCGTCCGGTGGGGTCGGCGAGGCGTTTGCGCCCGGCCATGCCCGGCACCTCGGAGCGCTCGCGGGCGGCGGCGATCTCTTGCAGCCTGGCGGTCGCCTCCCGGGCCTTGTCGGTATCGCCGGCCAGGGCGTGGGCGCGCGCCAGCTCTTGCCAGGTCTCGTCGCTCCACGGTCCGAGCTCGGCCGCCCGCTCGAGCGCCGTCACCGCTTCCGGCAGGCGCTCGGCCGCCAGCAGCAGGCGACCCTGCTCGAGCACCACAGAGGCCGCCAGCTGTTGCATCGCCGGCGGCACCTGCTTCGCGGACTCGGCGGAGATCAGCGGCTCGGCAAAGGGCGTCAGGGCCCGGAGCGCGCTCTCGACGTCGCCGCCCTGGTACAGGGCCTGGGCCAGGGTGAGGGCGAGCTTGGGGTGGTCGCCACCGCGCTCACGCAGGCGCGCGACGGCGTCGGCGGAACGGCCGAGCTCCAGGTAGGCGGTGGCCAGGAGCACGGTGACGTCGACCGTCATCTCGGGCGGGTGATCGTCGGCGATCGGCTCCAGCAGCTCGAGCGCGGCTGCCGGTTCGCGGCGCTGGAGGGCGTGATCGGCACGCAACAGGCGCACGCGCGGATTGTCGCCCGGCAGCCCTTCGAGCAGCTCGCCGGCCTCGGGCACGCGCTCGAGCCGCAGAGCGCTCACCGCGGCGGCGAGCCGCGCCTCGACGTCGCCCGGGTTGGCCAGCGCCCACGGCCGCAGCAACTGGTACGACGCGACCAGCTGGCCCCGCGCCCCGAGCCGGATACCCAGCAGGCGGGCGGCCGGCGAGACCGGCTGCGCGCGCACCGAGCGGCGCAGGTACTCTTCGCCGCGCTCGTCCTCCCCCAGCTCCACCGCCGCCCGGCCGGCATTGAAGAGCACCGCCGGGTTCGCGTCCTCGCGCACGGCGAGCGGGCCGAGCACGTCGAGAGCGTCCTGCAGCAGGCCGATCTCGACATAGAGCGCCCCCAGCGTCGCCAGCACCTGGTCCGGCGCCTCGCCGCTCTCGCGCATCGGCTCGAGAATGGCGATGGCGCCTTCGAAGTCGCCCGTAGCGAGCTTCTCGAGGGCCGTCTGGAGCTGAGCGTCCGGCGCCGGAGCGGGTTCCTGCCCGGCGGCGAGCGACGGCGACAGGAGAAGGAGGGTCAGGAGCACCGTGGTCAGCGATCTCATCACCGCAGAGTCTAACCGTTCGCCGCTCTCGGCTGGGATGCGGCTCGAACTGTCGATTCGACGCCCCGCCCCGTCTCGCCAGCCGCCGGTGACGACCGATCGGCGCCGACATGGGCGTTCGATCGGTCATCAGCCCGCCGAACGGTGGCCGTTCGCCCGTTTGCCGGTCGAAATCGGCTCGAGCGGCGGCCTCCGTCGCTTCCGATCGGCAATCCGATCGCCCGACGCCGGCCACCGGGCCTCCCATGGCGAATCGAGGCGCGGGCGGCACCCGTCGCGGCTTCGATGTCGCGAGACGGCTGCTAGACTGAGCCCGCCGATGCGACTCTCCGTTCTCCTGGCCTGCGCCGGGGTCCTCACACTGGCCGGATGCGGAGCGCCACCCGAGACCGTCGGGCCGGACGAACGCGAATCGGCCGAGACGCCGCCCTCGATCGTCCTGATCTCGATCGACACCCTGCGCTCGGACCGGCTTCCCGCCTACGGCTACGACGGCGTCGAAACCCCGGCGATCGACGCGCTGCGGGCGGACTCGATCCTGTTCGAGCGCGCCTACGCCCAGGCGCCGCTGACCATCCCGTCGCACGCCTCGATCCTCACCGGGCTGCTGCCCGCCGAGCACGGCGTGCGCGACAATATCGGCTACCACTTCGAGTCGGGCGCCGTCGCATACCTGCCGCGACTGCTGGCGGAAACCGGCTACGACACTGGCGCGGCGATCTCGGCCTACGTGCTTCGCGGCGACCTGGGCTTCGCCGACGGTTTCGATTTCTACCAGGACTCGATCGAGCAGCGCCCGCGAGTCGGTGTCGGCGGCTTGCAGCGGGCCGGCGGCGAGACCCTCGACTCGGCTCTGCCGTGGCTGCGGCAACGGTCGAATGATCCGTTCTTCTTCTTTCTCCACCTCTTCGAGCCCCACACCCCTTACGATCCTCCGAATCCCTCACTCTACGCCTCACCCTACGACGGCGAGGTCGCCGAGGCGGACCGGATCGTCGGCGAGCTGCTCGACGAGCTGCGGGCCCTCGACCTCTACGACCGCTCGGTGATCGTGCTGCTCTCCGATCACGGTGAGGGTCTCGGCGACCACGGCGAAGACGAGCACGGCGTGCTGCTCTACCGCGAGAGCCTGCAGGTGCCGCTGCTGGTCAAACTGCCCTCCGGCGACCGTGGCGGCACGTCCGTCGCGACGCCGGTCGCCTTGGTCGACGTCTTCCCCACCCTGCTCGACCTGACGGGAATCTCGCGGCCCGAAGGGCTCGCCGGCGTCTCGCTGCTGAGAGCACGCGACGGCGAGACCTCCTCCCGCACGATCTACGCGGAGACGTTCTTCCCCCGCCTACACTTCGGCTGGAGCGACCTCGCCTCGCTGGTCGACGGCCGCTACCACTTCATCGAAGGCCCGGACCCCGAGCTCTACGATCTCGAAGCAGATCCCGGAGAGACGAGCAACATCGTGTGGCAGGAGAGAAGCGTAACCGCCCGGCTACGGAAAGAGCTCTCCGGCTACGAGCGCACGCTCCAGGCACCCGGCGCCGTCGACCCCGAAGAACGCCGGGCGCTGGAGGCACTCGGCTACGTGGGCTCGACAGCTCCAGAACCGGACGGTCCGCTGCCGGACCCCAAGAGTCGGCTCGACACCGTCGCCGATCTCAAGAACGGTCTGCGCCACTACTCCGCCGGCGAGCTCGAACAGGCGGTCGCGGCCTACCGGCGAGCGGTGGCGGCCAATCCGCGCTCGCTCGACGCCTGGGAATACCTCGGCCGGTCGCTCAGCGAGCTCGGCCGTCCCGGTGAGGCGCTGGAGGCGTTCGAGCGCGCCCTGGAGCTGGCGGACGGACGCGCCAGCCACCTGGCGGTGGCGTCGGCGTTGACGTTGCTCAACGGCCGGCGCCCGGCCGAGGCGATCGAGCTATTACGCCGCGAGATCGCGAAATCGCCGGATGCCCTGGAGCTGCGCCTGCTCGAAGCTCGCGCCCTGGTGATCACCGGCCGGGTGGACGAGGCGCTGGCCAGCACCGAGGCCGCCGCGCGCTCGGCGCCCGACAACGCCGACGCCATCTACATGCGCGGCGCCGTCCACATCGGGCGCCGCGACCTGGACGCTGGCGAGCGTGACCTGCGCCGCGCCCTGGAGCTGGCGCCGGACCACACCGCCGCGATAAGCGACCTCGCCGCCTTGATGCAGTATCGTGGCGAAACCGACGAAGCGCGCCGTTTGCTGGAGCGGGTGCTGGAGCTGAACCCCGGCGACACACTTGCGCGGAGCAACTTGAGCCGCCTGGAACAGCAGATGTCGAGGGCCGACGGTGGGCCGTGACGCTCTAATCTCTGCCCCGCTGGCGATCCTGATCCTGCCGTTGCTCGGCGCCGGTGTCGGCACCGCCGAGCCGATCCGCTTCCAGCGCGTGGACGCTGCCTGGGGCATCGACTTCCGTCACCACGACGGCGCCTCCGGCCGCTACTACATGGTCGAGACCAACGGCGGCGGCGTGGTGGTCTTCGACTACGACGGCGACGGCGACGAGGACATCTTCTTCGCCGACGGCGGCGTGCTGCCCGGCTACCAGGGAGAGGCGCCGCGCTCGCGTCTGTTCCGCAACGACGGCCCGCGCGCCGGCTCGATCACCTTCGCCGACGTCACCGATCTTGCGGGCGTCGACGTCGGCGGCTACGCCTCGGGCGGCGCCGCGGGCGACGTCGACGGTGACGGCGACCTCGACCTCTACGTCACCTCCTTCGGCCCCAACCGCCTGCTGCGCAACGACGGCGGCGCCTTCACCGAGATCGGCGCCAGCGCCGGCGTGGCCGACGACCGGTGGGGCTCCTCGGCCGCCTTCGCCGACGTCGACCGCGACGGCGACCTCGATTTTTACGTGGTCAACTACGTCGACTTCACCCTCGACAACAACATCCCCTGCGGCGACCAGAGCCGCCGCCTGCGGGGCTATTGCGGGCCGGACGTCTACGACGGCCAACCCGACCGCCTTTACCGCAACTCCGGCGAAGGCGTCTTCGAGGACGCCACCCGCGAGGCCGGCTTCGGAGATGCCGACGGCGCCGGGCTGGCGCTGTCTTTCGGCGACCTCGACGGCGACGGCTGGATCGACCTCTACGTCGCCAACGACAAGACACCCAACTTCTTCTTCCGCAACCGCGGCGACGGCAGGTTCGAGGACCTGTCGCTGCTCTCGGGTACGGCCCTCGGCCACCGCGGCCTGCCCGAGGCCGGCATGGGGGTGGCCGTCGGCGACTATGACGGCGACGCCCTGCTCGACCTGGTGGTCACCAACTACGAGGGCGAGACCAACGCCCTCTACCGCAACCGGGGCTCGGGCGTATTCAGCGACCACCGCTTCGTCTCGGGACTCGGCGAGCCGACGCTGCGCAGGCTTGCCTTTGGAACGGTCGCAGGAGACCTGGATCACGACGGCGACCTGGACCTGATCTTCGCCAACGGCCACGTGCGCGAGAACGCGGCCGAGTTCAACCGCTCGAGCGTCTACAGACAGCCGAACCAGGTGTTCGAGAATCTCGGTCCCTCACCGAGCGGCGCCCGCTTCCGCGAGGTCGCGGACCCGGGCTTCAGACACCTCGGAGCCAGCCGCGGGCTGGGCCACGGCGATCTCGACCGCGACGGCGATCTCGACCTGATCGTCACCAACGTCAACGACCAGGCGGAAGTCTACGAGAACATGCTAGCGACCGGCACCGGCGCCTGGCTCCAGGTCGACCTGCGCCGCGCCGCCGGCAACCGGTGGGGAGTCGGCGCCCGGATCGAGGTCGAAGCCGGCGACCGCCGGCAGGTCCGGGAAGTGACGGCCGGCTCGTCGTACATGTCACAGAGCGCGCTGACCGTCCACTTCGGCCTGGGGCCGGCGAAGAAGGTGGACCGGCTGACCGTGCGCTGGCCGGGAGGCGGGAACCAAGTGATACGGGATCTACCGGTCAATCATCGGTACCAGGTTCGGATCCCGTAGGGTGCGCACCGCGCACCGGTGCGCGGTGCGCGTAGAACCCCCCGGCAAACTTCACGCGCCTTGTACACGCTTTCGGCCTCCGAAAGACTCTTATAGGCATGAAGCAGGCCGAGCCAGCTCTGGTCCGACGGGCCGCCGGCGGTGATCGCACCGCCTTCGCCGCCCTCATCGAAGCGCATTGGGCGGCCCTCGTCGGCCCACCGCGCGCTCAGAAAGACCCATCACCGTATCGGGCAGGTGGCTCAAGACCTGGTGGACACCTTGCGACTCAGCGTGGTCGAGCTGCGGTACCGGATGCCCCTCTCGCTCGCGGTCGGTGAGCTCCGCGACCTGCCGCCGCCGGCGAGCAGCTCGACTGTCCGGGTGAGCATCAAGCTCCTGGGATTCAACGACGCCATGGCGAGCTACCATGTACGGTTCTTCGAGGGCTCGCTGGCGCTCACCGACACGCCGCTGACCGTTCGCAGAGGCAAACAGGCAGTCGTCGGCGGCCTCGACGGTGAGCATGCACCCTATCTTTTCCTGTTGATCGCGCCGGCCGGGTCGGAACCGGCCCAGAGCAGCGCCCCCGCTGGCCCCGTGGACGTTGACGGAGACATTCAACCACCGCTCGTGATCGAGGCGACACCGGCCACCTACCCTCGAGAGGCCAGGCAAGAAGAGGTCGAGGGCGTGGTCCTCGTGAAGACCATCATCGAGAAAGATGGCAAGGTCTCCGACGTGAGGGTGCTCGAAGGCCTTCCCCACGGACTCTCCGAGGCCGCTGTCGAAGCGATCAAGCAGTGGCGTTTCGAGCCGGCGCTGATGGATGGCGAGCCCATCGCGGTCTACTACGACCTGACGGTCAACTTCCGGCTCCCCCCGGACGAAGAGAGCGAGCGGGAGCCCTGATCTGCGGGGGCGGATGCTGGGCGAAGAGTTGAGAATGACGATCGAAGCCCATGGAGGCGTTCGTGACGCCGATCAGTAGGCCGACCCGCGATGTGATGCGGCGGTCATGAAGACGATCCGCTGTTCCTCGTCGACCTCATAGAAGAAACGCCATCTGCCGACGCGATAGCGCCAAGTCTCGGGACTGTAGCCCCTGAGCTTCCGGATGTGGGGACCGAAGCGAGGCCGCTGGCGCAGTGAGGGATAGACCCCTTGGCGCAGCTTGGCTGTGAGTCCGGCATGGCCAGCCCTGGAGATATGCCGGAGGTCTTTCTGGAACTGGTTCGTCTCGAAGATCCGGTAGTCACTCAACAAAACGGCCCTTCGCCAGACGGGCCTCCCGCGAGCCTCGCCGGAGGCGGTCGAGGAGATCTTCGTTGGCCAGGATCTCGGCCATCTCGTAGTCGTCGACGAATTGTTGCTCGTGGATCCGATCCAGAGCCGCTGTCTGGATCAGGTTGGCGAGCGACCGGTTCTCGGCCTGGGCGGCACTGGTGAAGACATGGTAGGTCTCGTCGTCGAGCCGCAGGGTGACGGTCTTGGGCATGCGCGATCTCCTTCACTTTCATTCTATTGCGTTCGTTGTGACTTCACAACCATCCGCACGTTGTCAGCTCGATTCGGCCACCGGTCCGGGATTGGCGCCGGCGCTCTCCTCGTCGACCTCCACCGGGTCGGCTTGTAACGGATGTAAAGAATGCCGGGGGATCGTCGTGGCCTCTCACGCCCCGGCTATCATCGCCAGGAACGGGCCTCTCGCGCCGCGAGACGACACCATGGACACATCGAGTCAGGAACAACATATCCACCCCCTCGTCCGCTTCGCGGTCGGGAGGCGGGTGACGATGGGCATGCTGCTGCTCGGCGTGCTGGTGATGGGATGGCTGGCCGTGCAGCGGATCCCGCTCGAGTTCCTGCCCACCATCTCGTCGTCCAACGTGTCGGTGCAGGCGAGCTATCCGTCGTCGTCCCCGGAGGAGATCTCGCGCCTGATCGTGCATCCCCTGGAAGACTCCCTGGGCACGCTGAACGGCCTCGATCGCATGACCGCCGCCGCCTCCGCCGACGACGGGCGCATCGACCTCACCTTCGTCGACGGCAGCGACATGGACCTGGCGACTGTGGAAGTGCGCGACCGGGTGGACCGCGTGCGCCACCTGCTGCCGTCCGACCTGCGCCAGGTGCGAATCCGGCGGTTCCAGACCACCGACATCCCGGCAATGCGGTTCCATCTGAGCGGTGGCCCCGGCTGGGAGAGTGAGCGGATCTTCGATTACGTCGAGCGGACACTGCAGCCGCGCCTGGAGCGCCTCGACGGCGTGGCCCAGATCACCGTCCGCGGCCTACGCACCCGGGAGGTTCAGGTCCAGCTCGATCCCGACCGGCTCGACGCTCACGCCATCGACGTCCGGCAAATAACCAGCGCACTGCGACAGAACCACCTCAACCTCTCCGCCGGCTGGGTAAGGGAAGGCAGCCGCAAGCTGATCGTCCGCTGCCTGGGTGAGCTCGCCACCCTCGACCAGATCCGTGATCTGCCGCTCGACGGTGCCGGTCTGCGCCTGGGCGACGTCGCGGAGATCGCCTGGGACTACCCGCGCCAGGAGTCGTTCAACTTCTTGAACGGCACCGAGTCGCTGACCGTGCGCGTCTACAAGGAATCCGGCGCCAATCTGCTGGCGGTGGTCGATCGCGCCAAGGCCGAGCTGGCCGCGCTCGCCGCCGAGGACGGCTTCGCCTACCGGGTCTATCGCGACTCCTCCGTCGACGTCCGCAAGGGCCTCTCCCAGCTGCGCGACACCGGGCTCCTCGGCGGCCTGCTGGCGGTGCTCGCTGTGTTCGCCTTCCTTCGCCGCTGGCGCACCACCCTGCTGATCGCGGTGGCGATCCCGGTGTCGGTGGTGTTCACCTTCGTGCTGATCTTCCTGATGCGCCAGGCCGGCTGGTCGGAGATGACGCTCAACGTGGTCAGCCTGATGGGGCTGGTGCTGGCGCTGGGCATGCTGGTCGACAACTCGATCGTGGTGATCGAGTCGATCTACCGTCACGTCGAGCAGCTTGGCGAGGACTCGACCACCGCCGCCCTGCGCGGCGCCTCGGAGGTGGCCCTGCCGATCCTGGCCTCGACCGCCACCACCCTGTCGGTGTTCATCCCGGTGATCTTCCTGTCCGGCGGCGGGGGCGGCTTCTTCTCGCGCTACCTGGTCGAGATCGGCACCACGGTGTGCATCGTGATGATCGCTTCCCTGCTGGTCGCCCTGACCGTGGTGCCGATGGCGGCAGCCCTCCTGCTCGGGCACGAGAAGCCCCGTCCGACGCCGTTTCTCGACCGCCTGACCGGCGGCTACGGCGCTGTTCTGCGCTTCACTCTGCGTCATCGCTTCGCCTTCGTGGCGTTCGCCGGCCTGGTGCTCTACGGCTCCTGGGTGCTCTTCGGTTCGATCGAGCGCTCCTTCGGCTCTCGCACCCAGGCTCGCCAGGTCACCGTCCACGTCGACACGCCGCGCAACTACTCCCTGGAACAGACCGCGGGCCTCTTCGACCACGTGGCGGGATTGCTCGACGCCCAGCGCGATGAGCTCGACGTCGCCGACATCAGCTACAGCTACTTCCTGGGCGGTGGCCGGGCGCGCGGACGCAGCCGACAGCGCAGCTTCGACCTCTACCTGAAAGACGAGGACGACAGCCAGCTGACCACCGCCGAGGTCACCGACCGGGTACGCGCGCTGCTGCCGATGGTGGCCGGCGTCGACTTCCGCATCGCGCGCAGCCGGAGGGGGCCCCAGAGATCGGGAATCCATCTCGAGCTGGCCGGCGACGACCCGGAAGTACTCGAGCTGGTGGGCCGCGAGGTGGCGGAACGCGTCGCCGGCCTGCACGGCATCCAGGACGTCGACCTGTCGCTCGAGAGCGGTGACGACGAGGTGCGGGTGCGGGTCGATCGCGAACGCGCGATCCAGGCCGGAGTGTCGAGCCAGGCGGTGGCCGCGACGGTGCAGAGTGCGCTTTCCAGCCGGGCGCTGGTGACGCTCAAGACCGAAGATCGCGAGGTCGACCTGGTGATGCTGCACGAGGAGGCCGCGCGGGAGACCCTGACCCAGCTACGCAACGTCGCCGTGCGCGCCGGTGGCTCCGGCACTTCGGGTCTACCGCTCGACGCTCTGGCGGACTTCGAACAGGTGGCGGGACCGCGGTCGATCGAGCGTGAGAACCGGCGCGCAAAGATCACGGTCACCGCCGAGACCACTTCGCCGATCGCCTCGCGCCGGGCGATGACGGGCATCGCCGAGGTGATGAGCGTGGTTCCCCTGCCGCCGGGCTACACCTGGAGCTTCGGGCGCTGGAACCGCCTGGATCAGAGCGACGAGGAGGGCGCCAACTTCGCTCTGCTTTTCGCCATCCTGCTGGTCTACATGCTGATGGCCTCGCTGTTCGAGAGCTTCACCCACCCCATCTCGATCATGGTCGCGGTGCCCTTCGCCTTCATCGGTGTCGGCGTGGTGATGAAGCTGGCCGGTCAGGCGCGGGACAACTTCACCGAGCTGGGCCTGATCATCCTGATCGGGGTGGTGGTCAACAACGCCATCGTGCTGATCGACCACGTCAACCGCCTGCGCCGCCAGGGCGCTGGCAGGGACGAAGCGGTGCTGCTCGGCGGCCGGCACCGCCTGCGGGCCATCCTGATGACCGCCGTGACCACCATCCTGGGCCTGCTGCCGATGGTGGCGCCGATCCTGTTTCCGCAGTGGTTCGGCCCCCTCGAAGGCCGCGCCGGCACCTGGGCGCCAGTCGCGCTGGTGATCCTCGGTGGGTTGACCACGTCCACCTTCCTGACCTTGATGATCGTGCCGACGATCTACACTCTGATCGACGACGTCGGGCGGTTCGCGACCCGTGTAGCGAGAGCGATATGAGAATCCCCCCTAGCCCCCCTTTTTCAAAGGGGGGGATCAGAATCCTCAGTGTTTTGTTCCTGGCCGCCCTGCTGTTCGCCTGCGCCACCGACGAGTCCGCCGACTCACCATCCGAACGCGGCGGCAGCGGCGGACCGCCGAGCTCCTCCCGCGGCGGCCCCCCCGGCGGCTTCTCGGGCGGCGGCGAAGGCGACCGGGGCGTGCCGGTGGAGGTGGCGGCGGTTGCCCGGCGGCCGATCTCCTCCTACCTCGAGACTCACGGCACCCTGGAGGCCGAGAACGAGGTCGACCTGGTGGCGCGCACCGCCGGGCCGATCGTCGAGCTGTTGACCGAAGAGGGCAAGACGGTGCGCGAGGGCGACGTATTGGCGCGCATCGACGATCGGGAGATCCGCGCCCAGCTCGACGTCTCGCGGGTGCGGCTCGAGGAGACTCGCCTGGCCTACGAGCGCGCCAAGGAGCTCCAGGCCGGCGCGCTGGTGAGCCAGGAGGCTCTCGATCAGGCGCTGGCCAACTACCAGTCGGCTCAGGGGGACTTCGAGCGCCTGCGGGTGCAAATGCTCTACACCGAGATCACCGCGCCCTTCGACGGCCTTGTGGTCGAGCGCTACGTGAAATTCGCCGAGCACCTGTCGTCCGGCTCGCGGCTGTTCCGCCTCTCCGACTTCGATCCCCTGCTCTGCCCGATCCAGGTGCCAGAGCGCGAGCTGCCACGACTGCGCGTCGGCCAGTCGGCGCGGCTCGAGGTCGAGGCATGGGGCGAGGAGGCCTTCGCCGCCCGGGTGCTGCGCCTGAGCCCGGTCGTCGACGCTGCCACCGGCACCGTGAAGGTCACCCTCGAGGTCGCCGGCCGTGGCAGGCTGCGCCCGGGCATGTTCGCCAGCGTCTACCTGGAAATGGAGCGCCGCCCCGACGCCCTGGTGATCCCCAAGTCGGCGCTCGCTCTCGACAGCCTGGGCGACACCGTCTTCGTGGCCGCCGAGGGAGTCGCCGAAAGGCGCAGCCTGGAGCTGGGCTTCCAGAACGAGAATCTGCTCGAGGTGCGGGCCGGCCTCGAAGAGGGGGAGCCGGTCATCGTCGTCGGCCAGGACGGCCTTAGCGAGGGCACGCCGGTCGAGATCCTGCACACCGTCGAGGTCACCGGCGAACGCGTCGCCGAGGCCAGCGAATTCGGCACGGGGCGAACAGCCCGGCCCCAGCGGCCGGAACCGTCGGCTGGTGGACAGGGAGTCGGACCCGGCGGGCCCGGCGGACGCGGCGGACCTGGTGGTGGCCGGGGTTTTCGCGACATCGACCTCGACGACCCCGAACAACTCGAACGCGCCAAATCCTTCATGCGCCAGCGCGGCCTGAGCGACGAAGAGATCGAACAGCGATTGAAGCGGATGCGGGAGCGCCAGAGCGGTGGCGGCTAGCGGATGAGACTGGTCGACGTCTCGATCCGCCGTCCGGTCACCGTCTTCATCTCCGCCGTCGCCGCGGTGGTGTTCGGCATCGTCGCCTTCGGCGAGCTCGCCACCGACCTGCTGCCCGACATCACCTACCCCTCCCTGACCATCCGCACAACCTACGACGGCGCCGCCCCGGTCGAGGTCGAGAGCCTGGTGACGCGGCCGATAGAGAACGCCGTCGGGGTGGTGCAGAACCTGGTGCGGATCTCGTCGAGCTCGCGGCCCGAGGTGAGCGAGGTCACCCTCGAATTCGCCTGGGACACGGCGATGGACTTCGCCGCCCTCGACGTGCGTGAGCGCCTCGACCAGCTGCGCCTGCCGCTCGAGAGCGAGCCGCCGGTGCTGCTGCGCTACGATCCATCGTTTGACCCGATCCTGCGCATCGGGGTCTCCGGCACCGCTGGCGGGCAATCGGACGGCGATGACCTGGTGAGGCTACGCCGGGTCGCCGAGGAGCGCATTCAGCGACCGCTGGAACGGATCGAGGGCGTCGCCGCGGCACTGGTCGAGGGCGGTCTCGAAGAGGAGCTCCAGGTACTGCTCGACGAGCGCCAGTTGGCCAACCTGGGCCTGGGCGTCGACACCGTGATCAACCGCCTGAGCCAGGAAAACGTCAACGTCACCGGCGGCCGGCTGCGCGACGGCCAGACCGAGTACATGGTTCGCACCGTCGGCGAGCTGCTGCGGCCCGAGCAGCTGCGGGAGGTAGTGATCGACGCCGGCCGCGGCGCCATCGTCCGGCTCGACGACGTGGCCGAGGTGCGGCGCGGCTTCCGAGAGCGCGAGATCATCACCCGTATCGACGGCCGCGAAAGCGTGGAGGTGGCGATCTACAAGGCCGGCGGCACCAACACGGTGAAGGTGTCGGACGCCGTGCGCGAGGGTCTGGAGGCGGTGCGCGCCCAGCTCGGGCGCGTCGATCCCGGGCTCGAGGTGGTGGTGATCACCGACCAGGCGCGCTATATCCGCCGCTCGGTGTCCGAAGTGCTGCAGACGGCGCTGCTCGGCGGCCTCTTGGCGGTGGTGGTGCTCTTTCTCTTCCTGCGCAGCTGGAAGGCCACCCTGATCATCGCCGGCGCCATCCCGATCTCGGTGGTCGCCACCTTCTTCCTGATGTACCTCTCGGACATTTCGCTCAACATCATGTCCCTGGGCGGGCTGACGCTCGGCATCGGCCTGCTGGTGGACAACGCCATCGTGGTCCTGGAATCGATCCAGCGCCGGCGCGACGGTGGGCTCGACGAGGTCGAGGCGGCGCGCACCGGCGCCGGCCAGGTGGCGACCGCCATCGTCGCCTCGACCCTGACCTCGATCTGCGTCTTCCTGCCCATCGTCTTCGTCGAGGGCGTCGCCGCCCAGTTCTTCGCCGACCAGGCGTTGACCGTGACCTACTCGCTGCTGATCTCGCTGCTGGTGGCGCTGACCGTGATCCCCATGTTGGCCTCGCGCGGCTTCCGCACCGAAGCAGAAGAGGCTGGCGGGGGCAATGAGCCGGCATCGCGAGGTCTTCGCCGGCGCCTGAGCGACGCGATCTTCCGCTCTATTGTCGCGATCGGCAAGGCACTCAAGACCACGGTCCTGCTGATCACCAGACCGCTGGCGGTTCTCGTCGCTCTGCCGGCACGCGCGTTCGGCGCCGTCTTCGAGCGTGTCGCCGTGACCTACGACCGGGTGCTCGACGGTGCCCTTCGCCGACCGTTGATCACGGTCGCCATAGCGCTGGCGCTCTTCGGCGGCAGCCTCGCACTTTACCCGCGCCTGGGCAGCGAGCTGGTGCCAGAGCTCATCCAGGGCGAGTTCTTCCTCGACGCCGAGCTGCCGCCAGGCACCCACCTGGACGTCACCCAACGGCGGCTGGCACGCATCGAGGCGACTGCCCTTGGCCTCGACGGCGTCGGCACCGTCTACGCCCTGATCGGCGCTTCCAGCCAGCAGGGAGGCATCGCCGGCGAGAACCGTGAGAACCTCGCCCAGGTGACGCTCACCGTCGCGCCACCCTTTTCGCGTGAGCGGGAAGAGCGCCTGATGGCCGAGATGCGCGATTCCCTGAACGGTGAGGCGTCGGCCGAGCAGATGGAGGTACGCTTCGGGCGGCCCTCCTACTTCAGCTTCAAGACCCCGATCGAGGTCGAGATCCGTGGCTACAACCTGCGGCTTCTGCGTCGCCTGGCCGACCGCCTTGTCGCCGGCATGCGCGGGCTCGACGGCCTGACCGACGTCGAGTCCTCGGCCGAGGGCGGCACCCCCGAGCTACAAGTGCGCTTCGACCGCGAGCGGCTGGCGACGCTGGGACTGTCGGTCCAGGAAGTCGCCTCGGTGGTGCAGTCGAAGATCCTGGGCACTGTCGCCACCGAGATTCAGCGCGAGGACCGCACCATCGACATCCGGGTGCGCTCGGACGAACGCTTCCGCTCCTCGGCCCGCGACCTGGAGAACCTGGTCGTCTATCAGCAGGGCAAGACCGCCCTGCCGCTCTCCGCCGTCGCCGAGGTCACCGAGGGCGAGGGCCCGGCGGAGATCCGCCGCGCCGACGGCGAGCGCGTTGCTGTGATCAGCGCCAACCTCGATGGCCGCGACCTGGCGTCGGCGTCGGCCGCGATCACCGGTCTGGTCGAGGAGCTCGACCTGCCGGCGGGCTTCGACTGGCGCATGGGCGGCCAGCAGCAGGAGATGGAGACCTCGTTCGACTCCATGCGCCTGGCCCTCTACCTGGCGATCTTCCTCGTCTACCTGGTGATGGCGTCACAGTTCGAGTCGCTGCTCCACCCCTTCGTCATCCTGTTCAGCGTGCCACTGTCGCTGATCGGTGTGCTGGCGACGCTGTACTTGTTCGACGTCCGGATCTCGATCGTGGTGCTGATTGGCGTCGTGCTGCTGGCGGGCATCGTGGTCAACAACGCCATCATCCTGGTCGACACCGCCAACCGCCTGAGACGCGAAGGGCTCGCCAAGCTCGACGCCCTGCGCCGCGCCGGTCGCACCCGCTTGCGCCCGATCTTGATGACCACCGCCACCACCGTGCTGGGCCTGACGCCGATGGCCATCGGACTGGGCGAAGGCTCGGAGCTGCGCGCGCCGATGGCCCTGGCGGTGATCGGCGGCCTGCTCAGCTCGACCGCGCTGACCCTGGTGGTGATCCCGGTGATGTACCGGCTGCTCGATCGCGGCAAGTAGCCGCGGATCGTGCTCTCATCGTCTCGCGAGTCATGATTTCATAGATTTCTCTTGAAAAAGAGCGCCTCCTCCGCTAGGATCAGGATCATGCCCGCCGAGCCCCAGACCTATCTCACCCGCGAAGAGTATCTGGCCCTCGAGCGCGTCGCCGAGGTCAAGAGCGAGTACATTGATGGCAACATGATCGCGATGCCGGGGAGCTCCCCCGAGCATAACCTGATCGTGACCAACCTGATCGCTCAGCTCCATTCGCAGCTCAAAGGCCGGCCCGACGTGGTCTACCCGAGCGACCTGAAAGTCTGGATCCCGGACAACGGCCGCTACACCTACCCCGACGTGACCGTCGTCTGCGGCGAGTCCCGGTTCCAGGACGACCATCAAGACACCCTGATCAACCCGACCCTGATCATCGAGGTTCTGTCGCCCGGCACCGAGTCCTACGACCGGGGGCGCAAGTTCGACTTCTACCGCAGCATCGAATCCCTCGCAGAGTACCTGCTGATCACCCAGTACGAGCGGCGCGTCGAACAGTTCATGCGCGGCGACAGCGGCTGGGCGCTGGTCGAGTACCTGACTCCAGAGGAAATCGTTCCTCTTCCGTCCGTCGATTGTGTGCTCGCCATGGCCGAGGTCTACGACAAAGTCCCAATCCAGTAGCCGCGCTCCGAGAAGCCGAACGGCACGACAGAGGGCACAGCGCTAGAATCGCCGGGATGCGTGCGACATCTGCCGTTGCGATCCTGCTTTGCGCCCTCTGGCTCGCCGGTTGCGCGACCCGCGGTAGGCCGAACCAGGCATCCGGCGAGCGCCCCAACATCGTCTTCCTGTTCACCGACGACCAGCGCTTCGACGCCCTCGGCTTCCTGCACCCGGTGCTCGAGACGCCCCACCTCGATCGGCTCGCCGAGCGGGGAGTATTTTTCCCCAACGCCTTCGTCACCTCGCCGATCTGCCCCTCCAGCCGGGCGACGGTGCTCACCGGCCTGCACGAGCAGACCCATGGCTACACCTTCGGCACCCCGCCGTTGCGCCTCGAGTATCTGCGCCTGAGTTACCCCAGGCTGCTGCGCGATGCCGGCTACAGCTCGGCGTTCGTCGGCAAGAACGGCGCCCACCTGGACGCGCAGCGCACCGAGCTGCTGTTCGACCGGTTCATCGCCGTCGAACGCGATCCCTACGTCCAGGTCCGCGAGGGCGAAGAGAGCCACGCCACGGACTACACGGCGAAGAAGGCCGCCGAGCTGGCGGCCGCCGCGACCGAACCCTTCATGCTGACCGTGTGGTTCAACGCCCCGCATGCCGAGGACTCCGATCCTGCCCAGTTCATCCCACCCGAGCGCTACGCCGATCTCTATGACGGCGTCGATTTCCCGCCACCGGCCGGCGGCGAAGAGATCTTCGACGCGAGCCCTGAATTCCTGAAGCGGTCCGAGAACCGCGACCGCTGGCACTGGCGCTGGACGCCCGAGCTCTACGACCGGATGATGGGCGGCTATCTGGCGATGATCCGGGGCGTCGACGACGCCGTCGGCACGATCCTGGACGCCCTGGCGGCGTCCGGCCGAGCCGAACGAACGGTGATCGTGTTCATGAGCGACAACGGCTACTTCATCGGCGAGCGGGGCTTCGCCGGCAAGTGGCTTGCCTACGAGCCGTCGATCTTGTCACCGCTCCTGATCCACGACCCGCGGCCCGGCCGGGAGCTGCGCGGCCGCACCCTCCCCCACCTGGTGACGAACGTCGACCTGCCCGAGACCATCCTGGAGCTCGCCGGGATCGACGTCCCCGCCGCCATGCAGGGGCGCAGCCTGGTGCCGCTGCTCGCCGGCGAGTCGCCACCTTGGCGCCAGGACCTGTTCCTCGAGCACTCCTTCACCCGTCCGCCAGACACTTCGATCCCGCGATACGAGGGGCTGCGCACCGAGAGCATCAAGTACATCCGTTACCTCGACCACGATCACGAAGAGCTCTACGACCTGGAGCGCGACCCCACGGAGGCGCGCAACCTGGCCGGCGACCCCGCCTACCTGCCGCGGCTCGAGGCGGCGCGAAAGCGCACCGTCGAGCTGCAGCGACTCTACGCCGGGCACTGAGTTGTGATCGCCCGGAGATAGACTCCGGGCCATGAAGCCCGAGATCTACGTTTCCACCGACGTCGAGGCCGACGGACCGATCCCCGGCCCTCACTCGATGCTGAGCTTCGCCTCGGCCGCATACCTGGCCGACAAGACTCTGCTCGGCACCTTTGCCGCCAATCTCGAGCCGCTGCCGGGCGCCGAGGGCGACGCCCGCACCATGCGCTGGTGGGCCACGCAGCCCGACGCCTGGGCCGCCTGCCGCACCGGCACTCGCTCGCCGGCGACGGTGATGCCCGAGTACGTCGCCTGGGTGCGCGCCCTGCCCGGCAAACCGGTGTTCGTGGCCTATCCCGCGGGCTTCGATTTCACCTTCGTCTACTGGTACCTGATGCGCTTCGCCGGCGTGAGCCCGTTCTCGTTCGCGGCGCTCGACGTCAAGACCTACGCCATGGCGGTGCTCAAGAGCCGCTACCGCCAGACCACCAAACGTAACATGCCGCGCCGCTGGTTCGACGACCTGCCCCACAGCCACGTGGCACTCGACGACGCCGTCGAGCAGGGGGCACTGTTCTGCAACATGCTGGCGGAGCGGCTCGACGACCCGTAGTAGGATGGACGGCGATCGGGGCCGAGAGATGACCAGAAATGACAACGGGGACAGTGAGATCCGGGAAGCGGCCGTCGCCTACGACGTCGGCCTCGACATTCCCGCCACCGCGCATCTGCTGGAGGGATTCCGTGACTGGAGCCGGTCTGACGAGTTTCCAGAGAGCGGCCGAATCGACTATCTGGCCGGCGAGGTCGAGGCGGAGATGAGCCCCGAAGACCTCCAAACTCACGGTACGGTGAAGACCGCCATCGCCGCCGCGCTGTTCGACCGGATCGCGCGCCGGAACCTTGGCTTCGTCTTCGCCGACCGCACTCGCGTCACGTCGCCGGTCTCGGAGCTGTCCGCCGAGCCCGACGTGGTGGCCGTCTTGTTCGAGTCGCTGGACGCTGGCAGCGTACGGCAGGTGCCCGCCCTGGCCAAGGGGCCGGGGCGCTTCGTCGAGCTCGAGGGAGCTCCCGGTCTGGTGGTCGAGATCCTCAGCGACTCGTCAGTAAAGAAGGACACCGAGCGCTTGCCTCCACGCTACGCCGCCGCCGGCATTGGCGAGCTGTGGCTGATCGACGCGCGCGGCGCCGAGCCGCGACTCGACGTCCAGGTGCTCGATGGCGGCTTCTACCGCCAGGCGCCCGAATCGCCGCTGCTGGGCGGCCACATCCGCCTGACTCGCAAGCCCACACCCCACTCCGGCTGGTTCTACGAGCTCGAGCTAGCGTAGGCGCCGGACTGGTCGGCGAAGGTGGCGACGTCGATGTTGGTGCCGCAAACGATCACGCCCACCCGCTTTCCCACCAGCCGCTCGCGCAGCGGCCCACACAGTGCCGCGGTGGCGGCGGCGCCGGCGGGCTCGACGGCGAGCTTCGCGCCGTCGAACACCAGCCGCATGGCGCGCCGAATCTGATCGTCGTCGATCATCACCAGCTCGTCGACGAAACGGCGGCAGAGCCCGAAGGTGTAGGGAGCGGCATGCGGCGCGCCGAGGCTGTCGGCGATCGTGCGCACGCGATCGATCGACTGCGGCTCGCCGGCGGCGAAGCTGCGGTGCATGGAATCAGCGCCCTCCGGCTCGACGCCGAAGACCTCGCAGGAAGGCTGCATCAGCTTGACCGCGGTGGCGACGCCGGCACACAGTCCGCCGCCACCGATCGGTACGATCACCGCGTCGAGGCGGGGCACCGCCGCGGCCAGCTCGAGCCCCACGCCGGCCGTGCCGAGCACGGTCCGCCGGCCTTCGAACGGGTGAATCAGGGCGCGGCCCTCGTCGCGCTCCACCTGGTGGGCGACGTCGAACGCGGTGTGTACGTCGTCCACCGGCACGATCTCGGCGCCGTAGGCGCGGCAGGCTGCCACCCGTGCAGGGTTGGCGGTGCTCAGCATCACCACCTTGGCGCTGGCTCCGAGCGCCCGCGCCGCATAGCCGACGGCGATGGCGTGATTGCCGGCTGACACCGCGGTGACGCCCCGCTTCAGATCCCCCGGCGCCAGCGCCATCATGTTGAGCAGCGCGCCGCGGGGCTTGAACGTGCCGGCGTACTGGAACAGCTCGAGCTTGAGGAAGACGCTGGTTCCCGCTCCCACCGCCGCCTCGATCTCACGGCCACGCCACTGCCACACCGGCGTCTCGAGGACGCGGTCGCCGAGCAGCTCGCGGGCCTCCCGGATATCGTCGAGGGTGGGGGGGATCGGGTCGGTGTCGCGGGTGGATTGTGCCGTCATGGGATCATCCTACCGGACCGAGATTGCGGCTGGCATAGATCCTTTTGGATCCGGTGAGCACCTGGCTGAGTCGTTCGCGCGTCTTATAGGTAGAAGGAAAAGCCAGTCTGGCGAGTCGAAGCGCGCAAGCGACTCTCGATGCGCATCGCAGCCGCCAGAACGCGAGGTCGAGGCCAGCGAGGGGAGGCTGCCAGAACCATGAAGCAACCGGAAAAGGTCGGAGCGATGGCCGTGGAATCCTCTGCGCGACAGACCGTAGACGCACCCGCCATCGAGGCCAGATCGAACACCGCCGAATCCGGAGTCATCGAGCCACCGGCACCGCCTTCGGAAGAGGCATCGGCTCTTCCTGATATGGATACCCTGGAGGCCACCGCAGCCGCGTCCGAACCATCGTTCGCGGCCTCGGGCTCCCGAGTCAGCGAGTTGCTCACCCGCTGGAGCTCGGGCGACAAGGAAGCCTTCGACGAGCTGGCGCCAGCAGTCTTCGATCATCTCCACCTGATGGCCAAGAGGCGCCTGAGAAAGGAGAACAAGGGACATACCCTACAGACCACCGCACTGGTGAACGAAGTCTTCTTGAAGCTGCTGGGCAAGCGCACGGTGGCGTTCGACAGTCACAGGAAGTTCTTCGGTTTCGTGGCCGAAGAGATGCGTCGCATTCTGGTCGATCACGCCCGCAAGAGAAACACTCAGAGCCGCGGAAGCGGGAAGCGTCCCAGCTCACTCGAAAAAGCCCTGAATCGCGCCGAGGAGATCGATCTGGATCTCGCGGAGCTGAACGAAGCACTGGAAGACCTGAAGAAACTCGACCCGGACGCGAGCCGAGTCGTGGACCTACGGTTCTTCGTCGGGTTGACTCACCGAGAAACCGCCGACGCCATGGATGTTTCCGTGGCCAAGGCAAGACGCCTCTGGGCCGTGGCCCTGGTCTGGCTGAAGCGTCACTTGACCAAGAAAGGAGCTTCGGGGCTGGATGCGAGTCAATAGTCCACGAACACTTCCGAAGGCCGATCACGCGTTTCCATAGGGAGGTGTAGGGCGCCGGCCGAGAGCCGGCGGCAGTGGCGGGATGCGGCGATCTGCTGAAGTCTGTAGTCGGCAGGCCTTTGGAAAGAGGCTGGATCGAACAACAAGAGGAGAAAAGAAGGTGCTCGACCAAAACAGCCTGTCTGCACGACCCACTAAGCCCGCGGGGCCCCATGGAAGTGACCCCCGTCGACCCGAAGACGAGAAGCTCATCCTGGGCATCGCCCAGAGCTTCGAGCTCTTGGCGAAGACCTTCTACGCGACCATGCATGACCAGACGAATTTGCCCCAAAGCTTCCGGTCGCGCACAGGCTCTCGCCTGTCCCGAAAGCGTCTTGCGGCAGCGCTCGAGAAAAACAACAAAGAGTTGCGAGCGCTTCTCGACACCCGGAGCTGATCAAGGGTACCGACTCTTCATGCCACCGCACCGTTCCTACACCTCGCGTTCATACTCTAATTTTCAATTCTCCGGAGGTGAGGTGTGTTGACGGAACTCCACAAGGAATCGTTTCAAATATTTCGCGCATCGTACGAGCGCGGCGGTGCCGACCGCAAAGCCTATATCGAGACGGCTTGCGGCGGGAACGACGAGCTTCGCCAGGAGGTGGAAAGCCTCCTGGCCTTGACCGATCAACCCGACGGCATCTTCGAGAAACCGCTGGTGCCCATGGATCACTCCGAGGCGAGCGAGCTCGGCGCCGGCGACCTGATCGACCGCTACCCTGTGCAGGAGCTTATCGACCAAGGCGGCATGGGAACGGTGTACAAAGCCCTGCATCCGGTCACGGAGAACACGGTCGCGATCAAGGTCATTCGTCCAGGTTTCGTTACCGAACACCAACTCAAGCATTTCCTGACCGAGAGGAAGCTCCTGGCTCGCCTGAACCATCCCAACATCGCGCGCTGCCTGGATGCCGACACCACCGAGACGGGTCAGCCCTATCTGGTCATGGAGTATGTGGACGGCATTCCGATCGACCGCTTCTGCAGGGAGAACGACCTTTCCCTCGGCCACCGGGTACGACTTTGCGAGCGCATCTGCGACGCCGTCCACTTCGCGCACCAGAATCTGATCATCCATCGTGACCTCAAGCCCGCAAATATCCTGGTGACCCGAGACGGCGAGCCCAAGCTCGTCGACTTCGGAATCGGTTGGCTGATCGATGCGAGCCCGCAATCCTCGCCCACGGACACCACCTGGCAGATGCCGTCCCTGGGCTTCCTCGGAACTCTCCAGTACGCGAGCCCGGAGCAGATCATGGGCACCGGCTTCCTGAGCACGTCGACCGACGTCTACTCCCTGGGAGTCGTGCTCTACGAGATCCTGACCGGGCACTATCCCTTTCAGAAGTGGAACAGCTCTTTCTTCGCTCTCAAACAAGCGATCTGTACCGAACAGCCGGAGAAGCCCAGTACGGCCGTCATCTCGGCCGCGGCCGAGCCCGACGTGGACCCGTCCGAGCTGGAGCTGCCGAGATCTTCGAAATCGGAGCAAGCCTCGCGCGAGGCAGCTCACGGGAACGGCCACAACGGCCACAACGGCCACCAGGAGCTGCAGCGCCGGCTCGCCGGCGATCTGGATTGTATTGTTCTCAAGGCCCTTCACAAGGACCCGGGAAAACGATACTCCTCCGCGAAGGAAGTCTCGGAGGATCTACGACGCCACCGACAGTCCTTCCCGGTGTCGGCGCACGAGCAGTCTCTTTCCTATTCGGCTCGAAAGCTGACTCAGCGCCACCGTGCGACCGCGATCACAGCGCTGTTCCTCGTCCTGGTCACCATAGGTTCCGCGGTGCTCTTCTACGGCTTCTGGCAGCGCGAACAGAGCCTGAAGGCGGCGATCGAGGATTCGAAGGCGGCGCTCGAGCGTTCGTGGTACGTCCGCGATTACATGGCGGGCCTGTTCGAGATCAGGGATCCTCAAAAGCGAGGTCCAGAAATCAAGGCTCGCGAGCTTCTCGACGACCAGATCCTCGATCTCGAGAAGGCCCGAGAGCTCGACGATCTCGACGAGGAAGAGAGAGCCCGGCTGCTGGATCAGCTGCCGGAAGATCTTCCTGGGCTCATGGATGCGATTGGGTGGTCGTACTATGGGCTCGGCTTCCTCCAGGAAGCGGACGACTGGACCCGAGAAGGCTTTCTTCGCCGCTCCGCCGATGGCCGCGAACGCGACGGTGACTGGGTGATCGCCATGCTTCGGCGATCCGCGGTAGAGAGCGCGCGGGGACAGGGAGCTGAAGCCGCGACGCGTCGAGCCGAGGCTCTCGAGCTGGTGCGCTCGGGAGACGTCGACGACAAGCCGCTCGCCCAGGCCCTCAACGACCTGGCGCTGTTCCTGGACCGTCGCGGCGAGCTCCAGGCCGCCGCGGACATCCTCCGCGAATCGCTGGCGATGAAGAAACGCCTGCCCGGCGTGATCGATGCGGGAATCGCGATCGGCACCAACAATCTGGCAACAGCGCTCGAAGCGCTCGGACAGTACCGGGAAGCCGCAGAGGCCTTCCGCGAGTCCCTGGCCCTGAAAGAAGAGCTCTACGGTACCAACGCCGAGTCAGCATCCTTGACGCGCAGCAACCTCGCTGTGTCTCTGCGGGAGCTGGGAGCGTCAGACGTGGATCAGCGGGCGGCGAGCTGGGACGAAGCCGAAACCCTCTTCCGCCAGAGCCTGGACGAGTACCGCGCAATCCATGGCGAGAGCCACCAGACAGTAGCCACCGTCCACACCAACCTGGGGCTGCTCCTCCACCTGCGAGGAAGCTCGGATCAGGCACGGACCGGCGACCTGGAGGAAGCGGGCCGCAGCCTGGAGCAGGGACTTCAGATCTTCGAGGATCTCTACGGAGATTCCAGCCCCGTGGGTATCGTACTCCGGCTTCACGCGAGCTGGCTCCGGACGATGGGACGGCCGGAGGGAGCCTTGCAGGACGCTGAGCGCGCCCTAGAGATCCTGGGGGGTGCCTACGGCAGCGATCACTGGCGCACGGCCGACGCCCGGAGCGTGCTCGGCGGATGCCTGGCCGATCTCGACCGCTTCGACGAGGCGGAACCTCTACTGCGCGAGAGTCTTCCGATCATCGAGCAAGCCAAAGGCGACTCGTCTAGAGCCACAGTCGAGGCCCGGCAACGCCTCGACCGGCTCCGCCAGGCACGCGCTCAGCGGTAGCTACCGTACTTTCCGTACGACAAAGCTCAGCGCACCTTCAGCACGACGAAGGTCGTGTCGTCCGCCGCCGGCCTGCCGGAGGCCCACGCCTCGCCGTCGGCGACCAGGCGGTCGATGATCACTTGCGGCTCGGTTGAGGCGACCTTCGAGAAAGCTTGCTGGACCTTGTCGTAGCCCAGCATCTCGTCCTCGCCGTTGAGCCGCTCCGGGAAGCCGTCGCTCATCAACAGCACGGTGTCGCCCGACGCCAGGTCGAGCTCGCTCTGGCGGTAGGGGAAGTCGGCCATGCTGCCCAGCGGCATGCCCTCGTTGATCACCGATTCCACCTCGCCGGAGGCGGCGCGGTGCACCAGGGCCGGCGGCATGCCGGCGGCGGCGAGGCGCATCCGGCCGGCCTTGAAGCGGGCCAGCATCAACGCCATGTTGAGCTGCTGCAGGTTCATCCGCTTGAGCGCCCGACCGAACCGGCCGAGGGTCTCGGGCAGCTCGGCCGTACCGTCCAAGCCTTTGAACAGGCTCTTGGTGGCGGTCACCAGCGTGCCCGCCTTCATGCCGTGACCGGTGGCGTCGCCGAGGGCGACGGTGAGGGTACCGTCTTCCGCCACGTCGAAGTCGTAGTAGTCGCCGCCGACCTCGGTGGCGGTGAACATGCCAGCCGCGACCGCCAGGTCCGGCAGGGCCGGCAGGCTCCGGGGCAACATCGAGAGCTGCAGCTTGCGCGCCTCCTCGAGCTCCTCGGCCTGACGCTGGTTCTCGGCTTCGAGCAGGCGTCGCGCGACCTCGTCTTCGAGCTTCTGATCGGAAAGCCGCCGGACCTCGCTCAGCTGCTCGCGCAGATCGTGGTTGGCCTGGGCGAAGCGGCGCGACAGGTAGACCGACATGGTCAGAATCAGCGCCAGCACCGACGCGAAGGGAATCAGGAAGACGGTGAAGATCGAAGACGGCAGGGCACCGGAAGACGCCAGGAGTCCGACCGTCATGCCGCCGGCCAGGATCAGGATGCCGAGGCCGACGATCCGCGCTCCGGCCTGGCGTCGGACGTTGGCGACCACCACCACGCGCACCATCTCCGCGGCGGTCGCCAGCAGTAGCACGAAGATCCACGGCTTGGCGGCCATGGGAAAGAACCAGCCGAGGGCGATCATCGCCAGGGCCGCGGCGAGCACCGTGCGCAGCCACTGTGGCGAACGATCGTAGACACAGTAGACGAAACGCAGCGCGCAGACGCTGAGCAGCACCCAGGCGCCGTTCATGGCGCGGTCGTAGACGTGAAAAAAACTGGGGTCTTCTGTGAAGTGGCCGTGAAAGAAGAGATAAGAGAGCAGCGCGACGGTGCCGCTGAGCAGACCGAAGTAGAGATTCTCCCCGGACTCCCGATAGAAGACCCAGAGCAACAGATGCAGCAGCGCGAAGGCGGCGAACAGACCGGTGAAGAAAGCCTGGTAGGCGCTCAGGGAGCGCAGGTTCGCGGCGTAGGACTCGAATTCGCCGTTGGCGGTGCCCAGCGCCGCCCGAAAACCCCCGATCTTGCCCGCCTCCTCGAAGGCGTCCGCCTCGTGATTGGCGAAGCGCACGGCGAGCACGTGGATCGCGCGATCGTCGAAGCCGAAGAAGTGAGGCTGGCGCTGGATCCGCGCCCGCGTCGCCGCGCGCCGGGCGTCGACCGTGCCGACGCCGCGCACCAGCTCCCCGTCCAGGTAGATCTCGGCGGCCCCGAACTGGCGCAGCGTCAGGCCGAGGGACGCGCCCCTCAGATCGTGGGAGACACGGAAGCGCAGCCGGAACCAGCCCATCCCGTCCCAGTCGCCGGGCCGCTCACCGGCGAGCAGCCGGGTGTCGGTCTCCTGCCAGTCGCCGTCGTCGAAGCCGCGAGCCGCGAAGGACGGATCGTCGCCGGAGTGGAACTTCCAGAGCGGCGGCAGGATGATCTGTCCGGTCTCGTCGTCGAGATCCTTGGCCGTCAGCTCCCAGAGCGCCTCCCGTGGCCCTCGGGCCAGGGAGGCAGGCGCCAGCGCGAGAGCGACCACGAGGAGCGAGATCGCACCAATCCTGGTGCACCGCAACGCGCGGACGGTGGCATCTCGTCGCATGGCTCGATTCTTACATCAGTCGGGTCGGACTCTGACGAGATCATAGAATACGTCGTACCGAGCATCCGGGTTCGATTTCGGAACTCGGGCAGTCTCATCTACGTATAGCTTCAGTGAAGGACGACAGAGGAGCTTCAGGATGAGAAGACGAATCGAATACGTCAAGAACGGTGGCCTGCTGACGGCGGGCCTGCTCGCGGCGAGCATGGTCATGGCGCTGCCGGCGACTGCCGACGACAGACTACTGGCCGAAATCGACGATCTGGAGCCGGGAGACGTCGAAGTCCAGGGCTTCGAGCTCGACCGCGCGCAGGAGGTGCGCATCGAGGCGCTGGGATTCGAGCTCCGGCGCGGCGGACACAAAATGGAGATGGCGGCCGCCTGGATCCTGGACGCCGACAGCCGCGAGGTCGTGTGGGACATGAAGGACGCTCGGCCGGCCGAGCGCCGGCGCGACCTGCGCGAGTACGACGAGACCGTGCGGCTCGAGGCCGGCACCTACGAGGCCTACTACGCCACCTACCCGACCCACGACGGCGACGACGACGGCTGGTGGGAGAGCGCGGCGCGCTCCATGGCGCGGATGTTCGGCTGGGACGACAGTGAAGACTACGAGGAAGCGGTCGGCGACCTGATGCTCGCGGTACGCGGCTCCGGGCTCGAGCTCGACGACGAGGATCTGGAAGCCACCCATGACCAGCTGCGGGGTGATGCGATCATCGCCCTGGTGGCGGAGGACGACCGTTCCTCCCGTGACCTCGGCTTCGAGCTCGAGCAGTCGATGGAGCTTCTGATCTATGCCGTCGGCGAGCTCAACGACAACGGCGGCTACGACTACGGCTGGATCGTCGACGCCGACACCCGCGAGAAGGTCTGGACCTTCACCTTCCAGGATTCGAGACCCGCTGGCGGCGCCAAGAAGAACCGGGTGGCCTACGACACCGTGACCCTGCCGGCGGGCAAGTACGCCGCCTCCTTCGTCACCGACGGCTCGCACTCGCCCGAGGCCTGGAACGCCCTGCCGCCTCGCGATCCGTCGTTCTGGGGCCTCACCCTGTGGGCCAAGGATCCCGAGCAGCTGCGCTATGCCAAGTCCTACGAATACCGTCACCTGCCGGAAGACGAGCTGGTGGTGGCCGAGCTGAGCCGCATGCGCGACGACGAACAACGTACCCACGGTTTCACGCTCTCGGAGCCCATGAAGGTGCGGGTCTACGCCCTCGGCGAGGGACACGAGCACGGCATGGACGACTACGGTTGGATCATGAACGCCCGCAGCCGCGAGAAAGTGTGGACGATGGATTTCGAGCAGACCGCACACGCCGGCGGCTCGAAGAACAACCGAGTCAGCGACGAGATGATCCGGCTCGACGCGGGCAGCTACATCGTCGGCTTCGTCACCGACGGCTCGCACTCCTACCGCGACTGGAACGCCGCGCCGCCGAACTATCCCGAGCGCTGGGGAATCACGCTGTTCGGCGCCGACGGCTTCGACCGTGCGATGGTCGGCGAGTACCGCGAAGACGACGACCCTTCGGTCCTCGCGCGGATCGCCCGGGTGCGCAGCCACAGCCATAAACGGCACGAGTTCACTCTCGACGGCCGTACCGAGGTCTCGGTCTACGCTCTCGGCGAGGGCACGCACGGCGAGATGTACGACTACGCCTGGCTCGAAGACGCGAGGGGCGAGGTCATCTGGGAGATGACCTATCCGATGACCGATCGCGCCGGCGGCGCGTCGAAGAACCGCTTGTACCACGGCACCCTGGAGCTCGATGCCGGCGAGTACGTGCTGCACTACCAGACCGACGACTCGCATGCCTACCGCGATTGGAACGCCTCGCCGCCCGACGACCCGGACGCCTGGGGCGTCCAGGTCGCTCTGATTCAGTAGAGCGGGAGGCTATCTCTCGACGCCGGCTTCGGCCAGCACCCAGTCCGTAGGCCCGGGCGTAGATCCACTCGGCGTTGTCGACCGTCACCGGCGCCACCCGGTAGGCGTGCTCGGTTCAGTAAGCGCATGCCGCCCGCGTTGCTCCGGCGGCGGCGAGATGGCAAAAGAAGTGTGTGGTCCGGCCGCCCGTCGAGCTACAATCGAGATGTGGCCGTTTCTCGAGGCCTCGCCGGGAGCACCGCATGGATTGTCTCTTCGCGCTTCTGCTGCTTTTTCTCGTCATCGGGCTGGGAATCTGGCTGCGCTTGGTCTCCGAGCGCCTGACCATCGCCCATACCAGGATCACCGACCTGGAAACGACGATCGAGGTGCTCCGTCGGTCGGTCGAGCAAGCAGGGAGGCCCGAGGCGGCGGCCGCCACGCGCGAGCCAGCGGCCCCGGAGCCCGAGCCGGAGGCCGAGATTCCGCCGGCCGAGCTCGAGATCCCGAGTCTGGCACCCCAACCGATCGCACCGCCGCCCGGAGGGGAAGTCCCGGTGACCGGCGGCGAGCCGGTGCCTCCCGAAGCAATTCCCCAAGTACCGCTCGAGCCGGCCGAGCCGGTCGAGCCGGCCGAGCCGGTCGAGCCGGTCGAGCCGGTCGAGGCGGTCGAGGCGTCGCCGCCGAAGCGCATCGACTGGGAGCGCTGGCTGGGGGTGCGGGGCGCCGCCGTGCTCGGCGCCGCGGCCCTGGCCCTGGCGGGGTTCCTGTTTCTCAAGTACTCGATCGAGCAGGGCCTGATTCCGCCGGTCGTGCGCGTCACCCTGGGGATTCTGGCCGGGCTGGCCTCGATCGTCGGCTCGGAGGCGCTGCGCCGCCGGCGCGGCGGCTACGACGCCACCGCCAACGCCCTGGCCGGCGCCGGCGTCGTGCTGCTCTACGCCGCGGTGTGGGCGGCGCGGGCGCTCTACGAGCTGATCCCTGCCGGCATTGCCTTCGTGCTGATGGTCTTGATCACGGCGGCCTGCGGCGTGCTCTCCTGGCGCTACGGCTCGCTGGTCATCGCCGCGCTCGGCCTGATCGGCGGCTTCCTGACGCCGGCGCTGCTGTCCACCGGTGAGGACCGCCCGATCACGCTCTTCGGCTACCTGCTGCTACTGAATGCCGGCCTGTTGATCCTGGCCGCCAGGCGCGGCTGGCCGGGCCTGGCGTTGTTCAGCCTGGGGTTCACGGCGCTCTACCAGGCAGCGTGGATCGTCGGCCGGATGGACGCCGACCGCGTCCTGCTGGGCCTGGGGATCCTCGCGATCTTCGCGGTCGTCTATGCCCTCGCGGGGCGGGGCGCGCCGGCCGAGGAGAAGAAACTGCCGGCGTGGCGACTGGCGCAGACGGGTGGCGTGTTGCTGCCTTTCGCCTTCGCCTTCTACTTCGCCGGCCGCGCCGATCTCGGGCCCCATCTGGTGCCGCTGGCGGCGCTGCTGCTGCTGCTCTCGGCCCTGGCCTCGTGGCTCGGTCGGGTTTGGGACCAGGCGCTCCCGGGCCTGGCGGCGGCCGCCGCCGTGGTGGCGGTGGTGGCGGTGTGGAGTCCGCGGGTCATCGTCCCGGGGGGCGGCGCGATCGACGACGCTCTGGCCTGGGAGCTGGTGCTCTGCGTCCTGGCGTTGGCCGGGGTCTTCCACCTGTTCTTCGAGCTCGGTTCCCAGGCCGGCTGCCCGCGGCGGCCGGCGCTGGTCGCCGCCGCCGGATTTCTGGCGCTGCTGATCTTCCTGCCGCTGGAGGTGGCGACCGCCGCCTTCTGGCCGTTCCTCGTCGGCTGGTCGGGGCTCGCCGCCCTGCTCTGGCGCCAGGGCTCCGGGCCGGGAAAAGTGCCGCGCAGGTTGCTGGCGGCCCTCGGCCTGGGTCTCGGTCTGGGGTTCTTCAACGTGGACCACGGCCCGTCCTGGCCGGCGCTCTTCGCCGCGCTGACGGCGGCGATTGCGTTGCAGGTGGTGGCGCTGCTCGGCCGCGCCCCGGCCCCTGCGCCGCTCTACCGGCGCGACACGGCGGCAGCCGCCCTGCCGCTCGTGCTGCTGATCCTGTTTCTCGGTGAGGCGTCGGACCGCTCCCTGTCCTCGGGCCTGTACTCGAGCGTCACCCTGGCGTTCGGTTTTCTGGTCGCTCTGGCCGCGACGCGCCTGCGCTCCGGGAGCTGGTACCTGGTCGCGGCCGGCGTCACCGCCCTGGCCCACACCCTGAAAACCACCGCGGTGCACGGCGACGCCTCGGGCTTCGCCGTCCAGGCGGTTGCGGCGGTGTTGTTCACCGCCTGGCCGTTCCTCGCCCGCGCTGGCCTGCGCGAGAGCCCCTGGGCCTGGCGCGCCGCGGCGCTCGCCGGGCCGGCCTGGTTCGTGCCCCTGAAGGCGTCGTTCGAAAGCACCTTCGGCGACGCCGCCATCGGCATCCTGCCGGTGGCCCTGGGTGCGCTGTCGCTCGCCGCCGCCTTCCGTGCCCGCAACCTGTGGGGCACAGACGACGCTGTCGGCAAGAGCCGCCTGGTATGGTTCGCCGCCGCCGCCCTGGGCTTCGCCAGCGTCGCCATCCCGCTGCAGCTCGAGAAGGAGTGGATCACCCTCGGCTGGGCGCTCGAGGGGCTCGCCGTGATCCTGCTGTGGCGCCGGCTCGACCACCTGGGCCTCAAGTACTTCGGCCTGGCCCTGCTGGCCGCCGCGACGTTGCGCCTGGTGGCGAATCCCGCGCTCCTCGGCTACTACCCCCACGGCGGCTGGCCGGTGCTCAACTGGCTGCTCTACACCTACCTGGTGCCCGCCGCTGCCCTGGTGGGCGCCGCCAGGGTGCTCCATCGCCTGGAGGTCGCCCGCCACCGCGGTTGGGAACGGCCGTTCTACGGCGGGCGGGCGGCCGGAGCCGCAGCCTGCAGCCTGGCGGCCATCGCGGTGGTCTTCGTGTGGATCAACCTGACGATCTTCGACTACTTCTCGACCGGCGAGCGGTTGACGATCTCCTTCGTCCGCCTGCCGGCGCGCGACCTCGCCATGTCCCTGGCCTGGATCGCCTACGCGCTGGTCCTGCTGGCGCTGGGCATGGCGCGCGCCAGTCGCGGCCTGCGCTGGATCAGCCTGGCGTTCCTGATCCTGGCGATCGGCAAGGTCTTCCTCTACGACCTCGGGGAGCTCACGGACCTCTACCGGGTCGCCTCGCTGATGGGGCTGGCCGTATCGTTGATCCTGGTCTCCCTGGCCTATCAGCGCTTCGTCTTCGGCCGCCGCAAGGAGAAGCCGTGAGACGAGCGATCGGCGTCGCCTTGTGGATCGCCTCGGTCGCCGCCACGGCGTCCGCCGGAGCGGCGACGCCCGATCTGCGCACCCTGTTCCCGCAGCAGGTCGATCTCCATGCCGACGACGACCGGCTGTCGCGCCTGGTGCTGCCGGTCGAGGTGATCAAGGCCTGCCGCCGGGACCTGTCGGATCTGCGGGTCTTCGACGCAGACGGACGCGAGGTGCCCTTCCTGGTGGACGGCGGCCCGCAGCCCGACACCCGCGTCGAGGTCCGGCGGAGCTTCACCCCCGAGCTGCTCGAGGTCTCCCGTGGCCGCCCGGGCGGGGACGAGGCCCCGCGGCGGACGGTCGAGACCTACGAGATCGCCGCGCCCCCCGAGGTCTCCCCAACCGGCTTCTGGGATCTGGTGATCGACGCACGAGCCGCCAGCTACGTGCGGCGGATCTTGGTGACGGCGAGGACGGCGGACGGCGCGGAGAGCCGGCTCGCCGAAGGCTCGATCTTCCGCCTCACCGAACCGCCGCGCGAAAAAACCCGCCTGACCCTGCCGGCCTTCACGGGTCGCGTGAGAGTGACCCTGGAAGGCGAGGAGGGCGCCTTCCTCGACCCCGGCTTGAGCTACCAGAGCACCCGCTCGTTCCCCACCGCGCGGCGGGCGCGCCTCGAGCTCGAGAAGCTGTCGCAACGCTCGGCCGATCGCCGCACCCTGCTGGAAGCCGCCCGGCCCGGCGGCGTGGTCCCCGACCTGCTGCTTCTCGAGACCAGCACCGCCGCATTCAACCGACGGGTCGAGGTGTGGGACGACGGCCCGGGAGCGGCTCGAGAGAAGCTGGGCGCCCGGATACTCTTCAGACTCCCCGCTCCGGTCCCGGTCGAAGAGCTGGAGATCCCACTGCGGCCGGCACGCGGCGACCGCTTGCGGGTGGTGATCGCCGATGGCGACAGCTCGCCGCTCGAGGATCTCGCCGTCAGCGCCGTGGTGCGCCGACCGGCACTGCTGCTGTCACTGCCGGCGACGGACGGCGCCCGGCCGGCGGGCATCCTGCGCTTCGGCGGCGGCCGGGCCTTCCGTCCGCAGTACGATCTGGCGGCGCTACCTCTGAAGCTGCCGGTCAGCGGCTCCGAAGTCGAGGTGGTCGAACGGCTCTACGATCCGGCGCTGCTCGGCGAGATCCGCACGGGGACCATTGAGCCGAATCCGGAATTCGATCCGGCACCGGTCCTGGCCTTCGCCCATCGGCCGGGAAGCGCCATCGAAGTCGAGCCATACAGCCATCGCCGAAGACTCCGTGTGACCGCATCCGCCGAGGGTCTGGCGCGCTACCGACTGACGGTCGAAGACCTGGCACTGGCGCGCGCAGATCTGGCGGACCTGAGGATCGTGGACGGCGAGGGACGCCAGTGGGCCTACCTCCTGGAGCCGGACGCCGCCCGCGATCTGCGGCTGCTGGCACCGTCACCACCAGCGACCGAGGACGGTACCTCCCGATACGCTCTGTCCCTACCGGTGACGCCCGCCAAGATCGAAGAGATCGTCCTCGACACTCCGGTGCCGTTCTTCGACCGGGACTTCGAGTTGGTGGAGCCGCGAGGCGAGACCGAGGAAACCCTCGCTCACGGACGTCTGGCGCGTCGCGCCGGCGATCCGAGGCCGGTCCGGATCACGTTCGGGGCTCGGCGGCTCGAGGCGCTGGAGCTGCGGATCCGAGACGGTGACGACGCTCCCCTGCTGCTCGAACGGGTCGAAGCACGCTTCCCGGTGGCGGAGCTGTACTTCGCGGCACCGCCGGGCGAGTACACCCTGTTGCTGGGACATCCCGAGGATCGTCGGCCCAGTTACGAGCTCGCCCGTGTGCGCGCCGTGGTGCTGGCCGTGGCCGGCTCGCCGGCGACCGCCGCCGTGCTGGAGCGCAACCCGGATCACGACCCGCGGTCCCGCTTCGCCACCGACGCTGGGCTCCAGCGACTGCTCCTGTGGATCGCGCTGGCCGCGGCGGTCGCCGTGCTGACGCTGCTCACTCTGAGGCTGGCCCGCAGAGCTCCCGACGAACCGCGGGATGGATGAGATGGGAAGTTCCGCCGCCGGAGGTTAAGCTCAGGCGTCATGAGAGCCGGTCAGAGCGCGTTCGTATCCCTGCGTCGGAGCGGCCTGTGGTGGCGGGTCCTGGTGCTCCTGGCGGTCTTCGGCGTGGGCCTCGTGGGACTCTTGTCCGGTGTCGGCCTGAGTGATCGCGAGGGCGTCCCCGATACCGGCCTGCCGGCCAAGATCTACTACACCCTCGGGCTCTTCGTCTTCGGCGGCCTCGATCTCGGTGTGCCCAGGGGCGGTCCGATGTGGGGCCGAGTGATGCTCTGGTTCGCCTACTTCGCGGCGCCGGCGATCACCACCTCGGCGCTGTTCGAAGGCGTCATGCTGGTGCTCAGGCCCGCCGCCTGGCGGCTGCGCCGGATGCGCGGCCACGTGGTGATCGGCGGCTGCGGCCGGCTGACCCTGCTCTACCTGCAACGCCTGCGCGCCAGCAACCCGACGGTACCGGTCGTGGTGGTCGAGCGCCGGGCGGAGAATCCGCAGGTCCAGGCGGTGAGCGAGCGGGCCCGCATCCAGGTGCTCTACGGCGACATCTCGAGCGAGGCGGTGCTCGCCTCCCTGCGGCTGGAGCGGGCGAAAAGTGTAGTGCTCCTGACCGGCGAAGACTACGCCAACCTCGACGCCGCCTCCCGCATCTGCCGGATCCGCCCCGAGCTCGCGACGCACACCCTGGTGCACGTCTCGGACATCCGCCTGCTGCGGGTGCTCGAGCAGACCGACATCCTGACCGAGGTCTCCAAGTTCAACAGCTACCGCTCGGCCGCCCGCCACCTGGTCGACGCCACCCTGCTGCCCCACTTCAACCTCACCGAGAACATTCCCGATGTGGTGGTGCTGGCCGGCTTCGGCCGCTTCGGGCAGACCGTGCTCGACGAGCTGCAGCAGCGTGCCGTCGGCCATTTCCAGACCGTGGTGCTGATCGACCTGCTGGCCGAGCACCTGTCGCTCGTCTTCGAGGAACAGGTGGGGTTCGTCGGCGACTACCGCCGTGAGGTCGTGGAGGCCGATTTGCAGCATCCAGGTACCTGGCAGCGCGCCCAGGAGCTGATCGGCGCCTCGGACACCCAGCCGGTCTTCGTGCTCGGCTGCGGAATCGACGGCGTCAACATCCGCACCGCGCTGTGGCTGTCGGGCAAGTACACCGACGCCAAGATCGTCGCCCGCTGCTTCGACCAATCGTCTTTCACCGAGCAGATCTCGAAAGAGTGCGGCTTCGAGATCGTTTCCACCGCCGAGCTGCTGCTGGCGAGCATGAAGCCGGAAGAGCTGGTTTGAGGACCGTGTGACCAGCGGGCGACGGCGCCTCGCGCTGGAAGGCGAGGTCAGCGACTGAGGTCGAAGCGCACCAGGTCGGAGGCGACCCGCTGCCCGCCGTCCACCTCCACCCGCCCGACGGGCTCTCGCCGCTCATACCTCTCTTAGAGGAGTCGGACACGGGATTTGCTCACATGACCGAAAAAAAACTTCGCGGCCCTGTCAGTATCGCCAGCTGGTCAAATCCGCCCCCGGCGGCGCCGACTCTTCGATGCGTCTCAGGATCTTCGGTACGTACATGGTGTTGTAGCGCAGGCGCGAGATGTGGTTGCCGTTCTCGTGATCGCCGTTCCAACAGTGCTCGGCGCGGTCGCCGTAGTCGACCTCGCCGCCGTAGTGGGGATCGGTCGTCGACTCCAGGAAGTCCTCCATCAGGTAGACAGCGTTGTTCAGGTAGTAGTTGTCCATGTCGCCACAGTAGATGTGGATCTTGCCCTCGAGCTTGGGGCCCAGCCTGGCCCAGTCGCGCTCCAGGATGTGGCGCAGGTCGTAGCTCTCGCGCCAGTGCTCGGCCACGTCGCGATCGATCTCGCCGGTGCGCTTGTCCCAGATCCGCTTCGGGTAGCCGTCGTCGCCGACCGGTGAGTAGACCGCCTCCCAGATGTCGTACTGGTCGCCGGAGCGGCCACGGGTGCCGAGCGCCAGCTCCATGTGGTTGTAGTCCCGCACGGTGGCCTGCACCCGGCCCAGGGAGTCGCGGTGGGCGGGGCGTTCGAGACGACGAAACGGCCCTTCGTCGAAGTAGGCGTTGTCGTCTTCGTAGAGGTCGACCAGCGTGTACTCGCGGAAGTCGATCGGGTCGGGGCAGGCGGCGAAGCAGCCGTTGTAGTCGTCGGGGTAGAAGACCTGCGCCGCCAGCGCCTCCCAGCCGCCGGTGGAGCCGCCGTAGAGAAAACGCGCCCAGCCCTCGCCGATGCCGCGGAACTGCTCTTCCAGGTAGGGCACCAGCTCGTGGGTGATGGCGTCGCCGTAGGGACCGAGATTCTCGGAGTTCACGGCGTACGAGTCGTCGTAGTAGGGATTGGCGTGCTGGATCTCGACGATCAGCATGCGCGGGAAGTCGGGCCCCGTCCAGGCCTGGTAGAAGTCGTAGGCTTCCTGCTCCTGGATGCGGTTGTAACACTCCACCTGAAACCTCTCCGAGTCCTCGCACTCGAGGTCGGGATCGGGCGGCTCGGTGCGGAAGCCGCCGAAGTCCGCCGGGAAGTGGCCGTGGAAGAGGACCAGCGGATAGCGCGCCTCGGGGTGCTCGTCGAAGCCCTCGGGCAGCAGCACGTGCGCCCCCAGGTGCATCGGCCGGCCCCAGAACTCACTCAAGCGCGGGCTGCCGACCTTCACGTGCTTGACGTACTTCGTATCCTCCGGAAGCTCGATCGGCTCGATCTCCTGATCGAGCGAGATCTTGATCCTGGTCTTCTGCCCCGGGTCGATGCGTAGCTTGCGTGGCGTCGAGTACAGATTGCCCGGCGCCTTGCTCCACTTCTGGCCCTCGCCGCGGTCCATCGGCAGCTTCACCGTGTGTCCGTCGGAGCGCTCGAAGGTCTCGTACCTGTGGAGCACCGCCTGCACGCTGTAAACCTTCGGCGGCAGCTCCCCCAGGCTCTCCATGGGGTAGCCGAACACCGACGCGTCGAACACCGCCTCGGCTCCCGGGGCCAGCCCCAGGACGTCGACGCCGAATATCTGCACGGCCTTCAATCCGGCAGTGACCTGCATACGCGGCTCGTCATCGTCGTCGGTCGACAGCAGCAGCAGCACCCGCCCGTCGAGTGCCTCGGCGCTCAGGCTCTCGTCGAAGGAGACGGCGATCTCGAGCGCGGCGGGCTCCTCGGTGCCTGAGCAGGCGCAGAGAAAAGCAGCGGCAGCGATCGGGATCGCGATCAGTGTGCAGGGTCGAACAGGTCGAGTACGCATCCGGTTCTCCTGGCGTTCTGAGCTGTTTCAGATGAGCTGGAGTATAGCCGTCCGGGATCAGGGCTGTAAGAAAGCGGCGTCTGACCGCACTCACCTGTCAACGGGCCGACTACAGATGACCGCGAGGGCAACGGCACCCAGGGCCCGAACCTCCTTGAGATCGACGTCCGCGCCGGACTGCGGGTGCCGGGACTCTCCGCCGCGGAGTACCTGGTCCAATCGCTGCTGGACCCGGAGGCCTACGTGGTTTCCGGCTATCCGCCGGTGATGATCGCCGCCCGCGACGCTCCGATCGAGCTCACCGTCCCGCCCCCTTACAATCCGTGCATTCCCGGCTAACGCTGACGAAGTCTCCGCGCCGATGGGGCCGGGCCCGCCCTCTCCAGCAGCTTGCGGGCCTGCCGGCGGTACCGGGAGCCGGGCATGCCGAGGAAGCCTCGTTGCCTGGCACCGCTTCACATCACCCAGCCCACCTCAGAGATCCTACTCTCTGCTAAGATACGTCTATGCGATTCGAGTGGGACCCGACCAAGCGAATCGCGAATGTCCGCCGGCACGGGGTCGACTTCCAGCTCGCTACCAGGATCTTCGAGGGTCCTGTCCTCGAACGCCAGGACGACCGCCTCGACTACGGAGAGATCCGCTGGATCGCGATCGGCATGATCAACGCTATCGAGCTCACCGTCTGCTACACGGATCGTGGCGAAGTACGGAGGATCATCTCTGCCCGCAGAGCCAACCGCGATGAGCGCGATGCCTTCTATCGAGCCATCTTCCCCTGAGATGAATCCCGTGTCGAACGAAGATCTCACCAACTGGGCGCTGCTGCGCGAGATGAGCGACGAGGAAGTCGACGCGCGGGCCACGGACGATCCCGACGCACAGCCGACGGACGCCGCGTTCTGGCAAGACGCCAAGGTGACTCTGCCGCCGGGCAAGACCAGGGTCTTCCTCGACCTCGACGACGACGTGCTGGCCTGGTTCAAATCCCAGGGCCGGGCCTACGGGCGCCGCATGAACGATGCGCTCCGAGTATTCGTAGAGCAACGCCGAGGAGGGCCGCAGTCCGCCGGCGAGGTCGCCGAACCTGACGCCGAGTACGACGCTTCCGGCCGGGGCCGCAGCCGGGCCGATTGACCGTCGCCGAGCGTCAACGCCCGTCGACAGCGCAGATGCAGGCCGCCTCGGGAACAGTGTCTGGCGCACAGCCGCCGTTTGACCGTCACCTGGCCGCGCGGAGTCCACGACAGCCGCTGTTCGGTCGAGCCCACGACCGCGCGACTCCTCGACAGCCGCCGCGGGCTCGTGCCGCCGACGCCGCGGGTGTTCCGCAGCCGCTGTTCGGCCGTCGATCCAGCGCGGAGAGTCCCGCGCGGCCGCTGCGCCGGCCTCTTGCAAGCGCGGAGAGTGCTCGGCAGCGGCTGCGGAGAAGCCGTGCGGCCGCGCCGAGACCACCGCAGCGGCTGCGGTGATCGTCGCGCGACCGCGCAAGGACGCAACAGCCGCTGCCGAGCCGCCGCGCGACCGCGCAGCGGCAGCCGCAGCCGTTGCCCCGGAGCTCGCGCGAACGCGCAACTCCTCGACACCGGGTGTTCCAGTGTCTGCGCGAACGCGCGACGGCTCTGCAGCGCTTGTTCGGCAGTTGCGCGAACGCGCAACGGCTCTGCAGCGCTTGTACCGGTAGTTGCGCGAACGCGCAACGGCCGAACATCGCCTTGGCAGGCGATTTGGTAAATTCATGGAGCCGTGCCGAGAGGCTCCTCTGGCCGCTACGCCGGCACCGCCCCGCCGAAGCCGCTCAGGTGACGCGCCAGCGCCGGATAGACCCAGTCCTCGAGCCGGAACAAGCGTCCGACGCGGTTGAACTTCACGAAGCTCTCCACCCGCGCCGCCTTCGAGTGCACCAGCAGGTGCCCGAATCGCCGGTGCTCTTCGCTCTCGGGAATCAACCGGGCTTCGCCCTCACGGCCGAAAGAGATCACCTCCAGGATCGAGCCGATGAAATCCTGGCGGGAATCGGGATCGTTCCGGCGGTCGATCAAGGACGCGTCGATCCAGCCGCCGATGTCGTGCTGGAGCGCGTCTTCGAAGGACGCCGGTACGCCGTCGACGACGGGCAGGACGCCTTCCCCACGGCGGTCTTCGAGGGTCGACGCGCCCAGCGCCACGACCAGCACGAAGAGGTCGATGAAGAACGCCAGCGCCAGCGCGAAGACTGTCGGGTAGTCCTCGCGCGCCAACTCGCGCTCGGACTCGAAGATGGTCATCAGGTCCTGGAAGGCGTAGACCGGCTCTTCGCCGTCCATCGCCCCGTCGCGGGCATGGTCGCCGTAGGCCAGGGCGGCGGGCAGCGTCGCGGCGCTGCAAGTGACGGCTTCCAGGTCGCCCTGGGGCACCTGGTTGAGCACGCCGTCGAGCCGGCGCAGCCGTTCCCGGTTGTCGAGACCGTCGTCGAGTACGCCGTTGCCGTTGGTCAGCACGTCGCGATAGGCCGTGAGGCGGTCGCCGAGCTGTTCGGCCGTGCGCAGCTCGGTCTGAAGGGTGCCGAAGATCAGCTGCTCGCCCGGCCCTTGCCGGTAGGGTTGCCCCGACTCCTGCTCCCACCGGCCGATGCGACGCAGGATGCGATCGCACACCCCCTGGAGGTAGCAGTGTTCCTCTTCCTCGCAGGTCCGCGTCGCCCAGCCGTTGCGCTTCTCGAGGTCCAGCCACGAGGCGAGGCGCAGCTGCACCTCGGCGCTCTGTTGGACGCCCGCGTTGACCGCCTGGACGGCCTCGGTCAGCCGCTCGCGGGTGGCGTCGAACAGCCGCCTCTGGGCCTCGGCGGGCCGGATCTCCTTAGTGAACTCGCTCTGCAGCGTCACGTAGCTGAAGGTCACCGAGAACAGCATGGTGACGATGTAGAGCGCGCTGATCCACACCTTGCGCGCGTCGCGGCCGACGCCGATCAGCCAGGCGAGACCGAATAGCCCGAGTTGCACCGCCAGGGCCAGGGACCAGGCCAGCGGGAAGGCGACATAGCGATCGAGACCGAGACCGGTGGTGAGTAGCGACACCGCCGCAGCGATCATCGACGCCACCAGCAACAAGCGCCAGAAGAAACGCGGTGAGAGCTCAGAATGCCGGGGGTTGGTCTGCCGCGATTCGGGGTGCTGGGCGTCGGGTCTCGCAAGCGAGATGCGATCTGTCATATCTGGCTCCTATGGTCCCCGGGGCATGCACACTCCTCCTTGTCTGTGATGACGGAATCGGGCGAGAAAAAGTTTCATCGCCTCGGGCCTGGGAGTATGCTTCTCCCTGGGCCGGCGCCTGCCGGGCCTTCGAAATCCAATCCCACGACATCCCCGAGGAACAGTCATGACCGCGTTCCAGTATCAACCGATGTTCGAGCACGGCCCGGACGAGACCGAGTACCGGCATCTGACCTCCGACCACGTCACCGCCACCCGCCTCAACGGCCGCCGGATCCTCGAGGTCGAGTCCGCGGGCCTGGCGCGCATCGCCAGGGAAGCCATGGACGATGTCGCCCACCTGCTGCGCGCCGGCCACCTGGCGCAGCTGCGCAAGATCCTGGACGACCCCGAGGCGTCGAAGAACGATCGTTTCGTGGCTCTGGAGCTGCTCAAGAACGCCTCGATCGCGTCGGCCCGCGTGCTTCCCGGCTGCCAGGACACCGGCACCGCCATCGTGCTCGGTTACAAGGGCCAGGGCGTGTTCACCTCGGGCGACGACTCCGAGGCCCTGTCCGAAGGCATTTACCAGGCCTACGCCGAGCGCAACCTGCGCTACTCGCAGATGGCGCCGCTCGACATGTACACCGAGAAGAACACCGGCACCAACCTGCCGGCACAGATCGAGATCTACGCCGACCAGGGGGATGCCTACAAGTTCCTGTTCGTCGCCAAGGGCGGCGGCTCGGCCAACAAGACCTTCCTCTACCAGGAGACCAAGGCGCTGCTGAATCCCACGTCGCTGCTCGCCTTCGTCGACGAGAAGATCCGCTCGATCGGCACCTCGGCCTGCCCGCCCTACCACCTGGCGCTGGTCATCGGCGGCACCTCGGCGGAGCTGACTCTCAAGACCGTCAAGCTCGCCAGCGCCCGCTATCTGGACGACCTGCCGAACTCGGGCAACGAGCTGGGCCGGGCCTTCCGTGACCGGGAGATGGAAGAGAAGATCTTCCAGCTGGCGGCCGCGACCGGCATCGGCGCCCAGTTCGGGGGCAAGTACTTCGCCCACGACGTGCGGGTGATCCGCCTGCCGCGCCACGGCGCCTCGTGCCCGGTGGGGCTCGGCGTGTCGTGCTCCGCGGATCGCCAGATCCTGGGCAAGATCACCGCTGCCGGGCTGTTTCTGGAGCAGCTCGAGACCAACCCGGCGCGCTTCCTGCCCGAGGTAACCCACGAGGAGCTCGGCGGCGAGGTGGTGCCTATCGACCTGAGCCGCCCGATGCCGGAGATCCTCGCCCAGCTGCGTGAGCACCCGGTGGCCACGCGGCTGTCACTCACCGGCCCCCTGGTGGTGGCGCGCGACATCGCCCATGCCAAGCTCAAGGAGCGCCTCGACGCCGGCAGCGAGCTTCCCCAGTACTTCAAGGACCACCCGGTCTACTACGCCGGGCCGGCCAAGAAACCAGAAGGTTACGCGTCCGGCTCGTTCGGCCCCACTACCGCCGGCCGCATGGACCCTTACGTCGACCTGTTCCAGAGCCACGGCGCCAGCATGGTGATGCTGGCCAAGGGCAACCGCTCGTCGCAGGTGGCCCAGGCCTGTGCCCGCCACGGCGGCTTCTACCTGGGCTCGATCGGCGGGCCGGCGGCGCGACTGGCGGAGCACTCGATCAAGAACGTCGAGGTGGCCGAATACCCGGAGCTGGGCATGGAGGCGATCTGGCGGATCGAGGTGGAAGATTTCCCCGCCTTCACCGTCATCGATCACCAGGGGAAGGACTTCTACGCCGAGCTCGCCGCCGAGCAGAGCCGCACCGTGCGCCTCGGTCACCGCGGCAAGAAGCGCGCCTGATGGTCTTTGCCGGATCCTCGCGGTAAGATCCGCGGGTTCCTCGAAGCAAAGAAAGGACGGCCGCCATGGAACCGAGCGACGACCGGCTGCGGCGCTACTGGCAGATCCATCTCCGCTACCTCGCCCTTTTGCTGGCGATCTGGTTCGCGGTTTCCTACGGCGCCGGCATTCTGTTCGTCGACGCGCTCGATGAGATTCGCGTGTTCGGTTTCCGGCTCGGCTTCTGGTTCGCCCAGCAAGGCGCGATCTTCGTTTTCGTACTGCTGATCCTGGTCTACGTGCTGTTGATGAACCGACTCGACCGCCGATTCGGCTTCGACGAGAGCGAGAAGGAATGAACGTCCAGGCCTGGACCTTCGTCCTGGTTGGGCTGTCGTTCGCCCTCTACATCGGCGTGGCGGCGTGGTCGAGGGCCAGCTCGACGGGCGAGTTCTACGTCGCCGGCGGCAAAGTGCCGCCATTGCTCAACGGCATGGCCACCGCCGCTGATTGGATGTCGGCCGCCTCGTTCATTTCGATGGCCGGCCTGATCTCGTTCATGGGCCGGGACGGCTCCGTGTACCTGATGGGCTGGACCGGCGGCTACGTGCTCCTCGCCCTGCTGCTGGCGCCCTATCTGCGCAAATTCGGCAAGTACACCGTGCCCGACTTCGTCGGCGACCGCTACTACTCGCAGACCGCGCGCTTCGTCGCCGTGGTGTGCGCCATCTTCGTGTCGTTCACCTACGTCGCTGGGCAGATGCGGGGCGTCGGCATCGTCTTCTCGCGTTTCCTCGGCGTCGACATCGCCTGGGGCGTGGCGATCGGCATGGGCATCGTGTTCTTCTACGCCGTGCTCGGCGGCATGAAGGGCATCACCTACACCCAGGTGGCCCAGTACTGCGTGCTGATCTTCGCCTACCTGGTGCCGGCGATCTTCATCTCGCTGCTGATGACCGACCGGCTGGTTCCCCAGCTCGGCTTTGGCGGCCAGCTCGACGACGGTTCCGGCACCTACCTGCTCGACAAGCTCGACGGCCTGAGCCGCGAGCTCGGGTTCGGCGCCTACACCGAGGGCCGCAAGTCGACACTCGACGTGTTCTTCATCACCGCCGCCCTGATGATGGGTACCGCCGGCCTGCCGCACGTGATCGTGCGCTTCTACACCGTGCCCAAGGTGGCCGCGGCGCGCAGCTCGGCGGGCTGGGCGCTGCTGTTCATCGCCCTGCTCTACACCAGCGCGCCGGCGGTGGCGGCATTCGCCCGCACCAATCTGCTGACCACCATCTCCGAGCGCCCCTACGCCGAGGTGCCCGAGTGGTTCAGCAACTGGGAAGACACCGGCCTGATCCGCTTCGAGGACAAGAACGGCGACGGCCTGATCCAGTACCGCGGCCCGGAGTCCGAGGTGGCCAACGAGCTGGTGATCGATCGCGACATCATGGTGCTGGCCAATCCCGAGATCGCCCGGCTGCCCGACTGGGTAGTGGGCCTGGTGGCCGCCGGCGGCCTGGCGGCGGCGCTCTCCACCGCCGCCGGTTTGCTGCTGGTGATCTCGACCTCGGTGGCGCACGACCTGCTCAAGCGCGGCCTGGCCCCCGACATCGACGAGAAGAGTGAGCTGATCGCGGCGCGGGTGGCGGCCGGCGCCGCGGTGGTCGTCGCCGGCTATTTCGGCATCAACCCGCCTGGGTTCGTCGCCCAGGTGGTGGCCTTCGCCTTCGGCCTGGCGGCGGCGTCGTTCTTTCCGGCCATCCTGCTCGGTATCTTCTCGAAGCGCATGAACCGGGAGGGCGCCGTCACCGGTATGGTCGCCGGCATCACCTTCACCGCCTCCTACATCATCTACTTCAAATTCGTGCGGCCGGAGCTCAACACCCCCGAGCACTGGTGGTGGGGCATCTCGCCGGAAGGCATCGGCACCCTCGGCATGCTGCTCAACTTCCTGCTGGCGATCGTCATCTCGCGCTTCACCCCGGCGCCACCCGCCGAGATTCGAGCGCTGGTCGAACGCATCCGCGTTCCGCGTGGCGCCGGCGAAGCGCACGAGATTTCAGCGTAACTCAGCGACTCGCGATCGCGGCCTTCGCCTCCGTCTTCGCGGCGCTCCAAAGGATCGAGATTTCTGCAGAATCACGCCGGCCCACCACCAGGCAGCCCAGCGTCGCCGCACCGCTGGAGTAATGGCTGACGCTGGCCCCGGGCGTGGCGGGCCGCAGCCGCCCCGGCGCCGGTGGGCTCGGCTCCGGTGCCACCCGTTCTGCGACCGCGTCCGGCGCCGCGTCGCCGCGGCCACCGAGGCTCCGGATCAGACGCGCGAACGTCCGGTCGCGTTTCTCGGGGCGCGTGAAGTCAGCATACGTCAGCATCGAGATCCGCGTCGGCAGGTCGCACTTCTCGAGCATCAGCGGGATCGTTTTGCGCCGCCGCCCGACCGGATCTCCGGTGCCGGCGAGGAGCACCTCGAAATCCGTCCACTCCGAGCTCGCCCAGCGCGGCGTGAGCACCAGCAGGGTATGCCGACTGTGATCGACCGCGCGTTCCATGTTGACCAGCGCAGGCACGCCGAGCTCGAAATCGCGCTCGTCGATGCAGACCTTCAGGCCCGCCCCTTCGAGCCGCAGCAGCAGCTCATCGTAGACCCAGTCCTCGTCCTTGTGGCTGTAGCTGATGAACACGTCCCAGGTATAGCTCTCATCAGGCATCGTCTCAGACCTCCGGGGCGAAGCTTACCCCAGGACCGCGGGGTGGCCGTCCTACCGAATCCTTCCGTCCTTAAACCATAACCCGCGAGTTCGGTTCCTGTCCTATTAGGAGCGGTCGTCCGAGTCACGACGCTCGAAGTGATCAGGCGGCCGCCCGATCACGGACCCTAGGAGGGATAGCAATGAAACTTTTCAATAGCAAACGACCGTCCGCAATCATCGCCCTGACGTTGTTCGCCTTCGCCGCGCCGGCCGCGGCCAACGAGATCCACCTGCGCAACTGGTGCGTGGTGGCGTCGGCCTGGGACGGCGACGACCGCCTGCTGGTGGTTGAGAAGACGGGTGTCGTCAAGACTCTCCTGTGCGACGGCGCAACGATGATGGGACGCGTCGCCGCGGTCATGGTGCCCGGCGACTGCGCCAACTTCAGCACCGAGTTCGTGCCGTTCGACACCGACCTGGGCCAGCTCGGATGGCTGCCGCTCGTCGCGGTCGAGTTTGTCCACGAAGCATCCGATGACGGAGGTGGCGACGGAGGTGACGGCGGCGACGGCGGCGACGGCGACGGTGATGGCGATGGCGATGGCGATGGCGATGGTGACGACACCGGCGGCGACGACGGTGGCGGCGACGACGGCGGCGGAGATCCTGATCCCCCGCCGGACAACAACGGGCGCGGTTGACCGGCCGAGCCAGAGCGGGGCCGCGATTCGTCGCTCGGATCGCGGCCCCGGGACCCTGGTTGCGTGCCCGCCGTGTCAGCTCAAGGCACGGACGCCGACCATTCCGACGTCTCGCCGCTCTCGAAGCCGTCGGTGAAGATTGCCAGACAGTCGGTCGGGCAACGCTCCCAGGCGCCGACGTCGACAACGGCGTCGGTGGGGCGGGGCTCGTGCGTCGTGTGCCGAACGTAGTGCCGCAGGACGGGATGAGCGGCGGTAGCGAGGTGCGGCAGGGTGCCGGCCTCGATCAGAGGGGCTCCCGCGGCGGGGCGGTAGTTCTGGCTCGGCTCGTCGAGGAAGCCGGGGGCGGCGCCGAGGATGCTGGAGCCGTCGTCGTCGATGGTTCCGGTGAGACCGCTGTGGCTGTCGCGCCAGCCCGGCTTGAGCCAGTTGTGGCGTAGGGTCAGGTCGCCGGCGGCGGCGAGCATGGCCAGCCGGTCGCCGCTGGCCGAGGCGTAGAGCACGTTGTTGCGCACGTCGGCGGCCTCGTCGTTGGTCGAGAGGCGTAGCAGGGTGGTGTTGCCCGTGCGGGTCGAGACCACGGTGTTGTTGTAGAAGTGCAGCGTACCCTTGCGGTAGAGGCCGGTGTCGCCGCCGTCGCCGCCGTAGTGCACCACCTGGCTGTTGCCTTGATCGTCGCTCTCGATCAGCACGTTGCCGTAGACGAAGGTCTCGCCGTAGCCCGGCTCGGCCGCCACCTCGAGCTCGCCGTCGACCAGGTCGAGCTGGCGGTTGCCGTCCTCGATCCAGTTGTATCGCACCACCAGGCCGGCCGAACGGTCTTTCAGGTTGTTGCCGTCGGCGCCCGCGCGCAAGGCGCCGAAGCGGTTGTATTGATAGGCGATGCCGACCGCCGAGGTGTAGGTGTTGTGGTGAAAGGCACTGCCGACGTTGCCGTTGCCGAACAGGTGGTTGCCCTCGATCAACAGGTCGCGCGTCTGGCCGTCGAAAGCGCCCGAGAAAATGCCGTTGCCCGAGTCGTGGATCACGCAGTCGCGGATGATCAGGTGCTCGGCCTTCTCGATGTAGATCGACGCCGCGTTGTCGGCGTAGGAGCTGGTGCCGCCGCCGTCGTTCGTGAAGCTGAACGGCGGCCGTCCAGAGCGGATCTCGAGACCCTCGATCACGATGTAGGCGGGCAGGCCGTCCGGCGGCGTGTTGGAGCCGCCGACCTTGATCACGCCTCGCTCCTCGTTCCAGAAGTTGAGGCCGGGCGCGGTCTCGGCGTCGCGCCCGTCGATCACCGGCAGCTGACCTTGCGGGCTGGGCAGACCGCGGACAGTGATCCAGGCCTCGGGCGTACCGCGGCGATTGATCACCCATTTCTCGGCGTAGGGCTCGGCCCGCCAGTGGATCAACACCCGATCCCCCGGCTGCAGCGACGCCCAGGGCGCGTCGCCGACGGCGGCGAGCGGCTGGCCGGGGCCGACGTGGTAGTCAACGGCGCCGGCCGGGGCCGACAGCACCAGCGCGAGCAGGCACGAAATCACGAGGCGAAGAGCGATCATCGTGACTAAAAACAGTGCAACCTGAATGCCAGGAGCATCGTCACTCGATCGCCCCGAGCCAGAGGGCTTCCGGCGCCATGACGGCCGCCAACCTGACAATCTCCGGCGGACGACAAAGCGCCAGGCCGACAAATACTGTCACTTCGATATTGCTATATTCTCGCGCGGTAACCGAGCCGGCGAGCCCGCCTTCGCTAGCGCCCCAGGTCCATCCTACTGCTCCGGAGCCAGGCGGACGCCGATCACCAGGAACACCGACTTGGGCCTGCGCTGCGTGATCTGGAGCTTGAGCCTGGCGTCGGACCACAGCCCGGAATCGATTTCCCAGGTGCGGCGAGAGCTTTCGCCCTCGCCGGGCTGGAAGTTGAGCACCGGACCGGTGATGAAATTGCAGTTCTGGCTGGTCTGGCTCTCGGCAGCCTCCTCGGGTTCGGCCTCGGCTTCCCGCGTGGGCCCGGCCTCGGCTTCGCCTGCCGGATCGACCTCGGCTTCTTGGGCGGACTCGGGCTCGGCCTCCTGTGCGGACTCGGCCCCGGCTTCCCCCGCGGGATCGGCACCGGCCTCCGGTACGGACTCGTCCTGGGCCTCTGGTTCGGGGGACTCCACGAAGATCTCGACCTTGCCATTGAAGGCGGACGACGCGGCGGTCGGCTGATTGCGGAAGATCACCACCTCGACGGCCCTGCTCGATTCGGCAGCGCCGGCGCGCTGTTCGAGGGAGTAGATCCAGGTAGAGACCTCCTGCCCCGCCATGGGCCTCGAGTCCTCCGCTTCCTCTGCCTTCTCCAGCCGGACGAGCCGATACTCCCACTCCTCGCTCGGCTCGATCGGACCGTCGAGCACCCCGAACGACAACCGCCATTTCTGGCGCAGCGATCTCCAATCGAACGACTCCACCGGGCCGACGACGATCTGGTGGGCGGTGCGCGGATCCCCCGACTTGGCGAGGCTCCTGAGACCACCCCACATCCAGGCCCACAACGTGCCCTCGTCGCCCGAGACCGTGCGCGGTCCGGGTAACGCCAGCACGTGGCCGGGCTCGGCCTCGTCGAGATCCAGCCCTTCGACGCGGACGGGCAGCACCGGCTTTTCGGTCAGCTCGAGCAGCTCGTAGTCGCTGACCACCAGACGCAGGAAGTCGATGTCCGGGTACCCGGGGCCCAGGCCGCCGCTGTAGGTGATGCGGGTCGACTCGCCGGTGATCTCTTTGCTGGGGGCCAGGAACGGCACGGTGTCGTGCCCGCCGGTGCCGAACAGCAGCAGGTTGAGAAACACGGCCACCACGGCGACGGTCCTGGCGCGCCGGCGGCGCGGCGCCGGCGTCTGCCGCCGAGACGGCGGCAGACCGCTGCGGGCGAGCAAGAGCTGGAAGATGAAACACAGGAAACTGAGCGCCATCGCCATGGCGACCGTCGCGGCCGTCGCTCCCTCGATGAACCCGGGCTCGCCCGCCAGCGCCAGCAGGTAGGCCGGGCCGAAGAGCAGCACGAACGGCGCCAGGATCGGCAGGCCGCAGCTAGTGATCAGGCTCCAGGCCCAGATCTCGATCTCCGACGCGTCCGCCCGCAGCGCGGTGCTGTTGAGCCTCACCAGGAGCGCCGTCTCCAGCAGCAGGCCGCACAGGATCACGAACCAGAGCACCGCCGCCCCGACGCCCGCGATCGACAACACCCACAGCTCGCCGGTGGCCAGGCCGAAGGCCAGGAAGCCCAGCAGGACGAGCCAGGCCATGTGCCAGGGCAGAACCCAGGCGCTGAGCACGATGCGCGACCACGCGGGGCGCACGCGGCCGAGAGCGCGGCCGATGGTGGCCGGCAGGGTGGCGGCCAGCGCGGCGGCGAGCAGCAGCACCACCGGCACGCCCCAGCCGCGCGCCTGGGCCAGGGTCTCGGGCGCGGTCCACTTCAGGTCTCCGGTCGGCCAGGCGCCCGCCAGGTAGATCGCCGGGCCGATCAGGAACACCCACAGCAAGGCCGCCGCCATGGCGTCCATCAACCGGGTCTTGAGCCCCCGGTAAGGCTCGCTCATCGCCTGCCAGGCGGCCTGCTTGCGCGCCCGCCCGAGCAGCCGCCAGATCCGCGCCCGACGGTTGAGCAGGCTCCACAGGCTGGGCTTCTCGGTCTCCTCCACGACCTCGGCCACCGCCTGGCGCATCAGCCTCTTGTGCTCGATGCCGCGGCTCAGCGCCAGCACCGAGAAGTAGGCCTCCGCCGCGATCTGCAGGTCGCCCTCGGCCGACGCCTTGCGGGCGCAGGCCCGGGCCAGCTCGCCGTCCGGGTCTTCGGCGTGGCGCGCCATGCGCGCCGCGCCCCACACCGCCTTGGGGTCGCGGCTAGCCAACATCTCGAGCAACAGCCGCCGGCTCTCTGCGGCGCCGTAACGGCCGAGCCAGTAGAGGCCGGGATCGCGGCTGCGCCGGAAGATCGCGCTGCGCACCACGTATTCGGTCTCGGCCGCGGTCAGGGGCAGGTGATCGGCCACCGGCGCGATCACCTTCTCGAGGCGGTGGGCGGAGAGCAGCAGCTCCGGGTCGCGACGCCAATGCTCACCCCGCGCCATGTGGGCGACGAGCTGACGCGCGGTGCGCAGCCGGCGGAAGTCCTCGTCGAGCTCGAGCCACTCCCGCACCACCTCCGCCAGGCGCTCGTGGGTCAGCTCGTACCAGCTCTCCGCGCCCTGCTTGTCCAGACGCACCAGCCGGTAGCGGACCAGGGCCTTGAGCACCTCGCTCACCACCGCTACGTCCGTGCGCGTGCTCAGCCGGTGGATGGTCTCGAAGGTGGCGGCGCGCCGGGTGCGCTCGCCGGCGATCAGGGCGTCGAGCACCGCGCGCACCGTCAGTCGGGACTCCCGCGGCAGCCCGGCCGCCATCTCGTCGAGATAGCGCCGGAACAGCAGCCGCACGTCGCCCACCGCGTCGACGGCGGCGGCGGTCAGCCGCACCTCGCCGCGGTCGGCCCAGCGCGCCTGACGGTAGACCTCCGAGCAGACGATCTGCAGGATGGTGGGGTCGAAGTTGTATTCCTCGAGCAGGTCCACCACCCGGGTCAAGAAACGGCGCTCGAACGGCACCCGCGCGGTGCGGAGCTGGCTGGCGATCGCCTGGCGGGCGCCGAAGGCGCTGAGCGGCTTGAGCCGGTACTCGTTGTCGAACAGCTGCGGCAGGTGTTGGCGGAAGTCGTCGAGCTCGCCCAGGAACTCCTGGCGCAGGCTGAACAGCAGCTTGAGGGCCAGGCGCCGGTCGGCGGCGATCTCCCCCAGGGCTTCGATGAAGGGATCGCGCAGCTCGGGCCGGTCGCGGAAGCGAATGAAGAACTCCTCGAACTGGTCGAAGACCAGCACCACCGGCGCCTCGGTGCCGAGCTCGGCGAGCAGGTCGCTGAGCCCGGTGGCCTCCGTGGACTCCGCGGACTCGCGCCGCTCTCGACGCAAGTCGTCCAGGATCGCGCGCCGCAGGTCGGCCAGCGGATCGATCAGGGTGCGCGCGTAGACCGGATGCAGGCCCTGCTGGCGGAGCTTGGGGAAGAGGCCGGCGAGCAGCAGTGAGGTCTTGCCCGTTCCCGAGCCGCCGTAGAGCACGAAGCTCGGCGCCTTGAGCACCCCGGCGAGCGCCGTCCGGACGTCGCCGTCGCGGCCGGCGAAGCTCGCCTCGTCGTTCTCGGTGAAGTAGTCGAGGAACTTGAACGGCCCGTCGGTGTCGATCCACGACGGCTGCTGGCGGACGCTCACGGCGCCGGCTCCGAGCCCAGCAGATCGGTGATCATGGCGATCACCTCGGTCGGGTCCTCGTCCAGCCACTGGGTCTCGTAGCGCGCCCAGTAGGCCTCGTCGACCGGCGACCGGCCGCGACAGACGAAGAACAGGCTGCCCTGCTTCTTCGACAAGCCCTGGGGGCGGAGCTGGTGCAGAAAGCGGCGAATCAGGGTGTCCTGGGGGCTGACGCCGAGCAGCAGGACGGCGCGTCCGAAGCCGGCCACCAACCGGACGATCTGGTTGTTGAGATTCTGCAGCCGTTGCCAGAGCTGGTCGTGGTCTTCCTCGGTCAGGATCAGCGAGTCCTGCTCGGCCAGGGTGCCGCGCAAGTGCACCAGGAGCGGCAGCGATTCGTCGCTGTCGGCTTCCCGATCGATGTAGTTGACCATCCGCGACTGCCGGTTCTGGCGCTCCAGGGCGTCGGCCATCAGGCCATCCATGGTGGCGCAAACGATCCCCGGCGCCGGCCAGCGGGCGAGCTGGAGCAGCGCCGGCGGCGGCGTCGAGCGGCCGAGGGTCGCGAGCACCACGTCGACCAGGTCATAGAGGTCCTTGACGTGCTGGAAATGCTGGCAGACGCGCTGCAGCACCTGGTCGACCAGCCAGTCACCGCCGATCTCGAAGAGCTGCAGCTCCTGGGCACGCGGGTAGTCGCACTCCCGCGCCAGGGCATCGACGAGGCGCCGGCGGCTGGGCGCGCCGTCGGCGTGCAACAGCCCCGGCCCGACGATCGGCACGCAGCGCTGCTTGCGCACCAGATCGAGCAGCCGCGCGAGACGCGGATCGGTGGCCATCCGCGCGCTCGCCGCGGCGCTCAGCGTGCTCTCGCTGGCCGCCGGCGCCGGCGCCGCGCCGGCGTCCTCCTCGGCGCCGGCCAGAGCCGGCAGACGATGGTTGCCCGGCGCCAGGTAGAGCACCGGGCTGGCGAACCCGCGGACGTTGGTGGCGTTGTGGTTGAGAAAGACCGATCGCCGCGCTGCGGCCACCGCCCGGTCGATGCGCCCGCGCTCGCCGCTCTTCACCAGCTCGCTGTAGAAACTGCGCGCGAAGTGACCGGCGACGTCGTCCGGCAGCTCGTAGCGGCTGGCGACTACCGCCGGCACGCCGGCGGCGAGCAACACCGGGCCGAAGGCGGCGAGCGACCGCGACGGCGACGGCGTGCGTCCCTGGACGCAGGAGAGCACCGCCAGGCGCGCCCGCGCGTCGAGAAAGAGCGCGCCGCAGGTGTCGACGTCGATCCAGCGCTCGCCGCCATCGTCGTCGTTGATCAGGATGTGAGGCTCGTCGTCGCGCGTCTCGCCCAGGCCGACGTAGTGCACCACGTCCCAGTGCTCCTCGCCCAGCTTCTCGGCCAACCCGTCCGGCGTCGCCGGCCCTTCGAGCCGCTCCAGACGGATCGCCGTGCCCAGCCGGTCGACCGCGTGCCGCAGGCCGCGCCACTCGCGCTCCGGCTTCAGCCCCGGTCCCTCGGGGACGATCGCCAGCACCGCGAGCGCGCCCGGCCGACGCTCCGGCAGGGCGGGCGGGCGGATCTCGCCGGGATCCCGGATCACGCAGTACTGCGGGTGGCAGCCCAGAAAGGCCCGCAGGCTCTCGTCGTAGAAGGTCTCCCACGGCAGCAGCGCCAGCCGCGGCGAGGGCAGCTCCAGGCGGACGTGGAAGAACGGCTCGTCGCCGCACCTGGCATCGCTGATCTCTTCGAAGCGCGACTCGACGCCGCCCGAGAGCAGACCGGCCCAGAGCTGGCTGCCGACGTCCATCAGGTCGTCCCTCTGGGGGGAGCCCTCGATCTGGGCGATGACCTCGGAGATCCGGGACTTCGGACCGAGGTCGATCTCGAGCTCGCTGGTGACCGGATCGTAGCCGTCCGAGGACAGGGTGACGTGCGCGCTGCCGTTGCGCTCGGCGACCCGGAAGCACATCTCGACCAGCGACGGATCGGCGGCGCGCGCCGGCCGGCTCGGGGGCTCGCCCTCGACCGGCTCGGACGGGGCCGCCACGGGCTCCTCGGGCGGCCCCGCCAGCGCCCCCTCGGTGATCTCCAACAGGCGGCAGGCGAGCTGCGCGTAGATCTCCTCCCGATCCGATTTGTCGAGCTTCATCAAGACCCGCTGCGGCGTGCCGAAGCCCTGGAACCGGGTCAGGTTGACCTGCCGCGCGGCGCTGCCGGCGCCGAAGGCATAGTCGATCTTGTCGACGATCGAAGGCCGCAGGAAGACCGGGATCACCGTCAGCTCGCCGCGTGCCTCGGCCTCCAGGATGCGCGGCAGCTCCTCGCCGGTGATGAACTTCGAGGCCACGAAGTCCTGGGTCACCAGCAGCACCGCCACCGCGGCCTCGGCCAGTACGCGGTCGATGTCCGCGGCCCAGTCATCCCCCGCTTCGAGCCGGGTGTCGTCCCAGGCGTCGATCAGCCCGCGCTGCTCGAGCGGCAGCAGGAAGCGCTGGAGTTGCTCGAGGTCCCTGGCGTCCTCGTGGCTGTAGCTGATGAAGATCTTCGAGCGGACCACGTGCGCTCCATTACCCGGTGATCACCAGCCTAGCACACGGGGCTCGAGGGCCGGGTGTGGAGGCGGTCACGCTCCGCAGCTAACGCCGGGTTCCCTGCCAGTGGCGCAACAAGTCGCGGTTGTTCTCGTAGTAGTGCCGCTGGCTGACCAGATCCCTGCCCAGTCGCTTGCACGCAGTGGTGTCACGCCGGTCCAGGCAGGACGCCAGGTTGCCCGACATCTGACGGCGGATGACGCTGTCGGGCTCGCCACCGTAGAGGCTCTGGCACATGTCGGTGAGCAGCTGGTCCTGGAGCACGCCGGGGCTCAGACGATCGGTCGCGACGCCGCTCCGCTTCAAAGCGTTGCGGGTGCGGTCCAGGGCGGCGCTCCGAAACTCCGTGGAGGTGGTCATGGTCTCGGCCACGAAGATCAGGCCGGTCAGGCCGCCGCTCTCCACCCGGTCGTAGAAGTTGTTGGGGTAGTCCTTCGCCTGGGCCGGAGAGCGGCGCAGGATACCCGTGAAGAGCCCGGTGATCAGCTCGTGGGCCGCCTCGCCCTGGCTGCTGGCCGACGGCGGCGGCGGGGCGACGGAACGTGACGTACGCTGCTCCACCGTGATCTTCACCTGGCCTGTGCGGCAGTTCGCGGGAACGTCCGCCAGCTGGCCCGGGTCGGCGAGCTTGGTGATGCGATAGCCGAAGCCGGTCCTTCCCGCCGCGACGGCCTTGAGCTCGATCTTGCCCCGGCGGGCGTCGTGATGCCCGACCTTGAGGACGCGGGCGATGTCTTTCGCCTGGTGGCCGCCGACACCGAAATCCCTGGGGGCACCGATGTTCGCGGAGCTGCTGTAGGGGTTCTTGCTGCGGCTCTTGTAGTGGATGTAGAGGTGCCCTTCCTCGCCGACGCCGAGCACGACGTCCTCGCCGTACTGGAAGAACTGGTTCTGGCCGTTCTGCCAGAGCCGGTAGACGACGTCGCAGTCGGCGGCCCGCAGCTCCGGCGCGCCACCGAAGACGAGCATGGCCAGGACGAAGACGACGACACTCCCGTTGATCGCTCTCACGGTCGCAACCCTCCTTGTGATGTCTCTGTTCGGATTCGCCGGAACGTGACGCGCCCCGGGTTCTCGCGTTCCGCAACTGTACACCGAGTTTCTTTCATTTCATATTTCAAGGCATGGTGGATCGGCATCGACTGCTAAACTCGACGGCGTTCTCCTGCCATGCCTAATCGAAGCATCGTCGCGGCCTCGGGCGCCGAAGCGCGTCTCGCCGCGGCGCGCCGCTGGCTGCTTGAAGCACTCGCCGGCGCCGGTGAGGCGCTGGTGTTGGCACCCAGCCGGGGGGCGGCGGACGACCTCTTGCGCGGCGCCTGCCCGGCCGGCGGCGGGCTCTTCGGGATCCACCGCGCGACCCCTCTGCAGCTGGCCACCGAGCTCGCCACGCGGCCGCTGGCGGCGGACGGTCTGGCGCCGGTCACCGGCCTGGGCGTCGAGGCGTTGGCGGCGCGTTCGATCTCGATCGCCGCGGAGGCGGGCGAGCTCGAGTACTTCGAGCCCGTGGCCGAGGCGCCCGGACTGGCGCGGGCACTCGCGGCCACCCTGAGAGAGATCCGTGGTCATTCGGTGAGCGCCGAGAAGCTGGCGGGTGCCGGCGCCCCCGGCCGGGATCTCGCGCGCCTGCTGGGACGCTACGAGCACGAGCTCGACCGCTGGTCGCTGGTCGACGACGCGGCGCTCCTGAGGCTCGGCGGCCACGAGATCGAGCGCGGCGACCACGCCGCCGTCGGCCTGCCGGTGTTGCTGGTCGACGTCGCCGCGGTGACTCTGGCCGAGCGCCATTTCCTCGCCAAGCTGGTCGGTCGCGCCCCTGACGCCTTCGCCACCCTGGTGTGGGGCGACGACGACGGGCGCGCCGCGCTCGAGGAAATCTTCGGCACCGCGGCGCGGGATCTCGAAGAGACCGACGGCGCGGGTGAGGCCACCAAGCTCGACCGCCTCCGCCGCCGGGTGTTCGCCGCCGCGGATCCTTCCGACGAGGAGGTCGGGCACGACGACCAGAGCTTCTCGTTTCTGGCGGCGGCCGGCGAGGGCCGCGAATGCGTCGAAATCGCCCGCCGGATCCACGCCCTGGCCAGGGACGGCGTCGGCTTCGACGAGGTGGCGATCCTGCTGCGTGACGCGGACGCCTACCTGCCGCTGGTCGAGGAGGCCCTGAGACGCGCCGACGTCCCGGCCTACTTCACCCGCGGCACGGTGCGCCCACACCCGGCCGGCCGCGCCTTCCTGGCGCTGCTCGACTGCGCCACCGAGGGTCTTTCCGCATCGCGCTTCGCCGAGTACCTGTCGCTCGGCCAGGTCCCTGATCTGGACGAGGCCGGCGCGCCGCCCGAGGTGGAGGTGCCGTGGGTGGCGCCCGACGGCGATCAGTTGGTGTTCAAGACCCTGCTGCCGCCGGAAGCCGCCGAAGAGCTGGAGGAAACCACCGGCGAACAGCAAGACGTGCCGAAAGGCGCGCCCGTGATCGCCGGTTCGCTGCGCACGCCGCGTGGCTGGGAGCGTCTGCTGGTCGACGCGCGGGTCTACGGTGGGCTCGAGCGCTGGCGCGAGCGGCTGGCGGGCCTGAAGAAGGAAATCGAGCTCCAGCTGCGCGATCTGGCGGGCGAGGAACCGTTGCGCGTCAGCCATCGGCAACGACGACTCGACCATCTCGGCCATCTGGAGCGCTTCGCGTTGCCCGTGATCGAAGCCCTGGCGGAGCTGCCGGAGTCCGCCCCCTGGGGCGAGTGGCTAGCGGCGCTCGAGAAGCTCGCGGGCCTGGTGCTGAAGCGACCCGAAAAGGTATTGACGATGCTCGCCGAGCTGCGGCCCATGGACCGCGTGGGCCCGGTGGGGCTCGACGAGGTGCGCCGCGTGCTCGGCGAGCGCCTCTCCTTTCTGCGCCTCGAGCCGCCGGCGCGCCGATACGGCCGCGTGCTGGTGGCCACCGTGGCCGAGATCCGCGGGCGTTCGTTCGAGGCGGTCTTTCTCCCCGGCCTGGCGGAAGGCATCTTCCCGCGCCGGGCGTTCGAAGACCCTCTGTTGCTCGACACCTACCGCCGCCAGCTCGAGGCCGCCTTGCCCACCCAGACCGAGCGGGTGGCCACCGAGCGCCTGCTGCTGCGCATCGCCGCCGGCGCCGCGCGCTCGCGGCTGGTGGTCTCCTACCCCAAACTCGACGTACTGCAAGGGCGTCCACGCGTACCCTCTTTCTACGCGCTGGACCTGCTGCGCGCCGCCGAGGGCCACCTCCCCGATCTGCGTCAGCTCGAGACCCGGGCAGCGGCGGGCTCGGAGTCACTGCTCGGTTGGCCGGCACCGCGCCGGCGCGAGGCAGCGATCGACGACGCCGAGTACGACCTCGCGGTGCTGGAGCCCCTGTTGCGTCACGGCGCGCCGCAGCGGCGAGGGCGTGGCCACTTCCTGCTCGCCGCAAACGAGCGCTTGACGCGCTCGCTGCGCCGGCGCTGGCGCCGCTGGCGGCCGGGATTTTCGCCCGCCGACGGCGTCGTCGAGCCCGACGAGCCGACGCTCGAAGGCCTGGCCCGGCACCGCCTCGACGGGCGCAGCTACTCGCCCACCTCGCTACAGAGATACGCCGGCTGCCCGTATCGATTCCTGCTCTACGCCGTGCTCCGCCTCAAGCCGCGCGAGGAAGCCGTGCGCCTGGAGCAGCTCGACCCCCTGACGCGTGGCAGCCTGTTCCACGAGATCCAGTTCGAGCTGTTTGGCGCGCTCGAGAGGAGCGACCTGCTGTCGTTCGACGAGAGCGACGAGAACGCCGTCACCCGCCTGCTCGAAGAGACCCTGGAGCGGGTTACCGGCCGCTACCACGAGAAGCTGGCCCCGGCCATCGAGCGCGTCTGGCGCAGCGAGATCGAGGGTCTCCACACCGACCTACGGGGCTGGATCCGTTCGCTGATCGCCGCCGGCGAGCCCTGGCGCCCGGCGCGCTTCGAGCTCGCCTTCGGCCTGCGGCGCGGCAGCGTGCCACTCGACATGCGCGGCGCCGCCGAGCCGCTCGAGGAGGCGGAGGTGCTGGGCGGCAAGCTGCTCCGCGGCGCCATCGACCTGGTGGAGGACGATCCGGACAGGCCGGTGCTGCGGGTCACCGACCACAAGACCGGCAAGAGCCCCGAGCTGCCCCGCCTGGTGGTCGGCGGCGGGAAGACACTCCAGCCGGTGCTCTACGCCCTAGCCGCCGAGAAGCTGCTTGGCCGTCCGGTGGAGTCTGGGCGCCTGTTCTTCTGCACCCGCCGCGGCCGTTACCAGTCGCTCGAGGTCGCCCTCGACGACGACAGCCGTCAGGCCGCCACCGAGGTACTCGACGCCATCGATCGCGCCGTCGGGAAAGGGTTCCTGCCCGCGGCGCCCGACAAGGGGGAGTGCCGCTGGTGCGACTACCGCCTGGTCTGCGGCCCCAACGAGGAGACCCGCATCGGCCGCAAGCACCCTCAACGCCTCGTCCCCCTGAATCGCCTGCGGAAGATGCCATGAAGCCCCTCGAGGACCAACCGGCGCGCGACCGCATCGCCACGTCGCTCGACGAGAGCCTGCTGGTCGAGGCGGCGGCGGGCACCGGCAAGACCACGGTGCTGGTCGACCGGCTGGTGGCGGTGCTCAAGCGTGGCGGCACCACTATAGACCGTATCGTCGCCGTCACCTTCACCCGCAAGGCGGCCGGCGAGCTGAAGCTGCGCCTTCGTCAGGAGCTCGACCGGGCCCGCGCCGCCACTGGCGACGGCGCCGCCCGGGATCATCTCGAAAACGCCCTGGCGCGTCTGGAAGAGGCCCACATCGGCACCATCCACTCCTTCTGCGCCGAGATCCTGCGCGAGCGACCGGTCGAGGCGCGCATCGACCCAGGCTTCGAGGAGGTCGACGACGACCAGTCCGCGGGGCTCTTCGACCGCGCCTTCCAGGCCTGGATCGAGCGCAAGCTGGACGAGATGCCGGCCGGCTTGCGCCGCGCGCTGAGCCGCCTGGCACGGCAGCGCAGCTTCGACCGTTCGACCCCGGTCGAACGGTTGCGCGAAGCCGGCCGCAGCCTGGTCGACTGGCGCGACTTCGAAGAGCCCTGGGAGCGCCGCCCGTTCGAGCGCGAGGCGGCGATCGACCTGTTGCTGGAAGAAGGCGTCGACGAGCTCGCCGAGCTGTGCGCGAAGTGCGGGAATCGCCACGACTATCTGCGCCGGGCGCTCGAGCCGGCCGAGGCGCTGCGCCACTGGGTACGGCGCACCGAGGCCGTGGCCGAGCGCGACTACGACGAGCTCGAAGCGCAGCTGGTGGAGCTCTACCACCAGCTCCACCGCCAGCGCGGCTGGAAGGGACGCGGCAAGTGGTTCGCCCCCGGAGTGGCCCGCGAGGAGGCGCTCAAGGTCCGCGACGCGGTCACCGGCGCGCTCGAGGCCTTCCGTCACCAGGCCGACGCCGACCTGGCGGCGCTGCTCCATGGCGAGCTCGGCGAAGTGATTGCCGACTACGAAGAGCTCAAGCGCCGCGCCGGCCAGCTCGATTTTCTCGATCTGCTGCTGCGCGCCCGCGACCTGATCCGCGGCGACGCCGGCGTTCGCGCCGAGCTCCAGAACCGCTTCACCCACCTGTTCGTCGACGAGTTCCAGGACACCGACCCACTGCAGGCCGAGATCCTGCTGCTGCTGGCGGCCGACGACACGGCCGAGACCGACTGGCGCCGAGCGCGGCCGCGGCCGGGAAAGCTCTTCCTGGTCGGCGATCCCAAGCAGTCGATCTACCGCTTCCGGCGCGCGGACGTGGTGCTTTACCAGGATCTCAAGCGGCGGCTCACCGAGGGCGGCAACGTCGGTCTGGTGCAGCTGCAGACCAGCTTCCGGGCGGTGGGCCCCCTGCAACGGGCAGTCAACGCCGCATTCGCCAAGCACATGACCGGCGATGAGGCCAGCGGCCAGCCCGAGTACATCCCGCTCGCGCCCCACCGCGATCCGCCGACCGAGCAACCACAGATCGTGGTCGTTCCGGCGCCCGACCCATTTGGCTACTCGCGCGTCACCAAGACCAAGATCGAAGCCTGCCTGCCCGACGTCACCGCCGCTTTCGTCGCCTGGCTGATCGAGGAAAGCGGCTGGCGGGTGCAGGATCCTGATGATCGGAGACGCAAGATTCCCATTGCGCCGCGCCACGTGGCCCTGCTGTTTCGCCGCTTCGTCTCCTGGGGCGGCGACGTCACCCGCGGCTACGTGGGCGCTCTCGAGGCCCGCGGCGTGCCGCACCTGCTGGTCGGCGGCCGCTCCTTCCATCAGCGCGAGGAGGTCGAGACCCTGCGGGCCGCGCTCACCGCCGTCGAATGGCCCGACGACCGGCTCGCCGTCTACGCCAGCCTGCGCGGCGACCTGTTCGCCATCCCAGACAACCTGCTGCTGCGCTACCACCTCGAGGATCTGCGCCTGCATCCCTTCGCGCCGCGCCCGGCGGACGATGCCGATCACTACTCCGCCATCGTCGAGGCCCTCGATCTATTGGCCGAGCTCCATCGGCGGCGCAACCACGTGCCGATCACCGACACCGTCCATCGTCTGCTCGAGCTCACCCGCGCCCACGCCGGTTTCGCATTGCGGCCGGCAGGCCACCAGGTCCTGGCCAACGTCGAACGGGTCTGCGACCTGGCGCGCAGCTTCGAGGTCCGGGGCGGACTGTCGTTCCGTGGCTTCGTCGAGCTGCTCGACGCCGAAGCCGAACGCCCGGGGTCGAGCTCTTCGCCGGTGCTCGAGGAGGGTGCGGACGGCGTGCGCCTGATGACCGCCCACGCCGCCAAGGGCCTGGAGTTTCCGGTGGTGGTGCTCGCCGACATCACCGCCAACCTCGCTCGCGCGGAGCCGGGTTTGTATCTCGACGCCGACGGCGGCCTCAGCGCGTCGAAGCTGCTCGGCTTCTCGCCCTGGGAGCTGCGCGAGAACGCCGAGCTCGAGCACGGCCGCGACCTCGCGGAGGGCGTGCGCCTGGCCTACGTCGCCGCCACCCGGGCGCGCGACCTGCTGGTGGTGCCGGGGGTCGGCACCGGTCCCTGGGAGGGCGGTTGGCTGAGCCCGCTCAACCCCGCGATCTACCCCCCACGGCAGGACTACCAGGCATCGCGACCGGCCCCGGGCTGCCCACCGTTCGATGGCGCCAGCACCGTGCTCACCAGCCCCCAGACCCTGGCCGGGCCGGTGCACGAGGCGATCCGCCCCGGCCTGCACCGGCCCCTGGCGGGCGAGCATGACGTGGTGTGGTGGGACCCCGGCGTATTGAATCTCGGCGTCGAGGCGAACTTCGGGCTGCGGCAGGAGGAGATCCTAGGCCGTGACGAAACCGGCGAGGTGGCCGAAGAGGGCATATCTAGCTACCGGACCTGGCGGGACGCGCGCGCGGACGTGCTCGAGGCGGGAAGCACCGCGCGGCTCGATGTCGCGATCGTCACCGAGCTCGAAGAGCCGCCGCCGGGCTTCGAGGCCGAGATCGACGTCGAATTCCTGCTGCGCGACGCCGGCCGTCCCGGCGGCAAGCGCTTCGGCACGCTGGTGCACACCATGCTGCGTGACGCCGCCTTCGACGCCGACGAGCAGACGGTACGGCGCCTGGCCGAGATGCACGGGCGCATGCTCGACGCCTCCGGCGACGAAGTCGACGGCGCAACCTCGAGCGTCGTCCGTGCCCTGGCGCATCCCCTGCTCATCCGCGCCGCCGGCGCCGAGCGCTGTCACCGGGAAGCGCCCTTCCTGCTCGCCCGGGGCGGCGACGGCCTGGTCGAGGGCATCATCGATCTCGCCTTTCTCGAAGACGATATCTGGACTGTCGTCGACTTCAAGACCGACGCCGATCTCGAGGCTCGACAGCAGAGTTACCGCGTCCAGCTGAGCTGGTACGTCTACGCCATGCGCGAGATCACCGGCATCGCTGCGCGCGGCGTGCTACTCGGGGTGTAGCGCCCCGGTTGCGGCGAGGCGCCGGAGATTCCGGCAAGCTCCCGTACCGGTGGCGGCGAGGCAGCGGAGATTCCGGCAAGCTTCCGAACCGGTTCCGGCGAGACGCGGGGGTTTCCGGCAAGCTCCCGGACCGGTTCCGGCGAGGTTATTGATGGCAACCATTCGGCTACACCTCGGTTCCGAGGTGGAAAACAAACGTAACCGATCCAACTCCGCACGGTTACAGGGTGGAAAACAAACGTAACCGCTGCTGCTACACCACGGTTACAGGGTGGAATACAAACGAAACCGATTTGACTCGGCACGGTTGCAGGGTGGAAAACGAACGTAACCGATTCGACTCGGCACGGGTACAGGGTGGAAAACAAATGCAACCGATTCGACTCGGCACGGTTGCAGGGTGGGAAATCGCACGATCTGAGAGGGCTCGCGACCGGTCAGGATGCCTTAACGCGTAGCCGATCGGGCACCGGAGGCATCTCGAGCCTTGGTGCTGGTCACCCTTCGGCCCGCTGACGATCTGCTCTTCTCGGGCCAGATCGCGGACCGCGGCTCGGCACCGGCTCAGCGCCTGCCGCTCGAGCTCCGCCAGGGGCCCATGGCCCTCACCGGAACTGCTATTCTAGCTTGGCATCTCCTACTTGAAGAGTGGTTAAACGTCATCTTGTCAGAGATTTAGGCGGACACGGGCCGAGAAAATGCTGAGCGGTCGGGTCGCCACCAAATCACCCTTCCAAGGTCGAACGCTGCGTCTGCCCTGGAAGGCGAGCTCGACGGCCTGGACCAGCTCCTGGACGCGGCCGAGGCGGCGAGCAAGCGATTCGGCGAGCTGCTGGCCACGGTCGAGCCCTGAGGACGGGATGCGCGCACCTTGGCCGGTGATCGACTTCGATGCTAGACTTTCTGTCTAAAATCTTTTTCGGTGGTCGCTGGGGGGGGGGGA